>NZ_JBSGJA010000019.1:0-236576 GCF_053605345.1 Amycolatopsis sp. NPDC003865 | reverse complement strand
CGTCATCTGGGCACTGCTGCGCGACGGCCGTGAGTTCCATCCCTCACCACCGATCACAGCCACAGCCGGCGCTTGACACGATCATTGAGACTCCTTCGATCCCTCGGGGGTGTGGAAGTAGCGCTTGCCGCGCGAGGCGGACGCCACCGCGGCGACGACGGCCATCACCGCGGCCGCGGTGAACACGACCACCAGGCCGTGGTGGAACGGGCCGGAGACGAGCCGGGGGAAGAACTCCCCGCCGGTCAGGGCCGAGCGGTCGGCCGGGGAGAGCCCGGCCAGGACGTCCGGGCCGAGCAGGTGCCCGACCGGGTTGCTGCCCAGGAACGCCGCGAACAGCGTGCTGACCGGCGGCAGCTGCGCGACGCCGTCGGCGACGGTGGCCGGGACGCCGTGGGCCTGCAATCCGCTGGTCAGCGTCCGGGGGAGCGACGAGGCCAGCCCGGCGATCATCAGCGAGAAGAACACGCCGATCGACAGCGAGGTCCCGGAGTTCTGGAACGTCGCCCGCATGCCGGAGGCGACCCCGCGCTGTTCGGTCGGCACGCTGCTCATGATCGCCGAGGTGTTGGGCGCGGAGAACATGCCCTGGCCGATCCCGCTGACGACGAGCAGGGCCGCGAAGAGGGGATAGGGGAAGTCCACCGGCAGCGCGAGCAGGCCGAGGAACGCCGCGGCGACCAGCAGCAGCCCGCCGGTCGAGAACAGCCGGGCCCCGAACCGGTCCGACAGGTACCCGGACACCGGTCCGGCGATGAGGAACCCCACGGTGAGCGGCAGCAGGTGGATGCCGGCCCACAAGGGCGTCCGCTCGTAGTCGTAGCCGTGCAGGGGCAGCCAGATCCCCTGCAGCCAGATGATGAGCATGAACTGCATGCCACCACGGGCGACCGAAGTCAGCAACGCGGCGACGTTGCCGGCGGCGAACGCGCGGATCCCGAACAGCGAAAGCCGGAACATCGGCGCGGCCACGCGGGTCTCGAGGACGCCGAACAGGAGGAGCAGCAGCACGCCGGCGCCGATCCCGCCGAGCACCCACGGGTTGCCCCAGCCGGTCGCGGCGCCACCGTGGGGCTGGATGCCGTAGGTGATCGCGGACAGCAGCACCGCGGTCCCGGCGGCGAAGGTGATGTTGCCGCCCCAGTCGACCTTCGCGCGCTGGGGCGTCCCGACTTCGCGGAGGCTGCGGATCGACCAGATCGTGCCGAGCAGCCCGAACGGGACGCTCACCCAGAACACCGCCCGCCAGTCGATCTCGGCGAGCAGCCCGCCGACGACCAGTCCGAGGAACTGCCCGGCCAGCGCGGTGATCTGGTTGACCCCGAGCGCCATCCCGCGCTGCTCGGCGGGGAAGGCGTCGGTCAGGATCGCCGCGGAGTTCGCCGTCAGCATCGACCCGCCGACCGCTTGCACGACCCGCCAGCCGATCAGCCACAGCGCGCCGCCGCCCGCGTGGAACGGGTCGAACGACAACGCCACCGACGCGACGCTGAAGACGACAAAGCCGAGGTTGTACATCTTGACCCGGCCGAACATGTCGCCGAGCCGCCCGAGCGTCACCACCAGCACGGCCTGCACCAGCAGGTAGCCGAGGATCATCCAGAGCAGGTAGCCGATGTTGCCGGGGGCGAGGGGGTCGAGGCCGATGCCGCGGAAGATCGCCGGCAGCGAGATGATGACGATCGAGCCGTCGAGGGCGGACATCAGCACGCCGAGCGTGGTGTTCGAGAGCGCGACCCACTTGTAGCGGCTTTGGGTTCCGGTCAGGGTCACAGCTCGTCCGCCAGGCGCTCGATGAGCGGGATGGCCGCGATCAGCACGCGCCGCTCGGCCTCGGTGAACTGCTCGCTCAGCGCGGCCGCCATCTGCCGGGTGGTCTCGGAGCGGCGGTCGGTGAGCAGCTTGACCCCGGCTTCGGTGACCGACATCAGGACCTTGCGGCCGTCGGAGTCGTCCTTGCGCCGCTCGACGAGCCCGCGCTCGACCAGCCCGGCCAGGGTGACGCCCATGGCCTGCGGCTTGACGCGTTCGAGGTCGGCCAGGCAGCCCGGGGTGGCCGGGCCCTCCCGGTCGAGCCGGGAGAGCACCGACCGTTCGGGCAGCGTCAGCTCCCCGACGACGTACCCCTGCCGCAGCCGCCGGACCAGCCGCCCGAGCGCGACTCGCAGGTCGGTGCTGGCCTGCAGCAGCTCGTCGTCCGGCACGATCGTCAACCTAGACTGATAAACCTGGGTTGATCAACTCGGACGTTTCGCCCGGCCCGGTCGTCAGTGGACGTGCACCGGTCCCTACGCCGGGAACGGATCCGGTCCGGTCGCTTCGCCCAGGCACTCGCGCAGGGCCGCGAGGAGCGCGTCGCCTGCCAGCTCGACGCCGATGAACACCAGCTCCTGCCGCGGCTCCCCGGCGACGCCCTGCGGCTCGAACCTCGCGACCGAGCCCGCCTGGGACCACAGCCCGGTCACCCCGGGCCGGGACGCCAGCGTGAAGAACCCCTTGGACCGCACCACGGTCCCGAACTCGCCGGAGTCGAGCCGCCGCGTCACGAAGTCCCACAGCGCCGCCGGGTCGAACGCCCGCGTGGCGCGGAACACCACGCTCGAGATGCCGTACTCCTCGGTCTCCGGCACGTGGTCGCCGTTCAGCTCGGCCACCCAGCCCGGCGCTTCCTGAGCCCGTGCGACGTCGTACCGGCCGGTCCCGAAGACCCGGTCCAGGGGCACCCGCCCGAAACTGCCGGTGACGACGTCCGCGGCCGGGTTGAGCCGCCGCAGCGTCGCCACCAGCCGGCCGGTGTCCGGGACGAGGTCCGTCTTGTTCAGCAGCAGGACGTCGGCGAACTCGACCTGGTCGATCAGCAGGTCGCTGACCGTCCGCTCGTCGCCTTCGTACTGGTCGAGCCGGCGCTCCACGAGGGAGTCGCCGTCCGCCAGCTCGCGGGCGAAGTTCGCCGCGTCCACCACCGTCACCATCGTGTCGAGGTGGGCGACGGCGTCCAGGAACGTGAACGTCGCCGCCACCGGCATCGGCTCGGAGATCCCGCTCGACTCGATCAGCACGTGGTCGAACCGGTCCTCCGAGCAGAGCGCGGCCACCTCTTCGAGGAGGTCCTCCCGCAGGGTGCAGCAGATGCACCCGTTGGTCAGTTCGACGAGGCGCTCCCGCGAGCGCACGAGGGCCGCGTCGATGTTGACCTCGCTCATGTCGTTGACGATCACCGCGACCCGCAGGCCCGCCCGGTTGGCGAGGATGTGGTTGAGCAGCGTCGTCTTGCCGCGCCGAGGAAACCGGACAGCACCGTGACCGGAACCGTCACGAGTGGAAGTGCTTCATCAGCCGCCGCGGCACGAGCTGGACCTCGCCGTCGACCTTGATCGGCACCAGGTCCACCGGGGCGGCTTTCCACTGTGCCCGCCGGGACCGGGTGGTGCTGCGCGACTTCTTCCGCTTCGGGACGGCCATCAGCGCGTACCCCGCTTCCCGTAGCGGCGGTGGAACTTCTCGACCTGGCCGGCGCTGTCCATGATCCGCTGGGTGCCGGTCCAGAACGGGTGCGACCACGAGCTGATGTCGACCAGGACCAGCGGGTAGGTCTGCCCGTCGGACCACTCGATCGTCTTCTCCGACTTGATCGTGGAGCGGGTCAGGAACGCGTCGCCGGTGGAGCTGTCCTTGAACACGACGGGCTGGTAGTCGGGGTGGATTCCGGTCTTCATCGTTCTTCCTTTCGGTTCGCCGCGGTCGCGTCGTGCCGCGCCGGGCCGGGTTCGGGGTCCTCGCACGGTTCTTCGTGCCAGTCGCCGAACGGGTCGGGGTAGCGCGCCCACGCCTCGGGTCCTGCCGCGAGTTCCTCTTCGGTCAGTAGAGCGCCGCGCAGGGCCGCGTCGATCTCGTCCGGCGTTGTCTGGTCCGTCACCACGACGAGCTCCTGCGCGCGGTCGCCGTGCACCGGGTGCCACCGCAGGGACGCCAGTGTCCGGCGCTCGGGGGAGACGTCCGTCCACTCCGGACCGTCCGGCGCGGCGAGCCACGGCCCGGCGTGGCCGATGCCGAGGCCGCCGCCCGCCGACTCGATCCAGAAGGCGACATCGGGCTGGCTGGCCACCCACGCGCGCCCGCGGGTGCGGACGACGCCCTCGAGCAGGACGTCGAGGGCGTCGTGGAGGCGTTCCGGGTGGAACGGGCGCTGCGCGGTGAAGGTGACCAGGCCGATGCCGCAGTCGACGTGCACCGGCGGCTGGCCGCGCAGGAGGGCGCCGTGCATGTCGGTGACCTCGCCGCGGCGCGCGTCCGCCGGCACGGCGTCGAGCACGCTGTGCCCGTCGATCCGGCTCAGCTCCACGCGGGGAACCGACGGCGCGACCCGGTCGAGGACCGCGGAGGCCTTCGCGGCGGTCCACGCGTCGGTGGCGGCGCCGGCCAGCACGAGGACGTCGGCGAACTCGACCTGCGACAGCGCCACCTGGGCGACCGTGCGCTCGTCCTCCGGGCTGGCCTGCAGGTTCCGCTCGGACAGGACGTCGTCGCCGGTCGCGTCGGCGAGGAAGGTCGCGCAGTCGACGACGGTGAGCACCGCGCGCAGGTCGACGTCGTCGCCGACCGGATGGTCGCCGACCAGGACGTTGCGGATCGCCCAGCTGACCGGCTCCGGCTCCATGGCCTCGTCGAGCCGGACGACGATCCGGCGCACCTGCGGCATCCGCGCCAGGTGCCGCAGCAGGGGGAGCAGGTCTTCGCGCAGCGTGCACGACACGCAGCCGTGCGCCAGTTCGAGCACGGTCAGCTGGTCGCGCCGCTCGAGCCTGAGCCGGCGGCGGACGACGCCGGAGTGGATCTCGCGCAGGTCGTGGTGGACGACGGCGGTGCCGGGCCCGGCCACGCGCAGCAGTTCGGCGAGCGTGGCGTTCGGTCCCGGCGCGAGAC
Source organism: Amycolatopsis sp. NPDC003865 (assembly GCF_053605345.1). Classification (NCBI taxonomy): domain Bacteria; kingdom Bacillati; phylum Actinomycetota; class Actinomycetes; order Pseudonocardiales; family Pseudonocardiaceae; genus Amycolatopsis; species Amycolatopsis sp. NPDC003865. The sequence goes on along the minus strand of NZ_JBSGJA010000019.1, from coordinate 231,653 downwards.
CGCTCACCAGGACGAGCGGGATGCGGGAATCAGGGGTCACGAGGGCTCCAGGAATACGGGCGGGGTACGGTGCGTAGAGTAAATGAAAACGACAACCACTATCAACTCGGGAGGTCTCGTGTCTGCCGTGTGCCAGGTCACCGGCCGCAAGCCGGGCTTCGGCAAGCAGGTCTCGCACTCGCACCGCCGCACGTCCCGGCGCTGGGAGCCGAACCTGCAGAACCGTCGCTACTTCGTGCCCGGTGAGGGCCGCTGGGTGCGGCTGCGCGTCTCCGCCAAGGGCATGAAGACGATCGACAAGCGCGGCATCGAGGCCGTCGTGGCCGAACTGAAGGCAAGGGGAGTGAAGCTGTAATGGCGAAGAGCACCGACGTCCGCCCGGTCATCAAGCTGCGGTCCACCGCGGGCACGGGCTTCACGTACGTCACGAAGAAGAACCGGCGCAACGACCCCGACCGGATGGTCCTGCGCAAGTACGACCCGGTCGCGCGCAAGCACGTCGAGTTCAAGGAAGAGCGCTGATGGCCAAGAAGTCGAAGATCGCCAAGAACGAGCAGCGCAAGGTGGTCGCCGCGCGGTACGTCGCGCGGCGGCGCGAGCTCAAGGCCGTCATCGCGTCGCCGTCTTCGTCCCCGCAGGACAAGGCGGCGGCGGTCGTCGCACTGCAGAAACTGCCCCGTGACGCGAGCCCGACGCGCATCCGCAACCGCGACGCCGCCGACGGGCGCCCGCGCGGCTACCTGCGGAAGTTCGGGCTGTCGCGGGTGAAGATGCGGCAGGCCGCGCACGACGGCGAGCTGCCCGGCGTCACGAAGTCGAGCTGGTGAGCCGGATGCCGAAGCCGAACCGGGACCGCCCCGGCAAGCGCAAGGTGAACCTGTTGCACGCCAACCGGATCACCCACGTCGACTGGAAGGACGTCGACCTGCTCCGGAAGTTCATCTCCGACCGGGGCAAGATCCGGGCCCGCCGCGTGACGGGCTTGACCCCGCAGCAGCAGAAGCAGGTCGCGACGGCGATCAAGAACGCTCGCGAGATGGCCCTGCTGCCGTACCCGGCGCCGGGCCGCACGAGCTGAGCCGGTCACGCCACCCGGAACATCTCCGGGTGGCGTGACCCACGCTGGGCTGGCGCGGGGGTGAACCGTCAATAAACTCCCGCCCATGGACGACCCGCACTACCTCTCCGGCCTTCAGCTCACCGGCCGCCGCGTCGTGATGTTCGGCGGCGGCAGCGTGGCCCAGCGGCGGCTGCCGCGGCTGATCAGCGCGGGCGCCCGCGTCGAACTGGTGTCGCCGCACACGACGCCGTCGGTGCAGGGGATGGCGGACGCGGGCGAGCTGGTCTGGCACGAGCGCGGCTACACCGAGGGCGATCTTCGCGACGCCTGGTACGCCCTGGCCTGCACGAACGACCCGGACGTCAACGCGGCGATCTGCGCCGAGGCCGAGCGCGAGCGGGTGTTCTGCGTCCGCGCCGACGAGGGCGAGTCCGGGTCCGCGGTCACCCCGGCGTCCGGCCGCCACGGCGGCCTGCTGTTCGGCGTCCTGTCCGGCGGCGAGCCGCTGCGCTCGGCGGCGGTCCGCGACTCGATGCTCGACGGCCTGCACAACGGCACGATCGAAGACGGCAGGCAGCCACACCCCGAGGGCAGCCTGCCCGGGGTGGCACTGGTCGGCGGCGGCCCGGGCGACCCGGAGCTGATCACGGTCCGCGGCCGGCGGCTGCTCTCGCGCGCCGACGTCGTCGTGGTTGACCGCCTGGGGCCGCGCGAGCTGCTCGACGAGCTCGCGCCCGAGGTCGAGGTCGTCGACGCGGCGAAGATCCCCTACGGCCGCGCCGCCAGCCAGGACGTCATCAACCGGACGCTGATCGAGAAGGCCAAGGAGGGCAAGTTCGTGGTCCGCCTCAAGGGCGGCGACCCGTACCTGTTCGGCCGCGGCTTCGAAGAGGTGCTGGCCTGCGCCGAGGCGGGCGTCCCGGTGACGATGGTCCCGGGCATCACGAGCGCGTTCGCGGTCCCGGCGGTGGCCGACGTCCCGGTCACCCACCGCGGCGTCGCGCACGAGGTCGTGGTGGTCTCCGGCCACGTGGCCCCGGGCGACGACCGGTCGCTGGTGGACTGGGAGCTGCTGGCCCGGATGCGCGGCACGATCGTGCTGATGATGGGCGTGGAGCGGCTGCCGCAGTTCGCGAAGGCCCTGCTGGACGGCGGCCGCCCCGGCGACACCCCGGTGGCGATCGTGGAGGACGGCACGATGCGGACCCAGCGCACCCTGCGGTCCACATTGGACACGGTGGTCACCGACGCGGCGGCCTCGGGCGTGCGACCGCCGGCGATCATCGTGATCGGCCCGGTCGCGGGGCTCGCCCCGGTCAAGTCCGCATAGCGAGCTGGCAGTCAAATGGGTGTCGGCCCTCCCGGTACCGGCCTGACGATGTCAGGCTGGTACCGGGAGGGTGTCCATGAGCAGCAGGAACGGCCGGCGGCCGCCTGACGGCTCCAGCCATGGAGCGAGGACGGACGCGGCGGCTCCCCGGCCACGACAGCTGCCTCGCGACGTCACCCACTTCATCGGTCGGGAAGACGAACTCCGAGAGCTGGACTCACTGCTCGACGCCCCGAGGCGCACGGTGGTGATATCCGCCATTTCCGGAGCAGCGGGAGTTGGTAAGACCTCGCTGGCGATCCGGTGGGCTCATCGAGTCGAAGAGCACTTCCCGGACGGTCAGCTCTACGCGAACCTCCGCGGTTACGATCCCGGCGAGCCGTTGACGGCGCTCGACGTACTCGGGGCCTTTCTCCGAGCTATGGACGTGCCTGGCGACCGCATAGCCGATGAGGTCGAGGCCATGGCAGCCACGTTTCGCTCAGTGCTCGCCGGACGTCGGATTCTGGTAGTCCTCGACAATGCCGCCACGCCGGAACAGGTCCGGCCCCTGCTGCCCAACGAGCCCGGCTGCCTGGTCGTGGTGACCAGTCGGAATGCGTTGTCGGGCCTGGTGGCCAGAGATGGAGCCCACCGCATCGATCTCGACGTGCTTGCTCCCGAGGAGGCTTATGCGCTACTCAAGGAGGTGATCAGAGATGGCCGGGCCGAGCGTGAGGTCAATGCGACGATCGAGCTCACGCGGCAATGCGCCTATCTCCCGCTCGCGTTGCGGATCGCTGCCGAGCGGGTTGTGGGAAACCCGCACGTCGAGGTTGCCGACCTGGCCCGTGACCTTGTCCGGGAACATCGTCGACTCGACTTTCTCGCCTTCGGGGACGATGAGGCTTCCGCAGTCGAAACGGTGTTCTCGTGGTCTTACGAGGCGCTTCCCGAAGAGCTTTCCCGAACTTTCCGGTTGCTGAGTCTTCACCCTGGACCGGTCATCGGTATCGCCGCGGCAGCGGACCTCCTGGGCGTCTCGATCGGCATGGCGAGGCACCGGATGGATTCGCTGGTGGCAGTTCACCTGATTGCCGAGGTGGCAGCGGGCAGATTCCAGTTTCACGATTTGCTTCGCATCTACGCGGGAAAGCGCGCATCGGACGACGAACCGGCCGAGTCGCGCGAGGCCGCGATCGCGCGATGCTACCAGTGGTACCTGCACACCGCCCATGCTGCGCTGTACTCGTTCTACCCCGAGCACCCACAGGTGCCGATAGTCGATCGACCCGCGGACTGCCGGCCGCTGCTGTTCGGCGGGCGGGAAGAGGCGCGGCGGTGGTTCGCGATGGAGCGACAAAACCTGATGGCGGTCGTCCAGCGAGCGCCGGAGGTGAACCAGTACACGGTCGGCTGGCAGCTGCCGAATGCCTTGGATTGTTTCTTGGCGATGCACCACTTCAAGGCAGAACGCATCGCGATTCACCAGTGCGGGCTCGCCGCGGCGCTGCGCGTCGAAGATCGGCTCGGTGAGCAATGGGCTCACGGCCACCTAGGCGAAGCCTTTCAGGCGGCTCTCCGGTATGACGAGGCCATCAGCTGTCATCTGCGCAGCCTTTCCATCGCGGATGAGTTCGGCGACGGGTTCGGCCAGGCTGCGTCACTCAACGACCTCGGCACCGCTTACCTCGCGCTGGGGCGCTTCGAAGAGGCGGTCGACCATCTTCGTCGCGCATTGGAGAAATGTCGATCGATCAGACACTCCCGCAACGAGGGCACCGCCGAGGTCAACCTCGGGGCTGCCCTCTCCGGACTCGGCCTGGCTGATGATGCCCTGAAACACGCCTACCGAGGATTGCGGATCTTCCAACGGATGGGGGCGGTCGGTTCGGCCGGCTGGGCGCTCTGGACGCTCGGTCGGATCTGGGACGGGAAGGGCAGCGCCGACGACGCAATCCGTCACCTGCGGGACGCCGTAGATGTTTACGGCGAGGCAGCGCAAAACCATCACAGTGCTGAAGTGCTCGTCGAACTCGGAAGGATCCTCAGGCGGATCGGCCGGACCGACGAAGCGCTCGACGCATGGCGGACAGCCCACGCAATCTTCACCGGACTCGGTTCGGCCATGAAGGAAGACGTCGAGGTCCTCCTCGCCGATGACTTTCAATCCTCGTAGCGGCTCGCCGCGAAGTCCCGGATCGCGTCGGACAGCCGGGTCGGGTCGAACCTCAGCTCGACCGGGCTGCGCGCCTGGACGAACTCCGCGTCCGGCATGTCCACCGCCAGGGTGTCCGCGTCGCCGAACGGGTGGATCGGGTCGCCTTGGTGGCCGATCACCAGCGCCCGCGTCGTGATCTTGCGGCGCACCGACTTCGGCGGCGCGATCCGGCCGAACAGTACCCCGTGCAGCAGCGCCGCCATCGGCGCCGGGCGTTGTGAGAGCGTGTCCGTCACGACGTCGACCCACTGGTTGCCGTGGGGGACCAGGGAGGCCGCGAGCGCCACCGCCTGGACCGTCACCGGCAGGAACCGGGCCGCCATCAGCAGCGGCGCGAACGTGATCAGCCCCGCCACGATCGCGTTGTCCAGCACCGGCATCTCGACGATCAGCCCGCGCACCCGGTCCGGGGCCAGCACCGCGACTTCCAGCGAGACGTTCGCGCCGAGCGACGTCCCGCCGATCACCGCGGCGCCGACCTCCAGGTGGTCCAGCAGCGCCAGGGTCTGCTCCGCGAACGACGGCATCGAGTAGAGCCACGACTCGGTCGGCCGGTCGGAGTCGCCGTGGCCGAGGAGGTCGAGCGTGACGACCCGGAACCCCGCGCGGGCCAGCCGGCGCGCGAGGGGCGCGTGCATCCGGCGGGTCAGCATGATGCCGTGGGTGAGCACGACGACGCGGTCGCCGCTGCCGAACTCCGTGTACCAGAGCCGGTGTCCTTCGTGCTCGAACGAGCCGGTCAGCTCGATCGGGCGGGACGCGCGCCGCGCCGGGGTCACGGGGGGATCGGGCTCGATCGCGGTCGCGCTGCTGGCCGGGCTCATGTCCCACCGTCCTCCCCGTGTCGTGCTGACCTCTGTTCAGGAAAGCATCCCGCGCGCCCCTCGGCACAGTGACGTCGCCATCAGTTGACAAGGTGCCAATGGCGGCCCGGCGCGGTCATGGGTGAAGATGACCCCCATGACCGCTACTGCTGACAGTCTGCCCGGCCTCGTTTCCCTCAAGGTCGACGTCGACGGCCCCGTGGCCGAAGTGACGCTTCTCGGCCCGTCGAAGGGCAACGCGATGGGTCCGGACTTCTGGCGCGAGCTGCCCCTGGTCTTCCGCGCGCTGGACGCGGACCCGCAGGTCAGGGCCGTCGTGCTCACCGGCAGCGGCAAGCACTTCTCCTACGGCCTCGACCTGCCGGCGATGATGGGCGACTGGGCGCCGATGCTCGGCGGCGAGAACCTGGCGGGCCCGCGGACGGCCTTCCTCGACCAGGTCCGGTCGCTGCAGGCGGCGGTCAGCTCGATCGCGGAATGCCGCAAACCGGTCGTCGCGGCCGTTTCGGGCTGGTGCATCGGCGGCGGGGTCGACGTGGTCGCCGCCGCGGACATCCGCCTGGCCAGCGCCGACGCCAAGTTCAGCGTCCGCGAGGTGCGCGTCGCCATCGTGGCCGACCTCGGCAGCCTGCAGCGGCTGGCCTCGATCATCGGGGAGGGGCACCTGCGCGAGCTCGCCCTGACCGGCAAGGACATCGACGCCGCCCGCGCCGAGAAGATCGGCCTCGTCAACGACGTCCACGCCGACCAGGAGGCCCTGCTGAAGGCCGCGCGGGAACTCGCCGGGGAGATCGCTGCGAACCCGCCGCTCGTGGTGCAGGGTACGAAGCAGGTACTGGCGACGAACACCGAGCGCCAGGTCGCCGACGGCCTCCGGTACGTCGCGGCGTGGAACTCGGCGTTCCTGCCCAGCAAGGACCTCGGCGAAGCGGTCCAGGCCTTCCTGGAGCGCCGCTCGCCGGAGTTCAAGGGCGAATAACGGAGGAGGCAGCGTGAGCGCTTCGGAAGTCCACCACGCGTTCCGCGTCGCGCGGGACTACCTGCAGGTCCACCGCGAGGACTACGAGACGGCCTACCGGGACTTCGCCTGGCCGGAGTTCGACGAGTTCAACTGGGCGATCGACTGGTTCGACGTCGTCGCGCACGACCCGGCCAACGCCGAGCGGTACGCGTTGTGGATCGTCGAGGAGGACGGCCGCGAGAACCGCTGGACCTACCCGGAGATGTCCGGCCGCTCCAACCAGGTCGCGAACTGGCTGCGCTCGCTCGGTGTCCGCCGCGGCGACCGGCTGATCCTCATGCTGGGCAACCAGGGCGAGCTGTGGGAGACCATCCTCGCCGCGATCAAGCTCGGTGCGGTGATCATCCCGGCGTCCACGCTGCTCGGGCCGGCCGACCTGACCGACCGCGTGGAGCGCGGCGCGGCCAAGCACGTCGTGGTGCGCTCGGTGGACGCGCCGAAGTTCGCGGACGTCTCCGGCGGCTACACGCGGATCGCGGTGGGGGAGCCGGTCGAGGGCTGGCACTCCTACTCGGCGGCGTTCGCCGAGTCCCCGGAGTTCGCCCCGGACGCCCCCACGAAGGCCGGCGACCCGCTGCTGCTCTACTTCACCTCCGGCACGACGGCGAAGCCGAAGCTCGTGCAGCACACGCACGTCTCCTACCCGGTCGGCCACCTGTCCACGATGTACTGGATCGGGCTGGAGCCGGGTGACGTCCACCTGAACATCTCCTCGCCCGGCTGGGCGAAGCACGCGTGGAGCAACTTCTTCGCGCCGTGGAACGCCGAGGCGACGGTGTTCCTCTACAACTACAACCGCTTCGACGCGGGCGCGCTGATGGCGCAGATGGACCGCTGCGGCGTCACGAGCTTCTGCGCGCCGCCGACGGTGTGGCGGATGCTGATCCAGGCCGACCTGACGGCGCTGAGGACCCCGCCGAAGAAGGTCGTCGGGGCGGGGGAGCCGCTCAACCCCGAGGTCATCGAGCAGGTCCAGAAGTCGTGGGGCGTCACCATCCGCGACGGCTTCGGCCAGACCGAGAGCAGCGTCCAGATCGCGAACACGCCGGGCCAGGACGTGGTGCCCGGCTCGATGGGCCGCCCGCTGCCCGGGTTCGTGGTGGCGCTGGTCGACCCGGTGTCGGGCAAGCGCGCCTCGGAAGGCGAGATCTGCCTGGACCTGCAGCACCGCCCGGTCGGTCTGATGACCGGCTACGCCGGCGACGACGAGCGCACGTCCGCCGCGTTCTCCGGCGGCTTCTACCACACCGGCGACGTCGGCTCGATCGACGAACGCGGCTACATCACCTACGTCGGGCGCACCGACGACGTGTTCAAGGCGTCGGATTACCGGATCTCGCCGTTCGAGCTGGAGAGCGTGCTGATCGAGCACGAGGCGGTGGCGGAGGCCGCGGTGGTCCCGGCGCCCGACCCGATCCGGCTCGCGGTGCCCAAGGCGTACGTCGTGCTGGCTTCGGGCTTCTCCCCGGACGCCGGGACCGCGCGGTCGATCCTCGCGTACTGCCGCGAGCACCTGGCGCCGTACAAGCGGATCCGCCGGCTGGAGTTCGCGGAGCTGCCGAAGACGATCTCGGGCAAGATCCGCCGCGTCGAGCTGCGGGGCCGCGAGAACGACCCGGCCCGCGGCGCCGGCACGGAGTTCCGCGAAGAGGACTTCCCGGACCTCAAGTCCTGACCCGAGCGCCCCCAGGTGGCGGCGCTGGTCAGCCGCGGGTGCCCTCGACCTGGCGGCCGTCCTCGGTCGAGCACGCCGTCACCGGGTCGTTCGGGCCGCTGCCGCACGTCCACTCGTCGAGGACCACCGGGCCCGGGCCGTCGGCGGAGGCCGCCTCGGCCGGGGTCAGCTTCGCGAAGTAGTCCTTCAGCAGCTTGGTCGCCGCGGCGCAGTCGACCTGGCCGTGCGCGACGACCGCCGTCTTCGCGCCGCCCGTGCCGGTGACGTCGCCGCAGGGCACGCCGGGAGCCGTCGACCCGGCCGCCGCGGCCGCGGCCGGGACCGGTGCGGGCTCGCCGGAGGACGGCGCGGCGGGTGCCGGGTCGCCGCCGCCGCAGCCGGCCAGGAGGGCGGTCGCGGCGACGAACAGCAGGGGGTAGGCGAATGTCTTCATGGGCCCTTCAGGAGCGGGAACGGATCGGGAGGGGTCACTCGGAGGGCACGACGGCGGCGAACACCGTCTGCTCGCCCTTCGTGCAGGTGGTGCCGCCTTGCGCGGCCGGCGGCCCGGAGGTGCACAGCCAGCCGTCGACGGTCTCGTTCACCGCGTCGTTCGAACCGGCGCCCTGGCGTCCGGCGATCTTGCGGTGGAAGTCGCCGACGAGCTTCGTCGCCGCGACGCAGCTGACGCCGGCCGAGCCGCTGTCGAACACGTAGAGCGTCAGCCCGCTGGCGGCGGTCACCGTGCCGCAGGACCCGGGCACCGACGGCGGCGCGCCGGACGGCTTCGTCACCGGCGCGGGCGCCGACGAGCCGGCGCCGGCGGGCGGTGGCGGGGGAGCGGTGGTCGGGGACGACGCCGCCGCGGACGTCGAAGGCGGGGCCGACGTGGCGGGGGCCTGCGCGGCCGGCTCGCCGGAGCAGGCCGCGAGCGCGGGTGCGGCGAGGCAGGCGGCGAGCAGCGGCCGCCACGTCCTCGTGGTGGTCGGGTGGGGCACCGCGATCGTTTCCTCCCCGGTCAGGTGGACCCGGTCATTCTGGCCCATCCGGGGCGGGGCGCCGTGGAGCGGCTCGCCCACAGGTGTGCCGCAGATTACTCCGGCCGGGTGGCGGCCGGTCACGGTGGGCGGCCCTAGACTGTCCACAATGGACGATTAACATTCCGTTCACGCTCCGAAACCTCACGCTGTCATCAAGAATCGATCGGTCTAATTCCGCCTGTGCCGGTTAACAATCCGGCTTCGCGGGCCGAAGATCTTGGTGGAAGCGCCGAGCGCTTCCCGTCCCCGAAACCCGTCCCGAGCCCGTGAGAGCGATGAACGCCGACGCTGTGACCAGCCCCGAAGCCAGCACCGACGAGACCCCCGACGACACCACCGGCCCGGCCGGCCCGCCGACCGTCCCCAGCAGCGTCGTCTGGTGCTGCGGGCGGCCCTACGTCCTGGAGGCGCGCCCCGGCCGCGCCCGCTGGATGGGCACCGACTACCGGGGCCGTCCCGAGGCGCTGAGCAGCGCCGAACTGCAGCGGCGCGGCTGGAGCCGCCGCCGCGCCTGCTGACTACGCTGAGCGGGTGAGCACAGCCGCACCCGAACCAGCCGCTCAGGCGAGCGCCGCCGAGCCGTCCCTGCTGAAGCAGGCGTTCAACGTCCCCAACATGCTGTCGCTGCTGCGGCTCGCCGGCGTGCCGGTGTTCCTGTGGCTGCTGCTGGGGCCGGAGGAGGACGGCTGGGCGCTCGCGCTGCTGGTGTTCAGCGCGCTGACCGACTGGCTCGACGGCAAGCTGGCCCGCTGGCTCAACCAGATGTCCCGGCTCGGCCAGCTGCTCGACCCGGCGGCCGACCGGCTCTACATCCTCGCGACGCTCATCGCGTTCCTCGTCCGCGGCATCATCCCGTGGTGGGTCGTGGTGCCCCTGGTGCTGCGCGAAGCGGTGCTGGGCGTCTGCGTGATCGTGCTGCGCCGCCGCGGCTTCGCCCCGCCGGAGGTGACCTACATCGGCAAGGGCGCGACGTTCGTGCTGATGTACGCGTTCCCGTTCCTGCTGCTCGCGCAGGGTGGCTCGGACGTGGCCGCGGTGGCCCGGCCGATCGGCTACGCGTTCACGATCTGGGGCGCGGTCCTCTACGTCTGGTCCGGCGTGCTGTACGTCGTGCAAGCGCGCAACGCCCTGCGCGGTGACGCCTCACCCGAGAGCGAGCCGGTCGCGCCCGGCGCCGCCGGCGACTGAGCGCGACCTTTTTCCCGGCCCGTGCCGGGCGGCTGCGCCGTGTGGGTGTAAGACTTCGCCCAGCACGTTTCGCCAGTGAGGGCATGAAAGGGGACCGGCATTGTCCGCTCCTGAAGAGCTTCGCTACACCGAGGAACACGAGTGGGTCGCCACCCGCGGCGAGGACACCCTCGTCCGCGTCGGCATCACCGAGTACGCGCAGGACCAGCTCGGCGACGTCGTCTTCGTCGACCTGCCCGAGGTCGGCCGCCAGGTGAGCGCGGGCGACGTGTTCGGCGAGGTCGAGTCGACCAAGAGCGTTTCCGAGCTGTTCGCGCCCGTCGACGGCGAGGTCGTGGCGGTGAACGACGCCGTCGCCGACTCGCCCGAGCTGATCAACAGCGACCCCTACGGCGAGGGCTGGCTGATCGAGATCCGGCTCGACGACCCGGCGGGCCTGGAAGCCCTGCTCGAAGCCGAGGCGTACGACGCCCTGACCAAGGGCTGAAGCCCGCTCCGCCGGTTCGGGGAGCCGGGGCTCGGAGAATCGATCAGGCACGGTACGTTGGCAGCTACACGTTCTTGAGTACTAGGCATCACAGCATGTGTGGAGGAGAGCTCAGGTGAGCACGAACGACGGGCCCGGCGGCGTTCCCCCGGAGCAGTCTCCGGAGCGGACCTCTGTCTTCCGGGCCGACTTCCTGGCCGAAGCCGAAGGTCACGAGCCCGCCCCGGCCGCGGAGGCGCCGGTCCAGGGTGTCGACGCCCTGCCGCCGGGTTCGGCCCTGCTGGTCGTGAAGCGCGGGCCCAACGCGGGTTCGCGGTTCCTGCTCGACCGCGACACCACCAGCGCCGGGCGGCACCCGGACAGCGACATCTTCCTGGACGACGTCACGGTCTCCCGGCGGCACGCGGAGTTCCGGCGCGAGGGCGGCGAGTTCGTCGTCATCGACGTCGGCAGCCTCAACGGCACCTACGTCAACCGCGAGCCGGTCGACCAGGCCGTTCTCGCGGGCGGCGACGAGGTGCAGATCGGCAAGTTCCGCCTGGTCTTCCTGACCGGCCCGGGTCACGGGGGCCAGGGGGCGCAGTGACGGCGGCCGGGCGGCCACAGAACCACGGACTGAGCATCGGGGCGGTACTCGCGCAGCTGCGCGGGGACTTCCCCGATGTCACCATCTCCAAGATCCGGTTCCTCGAAGCGGAAGGCCTGGTCACGCCGGGCCGGACGCCTTCGGGCTACCGGCAGTTCGCCGCGGCGGACGTGGAGCGCCTGCGGTTCGTCCTGGCCGCCCAGCGGGACCACTACCTCCCGTTGAAGGTCATCAAGGAGCAGCTGGACGCGGTGGATTCGGGCGCCGAGCCCACCGCGGCCCTGCCCCGCCCGCCGCGCCGGCTGGTGCCGATCGACGCGCCGGCGGAGAACGTCGGCCTGCCCGTGGCGGAAGACTTCGCCACCGGCAAGGACCTGCGCCTGACCCAGGAGGAGCTCCTGGAGCAGGCCGGCATCGACGCCGCCGCGCTGGCCGAGCTGCAGCAGTACGGCCTGGTCCGGCCCGGCCCCGCCGGGTTCTTCGACCCGGACGCGGTGCTGGTCGCCCGGACGGTGAAGGCGATGACCGAATTCGGTATCGAGCCGAGACACCTGCGTGCCTTCCGCGCCGCGGCCGACCGCGAGGTCGGGTTGCTGGAGCAGATCGTGACCCCGGTGTATCGGCACCGTGACCCGGAAGCGAAGTCCAGGGCCGACGAGGTGGTCCGGGAGGTCGCGGCACTGTCCGTGACGCTCCACACGCTCCTCGTCAAGGCGGGAATCCGCGGCGTCACGGGGTGTTGATCCGTAACGGGGCAGTGAGATCCTCTTTGCGGTCCCATGTCAATGACTGAATGTTCGGTGCCGCATGCCGTACCGTGAAGGCAGGGGTTTGCGGCAGGCGAACCGAGATAGTCTCGACAGCGAGCACAGCGTGGGAATGACGGGTAGCGTCGGCAGTGGCGGCGCCGAAACGTTCCAGCACCTGCGCCCGCGTGCACGAGAGGGAGGCGAAGCCCGATGAGCGAGATGCGCGTCGTCGGTGTGCGGGTCGAGCTGCCCGCGAATCAGCCGATCTTGCTGCTGCGGGAGACCGAGGGTGAACGGTACCTGCCGATCTGGATCGGCTCGGTCGAAGCGACCGCCATCGCCTTGGAGCAACAGGGAGTCCGGCCCGCCCGTCCGCTGACCCATGACCTGCTGAAAGAGGTCATCGGGGCACTCGGCCGGGAGCTCGAGCAGGTCGTCATCACCGACCTCAAGGAAGGCACGTTCTTCGCGGAACTGGTCTTCGACGGCGACATCCGGGTGTCCGCCCGGCCGAGCGACTCGGTCGCGCTGGCCCTGCGGATCGGCGTCCCCATCCACGCCGTGGACGCGGTACTGGAAGAGGCCGGCCTGATCATCCCGGACGAGCAGGAGGACGAGGTCGAGAAGTTCCGCGAGTTCCTCGACTCCGTGTCGCCCGAGGACTTCCGGGGTGCGGATACGTGAGAACTTGCCTTGACGCGGACGGCAACGTCTAGCGTCGGGGCATGCGGATCGGAGAACTTGCGCAGCGCACGGGTGTGACCACCCGTGCGCTGCGTTTTTACGAGTCCCAGGGTCTCCTGGCGGCGCGTCGCGCGGCGAACGGCTACCGCGAGTACGACGAGGAAGACCTGCAGCTGGTCAAGGAAATCCAGACCCTGCAGACGGTCGGCCTGACCCTGGAGGAGACCCGCCCCTTCGTCGAGTGCCTGCGCAGCGGCCACGAAACCGGCGACTCCTGCGCCAGTTCGATCGAGGTCTACCGCCGCAAGCTCGAAGAAGCCGACGCGCTTCTCGCGCGGCTCGGCGGCATCCGCGGCGAACTGGCCGCGAAGCTCGCCGGCGCCCTCGCGCGGCAAGCACCCGATCCGTGTGTCGTCCGCCCACGCCCGTGAAGGAGCTCCTCGTGTCCGAAAACACCACAGTCAGCGAAGTCACCGACGCCACGTTCGCGGAGGTCGTCGGCAGCGACGTCCCCGTGCTGGTCGAGTTCTGGGCCACCTGGTGCGGCCCGTGCCGGATGGTCGGCCCGGTGCTCGAGCAGCTGGCCGCCGAACGGGCCGGGAAACTCGCCGTCCGCAAGATCAACGCCGACGAGAACCCGGAGACCACCCGCTCCTACCAGGTCATGTCGTTGCCGACGATGATCCTGTTCCGCGGTGGCGAGCCGGTCGAGACGATCGTCGGCGCGTTCCCCCAAGGCCCGCATCGAAGACCGCCTCGACCGGGCCCTCACGGCGCCGTCGCTTTGACGAAGGCGGCCGCCACCTCACGCCCGTACTTCTCCAGGTCGAGCGACGGGTCGGCCGCGTACGCCGCGGCCACCCCGTCGATCGCCTGCGCGACGGACATCGCCATCACCTCCGGCGTGAACTCGCCGAACACCCCCTCGGCCTGACCCTGCTTCAGCTGACGGGCGAGGCCGTGCACGCGCATGTCGTCGACCAGCACCTTCGTCATCACCCAGCCGTCCTCGTCGTCGGCGTTGGCCGACAGCTCGGTCAGCGCGCGGACGCACTCCGGGTACGCGCGCAGGAACGCGATCGACGTCTCGATGTGGGCCCGCAGGTAGCCGGGCCGGTCCGCGGGGTCGACCCCGCCGCCGGTGCGCTCCTTCAGGAACTCGTTCTTCGTCTCGACGACCGTGCTCAGCACGGCCTGCATCAGGCCGGCCTTGTTCGTGAAGTGGTAGGAGATCAGCCGGGTGCTGCTGAGCCCGGCCCGCTCCTTGATCTTGGCGAACGTCGTCTTGCGGTACCCGAGGTCGGCGAGGACGCCGATGGTCGCCCCGATGATCTGCGCGCGGCGGGCCGCCTCGGTGACGCTGAGCCCCAGTTCCGCCATGAGGTCGGTGTTTACTTGCATGAGTAAAAAGTTACTCGGATGAGTAAAACCGCGCAAGAGGTTTGAACCACCGTCGTGGGGGTACGGCGAACGGTGCAAAGGCTCATCCGACCGTTGAGGCTTGCCGCGCGTCGCGTTGACCGGCACTGTCCGGGCGCTTACCGTCGAAGGAGGTAAATCGCCACGGTGTGATTCACGGTCTGGGGCCGGACCGTGGCGGTTGATCTCCGGCGGGTCCCGCTCCTGGGACTCCTCCGGCTGTCATTCGCCGGCCGCCAGGTCGGGCGAGGGGAGGCTTGCGTGGTCGAGGCTGGTTCCGAGAAGCAGCCTGTTGAGGTCGCGAGTGGCGAGCAGGGTGAGCTGTTCCCCGACAACTCGCTGCCGGACGAGCTGGTGGGCTACCGCGGCCCGGCGGCGTGCCAGATCGCGGGCATCACCTACCGCCAGCTCGACTACTGGGCCCGGACGAAGCTGGTCGCACCCAGCATCCGCACCGCACACGGCTCCGGCTCGCAGCGGCTGTACTCGTTCAAGGACATCCTGGTCCTCAAGGTCGTCAAGCGGCTGCTGGACACCGGGGTCTCGCTGCAGAACATCCGCGTCGCCGTCGACCACCTGCGCGTGCGCGGAGTCCGCGACCTCGCGCGCGTGACGCTGTTCTCCGACGGCACCACCGTCTACGAGTGCACCTCGCCGGAGGAGATCGTCGATCTGCTCCAAGGCGGCCAGGGCGTCTTCGGCATCGCGGTCAGCGGCGCCATGCAGGAAATCAGCGGCACCATCCACGAGTTCCCGGCCGAACGCGCCGACGGCGGCGTCGTCGAGACCCACGAACCGGACGAGCTGACCCAGCGCCGCAACGCCCGCCGGACCGGGTGATCACCGCCGCGGGGGTGCGAGTAAGGTTCTCCCCGCGGTCGACGAATCCGCGCGGGAGAGTCCGAGTCACACCTTGAACTCGGCGCCGAAGGAGCAAGTCCTCCCCGGAACCTCTCAGGCACCCTGGACCGCGCGGACGAGACGCCTCTGGAAAGCGGGTCGTCAGGACACAACCTGATGGCCCCGCCGACGGTGCAAGCCCGGCTCAACCTCGGGCGAAACTCTCAGGCGCCCCTCGGGGTCAGACAGAGCGGGGAGGACCAGGACACTGCCGTCCCGGTCCACCCCCGCTGTCCCCAGGAGGCCATCGTGGATCCGTCACTTGCCTCGCTGGAACAGGGCATCCCCTTCGCCGACCGGCACATCGGGCCCGGCCCCGGCGAACTCCGCCGGATCCTCGACGTCATCGGCGTCACCTCTCTCGACGAGCTCTCCGAGCGTGCCGTTCCCGAATCGCTCCGCCGGTCCGCGCAGCCGCTCGAACTCCCGCCCGCCGCCACCGAAGCCCAGGCGCTCGCCGAACTGCGCGAGCTCGCCGGCCGCAACCGGCCCATGGTGCAGATGATCGGGCTCGGCTACCACGACACCGTCACCCCGCCCGTCATCCGGCGCAACGTCCTCGAGAACCCCGCCTGGTACACCGCCTACACGCCGTACCAGCCGGAAATCTCCCAAGGCAGGCTCGAAGCGCTGCTCAACTTCCAGACCATGGTCGCCGACCTGACCGGCCTGCCGGTCGCCAACGCCTCGATGCTCGACGAAGCCACCGCGGCCGCCGAAGCCATGACCCTCGTGCGCCGGGCGGGCACATCGCCGTCGAACCGGTTCGTCGTCGACGAGGACACCCTCCCGCAGACCCTCGCCGTGCTCCGCACCCGCGCCGAGCCGCTCGGCATCGAGCTGGTCGTCGAAGACCTCTCCCAGGGACTCACCGGGCTCGGGCTCGGCGGCGACTTCTTCGGCATCCTGCTCGCCTACCCCGGCGCCTCGGGTGCGGTGCGCGAGCCGGACCTGACGATCGCCGATGCCAAGAAGCACGGCGCCGCCGTGGTCGTCGCCGCCGACCCGCTCGCCCTGACCCTGCTGCGGCCGCCCGGCGAGCTCGGCGCCGACGTCGCCGTCGGGTCGACTCAGCGGTTCGGCGTCCCGCTCGGCTTCGGCGGCCCGCACGCCGCCTACCTCGCCGTCCGGAAGGGCCTCGAGCGGCAGCTGCCGGGACGGCTCGTCGGCGTGTCGACCGACGCCGACGGCGCGCCCGCGTACCGGCTCGCCCTCCAGACGCGGGAGCAGCACATCCGCCGCGAGAAGGCGACCTCGAACATCTGCACCGCGCAGGTCCTCCTGGCGGTGATGGCGTCGATGTACGCGGTCCACCACGGGCCCGACGGCCTGCGCGACATCGCGCTGCGCGCCCACCGGATGGCCACGGTGCTCGCCGCCGGGCTCTGCGAAGGCGGTGTCGAGGTCGTGCACGGCGAGTTCTTCGACACCGTCGTCGCGGCCGTCCCCGGCCGGGCGGACACGGTCGTCGACGCGGCCCGCGACCTCGGCGTCAACCTCCGGCGCGTCGACGACGACCACGTCGGCGTCGCCTGCGACGAGACGACGACCCGCGAGCGGCTTTCCCGGGTGTGGAAGGCGTTCGGCGTCTCGGTGTCCGATGTGTACGGTCTGGACGCCGACACCGCCGACGCGCTCCCCGCTCCGCTGCGCCGCACGAGCGAGTTCCTCACCCACCCGGTGTTCCACGCCCACCGCTCGGAAACCGCGCTGCTGCGCTACCTGCGGCGGCTCGCCGACTCCGACGTCGCGCTCGACCGCAGCATGATCCCGCTCGGCTCGTGCACCATGAAGCTCAACGCCACGGCGGAAATGGAGCCGATCACCTGGCCGGAGTTCGCCGGCCTGCACCCGTTCGCACCCGCCGAGGACGCCGCCGGGCTCCTGGAGGTCGTCGCCGACCTGAGCGCGTGGCTCACGCGGATCACCGGCTACGACACGGTTTCCCTGCAACCGAACGCGGGCAGCCAGGGCGAGTTCGCCGGCCTGCTCGCGATCCGCGCCTACCACCGTTCGCGCGGCCAAGGCGAGCGGGACGTCTGCCTCATCCCGGCCAGCGCGCACGGCACCAACGCGGCGAGCGCCGTCATGGCCGGCATGCGGGTGGTCGTCGTCCGCTGCGACGACGACGGCAACATCGACCTCGGCCACCTGCGGTCCACTGTGGACGACCACCGCGCCGACCTCGCCGCGATCATGATCACCTACCCCTCGACGCACGGGGTCTACGAGGACACCATCGGCGAGGTGTGCGCGCTGGTGCACGACGCGGGCGGGCAGGTCTACGTCGACGGCGCCAACCTGAACGCGCTGATCGGCGTGGCGCAGTACGGCCGCTTCGGCGCGGACGTCTCGCACCTCAACCTGCACAAGACGTTCTGCGTCCCGCACGGCGGCGGCGGACCCGGCGTCGGCCCGATCGGCGCCCGCGCGCACCTGGCGCCGTTCCTGCCGAACCACCCCCTCCAGCCGGCGGCCGGCCCGGCGACCGGGGTCGGGCCGGTCAGCGCGGCGCCGTGGGGGAGCGCGTCGATCCTGCCGATCTCGTGGGCGTACGTCCGGATGATGGGGGCCGAGGGCCTGCGCCGCGCGACGCTCGTGGCGGTGGCCAACGCCAACTACGTCGCCCGCCGCCTCGGCGAGCACTTCCCGGTGCTGTACGCGGGCCACGGCGGGCTCGTCGCCCACGAGTGCATCCTCGACCTGCGGCCGCTGACGAAGGCGACCGGCGTGACGGTCGACGACGTGGCCAAGCGCCTCGCGGACTACGGCCTCCACGCGCCGACGATGTCGTTCCCGGTGGCGGGCACGCTGATGGTGGAGCCGACCGAGAGCGAGGACCTCGCCGAGCTGGACCGCTTCTGCGACGCGATGATCGCGATCCGCGCGGAGATCGACCGCGTCGCGGCGGGGGAGTGGGCTCTGGCGGAGTCCCCGCTGCGGCAGGCTCCGCACACCGCGCGGTGCCTCGTGGGCGACTGGGACCGGCCGTACAGCCGGGAAGTCGCGGCGTTCCCGGCGGGCCCGGCGGCGGCGAAGATCTGGCCCCCGGTCCGCCGCATCGACGGCGCGGCCGGCGACCGCAACCTGGTCTGCTCCTGCCCACCCCCGGAAGCCTTCACCGGGGGCCGGTGAGGTGGACCATCAGCTCCGTGCGGCTGGCCAGCGCCAGCTTGCGGTAGATCTGTTGCAGGTGCTTCTGGACCGTCCGGGGGCTGATGCCGAGCCGGCGGGCGATCTCCCGGTCCGGCGCGGCGCGCGCGACCAGCCCGGCCACCTCCCGTTCCCGGGCGGTCAGCACCCCGACCGGCCCGCCGGTGACCGGCCGGACCGGCGGTGGCGATTCGCGGGCGAACGCCTGGGCCAGGTGCGGCGCCAGCAGGTCCACGAGCTCACGGTCCCGCGCGGCGAACCCCGGCCGTGACCGGCTGAGCGTCAGGACCCGTCCGTGCCGGTCGTCGACCTGGACCACGCACAGCAGCTGGTCCACCGTCCCGCGCGGGCGGTAGAAGTCGGTGTACAACGGCAGCGCGCGCAGCGTCCGCAGGTCGGCCAGGTCGCTCAGCGCGGCGGACGTGCCCAGCCGCAGCGCACCGGAGCGGTAGGCCGCGAAGCCCGGGTGCTGGTGCACGTGCGCCCGGAACTCCGGGTGGCGCATCAGGTTCTGCTCCGGCCGGTCGGTGACCGTGCCGGTCAGCCTGCGCGTCGTGTGCTCGGTGCTCGTGCACGAGACGACGTCGCAGCCGATCAGCCGGCCCAGTCCGGCCAGCCCCTCGCCCGGCCCCGCCGCCTTCAGCTCGCGCACCACTTCGAGGGCGCGGTGCAGGCACCGCGCCGTCAGTTCACTGCTCACCCCAGATCCCCCTCGGTTCTCCCGGACTGGAAAGACCCGGAAGAACCGAGGGAGATACGAACCGGGTGTTACCGGGCGATCCGGACGTTCAGCGTGGTGTTCGAACCGGCGCTCACGATCGACTGGGCGATGCTGGTGATCCCGGCCGGCGCGGAGTACTGGTTGTTGTTGCTGTCGTCCTCGTCGTCGGTGTGGAAGAAGCCCGACGAGTCGACCCCCGAGAACACCAGGTAGCCGAAACCGACGTTCGGGAACGCCGTCGTCGTGGCCACCCCCGGCGCGAACAGGCAGAACCGCAGCAGCGTGTTGCTGTCGCTCACGTTCGGGAAGATGTTGCCCGAGAACGAGTTGTTGTTGCTGTCGTCTTCGTTGTCGAACCGGCGCGAGAACTCCTGCGAGCCGTTCGGGCAGTTCGCGCCGAGCTTCAGCACGGCGTAGGGCCGGAACGAGCCGGACTGCGTGACCCCGCGGAACGCGGTCCCGTCGACCCGGCAGAAGAACATCTCCGTGTTGCTCGTGCTGCTGACGGCCCCGATGAACCCGCCGCGCGAGTTCGCGTTGCCCGAGTCCTCGTCGTCCATCCGGATGACGATCGCCTCGGTGCCGACCGGGCACGACCGGCTGGACGGGATGACGCCGACATCCGTCGTCGCCGCGCTCGCGGGCGCGGCGGACACGGTGAGCGCCCCGGCCAGCGAGGCCAGCAGCAGTGCCGGAACGGTGAAGAGTCGTTTCATGGTGAGCCTTCCTCCCCGGTGCTTCATGACCCGTCCAGGACACCAATCCGGCCGGGACCGCGGCCATACGCAGTTCTGCGTACGCGCACGGCCCCCGCACAGGAACGGGAGGTAGGTTGACGCCATGGCGAATGCGCACGGTCCTGATCGGACGTCCGTGGTCGTGACCGGCGGCAGCGGCTTCATCGGCCGGGCCGTCGTGCGGGCCCTCCGCGACCAGGGCGCGGGGGTCACCGTCGTCGACCGGGTCCCGTTCCCCGAGGAGCTCGAGGGCGTCCGCGTGGTGACCGGCGACCTCCGCGACGCCGCCGTCCGCGAGGAAGCCGTGCGGCAGGGGACCACCGGGATCGTGCACCTCGCGGCGCTCACGTCGGTGCTGAAGTCGGTCGAGCTGCCCGAGGACACCTTCGCCGACAACGTCCTGGTCACCCAGGAACTCCTCGAGCTCGCCCGCGTTCGCGAGGTGCCGGCGTTCCTGCTCGCCTCGACCAACGCGGTGATCGGCGACGTCGGCACCGCGACGATCACCCCGGACCTGCCGCCGCGCCCGCTGACGCCGTACGGCGCCACCAAGGCGGCGTGCGAAATGCTGCTGTCGGGCTACGCCGGCGCGTACGGCATGACGACGTGTGCGTTGCGGTTCACCAACGTCTACGGCCCGGGAATGTCCCACAAGGACAGTTTCGTGCCGCGCATGATGCGGGCCGCGCTCGCCGGCACCGGCGTCAAGGTCTACGGCGACGGCCGCCAGCGCCGTGACCTCGTGCACGTCGACGACGTCGTCCGGGCGATCCTGCTGGCCCTCGGCAGCGGCTACTCCGGCCGGGCGATCGTCGGCGCCGGGCGGTCGGTGTCGGTGCTGGAGATGGTCGAAGCCGTGCGCGAGGTGACCGGCGCCGAACTGCCGGTCGAGCACGTCGACGCGCCCGCGGGGGAGATGCCCGCCGTGGTCGTCGACGTTTCGGCCAGTGCCGGGACCATCGGGTACCGGCCGGAGGTCTCGCTCACCGATGGCCTGGCCACGGCGTGGAAGTACTTCTCCGGCCTCGACCGTCCAAACGCGACACCGTGACCGCTTTTCCGAAGCGCCACTGGCTGCTGCTCGTTCTCCTCGTCCCGGCGATCGCCCTCCGGGTGCTGACCTGGCTCGCCTACCGGCCCGCGCTGCTGTTCATCGATTCGTTCCGCTACATCGACAACCTGCACGCGCTGCGCGCCGACCAGCTCGACCCGATCGGCTACGACCTCGTGCTGCGCCCGCTGCTGGCGGTCGGCGGGCTGGCGTGGGTCACCGCCGTCCAGCACGTCGGCGGGGTCCTGATCGCGATCGGCGTGTACGGGCTGGTCCTGCGTCTCGGCGGCCGCCCGTGGGTCGGCGCGCTCGCCGCCGCGCCGGTGCTGCTCGACGCCTACCAGCTGCAGATCGAGCAGAACATCATGTCCGAGGTGACGTTCGAGGCGGTGCTCCTGGGGCTCCTGTGGCTGCTGCTCGGCTGGGGCACCCCGGGCTGGAAACGCGCCGGCGCCGCGGGTCTGCTGCTCGGGTTCGGCGTGCTGACCCGGCTGATCGGCATCTCCCTGGCCCTGCCCCTGCTGGTCTTCCTGGTCGTCGCCGGGGGAGCGTGGCGGCACTGGGCGGGCTGGCGCCGGGCCGGCGTCGGGCTGCTCGGCCTGCTGGCCGTGCTCGTGCCGTACTCGGCGCGGGTGCATTCGGAGACCGGCAAGTGGGGACTGACCGGGCCGTCCGGGAACATGCTCTACGGCCGCACCGCCGCCGTCGCCGACTGCGCGAACCTGCACCTCGACCCGACGCTGCGGGTCTTCTGCCCGGCCGAGCCGCGCGAGACGCGGCTGGTGGACAACTACACCCACGCCGACCTCGACCCGAACTGGCCGGGCCCGCTGCCCCCGGGCGCGGACAAGGCCGCGCTGGCGCACGAGTTCGCGGTCGACGTGCTGAAGGAACAGCCCGGCGACGTCGCCGACGCGATCCTGACCGACTTCGCCAAGAGCTTCGCCTGGACCCGGGAGCAGGACCCGACCGACGTCCCGCTGGACCGCTGGCAGTTCCAGCTCACCTACCCCCAGTGGGCCGACCAGTCGCTGATCGACCTGGTCACGCAGCAGAACGACGGCGTGAACGCGAGTGTCGACCAGCCACTGGCCAAGATCCTCCGCGACTACCAGCTCGGCGGCGGGTACGTCCCGGGCGCGGTGCTGGGCATCGGCGCGATCCTGGGCCTGCTGACGGTGTTCCGCCGCAAGAAGCCCCTGGACCGGGCGCGGGCGGGCGCGCTGCTGGCGGCGTCGAGCGGGTTGGTGCTGCTCTTCGCGTCAGCGGTGTTCCAGTTCTCCTGGCGCTACCAGATCCCCGCCCTCGTGCTGCTGCCCGTGGCGGGCGCGCTCGGCTTCACCACGCTGACCTCGGCCAGCCGGAAGCGCCTCGCCGCGTTCCCCGACGACGTCGACACCGGCGCCCTCGACGACTTCCGCGGCCGCCACCCGGGACTGGAGCTGGCGCCGCTGACCGTCGTCATCGCCGCCTACAACGAAGCCGGCGGCATCGGCGAAGTCCTGGAGAAGATGCCCGACGAGTGCCTCGGCATGCGCGTGGACGTGCTCGTCGTGGTCGACGGCGGCACCGACGACACGGCCGCCATCGCCGAAGACCACGGCGCGTACGTCTGTGTGGCGCCCCGCAACCGCGGCCAGGGCGCCGCGCTGCGCCTGGGCTACCACCTCGCGGAGGAGGCCGGCGCGGAGTACGTCGTGACCACCGACGCCGACGGCCAGTACGACAACAGCGAGCTGGAAGCGCTGGTCCGCCCGGTCGTGGCGGGGACCGCGGACTTCGTCACCGGGTCCCGGCGGCTCGGGCACGAGGAGGCCGACAGCCGCGTCCGGTGGCTGGGCGTGCGCGTGTTCGCGGCGTTGGCGACGGTGCTGACCGCCCGGCGGATCACCGACACGTCGTTCGGGTTCCGCGCGATGCGGGCGGAGCTGGCCTGCTCGGTTCCGCTCAACGAGCCGCAGTACCAGTCCTCGGAGCTGCTGCTCGGCGTCACCGCGCGCGGCGCCCGGGTCGTGGAGCTGCCGATGAGCATGCGGCTGCGCAAGGCGGGCAAGAGCAAGAAGGGCGGCAGCGTCGTCTACGGCGCGAACTACGCCCGGGTCATGACCGGGACGTGGTGGCGGGGGTACGTGCTGCGCCGCGGCCGAACACGAGCCGGTCGAGCAGCGTGAACTTGACGACGAACACCAGCGCGTAACTGGCCACGTACGCGCCGTCGACGAGCACGACCCACCAGAAGTGCGGCAGGTCCAGCGGCGTCAGGAGCGAGCCGGCCAGCGTCGTCAGGCCGATCGAGGCGAGCCCGCCGAGGCCGATGACGGCCAGGTAGGGCAGCAGCTCACGGCGGACGCGCGGGCGCCCGGTGCGGCCCCACACCCAGCGGCGGGTGACCAGGAAGTTCAGCACCGCGCCGGCCGCCCAGGCCAGCGTGCTCGCCCACGCCGCGGCACCGCCGGTGGCGAGCACGGCGAGCAGGACGACCTGGCTGAGGACCGTGGCGGCGACCGACGTTGCGGCGGCGCGGGCCAGGCGGGCCCAGCCGCGGCGGCGGGTCTTCTCCGTTGTGCGGGGCCGCACGCCGTTGGTTACGGTCGTCATGTCCCCATCCTCCCCGTGGGCCCGGGAAGCCGCCGTCCGGGTCCCCTACGCATAGGAGATTCACAGCTTATTGCCAGGTCTTCATCAGCACGTGATCGATAGCGTCGGGGGCGTAAACGAGCAGGAAAGGCGGCACAATGCGGGTGCTGGTTCTCGGCGGTGACGGATATCTGGGCTGGCCGACCGCGCTGCACTTATCGGACAAAGGCCACGAGGTAGCCGTTCTCGACAATTTCGCGCGCCGCGGTTACGACGCCGAACTCGGCGTCGAAAGCCTCGTCCCGATCGAGTCCCTCGCCGGCCGGATCGCCGCGTGGGAGGAGGTCTCCGGGCGGACGATCACCAGCTACGAAGGTGACCTGCTCGACGCGGAGTTCCTGTTCGGGGCGGTGCGGGACTTCGGCCCCGACGCCGTGGTGCACTACGCCGAGCAGCGGTCGGCGCCGTACTCGATGATCGACCGCGAGCACGCGGTGTACACCCAGCACAACAACGTGATCGGCAACCTCAACCTGCTGTACGCGATCGCGGAGATCGACCCCTCGATCCACCTGGTCAAACTGGGCACGATGGGCGAATACGGCACGCCGAACGTCGACATCGAAGAAGGCTGGCTGGACCTCGAGCACAACGGGCGTTCCGATCGGGTGCTGTTCCCGAAGCGGCCGGGGTCGTTCT
The DNA here is from genome assembly GCF_053605345.1 of Amycolatopsis sp. NPDC003865. Taxonomy (NCBI): domain Bacteria; kingdom Bacillati; phylum Actinomycetota; class Actinomycetes; order Pseudonocardiales; family Pseudonocardiaceae; genus Amycolatopsis; species Amycolatopsis sp. NPDC003865. The sequence goes on along the minus strand of NZ_JBSGJA010000019.1, from coordinate 207,573 downwards.
ACCACCTGACCAAGGTGCACGATTCGCACAACATCGAATTCACCTGCCGCGCGTGGGGGCTGCGCGCGACGGACCTGAACCAGGGCGTCGTGTACGGCCAGCAGACGCCGCAGACGGCGGCGGACCCGCGCCTGGCGACCCGCTTCGACTACGACGCGGTGTTCGGCACGGTGCTGAACCGGTTCGTCATCCAGGCGGTGCTGGGGCAGCCGCTGACGGTGTACGGCAAGGGCGCGCAGACGCGGGGGCTGATCGACATCCGCGACACCGTCGAGTGCATCCGGCTCGCCGTGGAGAACCCGGCCGAGGCGGGGGAGTTCCGCGTGTTCAACCAGATGACCGAGAGCATGTCGGTGGCCGCGATCGCCGACCTCGTCGCCGACCGGTTCCCCGGTCCGGTGCAGATCGAGCACCTGGACAACCCGCGCACCGAGGCGCCGGAGCACTACTACAACGTGAAGCACACCGGGCTGGTCGGGCTGGGGCTGGAGCCGCACCTGCTTTCGGACACGCTGATCGAGTCGATGTTCGACATCGTGGGCGCCAACAAGCACCGCGTGAACCCGGAGAAGCTGCGCCCGACGGTGCGCTGGCGGGGCGCGCTGAAGGACTGACGGGTCCGTGCGGGCTCCCGGGGCCGGGAGCCCGCACGCCGGGTGGTCAGCCGGGGATCTTGTCCAGGAAGCCGTGCACCTTGGCGATCTTCCCGTCTTCGAGCTCGACGACGTCGAACCCGATGGCGACCGGCTCGGCCGCCCCGGGAGTGCCGAGGTACCACTGGAACCGCGCGAGGCCGTGGTGGGCGTCGGGCTCGGCGGGCAGGCTGAAGGTGAGGCCGGCGAACTGCCGCTGGGCCCCGCCGACGAACTGGTCGATCCCGTCGTGGCCGGCGACGGCGCCGAGCGGGTCGGTGTAGCTCGCGCCGTCGGTGAAGACGTCGGCGATGAGGGCGCGCCGCTTGCCGCCGTCGGTCTCGTTCCAGACGGCGATGTACTGTTCGACGAGGGCGCGGACGTCGGTCATGGTGGTTCCTTTCGTTGGGGGACAACGGATTCGGTCGTCCCTGCGCTGAGGACCACTCTGGCCGGTGGCGTGCGGCGCGTCGATTACGCGGGAGGTAATGCGGTGGCATTACCCCGGAAGTAATGGCAGGGGCGCCTTGGGCGCCGTAGCGTCGCCTCCGTGACGACCATGGTGCAGGCGCGGCAGCGGCCCGTCGGCGAGCTCCTCCGGGAATGGCGCGACCGGCGCCGGATCAGCCAGCTCGACCTCGCGATCTCCGCGGACATCTCCACCCGCCACCTCAGCTTCGTCGAAACCGGCCGCTCGAAGCCGAGCCGGGACATGGTGCTGCGGCTCGGCGAGCACCTCGACGTCCCGCTGCGCGAACGCAACCGGCTGCTGCTCGCCGCCGGGTACGCCCCCGCCTACACCGAGAACGCGCTGGGGGACCCGGACATGGACGCCGTCCGCCGGGCCGTGCGGCAGCTGCTCGCGAGCCACGAGCCCTTCCCGGCCGCCGTCGTCGACCGCAACTGGGACCTCGTCGACGCCAACGCCGCGGTCGGCCTGTTCGTCGCCGGGATCCCCGCCGAGCTGACGACCAACGTCCTGCGCGCGACCCTGCACCCCGACGGCATGGCCCCGCACATCACCAACCTGGGCGAGTGGCGGGCCCACCTGCTCGGCCGGCTCCGCCGTCAGGTCGGCCAGACCGCCGACCCCGGCCTGGCCGACCTCCTCGCCGAGCTGCGCGGCTACCCGTGCGCCCAGCCGGTGCCCGAGGTGGAGGTCCCTGGACCGGGTGAGATCTTCGTCCCGCTGAAGTTCCGCCACGAGGGCGCCGACCTGACGTTCTTCAGCACGGTGGCCACGTTCGGCACGCCGTTGGACGTCACGGTCGCGGAACTGGTGATCGAAGCGTTCTTCCCGGCCGACGCGGCGACGTCGGCATACCTGCGCAAGCGCGCCGCCGCGGTGGAATGATGGGGGACACCCGCGCAGCATCCGACGTGAGGATCACCGGTAGATGGCCGTCCCGCCTTCGCTCGCCCTGTCCGACGGAGTCCGCATCCCCCAGCTGCTGTTCGGTGTCGGCGGGCTGACCGCCGCCGAAACCGGCCGGGCCGTCCGCATCGCCCTCGACGTCGGCTACCGCGGCTTCGACACCGCGCCGGGGACCGAGGCCGCGGTGGGCACCGCGCTCGCCGGGGTGCCCCGGGACGAGCTGTTCGTCAGCTTCAAGGTGCCCGCGCAGGGCTACGACACGGCTCGTCGCGCGGCCGACCAGGCGCTGGCCGCGCTCGGAGTCGAGCGGGCCGACCTGTGCCTGCTGGAGGGCACCAAAGGCGCGTTCACCGACACCTGGCGCGCCCTGAGCAGGCTGCGCGCCGACGGCCGCGTCCGCGCGGTGGGCGTCGCCGGGTTCGGTGTCGCGGAGCTGCGCCGCCTGATCGACGCCACCGGCGCGGTCCCGGTGCTGAACCAGGTCGAGCTGCACCCGTGGCTGCAGCAGCTGCCGCTGCGCGAGTTCCACGCCGAGCGCGGCATCGTGACGGCGGCGTCGAGCCCGGCCGCGAACGCCGGGCTGCTGGCCGACGAGACCGTCACCGCCCTCGCGGCGAAGTACGGCAAGACCCCGGCCCAGATCGTGCTGCGGTGGCACCTGCAGGCCGGCACGGTCGCCGTGGCGGCCTCGGCCACCACGACCCGCACCCGGGAGAACTTCGGGATCTTCGACTTCGAGCTGGCCGACGACGACCTCGCCGTGGTGGCCGAGCTCGACAACGGCACGCGCGTCTAGCTCTTGATCCCCGCGGCGGCGAAGTCGGCCTGCTGGGGCGGCTGCTCGAGGTACTCGCGGAACGTCTGGGCCGCGCGGAGCACGGTGTCGTCGATGCCGGGCCCGGTCAGGCCGACGAACGGGTAGTCCGCGGAGCGGGCGTTCGCGACCGACTGGGCGGGGGAGCCGATCATCTCCGGCTTCTTCGTGGTCAGCTCGCTGACCCAGTACGACGACTCGGGCAGCCACGCGGCCGGGAGACCGCCGATGGCGTCCAGGTTGGCCCGGCCGACCAGCGAGTCGAGGACCTGCGAAGACGGCTTGGCGTCGATCGTCACGTGCACGCACTGGCCGTGGACGACGGTGGCGGCCTGGTTCCAGCGGTCGGCCGCGGCGGTCACCGGCTTCTGCACGCTCGGCGTGACGACGATCCGCATCTGCGACGTGCCGCCGGAGCAGCTGGCCGCCTGCGCCTCGGCGCGGCTGTTGAGCTCGCTGTCGGCCCAGTTCCAGCCGATCACGCCGAGCCCGATCAGGGCGGCGAGCACGGCGCAGGCGATCGGCCAGGTGGCGATCCGCCGCCGCGGCGCCTTCTTGCCGACGATCCGGTGCGAGCCGGTGGCCTCGCCCTTCCCGGCGATCCGGTGCGACCCGGTCGTTTCGCTCTTGCCCTCGGCGCGGTTCGGCCCGGTGCTGTCGCCGCGGCCCGGCGCGCGGCGGGTGGAGGTCTCGCCGGCGTCGTCGTCGCGGCGGCGCCGGCGAGAGGTGCTTTCGCCGCCGGCGCCGTCGGTGCGGTCCAGGGTGCGGTGGGAACCGGTGTTCTCGCTGCGCGCGGTGATGGGGTAGTCGCCGGAGGCTTCGCCGTGCCGGGTGATGACTTCGGTCCGCTCGGCGGCGCTCTCGTCCCGCCGCGCGACGGGGAAGGCACCGGAGGCTTCCCCGCGCCGGCCGGCACGCCGGCCCGTGACGGGGTGGGAGCCGGAGGCCTCACCTCGGCGGGTGGTGGGCTTCGCGCTGGTTTCGCCGCGCCCGGCGGCGTAGGAGCCGGAGCTCTCGCTGCGGGTGGCGACGGGGTAGGCGCCGGAGCTCTCGCTGCGGCGGGTGGTGGGCTGTGCGCCGGTGGTCTCACCGCGGCCGGTGGCGGGGTAGGAGCCGGAGGCCTCGCTGCGGCCGGCGACGGGGTAGGCGCCGGAGCTCTCGCTGCGGGTGGCGACCGGATAGGCGCCGGAGTTCTCGCCTCGGCGGGTGGTGGGCTGTGCGCCGGTGATCTCACCGCGGCCGGTGACCGGGTAGGCGCCGGATGTTTCGCCGCGGCGGGCGACGGGCTGCGCACCGGTGGTTTCACTGCGCCCGCCGGCGGGGTACGAGCCGGAAACCTCACCGCCGCCGGAGACGAAGTAGCCGGACGACTCGCCGCGGGGGGTGCCGCGGCCGGCGATCCCGAAGGCGTCGGAGATGGAGCTGCGCTTCGGGGTCTTCGCCGGTGCCGGGCCCTGGTTCGCGACCGGGTGGGCGCCGGAAACCTCGCCGGGGTGCGGGCGGCGCGGAGCGGCCGGCCTGCCGGCCGCGCGGTCCTGAGGGTGCGGCACGGGCTCGTCGTCCCGGGTGTGTCGCCCCATCGTCGTCCTTTCGGGGTGAGGGCATGTCAAGCACGCGCTGCGATGCAATGAAACCGTTATCACCCTAACAGGTGAGTATCGGAGAGAGAATAATCTGACTCACAGTGGAGCGCGCTCAGGGTGCTGCTCTGACCAGGCGATGGCAGTGCGCTATCAGCCGAGCACGCAGCGGTGCCGCCCGCCGGGCGAACCCGCCCTGTGCCCTGGCGTATTCGGCTCGCCCTTCGGCCGTCTCGATCCGCACGGGCGGGTAGCCGAGCGCGGCCAGGTCGTACGGGCTCGCCCGCATGTCGAGCGTCCGGATCTCCACGGCCAGCTCGAAGCAGTCCGCCACCAGCTCCGCGGGCACGAACGGATCGAGCTTGTACGCCCATTTGAACAGATCCATGTTCGCGTGCAGGCACCCCGGCTGCTCCAGTGCGACCTGCGTCTCCCGGGACGGCGTCAGCTCGTTGCGCGGCCGCGCGTCGGCGGTGAAGAACCGGAAGGCGTCGAAATGCCCGCAACGGACGTCCAGCGCCTCCACGACGGCGTCCGTGCCCGCCGACCCGAGCCGCAGCGGCACCTGGTTGTGGCGCACCGAGTCCGCCGGCTCGCGGTAGACCATGGCCCACTCGTGCAGGCCGAAGCAGCTCAGCCGCGGCGCGCGGGACGCCGTCGCGGACAGCAGGCCGAGGACGAACTCGGCGGTCCGCGCCTTGCTTCCGGTGAAGCCCGCCGGGTCCAGCACCACGCCGTCGCCGGTGGCGACGTACCCCTTGCGGTCCAGGAAGCGCCGCGCCGCGGGCCCGGCGAGAGCGACGCCGGGCCCGGGCTGCCACCGTTCCAGGTGCGACGGCCGGTACGAGTAGTAGGTGAACAGGAAGTCCAGCACCGGGTGCTTCTCGCCGCGCGAGCGCCGGTCCTGGTGCGGGCCGGTCCACCGCCGCATCCGCTCGACGTGCGCCGCCTCCCGGGCCAGCCAGTCCGGCTCGGCGAGCACTTCGACACCCGTCATGCGCCGACGTGGGTTCCGTCGCGCACGGTGCCCACGTACTCCTCGACGAGGTCCTCCAGCGCGACGACGCCGACGGCGTTGCCGCCCGTGTCGAGCGCACGCGCCAGGTGGCTGCCCTCCTTGCGCATGGCCGAAAGCGCGACGTCGAGCCGGGCGTCGGCGCGCAGCTCGGTGAGCGGGCGCGTCTTCGCGTCGGGCACGATCGTCGCCGGGTCCTGGCCGGCCAGCTCGAGGACGTCCTTCACGTGGATGTAGCCGGTCAGGCGCCCGTCGTCGGTGCAGACCGGGAAGCGCGAGAAGCCGGTCGAGGAGACCGCCCGCTCGACGTCGCCGACGGTCGGCCCGCACGGCAGCGTGGTCAGCTCGGCCGTCGGCACCAGCACGTCGGCCACCGTCTTCTGCACCGACGACAGCGTCTGGGTGAGGCGCCGGTGCTCGGACTGGTCGATCAGGCCCTCCCGGCGCGACTCGCTGAGCAGCTCGGCCAGCTCGTCGGACGTGTAGGCCGTCTCCAGTTCGTCCTTCGGCTCGACCTTCACCGCGCGCAGCAGCGAGTTGGCGACGAAGTTCAGCAGCCAGATGAAGGGGTTGGCGATCTTGACCCACCCGACGTGCACCGGCACCAGCCACAGCGCGAGCCGCTCGGGCTCGGCGATGGCGAGGTTCTTCGGCACCATCTCGCCGATCAGGACGTGCAGCACGGTGATGAACGCCAGCGCGATCGCGAACGAGATCGGGTGCAGCAGCGCTTCGGGCAGGCCCAGCAGGTCGAAGAACGCCGAGAGCCGGTGCGCGACCGCGGGTTCGCCGAGGCGGCCGAGCAGCAGCGAGCAGATGGTGATGCCCAGCTGCGCGCCGGCGAGCATCAGGGACACGTGCTTGCTCGCGTTGATGACGATCTTCGCGCGCGTCTTGCCCTGCTCCAGCAGCGCTTCGAGCCTGTCCCGCCGGGAGGAGATCAGCGTGAACTCCGCGCCGACGAAGAACGCGTTGGTCAGCAGCAGGAGCACGACGAGGGCGATGTTCAGCCAGTCGCTCACGAGGCCACCTCCGCCGGCTCTTCGGCGCGGACCGGGGCGACTTCGACCTCGGCGATCCGGCGTTTGTCCATCGTGGTGACGGTGAGGCGCCAGCCGTCGACCTCGGCGGCGTCGCCCTCGGCGGGGATCTTGCCCAGCCGCTCGAGGATGAGCCCGGCGATGGTTTCGTAGTCACCGTCCGGCATCCGGAACCCGGTGACGTCGGTGACCTCGTCGGCGCGCAGCTGCCCGGACACCAGCCAGCTGTCGGTGCCGACCTGCTGCGACGCCGGGCCTTCGTGGTCGTCGTGCTCGTCGCGGACGTCGCCGATGATCTCCTCGACGACGTCCTCCAGGGTGACCAGCCCGGCGGTGCCGCCGTACTCGTCGACGACGATGGCGAGCTGGAAGCGGGAGTCGCGCAGGCGGTTGAGCAGGTCGTCGCCGGGCAGCGACTCGGGCACGGTCGGCACCGGCCGCATGACCGAGCCGATCGGCACGGCGGCCCGGTCGGCGGCCGGCACGGCGAAGGCCTGCTTGACGTGCACGGCGCCGCGGACGTCGTCGAGGTCCTCGGCGTGCACCGGGAACCGCGAGAACCCGGTGCGGCGCGAGATGTCGATGAGGTCCGCGATGGTGTCGCCGATCGCGAGCGACTCGAGCTGCACGCGCGGGGTCATCAGTTCCTCGGCGGTGCGCTCGCCGAACCGCAGCGAGCGGTCGAGCAGCTCGGCGGTCGAGGTGTCGAGCGTCCCGCTTTCGGCGCTGGACCGCACGATCGAGCCGAGCTCCTGCGGCGAGCGCGCGGACCGCAGTTCCTCCTGGGGCTCGACGCCGAACTTGCGCACGAGGAAGTTCGCGCTGTTGTTCATGAGCGTGATGAGCCACCGGAAGAGCGCGGAGAACCGCGAGTGGTAGCCGGCGACGGCCCGCGCGGTCGGCAGCGGCCGCGCGATGGCGAGGTTCTTCGGCACCATTTCGCCGAGGATCATCGACAGCGAGGTGGCGATGACCAGGGCGAGCACGATCGACGCGCCGGCGGCGAACCCCGCCGGGAGCCCGACGCCGGTGAGCAGCGGCCGGACGAGCTCGCCGATGAGCGGCTCGGCCAGGTAACCGGTGATCAGCGTGGTCAGGGTGATCGCGACCTGGGCGCCTGAGAGCTGGAAGGACAGCGTCCGGTGGGCCTTCTGCACGGTGAGGGCGCGGCGGTCGCCGACCTGCCGCACGTTGGCCTCGACGGTGCTGCGTTCGAGCGCGGTCAGCGAGAACTCGGCGGCGACGGCCAGCCCGGTGCCGACGGTCAGCAGCACGAAGAGCAGGACGCCGAGCACGGCGAAGAGGATGTGGATCATTCCGCACCCGCCCGGTCGGCGGGGGATGAACCTATCGGACAGCCGGGTCGGTCACCCGGCTCGGTACTGTCACCAGGTGACTGCGCTGCGCGCACGAAACGGTCACTCCTAGTAGGAAATCGGCGTGTACTGCGACGATGCGGACAAGTTTAACGTGTCGACGGCCGGCGTCGCGGGGATATCGGTGTGTCGGCGCGCTCACCTTCGCGGGTGGTTCAGGCGGAGCGCCGTCCGAGCAGGGCGACCAGCCGCGTGGTCGGCCCGGCGCCGCGGTGCACCGGGACCGGTGGGTTGAAGATCCCCAGCCCCTGCCATTCGTCCACCCACGGCCGGACGATGTCCAGAAGGCGTTCGGCCAGCGGCTCGGTCACCGGGCAGGGGAGACCGAGCGCCGTCGCCAGGTCCCACGCGTGGACCGCCGCGTCGATCGTCATCTGCCAGCCGTACTCGCGGGCCGGGAGCAGGCCCGCCGACACGTGCACCGCGCGTTCGAGCACGCCGTCGTCGAGGAACGCTTCGCGGGCGGCCTCGGCCGCCGCGTCCCAGGCGGCCTCCGGGCTGTCGCCGAGGACGTCGCCGTCGAAGCGGTCGCCCACGTCGTCCAAAGTGGCCCCGGCGAGCAGGGGCGGCGCCCACAGCTGCTCGGCGACGACGTGGTTCACGAGGTCGCGGACCGTCCACTCGGTACACGGGGTCCGGCGGTCCCAGGCGCCGGCGCCGGCGGTGTGCACCGCGTCGCCGAAAGCCCGCAACGCCTGGCCGTGCGCCTCGAGAAGATCCACGCGGGCCATTGGACCACGGGGGATCAGCCGGTGCCCGGCCGGTGCCGCCGCACGGTCTCCTCGACGAGGTCGAGCACCGGCCCCAGCCCGGCGGCCGGCAGTCCCATGGCCAGGTGCGAAACGAGTCCTTCGAGGACGAGTTCGAGGAACGCGGTGAGCACGTCGACGTCGACGTCGTCGCGCAGGTTGCCGGCCTCCCGCTGGCGCAGCAGCCGCAGCCGGGTGGCGGTGGTGAGCTGCTCGGAGCGTTCGGCCCAGCGGGCGCGGAACTCGGGGTCGGTGCGCAGCCGCCGGCTCACCTCCAGGCGCGTCCCGAGCCAGTCGGCCGGGTGGTCGCCGCCGGCGAGCAGATCGCGCATGACCTGGACCAGGCCCTGCTCGGCGACGACGTCGGCCATCCGGATGGCGTCGTCCTCGGCGAGGGCGAGGAAGAGCGACTCCTTGTCGCGGAAGTGGTGGAAGATGGCCCCGCGGGAGAGCCCGGTGGCTTCCTCGAGGCGCCGGACTGTGGCACCTTCGTAGCCGTAGCGGGCGAAGCACACGCGCGAGCCGTCGAGGATCTGGCGCCGGCGTGCGTCGAGGTGATCCTGGCTTACGCGTGGCATCCTGAAATCCTGGCACCGAAGGCCGGGACTTCGCAATCCGTACGTACGTACTGTGACCCGGAGTGCCCGGGAACCGAACCGGGATCCCCGTCGTCGGAACGTTGCGGCGATTCGCTGACACGGCGTGAGACAGTTGGCTAATCTTTGCACCATCACGGTGGGTGAACTGAGGGGAAGGTGCGGAGCGTGATCATCGGCGAGGCCGGGCAGGCGGTCCAGGCGGTCTGGGGTGGCGACATCCTGGGCCAGAGCGGCCGGGTCTACGGCGGCGGTGGCGGCGGGGGCGGCCAGTTCAAGATGGACCCCGAGGAGCTCGCGTCGGTGATCGGTCTCTGGGAAGACGAGCTGGACAAGATCGTCGAAGACAAGGACAAGATCACCTTCATCATCGCGTCCTTGCAGGCGCCCGGCAAGGACGCCGTCAGCAATGGCTACGTCTCGACCACCATGGACTCCCTTTCGGCACTGCAGGCGCAGAACGACTCGATGTTGAAGTACGTGCAGAACTACGTGAAGAAGCTCAAGGAAGCCCAGACCAAGACCGTCGCCACCGACCACGGCATGGCCGACCCGTTCCGGACGGTGTGACCGTGCGCTTTCCCGTCCGCGGCACCATCGGCGCGGTGGCCGCCGTGCTCGTGCTCGCCGGCTGCTCCACCGAAAAGCCCGGCACTGCTTCGCCGGCGCCGAGTCAGCCTGCGTCCAGCGTTCCGGTCAACCCGGACGTTCCCAAAGTGACCACTCCGCTCGACGCCTCGAAGTACGCCGCCGAACCGTGCGACATCGTGCCGGCCTCGACGTTGTCGGCGCTGCAGTTCACCGACCCCGGCGACACTCAGCTGCAGGACAACGGCATCGGGGCCGCTGGTCCGGGTTGCAGCTGGAAGATCGCGGGCGCGGGCGTGAGTATGCAGGTCATCATCGGCACCGGGAACCGCGACAACGGGCTGGGTGGCCTGGCGGGGTTGTACACCGCTCACGAAGACGGCCAGCTCCCGTTCCTCGAGAAGGCGCCGGACGTCGAGGGTTACCCGGCGATCTACATCGACAAGCGCGACCGGCGCCCGCTGGGCAACTGCAGCTTGGATGTCGGGGTCGCCGACGACCTCGCGGTCGGTGTGTACTCCGGTGGCTACGAGGGGCAGCAGGATTCCTGTGCCGCGGCGAGCCAGGTGGCGGCCGCCATCATCACCACACTCAAGGGGGCATGACGAGTGGACGGCAAGCAGATCTACGACAACTTCAGACAGGGCAACACCTCCGGCCTGCGCACGGCCGCCGACGAGGTCGCGAACCTCTCGAACGCCTACCTGGACCGCGCGCAGGGCATCAAGGCGCTGCAGGACCGGATGAAGCAGGCCTGGACCGGAAGCGCGGCCGACGCCGCGAACGCCGGGGCCGGCCCGCTCGAGCAGGCCTTCGCCGAGACCGCCCAGCCGCTGGACGTCACCAAGGCGTCGGTCGATTCGCAGGCGACCGCGTTCGACCACTCCAGCAGCTCCGTCGTCGAGGTTCCGCCGAAGCCGGACAAGCCGAGCCCGTGGAGCGTCGGGCTCAAGGCCGCCATCCCGATCGCCGGTCCCTTCATGGCCAAGGACGACATCGACTCCTACCAAGAAGGCATCGCCAAGTACAACGCGGCCAACGAGACCAACGTCCGCGTGATGGACCAGTACAGCAACGTCACCGACAGCACCAGGTCCGCGCTGCCCACCGACTACGGCGTCCTCGAGTCCGACGGCGCCGCCATCTCCGTGAACACCCCCGAAACGCCCGGCCGGGTCGAGCCGACCGATCGGAGCAAGTGGCTGCCGGAAAACCCCGGTGGCGATCCCGGCGGCGACGACCACACCTCCACCAGCAGCGTCGACCCCGGCCGGACCGGTGGACCCGACAAGCCCGGCGGCACCGGCGGAACCGGAGGTACGGGCGGAACCGGGGGTACTGGAGGCACCGGCGGCACCGGGGGGACCGGCGGCACGGGGGGAACGGGCGGCGACGACACCACCCACACCACCGGCTCGGGCCGTCCGACGATCCCGACCGTGCCGACCCGGCCCGGGCCGGGCACCGACCGACCGGGCGGCACGCCGCCGAACGTCGACGGGTTCACCTACTACCCGACGAACAACAGCGGCGGGCAGAACTACTCGAACACCTTCGGCAACGACCCGAACTCCAGCACCGGTGGCCGCGGCCCGACGAGCGGCAACGCCGGCAGCCGGCTCCTGGACTCCAACGGACGGCCGATCAGCGGCAGCGGAAGCGGTGCCGGCGGCGGCAGCGGGTCGGCGGCGGGGGAGCGGGGCCTCGGCAGCGGCCGCGGGTCCGGCATGGGCAGCATCGGCAACGCGGCCGCCGCGGAGGCCGCCGCCGCCCGGTCGGCGGCCGGGCGGTCCGGGCAAATGGGGCCGATGGGCCCCGGCGGCCGGCGCGGCGAAGGTGAGGAAGATGATGAGCACCAGCGGCCGGACTTCCTGATCGAAGCGGATCCGGACGCCATTTTCGGCACCGACCAGCGGACCAGCCCGCCGGTCATCGGCGAGTAGAGCGAACAGGCGGGTGGACGTGGCAACAGGCCGGGTGGACGTTCCGGTCGAGGCGCTGGCGGCATTGGCCGAGCGCGAGCAGGTCGGTCAGCTGCACCTCACCCTCCGGCCGGAGCCGTTGTGGCTCTCGGTCGAGGAGCGCGCCGAGGCGGAGAAGCGAGTCGAGGCCGCGCTGGCCGAGGCCGGCCTGGTCGACGCGCGCGGGCGGGCCACCGTCGACTTCCTCGACTGGCTGCCGCTGCTGGTCAACCCGGCGCGGGAGTGCTACGGCTGGGTCGGGGTCGACGGCCGGACCTACGGCGTGCTCGCCGCGGCGAAAGGCCTCCAGGCGGTCCTCGCCGTCTCCGACGGCACGCACGTCGGCGTCCAGGAGATCGACCGGAACCGGCTCGCCGAGTCGCTCGTCGAGCAGCTGCCGCCGGTGGGGGCCGGCGGCGGCCACCCGCGCACCGTCCGGGTGGCGGACCTGACCGAGGCGGCCCGCCGAGGTCAGGACGCCTACCCGCTCGACCCGGCGGTCGCCGACGTGGTCAGCCTGGTGCAGCGGCCCGTTTCGGGCAGCGGCGAGCTGTACGTCGGCCGCCGCGACGACGTCGGCAGGCACACCTGCCTCCAGCAGCCGCTGCACTACGCCGACACGGACTGGGGCCGCTACCTCAGCTACACCTCGGGCGCGGGCGACGACGCCGTCATCCACATCGGCCCGGCGGGCCCGCGCGAACTGGCCGACACGCTCATGGAGCTGGCCGGCGCCCTGGTCTGAGCGGGCAAATCCCGCGCGCCGGGCCGCTCGCGGCGCTAACGTGACAGCGCTGTTGTATTCCGGGCGGAAGGACGCGCTGATGCTGTACCCCGAGATCGAGCCCTACGAGCACGGCCTGCTCGACGTCGGCGACGGGCACGAGATCTACTGGGAAACCTGCGGGAACCCGAAGGGCAAGCCGGCACTCGTCGTGCACGGCGGCCCCGGCACGGGCTGCTCGACGAACCTCCGCCGCTACTTCGACCCGGACCGGTACCGGGTCGTGCTCGTCGACCAGCGCGGCTGCGGCCGCAGCACCCCGCACGCCGGTGCCCCGGTCGCCGACCTGTCCGCCAACACCACCGACCATCTGGTCGCGGACTTCGAGCTGCTCCGGACGCGGCTGGGTATCGAGAAGTGGCTGCTGTTCGGCGGTTCCTGGGGCTCGGTGCTGAGCCTGACCTACGCCCTGCGGCACACCGAGCGGGTCAGCGAGATGGTCCTCATGGGGCTGGCGACCGACCGGTTCATCGAGATCGAGATGCTCATCCGCGGCCTCGGAGCGTACTTCCCGGAGGCCTTCGAGAAGTTCCGCGAAGGCGTGCCGGAGAGCGAGCGGGACGGCGACCTCTCCGCCGCCTACCACCGGCTGCTGATGGATCCCGACCCGGCGGTCCACCGCAAGGCGGCCGACGGCTGGTGCGCCTGGGAGGACGCGATGCTCCCGGGCGTGCCCGCGTACAAGTCCTTCGAGGACCCCGCCTTCCAGCTCTGCTTCGCCCGGCTGGTCACGCACTACTTCAGCAACCGGGTCTTCCTGCCCGACGGCGAAATCCTGCGCAACCTCGGCAAGCTCGCCGGCATCCCCGCGGTGCTCGCGCAGGGCGTGCTCGACACGAGCAACATCGTCGGCACGCCGTGGCTGCTGCACCACGGCTGGCCCGGCAGCGAGCTCGTCATGCTCGACGACATCGGGCACTCCACGCAAGACGCCCCGATGCAGGACGTGCTCGTCGGCGCGACCGACCGCTTCGCCCGCTAGCGCGGTCGTGGGTGGGAAACAGGGGCAGACACTGGTTCCCACCCACGGCCGGCTGCGGCGGACCCTGTCACGGGATGAGCAGCCCCGGCTCGCCTTCCGGCGCGAGAGCCGCCTCGGCCCGCTGGGCGCGGTTCGCCTCGGCCAGCTTCAGCCCGGTGACGCGCAGCGGCAGCCGGTCCATGTTCCACTCGGCCAGCAGCAGGGCCACCTTCGACTGCATCTCGGTGCGCAGCCGCAGGAACGAGTCGGCCGGGTCCGCGCCGACCTCGCCCAGCAGCAGCCACCACGCCCACGCCGCCGCGCCCGCGTTGGCGACGAAGTCCGGCACGACCGCGACCCCACGGGCCGAGAGCGCGGCTTCCGCCTCCGGCGTGGTCGCCGCGTTGGCCGCTTCGACGACGACCGCGGCCTTGACCAGGTTCTCGTTGTCCGGACGCAGCGCGTAGGAGATCGCGGCCGGCACGAAGATGTCCGCGTCGATGCCGACGACGGCTTCCCTGGCCAGCGAGCGCACCCCGGCCGGCAGCCGGGTCCGGTCGACCTCGCCGAAGCGGTCGCGCAGTTCCAGCAGCGCCGGGACGTCGAGCCCGGCCGGGTCGTGGAGCGTGCCCGCGGCGTCGGCCACCGCGACCACCTTCATCCCGGCTTCGTGCAGGTACCAGGCCGCGCCGCCGCCCATCGTGCCGATGCCCTGGATCGCCACGGTCGTCTCGCGCACGTCCCAGTCCCACGCCGCCGCGACGCCGAGGCAGGCCTGCGCCACGCCGTAGCCGCCGACGACGTCGCCGAGCAGCAGCCCGCCGGGCACCGGCGCGTTGAGCCCCGCCTGGACGCGGCGCAGGGTGCGCGCCGGGTCGGCCGAACGGCCGATCGCCGCGTGGTACGACTGCTCCAGCCCGAGCTCGGCGAACACCTCGTCGATCAGGTGCTGGGGCACGCCGAGGTCCTCGGCGGTCACCCAGTGCGCGTCCAGCCACGGCCGCAGGAACGCGCAGAACCGCTTCAGCACGCCGAACGCCCGCGGGTCCTTCGGGTCGAAGTCGATGCCGCCCTTCGCCCCGCCGACCGGCAGGTTGAAGGTCGCGGTCTTGTTGGCCATGCCCCGGGCGAGGTCCTCCACCTCGCTCATCGTGCAGCCCGCCCGCATCCGGGTGCCGCCGGTGGCGACGCCGGAGACCAGGCTGTGCACGACCAGGTAGCCGTGCGCGCCGGTGACGGGATCGGTCCACGTGAGCCGCATCAGCGGCTCGGCGTTGCGCGGGGTCATCAGGGCCACTCACCTCCAGGGAAGTCCGGGGCGGTCGTTCCCGGCCGCCTTCCCCGAGCGTGCGCCCCGCACCACCCACGCGTCCATTTAACGAACCTGCACGATCTCGTTTAGGTTTGGTGTATGGAGCTTTCGTTGCACCGCTTGCGGATGCTGCGCGAGCTGCACCGCCGGGGCACGGTCACGGCGGCAGCCGCTTCGCTGCACTACACCGCTTCGGCGGTATCGCAGCAGCTCGCGCAGCTGGAGCGTGACGTCGGAGCGAAGCTGTTCGAGCGGCTCGGCCGGCGCGTCCAGTTGACCGAACTGGGCAACCTCCTGACGGAGCACGCCGAGGAGATCCTCGGGTCGGTCGAACGGGCGACACTGGCCCTGGAGGAGGCGCAGGAGGCGCGCACGGTCCGGCTGACCGCCGGCGTCTGGGCGTCGGTGGCCTCCGGGCTCCTGCCGACGGCGCTGACCGCGCTGGCCGACGAACACCCCGGCATCGAGGTGCGCACGCGCGAACTGGCACCGGAGGACACCGCCGAGGCGGTCCGCGACGGCACGCTCGACCTGTCGTTCGTGATCGACTACTCCGACGCGCCGACGCCGTGGGACGCGGGGCTGGAACGCGCCGTCGTGGCGGTCGAGCGGCTGCACGCGGCGGTGCCGCGGGGCGCGGTGCCGTCCGGCTCGGCCTCGCTCGACGAGCTCGCCGAGCACCCGTGGATCCTGGCCAGCCCGAAGTCGCACTTCGGCCGGGCGATGCGCACGGCGTGCCAGCGGCACGGCTTCGCCCCGAAGATCAACCACGAGGTCGAAGAGCAGTCCACGGCGATGGCGATGGTGGGTGCCGGGCTCGGCGTCACGCTCGTCTCGGATCTGGGCCTGCGGCTGCTGCGGCCGCCCGGGATCGACGTCGTCGCGCTCACCACGCCGCTGCTGCGGACGGTGTCGATCGCCTACCGGCGCACCGCGTTCCGGCTGCCCGCGCTGCACCTGGTGATCGAGGCCGTGCGGGCGTCGGCGGCCTCGCTCGGCCTGGGCACGGAGTCCGCTTTGCCCTGATCCGGGACTTCTTACGGAGTGGTGAACCCGTCCTGCACCGCAAGATCCGGCCTGATTTTGTCGTACCCCGCGTGTAGCGTCCGAAGTCAAGAAGTTCCACCACACGGAACAGGAACGGACATGACAGCGGTGCACGATTTCCCCGAGAAGTCGGGTAGTGCGTCGAACCGCACCGCGCGGGTCCTGGCGGACCGCGCGGCCGGCGAGGCGTACGTCGCATCGGTGTGTTTCAAGCACGGACCACCCCGCCTGACCGGCGTGGAGCTGGAGTTCACCGTGCACCATGCCGAAGACCCGGCCAGACCCCTCGATCCCGACGTCCTCGCCACGGCGCTGGGTCCGCACACCCCGCGGACGCTCCGCCCCGAAAGTCCCGCTTCGCCGCTCCCGGCGGGTTCACCAGTGAGCCTCGAACCCGGGTGCCAGGTCGAAATCTCCGCTCTTCCCCAGGCCTCCCTGCGCGAACTCGCCGCAGTCGTCACGGCCGACCTCCACCACCTGCGTGACCGCCTCGCCCGGCACGGCCTCGTGCTGGGCGAAACCGGTATCGACGCCCACCGCGCGCCGCGCCGGGTCCTGCGCACCCCGCGCTACGCGGCGATGGAACGGCGGTTCGCGCCGATCGGTCCCGGTGGCCTCACGATGATGTGCAGCACGGCGGGCCTGCAGGTCTGCGTCGACGCGGGGGAGCCGGAGCACTACGCGGCCCGGTGGGCGGCGGCCCACGCGATGGGCCCGCCGTTGCTCGCCCTCTTCGCCAATTCCCGCGTCCACGCCGGACGGGACACGGGACACGCCTCCGCCCGCTGGCTCGCGGTGCACGACACGGAGGCGGTCCGCACGCGCACGTCCGGTGTCGCGGACGACGACCCGGCCGCGGTGTGGGCCGAGCGCCTGATGGACACCCCGCTGATGGTGCTGCCCCGCGGCGACCGGCCGTGGGACGCGCCGGAGGGGCTGACCTTCGCCGACTGGATCGACGGCCGGGGCGCGGCCGCGCTGCTGCCGAAGCCGACGGCGGCGGACCTCGACTACCACCTCACCACGATGTTCACGCCGGTCCGGCCCCAGGGCTACCTGGAGATCCGGTACCTCGACGCGCAACCGCCGGACGAGTGGCTGGCGCCGGTGGCGCTGGTTTCGGCGCTGCTCGCCCGGCCGTCCACCGTGGACAAGGTGCGGGCGATCTGCGCGCCGGTCGCGGACCGGTGGACCGAGGCGGCGCGGCGGGGACTGGCCGATGCGGAGCTGGCGGCCGTCGCGGCGGCGCTGGCCGACCTCGGCTGTGCCGAGCTGGGCGTGACGGGGCTGGCGGCGGAGTCGATCACCGAGATCAGCGAGAGCGTGCAGGGGCGCGCGTACCGATCGAGGAGCGAAGCATGAGCACGGAAGCACTGGGCGACCTGAGCGCGCAGGATCTGCGCGCCCGGGCGGCCGAAGCACTGACCCGGGCGCGGGCGCGCAGCGTGGCGCTGACCGACGCCGTGGACGACGAAGACCTGGTCCGCCAGCACTCCAAGCTGATGTCGCCGCTGGTCTGGGACCTCGCGCACATCGGCGTCCAGGAGGAGCTGTGGCTGGTCCGCGACGTCGGCGGCCGCGAGCCGCTGCGCCCGGACATCGACGACATCTACGACGCGTTCCAGCACGCCCGCGCCGACCGGCCGGAGCTGCCGCTGCTCGGGCCGGCGGAGGCGCGCGCGTACGTCAAGCAGGTCCGGGAGAAGGCGTTCGACGTGCTGGAACACGCGCCGCTGGAGGGGCGGCGGCTGACCGAGCAGGCGTTCGCGTTCGGCATGATCACCCAGCACGAGCAGCAGCACGACGAGACCATGCTGGCCACCCACCAGCTCCGCAAGGGCGATCCGGTGCTGCACGCGCCGGAGCCGCCGCCCGCCCGGTCGGGCACCCTGCCCGCCGAGGTGCTGGTCCCGGGCGGTGCGTTCACGATGGGCACGTCGGCCGAGCCGTGGGCGCTGGACAACGAGCGCCCGGCCCACGAGATCGCCGTCGAGGCGTTCTGGATGGACACCGTCCCGGTCACGGGCGGCGCCTACGCGCAGTTCCTCGACAGCGGCGGCTACGACGACGAGCGCTGGTGGAGCCCGGCGGGCTGGGCCTACCGGACCGAAAACTCGATCACCGCGCCGCGGTTCTGGAACCGGGAGCAGGACGGCTGGTGGCGGACGGCGTTCGGCGTCCACGAGCGCGTGCCCGCCGACGAGCCGGTCGTGCACGTCTCCTACCACGAAGCCGAGGCCTACGCGGCCTGGGCCGGGCGGCGGCTGCCGACCGAGGCGGAGTGGGAGAAGGCCGCGCGGTTCGACCCGGCGACCGGGAGGTCGCGGCGGTTCCCGTGGGGTGACGAGGAACCGACGGCCGAGCACGCCAACCTCGGCCAGCGGCACCTGCGCCCGGCGCCGGCGGGCGCGTACCCGGCCGGCGCGTCACCGACCGGCGTGCACCAGCTGATCGGCGACGTCTGGGAGTGGACGAGCACCGACTTCCACGGCTACCCCGGCTTCGCGGCCTTCCCGTACCGCGAGTACTCGGAGGTCTTCTTCGGACCCGAGTACAAGGTGCTGCGCGGCGGGTCGTTCGGCACCGACTCCGCGGCGATCCGGGGCACCTTCCGCAACTGGGACTACCCGATCCGGCGGCAGATCTTCGCCGGCTTCCGCACGGCCCGCGACGCGGCACCCGGCGAGGTGGGCTAGGCGCATGTGCCGCCACCTCGGATACCTCGGCGAGCCGCTTTCGCCCGCCGAGGCGGTTTTCCGCGCCCCGCACGCCTTGCTGGTGCAGTCCTACGCGCCGGCGGACATGCGCGGCGGCGGTTCGGTCAACGCGGACGGGTTCGGGCTGGGGTGGTACCCCGGCCCGGGCTCGGCCCCGCTGCGCCACCGGCGGTCCACTCCACTGTGGACGGACGAGACGCTGCCGCCGCTGGCCGCGGCGGTGACCTCGGGCGCGTTCGTCGCCGCGGTCCGCAACGGCACCACCGGCCTGCCGGTGACCGAAGCGGCGGCGGCGCCGTTCACCGCCGGGCGTTGGCTGTTCAGCCACAACGGCGTCGTCCGCGGCTACCCGGACTCGCTGGCCGAACTGGCCAAGGCACTGCCGGTCACCGAGCTGCTGACGCTGGAGGCGCCGACGGACTCGGTGGTGCTGTGGGCGCTGCTGCGTGCCCGGCTCGCTACGGGCGAGGACCCGCTGACGGCGGTGGCGGAGCTGACCCTCGCCGTCGAAGCGGCCGCGCCCGGTTCCCGGCTCAACTTCCTGCTGACCGATGGCGAAACGCTGATCGGCACGACCTGGACGCACGCCCTGTCCGCGCTGGAGACCCCGGCCGGCGTGTGGCTCGCGTCCGAACCCCTGGACGGCGACCCGCGCTGGCGGCCCGTCCCCGACCACCACGCCGTGCGCGCCACCGCGGCCGGCGTAGACCTGCTTCCCCTGACCCAGGAGCGTTCATGACCGAGATCGACCTCGACCACCACCGGTCCGACGACGCCGTCACCGCGGAACTGCGCGCGGACGTCGTCGCCGGGCTGACGGCCGAGCGGAAGTGGCTGCCGCCCAAGTGGTTCTACGACGCCGAGGGCAGCGAGCTGTTCGAGAAGATCACCCAGCTGCCGGAGTACTACCCGACGCGCAGCGAGCGCGAGGTGCTGGCCGCGCACGCCGGCGACGTCGCGCGGCTGTCCGGCGCGCACACGCTCGTCGAGCTCGGGTCCGGCTCGAGCGAGAAGACCCGGCTGCTGCTCGACGCGCTCACCGCGCACGGCACCCTGGAGGCGTTCGTCCCGCTCGACGTGTCCGAGTCCGCGCTGGCCGATGCCGCCGAAGCCATCTCGAAGGACTACCCGGGCCTGACCGTCCGCGGGGTCGTCGGCGACTTCACCCAGCACCTCGGCCTGCTGCCCGGCGGCCAGCCGCGCGTGGTGGCGTTCCTCGGCGGCACGATCGGCAACTTCCTGCCCGCCGAGCGCGCGAGCTTCCTGCGCTCGGTGCGCGAAGTGCTGGACGAGGGGGAGTGGCTGCTGCTCGGCACCGACCTCGTGAAGGACCCGGGCATCCTCGAACGGGCCTACGACGACGCCGCGGGCGTCACCGCCGAGTTCGACAAGAACGTGCTGCGGGTGATCAACGCCCGCCTCGGCGCGAACTTCGACGTCGACGAGTTCGAGCACGTGTCGCACTGGGACGCGGAGAACGAGTGGATCGAGATGCGGCTGCGCGCCCGGCGCGCGCTGACCGTCGAGATCCCCGGCGCGGACCTCACGGTGGCCTTCGCCGAAGGCGAGCACGTGCGGACGGAGATCTCGGCCAAGTTCCGGCCCGCCGGCGTCGAGGCGGAACTGGCCGCCGCCGGGTTCGCGCTGGAGCACTGGTGGACCGACTCCCAGCAGCGGTTCGGGGTGAGCCTGGCAAGATCTGTGCGTGGTTAATCCTCTCCGGGCGCTGGCCCGGGCCGTCGGCACGAAGCCGTGGCTGATGCGCACGGCCCGCGTGGTCGTCTGGGCGGACAAGAAACTGCGGCAGGCGTTCGGCGGCCGGGTGAGCCTCGTGGGGCTCGCCGGGCTGCCGTCGCTCTGCCTGACGACGACGGGCCGCAAGAGCGGGCTGGCCCGCAGCACGAACCTGCTCTACTACCCGCGCGGCGACGCCTTCGTGCTGACCGCCTCCAACTGGGGCCGGCCGAACGATCCGGCGTGGGCGCTGAACCTGCGTGCCGAGCCGAAGTGCCGGGTGGACCTCGCCGGGCGCCCGGTGGAGACCCTCGCGCGGGAGTTGCACGGCGAGGAGTACGACCGGATGTGGGCCGAGCTGCTCGAGTTCTGGCCGGGGTACCGGATGGAGCAACGGGAGGCGAACCGTCCGTTGCCGGTTTTCGTGCTGACTCGGCCGGTCCGGTAAGCCCCCACCATCCTTTTGGCCGGTGACGGCTTTCGCCGGTTTGTGCCAATCTCTCCCGGGTAACGCGCCGTGACGTCGTGAGCGCGCGCGGCGAATGCGTGACTCAGGGAGGAGACGTCTTGCCGAGATCCACACAGAGCCGGGTGCGCTCGTTCGCACTGGTGGGGGCGCTCGTGGCCGGCGTGGGCCTGGCGGGGACCGCCGGGACCGCCGCGGCGGCCGAAGACGCGGCGGTGAAGCCCGCCGTCGTCGGGGCGACCGCCGCCGTCAGCTGGGGTGCCTGCTCGAGCGACACCCTCGCCGGCGTACCCGCGGACCAGGTCAAGTTCTACAGCTGTGCCCGCTACCGCGTACCGATCGACCACGACAACGCGTCGTTGGGCACCATCGACATCGCGCTGCTCAAGCGCGCCGCGCGCACGCCCGACAAGCGGGTCGGCTCGCTGTTCCTCAACCCCGGCGGCCCCGGCGGCTCGGGCCTGCGGATGCCGATCAGCGGGCAGTACTACTTCCAGCCGCAGGTGCTCGACCGGTTCGACCTCGTCGGGTTCGACCCGCGCGGCGTCGGGCAGAGCAACCCGCTGCGCTGCTTCACCACCCAGGAGGACGCCGACGAGGTCTTCGGCGCCCAGATCCCGGTGCCGCTGAGCCGCGCCGAGATCTCCGGCACCCTCGCGAGCTACCGCGACTACGGCCGGTTCTGCAAGAACAACGCGGGTTCGCTGCTGAACCACATGTCCACCAAGGACGTCGTGCGCGACCTCGACACGCTGCGCGCGGCGGTCGGCGACCGGAAGCTGACCTACGTCGGCTTCTCCTACGGGACGCTGATCGGCTCGACCTACACGTCGATGTTCCCCAAGCAGTCCCGCGCGATCGTCATCGACGGCAACGTCGACCCGGCGCTGCGCACCAGCGACGGCGTGCAGTACGACCGGGAACGCGCGCAGGGCTTCGAAATCTCGCTCGACGGCTTCCTCAAGCGGTGCGACCAGGTGGGCGCCAAGTGCGCGTTCAGCGACGGCACCCCGCGCGCGAAGTTCGACGAACTGCGCGAGTACCTGCGCAAGCAGCCGATCACCATCCCCGGTGGCGGCACGGTGGACATCAACGCGTTCACCGGTGGCGTCTCCAGCGTCCTGTACTCGCCCTCGGCGTTCCCCGGCCTGGCCGAGGACCTGCAGGCGCTCTACAACGTCATCCACCCGGCGGCCGCGCAGGCGCAGACCCTGCAGGCCAAGCAGCTCAAGGTGCTGACGAAGGGCAAGCAGGGCCTGGCCGACCAGAACCCGGACAGCCCCTACACCAGTGACGACTCGTACTTCGCCGTCAACTGCTCCGACAAGCCGTTCAAGATCAGGCAGGAGCAGGTGCCGGACATCGCCGCGCAGTGGGAGCGCGAGTCGCGCACCTTCGGCCGCTACCAGGCGTTCGCCGACACGGCGGGCTGCCCGGTGTGGCCGGCGAAGAAGCCGGACGTCTACCGCGGCCCGTGGCGGGCCAAGACCGACGTCCCGGTGATCGTGGTCAGCAACTTCTACGACCCGGCGACGCAGTACCGGTTCGGCCAGCGGATGGCGGCCGAGCTGGGCAACTCCCGGCTGCTGTCGGTCGACGCGTTCGGCCACTGCATCCTCGGTGACGCGCTCGGCGTCGACAAGGCCGTGGCGGACTACCTGACCGACCTCAAGGTGCCGGCGAACGGCCAGGTGTTCCAGCCGAACGTCCAGCCGTTCGAAACCGCTTAGCGGCGAGGAAAACGGGCCGGGGTGACACCGTCGCCCCGGCCCGTTTCACTTGCCCAGCAAGCGATCCAGCACGTCCCCGGCCGCGGCTTCGGCTTCGGCGACCGCGTTCTCGTGGTCGTCGGCCCGGGCGGCCAGCAACGCGATCTCGTTCATCCCGGCGAGCAGCACGTGCGCGAAGAGGTCCACGCGCCCGGCGGGGATCCGGCCGTCGCGCCGCAGGGCCGCCTTGATCCGGCCGAGCGTGCGCGCCTCGTCGATCTCCCGCCAGCGCTGCCAGCCCAGCACCGACGGTGCGTCGAGGAGCATCACCCGCCGCACCACGGGGTCCCGGGTGCTCCGGATCCACGCCAGGCACGCGGCGCGCAGCGCCTCGATCGGGTCGGCCATCCCCTCGACGGCCTTGGCGCCCTCCGCGCCGACCCGGTCGTACACGGTGTCCAGCACCGCGGCGAACAGCGCGTCCTTGCCGGGGAAGTGGTGGTAGAGCGCGCCGCGGCTCACCTCGGCGGCCCGCAGGACGGCCTCGATCGACGTGCCGTCGTAGCCGTGCTCGGTGAACAGGCCGGTCGCGACCGCGACGAGGTGTTCACGGGTCGCCTGACCCCGGTCGATCTTCTTGTTCATGCGGGTCGGCTGCCTCCGTCGTTGACAAACCGACTGTCGGTCTGTTGATACTAGACCGTCAGTCGGTTTACTTCTGGAGGGACTCTACCGATGGACCTGCGAACCTGGGAGGACCAGCGCGGACGCGTGTCGGCGGCGTCCGGCGACGTGAGCTACACCGACGTCGGCGAAGGGGCGGTGGCGTTGTTCGTGCACGGCGTCGGCACGAACAACCTGCTGTGGCGCAACGCGATCGCCGAACTGGCGGGGGAGCGCCGGTGCCTCGCGCCGGACCTGCCGGGGCACGGCCGCTCGCCGGTGACGGCCGAGCAGGACCTCAGCCTGACCGGCCTCGCCCGGCTGCTCGCGGACTTCTGCGAGTCGCTGGAACTGGACGCGGTCGACCTGGTCGCCAACGACACCGGCGGCGCCGTCGCCCAGGTCTTCGCGGCGCACCACCCCGCTCGGGTCCGCACGCTCACCCTGACCAACTGCGACACGCGGGGGAACCTGCCGCCGGAGTCGTTCCGCCCCGTCGTCGAGCTGGCCGAACGCGGGAAACTCGCGCCCCTGCTGGTCCAGCTCGCCGAGGACCCCGAACGGGCGCGAACCGGGGCGCTCGGCGGCGGCTACGAACACCCCGAGCGGCTGGCGGCCGAAGTCGTGGAAGCGTTCGTGCGGCCGGTCGGCGGCACACTCGAAGCCGCGCGGCAGTTCGAGCGCCTGCTGACGTCCGTGCGCGGCGAGGAACTGGACGAGATCGAGCCCCTGCTCAAGGAGCTCCGCGTGCCGACGCTGCTGGTGTGGGGGACCGGCGACCCGAACTTCGGTCTCGAGTGGGCGTACCGGTTCCGCGACGCGGTGCCGAGCGTCACAGAAGTCGTCGAAGTGCCCGGCGCCAAGCTGTTCTTCCCCGACGAACGCCCCGGAGACCTCGTACCGCACCTGCGCCGGCACTGGAGGTAGCGCTACAGTGGCCCAGTTGATCGACCACGAGCACCGGAAGCGAGGTGAGCGGCACATGCCAGCGGACAGTCATCGGACGGCCGGGCGCGCGCTCACCGGAGGTTTCCGGCTGGGCTGAGTCCGGTCGCCCCCTGTCCGGCAGTGCGCGCACGCCGGAAAAGAGTCGGACATGACCATCTTCGAAATGCTGCTGCGCGTCGGCACCGGCGTCGGCCTGGGTGCCGTCATCGGGATCGAGCGCCAGTTCCGCGCCCGGATGGCCGGGTTGCGCACCAACGCGCTCGTCGCGGTCGGCGCGACGCTGTTCGTGCTGCTGTCCGCGCACGGCTTCGGCGGGCTGACCACGAGCGGCGACGCCGACCCGACACGGGTGGCGGCCCAGATCGTCTCGGGCATCGGGTTCCTCGGCGCCGGCGTCATCCTGCGCGACGGCCTGAACGTCCGCGGCCTCAACACCGCGGCGACGCTGTGGTGCTCCGCGGCGGTCGGCGCGCTCGCCGGGGCCGGGCTGTACGCGATCGCGGCGGCCGGGACGGCGGTCGTCGTCGGGGTGAACGTCGTGCTGCGGCCACTGGGCCGGGTCGTCGACCGCCGCCCGGACGCGGGCGAGGAGACGCCTACGCGGTACGCGTTCCAGGCCGTCACCCGCGACGCGACCGAGGCCCACGTACGGGCGTTGCTCGTGCAGTCGCTGACCCGCACGGACTTCCGGCTGCTGTCGGTGCTGAGCACCGACCGCGAGGACCGCACGGTCGAGGTCCGCGCCGAGCTGGTCGGCGACCAGCGCGACGACGCCAGATGGAGGCGGCGGTGTCGCGGCTTTCGCTGGAGCCGTCGGTGTCCAGCGTCCGCTGGGAAGCCGTGCCCGCCTAGGCGAGGAACTCCTCGAGCAGCTCGCCGAACCGGGCGGGCTGCTCGACGTTCACCATGTGCGCCGCGCCGGGCACCTTCGCCCGGCGCGCGTGCGGTGCCTCGCGGCCGACCAGGTCCGCGACGGCGAAGATGTCGGTCGAATCCACGTCGCCGGCCGCCGACCCCGTCCGGGTGCGCCAGTGCGAAATCGAGGAACACCCGGCTGCCGAAGGAACAGCCGACCAGCACGGGCTGCTCGATGCCTCGGGCGTCGAGCAGCTCCCGCAGGTCCTCGTCGTGCGAGAACTCCGGTGGCGGTCTCGGCGAGACGGGCGAACTGCTCGTCCCACCTCGCGCGGGTCATGCCACCCGCGTGCAGGAAGCGGACGACGAAGGCCTCCCCACCTGCTCGATGGGGAGGCCTTCGGGGCGAAATGCTTACGCCTGGGTCATCTTCCGCAGCACGTACTGCAGGATGCCGCCGTTGCGGTAGTAGTCCGCCTCACCCGGGGTGTCGATGCGGACGACCGCGTCGAACTCCACCTTGCCGCCGTCTTCCTTGGTGGCGGTGACGTGCACGGTGCGCGGGGTCTCGCCGTCGTTCAGCTTGGTGATGCCCGAGATGTCGAACGTCTCGGTGCCGTCCAGGCCGAGCGACGAGGCCGACTCGCCCTGCGGGAACTGCAGCGGGATGACGCCCATGCCGATCAGGTTCGAACGGTGGATGCGCTCGAACGACTCGGTGATCACCGCGCGGACGCCCAGCAGCGAGGTGCCCTTGGCCGCCCAGTCACGCGACGAGCCCGAGCCGTACTCCTTGCCGCCCAGCACGACCAGCGGGGTGCCCGCCGCCGCGTAGTTCTGGGCCGCGTCGTAGATGAACGCCTGCGGCGCGCCCTCCTGCGTGAAGTCGCGGGTGTAGCCGCCCTGGACGTCGTCGAGGAGCTGGTTGCGCAGCCGGATGTTCGCGAACGTGCCGCGGATCATCACCTCGTGGTTGCCGCGCCGCGAGCCGTAGGAGTTGAAGTCCTTCTTCTCCACGCCGTGCTCGGTCAGGTACTGCGCGGCCGGGGTGCCCGGCTTGATCGCGCCGGCGGGGGAGATGTGGTCGGTGGTGACCGAGTCGCCCAGCTTCGCCAGCACGCGCGCGCCGGTGATGTCGGTGACCGCCGACGGCTCCGGCGTCATGCCCTCGAAGTACGGGGGCTTCCGGACGTAGGTGGACTCCGCGTCCCACTCGAAGGTCTTGCCCTCCGGCGTGGGCAGCGACTTCCAGCGCTCGCCGCCGTCGAAGACGTCGGCGTAGTCCTTGGTGAACATCTCCTGCGTGATCGCGTAGTCGATGGTCTCCTGGATCTCCTGCGCGGTCGGCCAGATGTCCTTGAGGAAGACGTCGTTGCCGTCCGTGTCCTGGCCCAGCGGCTGCGACGCGAAGTCGAAGTCCATCGTGCCGGCCAGCGCGTAGGCGATGACCAGCGGCGGCGACGCGAGGTAGTTCATCTTCACGTCGGGGTTGATCCGGCCTTCGAAGTTCCGGTTGCCCGAGAGCACCGAGACCGCGGTGAGGTCGTTCTCCTGGATGGCCGCGGAGATCTCGTCCGAGAGCGGGCCGGAGTTGCCGATGCACGTGGTGCAGCCGTAGCCGACCAGGTGGTAGCCCAGCTTCTCCAGGTACGGCCACAGGTTGGCCTTGGTGTAGTAGTCGGTGACGACCTGCGAGCCCGGCGCCATCGACGTCTTGACCCACGGCTTGACCGCGAGGCCCTTGTCCACGGCGTTGCGCGCGAGCAGCGCGGCGCCGAGCATGACCGACGGGTTCGAGGTGTTGGTGCACGAGGTGATCGAGGCGATCACCACGGCGCCGTGGTCCAGCACGAACTCGCCGCGGTCCGCGGTGGAGACCTTGACCGGCTTGCTCGGGCGGCCCGACGCGCCGTTCGCGGCGGAGGAGGTGACCGGCGCGGCGTCGTCCTCGGCGAACGACAGCGACGGGGCGTCGCTGGCCGGGAAGGACTCCTCGGAAGCCTCGTCCATCTTGGTGTGCGGGGTGAGGTCCTCGCCGTCCACGTAGTCGTGGATCGACTTGCGGAACGACGACTTCGCGTCCGACAGCTCGATGCGGTCCTGCGGGCGCTTCGGGCCGGCGATCGACGGGACGACCGTCGAGAGGTCCAGCTCGAGGTACTCGGAGTAGGACGCCTCGTGCGAGGGGTTGTGCCAGAGGCCCTGCTCCTTGGCGTAGGCCTCGACCAGCGCGACCTGCTCGGCCGAGCGTCCGGTCAGCTTGAGGTAGCGGACGGTCTCGTCGTCGATCGGGAAGATCGCCGCGGTGGAGCCGAACTCCGGGCTCATGTTGCCGATGGTGGCGCGGTTGGCCAGCGGCACCTGGGCGACGCTCTCGCCGTAGAACTCGACGAACTTGCCGACCACGCCGTGCTTGCGCAGCATCTCGGTGATGGTGAGCACGACGTCGGTGGCGGTGACGCCGGCCGGGATCTCGCCGGTCAGCTTGAAGCCGACGACGCGCGGGATCAGCATCGACACCGGCTGGCCCAGCATGGCCGCCTCGGCCTCGATGCCGCCGACGCCCCAGCCCAGCACGCCCAGGCCGTTGACCATGGTGGTGTGGGAGTCGGTGCCGACGCAGGAGTCGGGGTAGGCCTGGCCGCCCCGGGACATCACCGTGCGCGCGAGGTGCTCGATGTTGACCTGGTGCACGATGCCGGTGCCCGGCGGGACGACCTTGAACTCGTCGAAGGCGCCCTGGCCCCAGCGCAGGAACTGGTAGCGCTCGCGGTTGCGCTCGTACTCGATCTCGACGTTGCGCTCGAAGGCGTCGGCGCGGCCGAAGACGTCGATGATCACCGAGTGGTCGATGACCAGCTCGGCCGGGGCGAGGGGGTTGACCTTGTCGGGGTCGCCGCCGAGGTCGGTGACCGCCTCGCGCATGGTGGCGAGGTCGACGACGCACGGCACGCCGGTGAAGTCCTGCATGATCACGCGGGCGGGCGTGAACTGGATCTCGATCGACGGGTCGGCGTTCGGGTCCCACGAGCCGAGCGCGCGGATGTGGTCGGCGGTGATGTTCGCGCCGTCTTCGGTGCGCAGCAGGTTCTCGAGCAGGATCTTCAGGCTGTAGGGCAGCCGCTCGGCGCCCTCGACCTTGTTCAGGCGGAACACCTCGTACGAGGCGTCGCCGACCTTCAGCGTGTCTTTGGCGCCGAAGCTGTCCTTGCTGGCAGGTGCGGTCACGTCTAACTCCAGTGGCATGGACTTCCGCGCCGGTGCGGCGGTCGAGTCCCGGGTCAGTTCGGTCGGTTCGGTGGTGGCGAGTCTTGCGCACCCCCACCGTAGGACCGGATTCGGGATGCCACACCTCGCGGTGCCTCAAACAGTACGCGTGTCCTGTTTGGCGGACAAGACGACACGCGGTGTGGGCTGCGCCATCCGCGACGGGGGTCCCTCAATAAGGGGAATTGGTGCCTACGGTGTGTGAGTTTCCGGTGATGCTTGTGATAGTGGTGTGACTGCAGTGACGCGCGATGTGCGCAGGTGAGCGGAGGTGGGCGGTCGTGGCGGGACGGCGTGGGGGTCCGGAGGTGCCGCGGACCCGCCGTGGACTCACCGTGAGCGCGCTCACGCTGGTGATCTTGTTCGGTGCCGGCGGCACGGGCCTCGCGGCGCCTCCGCCGCCGCCCAACCCGAGCGACTCGGACATCAACTCCAGCAAGGCCGAAGCGAACGCGAAGGCCGGCGAGGTCGGCCGGCTGACCAACCAGCTCGCCCAGGCCGAGCAGAAGCTGTCGCAGCTGCAGGACGACGTCGAGCTCAAGCAGGAAGAGGCCAACAAGGCCCTGGTCGACCTGCAGTCCGCGCAGGACGCCGCCACCCAGGCGGAAAACGACGCGAAGGCCGCCCGGACCGAGGCCGACGCGGCGGCCGGAGCCATCGAGAAGGCCCGCAACGACCTCAAGACCTTCGCCGCCGCGAGCTTCCAGCAGGGCAGCACGGTCGGCTCGCTTTCGGCGTACCTGAGCGCCGACAGCCCGAAGGACATGCTGGCCCGCGCGCAGCTGCTCGACGCCGTCGGCGGCGACCGGCTCAACGCCCTCGACCGGCTCCAGCAGGCGCAGACCGAGAAGTCGAACAAGGACGCCGCCGCCCGCAAGGCCGCGGAGATCGCCCAGCAGAAGCAGGACGCCGCCCGCCAGGCGAAGACCAGCGCGGACTCCGCGCAGTCCGCGGCCATCGCGGCCCAGGACAGCCAGGCGACGCAGAACACGCAGCTCGAGAAGAACAAGTCCGACGTCGAACAGCAGCTCTACGCCGCCCAGGCCAAGGTCAACGGCCTGCAGGGCCAGCGGCAGCGCTACCAGGACTGGCTCGCCGAGAAGCAGCGCGAGGACGACGAACGCGCCCGCCAGGCCGCGCTGGGCTCGTCCGGCGGGGGCGGCCGCCCGGCGAGCAGGCCGCCGTCGGGCCCGGCCGGTTCGTCGATCGAGGCGGTCATCGCGCGGGCGCTGTCGAAGATCGGCCTGCCCTACGCGTGGGGCGGCGGCAACGCGAGCGGCCCGACGCGCGGCATCCGCGACGGCGGGGTCGCCGACCGGTACGGCGACTACAACAAGATCGGCTTCGACTGCTCCGGCCTGATGATCTACGCCTTCGCCGGGGTGACGTCGCTGCCGCACTACAGCGGCTACCAGTACACGGCCGGGCGCCGGGTCCCGCTGTCGCAGATGCGCCGCGGCGACATGCTGTTCTGGGGCGGCGCGGGCGGTATCCACCACGTCGCGCTCTACCTCGGCGGCGGCCAGATGGTCGAGGCGCCGCAGTCCGGCCTGCGCGTCCGGATCGCGCCGGTCCGCTACGGCGGGATCATGCCGTACGCGACCCGCCTGATCGGCTGAAACCCGCTCGACGCCCGGGTGGCCGAGCCGACAGGATCGGCCGGGTGGACGACGAACTGAACGCGCTGCGGCGCTCGCGGATGCGCTGGAACACGCCGCTGTCCGAACCGCACGCGCAGCTGCTGCTCGATCGCATGGCCCTGGACGAGGGACGCCTGGTCGACCTCGGCTGTGGCTGGGGTGAGCTGCCGCTGCGGGCCGCGGCCCGGGCGCCGGGCCTGCGCGTGACCGGGGTCGACACCGACGAGGGCGCGCTGGCGAGGGGCCGGGCGGCGGCCGGCGAGCGCGGCTTGGCGGTGGACTTCGTCGAGGCGGACGCCGCGACCTGGGACGGTCCCGCCGAGCGGGCCTTCTGCATCGGCTCGGCGCACATCTTCGGATCGACGAAGGCGGCGTTGGCGCGGCTGGCCCGGGTGGTGCCGTCGGGCCGGCTGCTCTACGGCGACGGTTTCTGGGCGGCACCCCCGGACGACGCGGCCCGCGAGATCTTCGGCCCGGACATGCTCACGCTGCCGGAGCTGCTCGACGCCGCGACCGCGGCCGGCTGGCGCGTTCGCCACCTCAGCACGGCCGACCAGCTCGAATGGGACGACTTCGAGTCGACCTCACGGGCCGGCTGGGAGGACTGGCTGGCCGCGCACCCGGACGACCCGCGGGCGGGGGAGGTCGGGGAGTGGCTTGACCGGCGGTTGCGCGAGTACGTGGGCGTCTACCGGGGTGTGCTCGGCCTGGCTTACCTCGTGCTCACCCGCGCTTGAGCTTGCGCCAGCCACCGGCGCGGTTGTTCGCGATGATCTGCCGGAACATCGCCGTGAGCGCGGGCGCGTTGATCGGCTCGCCCTCGCGGAAGGCGACCGTGCGCGCGGTCTTGTTGCCGTGCCCGGCGGTGATGATGCCGTCCGGGTCGGGGACGATGCCGCCGTCGTAGACGAAGACGTTGACGTGGTCCTTGGCCGCCAGCAGCGCGCAGACGTTGCCCTGGAGCACGAAGTAGGGCTGCCGGGTGCGCTTGATGGTCTCGACGACCTCGGGGTCCGCCGCGTGGACCAGCTCGCGGACCTCCCGGCAGATCGCCTGCTGCCACTCGGGCAGGGCGTCGATGTAGGCGTCGACGCGGGGCTCGACGGTGTAGGACACGCGTCCAGTATGGGCTAGATTCCCGGGATGCGGTACGCGGGGATCGTGGTGGCCGGGGGTTCGGCGCGCAGACTGTCCGGTGTGGACAAACCGGCCCTCTCGGTGGGCGGGAAGCCGTTGCTGGCCCGTGCGATCCACGCCCTGGGCGGCGCCGAGCGCGTCATCGCGGTCGGGCCGCGACGGCCCGGCTTCGACGTCGTGTGGACCCGGGAACCGGTGCCGGGCACCGGGCCGGTGGCGGCGCTGGCCGCGGGGCTCGCCTTCGTGCCGGACGACGTCGAAGCGGTCGTCGTGCTGGCCGCCGATCTCCCCGGCGTCCGGAAGTCCACAGTGGACCGCCTGGTCGCCGCGCTCGGCGACGGTGACGGCGCGGTGCTGGTCGACGGCGCCGGCGCCCGGCAGTGGCTGCTGGGCGCGTGGCGGGTCGCGGCGCTGCGGGCGGCGCTGCCCGAGCAGACCGAGAACGCGGCGCTGCGCCGGGTGCTCGGCGGACTGAGCGTCACCGAGGTCCCGGCCGAACGGGGCGAAGCGGACGATATCGACACCCCCGAGGACCTCGAGCGGCACCGCTGACGGGCAGCTTCACAGATGTCACACCGGGGGAGGTGTTGGCTACTCACGGGCGAACCCGCGCGTCCGCGTGCCGGATGCGACGGACGACCGGGGGACGCAGTACGGTCGCACCGCGTGATCACCGTCGCGGGGGCGGCGCACGAACTTTCGAGGAGGCAGAGTGACCGAGCCCGGCTACGCCGAGGGCGGGAACGGCCAGCAGGCGACACCGGCGCGGGACGCCCAGTTGCTGGAGCGGACCGTGTTCGAGGTCAAGCGGATCATCGTCGGCCAGGACCGCCTGGTCGAGCGGATGCTGGTCGGCCTGCTGGCCAAGGGCCACCTGCTGCTCGAAGGCGTGCCCGGCGTGGCGAAGACCCTCGCCGTCGAGACGTTCGCCCGCGTCGTCGGCGGCTCGTTCTCCCGCGTCCAGTTCACCCCCGACCTGGTGCCCGCCGACATCCTCGGCACCCGGATCTACCGCCAGGGCGCCGAGCGCTTCGACGTCGAGCTCGGCCCGGTCGTGGCGAACTTCGTGCTCGCCGACGAGATCAACCGCGCACCCGCCAAGGTCCAGTCGGCGATGCTCGAGGTGATGGCCGAGCGGCACGTGTCGATCGGCGGGCAGACGTTCCCGATGCCCGACCCGTTCCTCGTGCTGGCCACCCAGAACCCGATCGAGAACGAGGGCGTGTACCCGCTGCCGGAGGCGCAGCGCGACCGCTTCCTGTTCAAGATCCTCGTCGAGTACCCCTCCGCCGAGGAGGAGCGCGAGATCATCTACCGGATGGGTGTCACCCCGCCCACCCCGCACGAGGTGCTCAGCCCGGGCGAGCTGGTCCGGCTGCAGGGCGTCGCGTCGCAGGTGTTCGTCCACCACGCGCTGGTCGACTACGTCGTGCGGCTCGTGCTGACCACCCGGACGCCGAACGAGCACGGCCTCGCCGACGTCGCCGGCTGGGTGTCCTACGGTGCCTCGCCGCGCGCGAGCCTCGGCATCATCGCCGCCGCCCGCGCGCTGGCCCTGGTCCGCGGGCGCGACTACGTGCTGCCGCAGGACGTCGTCGACGTCGTCCCGGACGTGCTGCGCCACCGGCTCGTGCTGTCCTACGACGCCCTCGCCGACGGTGTGCCGATCGACCACATCATCACGCGCGTGCTGCAGACCGTGCCGCTGCCGCAGGTCTCGGCCCGGCCGCAGGGCGGGGCCGGCCAGGGCGGCCCGGTCCCGGCGGGCGCGCCGGTCAGGTAACCCGGCGATGGCGAAGAACGAGAAGGGCGAACGCCCTTCGTGGGCGCCCCCGGTGCTGCGGGGCGACCGGATGGAAGCCGGGCTCCGGACCCTCGAGCTCGACGTCCGCCGCCGGCTCGACGGGCTGCTGCAGGGCAACCACCTCGGCCTCGTGCCGGGGCCGGGGTCCGAGCCCGGCGAGGCCCGTCCGTACCAGCCCGGCGACGACGTCCGCCGGATGGACTGGGCGGTCACCGCCCGCACCACGACCCCGCACATCCGCGAGACCGTGGCCGACCGCGAGCTGGAGACGTGGGTGGTGGCCGACCTGTCGGCGAGCCTCGACTTCGGCACGGCCCTGTGCGAGAAGCGCGACCTCGTGGTCTGCGCGGTCGCGGCGGTCGCGCACCTGACCGGAGGCGGCGGCAACCGGATCGGCGCGCTGGTCTCCACCGGTGCCGAGACGGCCCGCATCCCGGCCCGCGGCGGCCTCGCGCACGCCCGCGGCCTGGTGCGGAAGCTGGCCGAGACGCCGCGGGCGGCCGAGGGCACCCGCGGTGACTTCGCGCAGGCCTTGGAAGCGCTGCGCCGTCCGCCGCGCCGCCGTGGCCTGGCCGTGGTCATCTCCGACTTCCTGGGCGACCTGTCCTGGGAGCGGCCGCTGCGGGCGCTGGGCGGGCGCCACGAACTGATCGCGATCGAAGTCCTCGACCCGCGCGACGTCGACCTGCCCGAGGTGGGCACCGTCGTGCTGGCCGACCCGGAGACAGGGAAGCAGCGCGAAGTGCATGCGTCGGCCTTGCTGCGCAAGGAGTTCGGGGCCGCGGCCCACGCCCACCGCCAGCAGGTGGCGGCCGGCCTGCGGCGCGCGGGGGCGGCCCACCTGACGCTGCGCACGGACGCCGACTGGATCGCCGACATGGTGCGGTTCGTCGTCGCCCGCAAGCGCCGCTGGTCGGGGGGTGTGGCGTGAGGGAGCTTGCGACCGAACCATTCAACACAGCGTTGCCGACTCAGGCCGCACCGAGCGTCAGCGAGGTGTGCGCATGAGTCTGACGGGCTTCACCGCGCCGTGGTGGTTCCTGCTGCTGATCGCCGTCGCGGCGGTCGCCATCGGGTACGTGCTGGCGCAGCGCGCGCGGCGGAAGCGGACCATGCGGTTCGCCAACCTCGCGTTGCTGGAGAAGGTCGCGCCGAAGAGCCAGGGCTGGGTGCGGCACCTGCCGGCGGTGCTGATCGTGCTGTCGCTGCTGATCCTCACCGTGGCGCTGGCCGGCCCGACCGCGGAGCAGAAGGTGCCGCGCAACCGGGCGACGGTGATGCTGGTGATCGACGTGTCGCTGTCGATGGAGGCCACCGACGTCGCCCCGACGCGGCTGAAGGCGGCCCAGGACGCGGCGACGCAGTTCGCGCGGAACATGACCCCGGGCATCAACCTGGGCCTGATCTCGTTCGCGGGCACGGCGACCGTGCTGGTCAACCCGACGACCGACCGCAACGGCGTGATCAAGGCGATCGAGAACCTGAAGCTGGCCCAGTCCACGGCGACCGGCGAAGGCATCTTCGCGGCCCTGCAGTCGGTGGAGAGCTTCTCCAGCGTCGTGGGCGGGGCCGACGGGCCGCCGCCGGCGCGGATCGTGCTGATGTCCGACGGCAAGCAGACGGTGCCGGAGGACCTCTACGCGGCACGCGGCGGCTACACGGCGGCGCAGGCGGCGAAGCAGGCCGGCGTGCCGATCTCGTCGATCTCGTTCGGCACGACGCACGGCTCGGTCGACATCGACGGCAAGGCCCAGCCGGTGAGCGTGGACGACGAATCGCTGCGCGAGATCGCCCGGCTGTCGGGCGGCGACTTCTACAAGGCGGCCAGCGCCGAGGAGCTGAAGAAGGTCTACGCGGACCTCGGCGAGCAGATCGGCTACGAGCTGAAGGACGCCGACGCGAGCAAGCCGTGGGTGGTCGCGGGGACGCTGATCCTGATGCTCGGCGCGGCGGCGAGCTTGTTCTACGGGCAGAGACTGCCGTGACTCAGGCTCGGCGGACGCCGTAAAGGCTTCCGCCGAGCAGGGTCACCCCGGAGAGCACCCCGCTGACGAAAGGAACCCAGGCCGCGGCGCTGCCGAGCAGGGCCAGGCCGACGACGCCGAGCACGGTCAGGACCACGCCGACCACCAGGATGGAGCGGGTCTTCCACGCCGAGGCGAGCGCGACGAAGTGCAGGCCGACGATGGTGGCGATCCACGCGACGTTCGCCTGCACCGGCGCGTCGAGCAGGCTCAGCACGAAGAACCCGGCGATCAGCAGCACGACCTCACCGATGACGATCACCCGGTAGCTCGGCCCGAACACCGGCCGGCCCTCCAGCGTGGGCCGGCCGCCCGCGCGGAGGCCGAGGACGACCACCGCCGCGAGCGCGAGCACGGCGAGGGCGCGCAGCACCCAGCCGACCGCGGCGGGAAGCGGATCACCGGAGTTGACCAGGACGAACACGGTGCCGAACGCGGCGCCGATGAGCGCCCCCAGGAACTGCTGTCGCATCCGGCGAACCTACCGGACGGTGATCACGAGCCCGCGAACCCGTTCTGCCGCCAGGCTTCGTAAACCGTGATGGCCGCCGTGTTGGCGAGGTTGAGCGACCGGCTCGTCGGCAGCATCGGCAGCCGCACGCGGTCGGTCACTTCCGGTGCCTGCTGGACGTCGGCGGGGAGCCCCACCGACTCCGGGCCGAACATCAGCACATCGCCCGGCGCGTAGGACACCTCCGTGTACAGCCGCGTCGCCGACGCGCTGAACGCGTACACCTTGGCCGGCAGCAGCACTTCCCAGGCCGCCGCCAGGTTCGCGTGGACGTGCACCCGTGCCAGGTCGTGGTAGTCGAGCCCCGCGCGGCGCAGCTGCTTGTCCGCCAGCGTGAACCCGAGCGGCTCGACCAGGTGCAGCTCGCACCCGGTGTTCGCGGCGAGCCGGATCGCGTTGCCGGTGTTCGGCGGGATTTCCGGCTGGTAGAAGAGAACGCGGAACACGGGCTCAGTCCCCGAGCAGGGCGGCGTAGGCCTTGCGGACCGCTTCCGGTGGCGCCGCGGGGCGCAGCGTCTCCGGGTCGATGAACACGTACCGCAGCGTCGCCGCCGCGATCGGGGTCTCGCCGCGGTGGATCTCGAAGTCGAAGATCAGCGACGTCGTGCCGAGGTGGTTCAGGTACTGCGAGACGACCAGCTCGTCGTCGTAGCGGGCCGGGGCGCGGAACTTCACGTTCGCCTCCGCCACGACGACGTCGGTGCGGTGGGCCAGGAACTCTTCGTGCGAACCGAAGAGCGCCTTCTCCGCCTCGAAGGAGCACATGTCCACATAGGCCAGGTAGTGGGCGTTGAAGACGATGCCCTGGCCGTCGCACTCGTGGTAGCGCACGCGCAGCGGCAGCTCGGCGACGGGGCGGCGGGGTTCGGTCACCGGCCCAATCTAGCGTTCAGCCGTGCAGCGCCCGGTACGCGGCCGCCGCGCCCGGCTGCAGCGGCACCGGCTGCGTGCCGATGAGCGTGCGGACGTCGAGGAACTGCGTCCCGACGGCCTCGGCGGGCACCAGGTCGGTGGCCCGTTCGACGAGCAGCCGGACGACGGCCGTGGCGACGTCGTCGGGCAGGGCGGGGGAGCAGACCAGCAGGTTCGCGACGCCGATGGTGCCCAGCGCGCCGACGCCGCGGTAGGCGCCGTCGGGCACCTGGACCTGGTCGTAGACGGGCCCGTACGCCGCGCGCAGCGCGGGCACCACCGCGTCCAGGGGCACCAGGGCGATCGGGGTCGTGCGGGTGAGGTCCGCGAGCTTCGGCGTCGGCACCCCGCCGGACCACAGCATGGCGTCGACGCGACGGCCGGCCAGCGCGCGGACGGCGTCGTCGAAGAGCAGGTGCCGGGCGTCGACGGTGACGCCGGCCTTGGCGAAGAGGCGTTCGCCGAGCTGCGCCGCGCCGGAGCCGCCCGCGCCGAGCGACACCGGACGGCCGGCCAGGTCGCCGAGCCGCCGCACCGGCCCGTCCGCGCGCACCACGAGCTGGAGGTAGTTCTCGTAGACGCGGCCGAGCGCGAGCAGCGGCACCTTGCCGCCGAACGGCGTGCCGCCGGTCAGCGCCGTCTGGGCGACGTCGGCCAGGACGAGCCCGAGGTCGGCCTGCCCGCGGCGCACCAGCTCGACGTTGGCGACGCTCGCTTCGGTCGGCACGGCGGTGGCGTGCAGCCTCGGCTCGGCGCGGCTCAGCTGGGTGGCGAGCAGTTCGGCGAAGGCGAGGTAGAAGCCGCCGCGTTCCCCGGCGGCGATGGTGACCGTCCGCTCGGGGCCGCCGTAGCCGGACGTCGAACAACCGGTCAGGGCGAGCCCGAGGCCGCCGAGGAGAGCCGTGCGCCGCGTGAGGGTCATGGGGCCGCCAAGGGCAGCGTGACGCGGACTTCGAGCCCGCGGGGGAGGGCCT
Source organism: Amycolatopsis sp. NPDC003865 (assembly GCF_053605345.1). Classification (NCBI taxonomy): domain Bacteria; kingdom Bacillati; phylum Actinomycetota; class Actinomycetes; order Pseudonocardiales; family Pseudonocardiaceae; genus Amycolatopsis; species Amycolatopsis sp. NPDC003865. The sequence goes on along the minus strand of NZ_JBSGJA010000019.1, from coordinate 170,382 downwards.
GACGCAGTTCCAGGATGCCGCCGCGGGTGCGCACCTGCTGGTGCGCGATGGCCAGCCCGAGCCCGGTGCCGCGCGGGGCGCCTTCGCCGCCGGCGCGCCAGAACCGCTCGGTCGCCCGTGCCCGGTCCTCAGTGGACAGACCGGGACCGTCGTCGCGGACGACCAGCGTGGCGGTCGAAGCGCCCGCTTCCCAGTCCGTCGTGATCTTCGCGCCGTGGCCCGCGTAGTGGACGGCGTTGTCCAACAACACGTCGAGGATCTGCGCGAGTTCGCCCTCGGGACAACGCACGGTCACCGGTTCGTCGTGGCCCGGTGGCGGGACGATCGTCGAGCCCGCGTCTTCGGCGGCCGGCCGCCAGGCGTCGACGCGTTCGGCGAGCACGGAGGCGAGGTCGCAGGACTCGTCCGCGCCGCCGGCCGCGACCCGCGTCGCCGTGCTCTCGGCCAGCGCGAGGGCCAGCAAGCCGTCGAGCAGCTTCTCCAGGCGTTCGACCTCGGCGACGGTTGCCCGGTAGGTGGTGTTGTCGCCGGTCACCTGCGCATCCAGGGAGTCGACGCGCAGCCGTAGCGCCGCCATGGGGTTGCGCAGCTGGTGGGAGGCGTCGGCGACCAGCCGGTGCTGTTGCTCGGCCGCTTCGAGCACCGCTTCGGACATCCGGTTGACCTCGCCGGCCAGCACGCGCAGCTCACGCGGCCCGGCGCGCTCCGGGACGTGCGCGCGGTGCCCGGCGGCGACGGCCAGCACGCCGGTCTCCAGCTCGTGCAGCGGCCGGACCATCCAGCGGGCCAGCACCACGGCCAGCAGCACGAACACCACCGCGACCAGCAGCGCGCCGGCGCCGATGGTGCCCCAGCGGGTGGCGACGTCCGCGGCCGCCGCCGTCACCGAGGCCCGCAGCACGACCACGCCGGACACGCGGGTGCCCGTGCCGACCGGACGCGCGAAGTAGGCAGGCTCGGCCGACCACGGGCCGAGGTTGCCCACCTGCGGCGCGGGTTCGTTGCGCATGGTGGCTTCCACCAGCGCGTGCACCGCCGGGTCGGCCGCGGTGAGCCCGCCGGCCTGGACCAGCGGGTCCCGGCGCGCGTCGACGATCACGACGCCTTCGCCGTACAGCTCGGCGTAGCGGGCCGCGTCGGCTGCGAGCGCGGCCGGGTCGCGCGTGTCGACGGCCTGCTGGGCCAGCACGACGAACCGGTCGACGTCGGCGGTGCGGGAGATGACCAGCTGCTGGGTGCGCTGCTCGGCGGTGGAGGCCAGCAGCGGCACGGCGAACGCCGCGACCACCGCGAGGGCGAGGGCGACCAGCACGACCAGCAGCCGGGTGCGCACGGGTCAGTCCCGGCCGAGCCGGTAGCCGAAGCCGCGGATGGTGGTGAGCAGGCCCGGCCGGTCCAGCTTCGCGCGCAGCCCGGTCAGGTGGACGTCGAGCGAGCGCGAGACCGCGAGGTAGGCGTCGCCCCACACCTCGTCCATCAGCTGCTGGCGGCTGACCGCGGTGCCCGGGCGGGCGGCCAGCACGGCCAGGATCTCGAACTCCTTCGTGGTGAGCCCGACGTCGTTCCCGGCGACGAGCACCCGGCGGGCGCCGAGGTCGATCTCGACGTCTTCGACGCGCACGACGTCACCGGCCGGGGCGTCGCGAGCCACCGCGCGGCGCACGACGGCGTCCATCCGGGCCAGCAGCTCGGCCAGCCGCACCGGCTTGGTGAGGTAGTCGTCCGCGCCCAGGCGCAGGCCCCTGACCACCGAGCGTTCGTCGCCGCGGGCGGTCAGGACGATGACCGGCACCGGGGACACCGCGCGGATCTTCCGCAGCACGTCCAGCCCGTCGAGGTCGGGCAGGCCGAGGTCCAGCAGGACGAGGTCGGCGTCGCGGTGGCGGTGCAGCGCGTCGGCCCCGCGGCCGACGCTGGTGACGGGATGACCGCGCGCGTGCAGCGACTCCGCCAGCGCGCCCGCGACCCCCGCGTCGTCTTCGACGAGGAGCACGCGCACGGTCATCCCCTTCTCAGCGCTCTTCCAGCTCGGAGGTCTTCGAGGTTTCCCGCATTGTGCCGTAGACGATCAGGGAAACCAGGACGCAGCCCGCGACGTACCAGAAGAAGACCGACTCGTGCCCGGCGCTCTTGAGCGCCTGTGCGATGAGCTCCGCGGTGCCGCCGAAGATCGCGACGGTGAGCGCGTACGGCAGGCCGACGCCGATCGCGCGGATCTTCGTCGGGAACAGCTCGGCCTTCACGATCGCGTTGATCGAGGTGTAGCCCGCGACGACGACGAGCCCGGCCAGGACGAGGAAGAACGCGCCGACCGGGTTCCGGGTCGAGCCCATCACGGTCATGATCGGGACGGTGAGCAGCGTGCCCGCGATGCCGAAGAACAGCAGCAGCGGGCGCCGGCCGATCCGGTCGGACAGCCTGCCCGCCAGCGGCTGCAGGATCGCGGCCAGCAGGATCGCCGAGAACAGGATGATGGTGACCGTGCGCCGCGGGATGTGGGCGGTGTTCTCGAGGAACTTCTGGCTGTAGGTGGCGAAGGTGTAGAACGCCACCGTGCCGCCGAGGGTCAGGCCGACGACGAGCGCGATCTCCTTGGGGTACTTGGCGAGTGCGCGCAGCGTGCCGCGTTCGCCGGTCGTCTTGCTCTCGTCCGCTTCGCGGGTGTAGCTCTCGGACTCGTCCATGCCGCGGCGCAGCCACATGACGCTGAGCGCGGCCACCGTGCCGACGCCGAAGGCGATCCGCCAGCCCCACGACGTCAGCTGCTGTTCGGTGAGCAGGCCCTGGAGGATCAGCTGGAGGCCCAGGGCCAGCAGCTGGCCACCGTAGAGCGTGACGTACTGGAAGCTCGAGTAGAAGCCGCGTTTGCCGGGAGTGGCCACTTCGGACAGGTAGGTCGCCGAGGTGGAGTACTCGCCGCCGACGGACAGCCCCTGGATCAGCCGGGCGACCAGCAGCAGGATCGGCGCCGCGAGCCCGATCGTGTGATAGCTCGGCGTCACGGCGATGAGCAGGGAGCCGCCCGCCATCAGCGTGACCGAAAGCACCAGCGCGCTCCGGCGGCCGAAGCGGTCGGCGAACCGGCCCAGCATCCAGCCGCCGAGCGGGCGCATGAGGAACCCGACCGCGAACACGGCCGCGGTGCCGAGGAACGCGGCCGTGGTGTCGGTGGTGGGGAAGAAGGACTTGGCGAAGTACGTGGTGAACGCGGCGTAGGCGTACCAGTCGTACCACTCGACCAGGTTGCCGATGGAGCCGCGCAGCACGTTGCCGATCACGCGCTTTTCGCTCGCGGTCCCCGTGGTCGTGGGGCTGATCCGGGTTGTCATCGTCGACCTCCTGTGTTGCGACTCACGGTGACCAACCAGCGGGTAACCAGCAAGGTCGGGAGGCAGTTCCTAACACCCGCTTAGGGCGGTCGCGGGCACCGCCGGGCGCGGGTGCGCGGCGTCGCGGAGCTGCCGATAACCTCGTGCCCGGCATCAGCGCACGTCGACGAAGAGGGAGAACACCGTGGGACGGTCGGTTCTGGTCACCGGGGGCAACCGGGGCATCGGTCTGGCGATCGCCCGGGACCTGGCGGAGCAGGGTCACCGGGTCGCCGTCACGCACCGTGGCTCGGGCGCGCCGGAGGGCCTGTTCGGGGTCCAGGCGGACGTCACCGACACCGAGCAGGTCGACGCGGCCTTCAAGCTCGTCGAAGAACACCAGGGTCCGGTCGAGGTGCTGGTGTCCAACGCGGGGCTGACCGACGACACGCTGCTGATGCGGATGAGCGACGAGCAGTTCGAACGTGTCATCAACGCGAACCTGACCGGTGCCTTCCGCGTCGCGAAGCGGGCCTCCCGCGGCATGCTGCGCGGCAAGTGGGGCCGGTTCGTCTTCATCTCCTCGGTGGTCGGCCTCTCGGGTTCGGCGGGCCAGGCCAACTACGCGGCGTCGAAGGCGGGCCTGGTCGGCTTCTCGCGGTCGCTGGCGCGCGAGCTGGGCTCCCGCAACATCACCTCGAACGTCATCGCCCCGGGCTTCGTGCACACCGACATGACCGACGAGCTGCCCGAGGCGCGCAAGAAGGAGATCCTCGCGCAGGTGCCCTCCGGCCGGTACGCCGAGCCGTCGGAGATCGCCGCCGCGGTGCGCTACCTGGCCTCCGAGGAAGCCGGCTACGTCAACGGCGCGGTGCTGCCCGTCGACGGCGGCCTCGGCCTCGGCCACTGATCTTTCCGTATCCACAACCACGACTTGGAGGACAAGTGCCCGGACTGCTCGAAGGCAAGCGCCTGCTGATCACCGGCATCATCACCGACGCTTCGCTCGCCTTCCACGCGGCCAAGATCGCGCAGCAGGAGGGTGCGAAGGTGGTGCTGACCGGCTTCGGCCGCATGTCGCTGGTCGAGCGCATCGCGAAGCGGCTGCCCGAAGAGGCGCCGGTGATCGAGCTGGACGTCACCAACCAGGAGCACCTCGACGGCCTCGCCGACAAGGTCCGCGAACACGTCGACGGCCTCGACGGCGTGCTGCACTCGATCGGCTTCGCCCCGCAGACCTGCCTCGGCGCGCCGTTCCTGGACGCGCCGGCCGAGGACGTCAAGACCGCGATCGAGATTTCGACGTACTCGTACATGTCGCTGGCGAAGGCCTGCCTGCCCCTGATGGGCCGCGGCGCTTCGTACGTCGGCATGGACTTCGACGCGCGGGTCGCGTGGCCGGTCTACAACTGGATGGGCGTCGCGAAGGCCGGGCTCGAATCGGTCAACCGGTACCTGGCCAAGGAGCTGGGGCCGCAGGGCATCCGCGTCAACCTGGTCAGCGCGGGCCCGATGAAGACGATGGCCGCGAAGTCCATCCCGGGCTTCGTCGACCTGGAGGACGGCTGGGGCGAGCGCGCGCCGCTCGGCTGGGACAGCACGGACCCGGACCCGGTGGCGAAGAGCGTCTGCGCGGTCCTGTCGGACTGGCTCCCCGCCACCACCGGCTCGATGATCATGGTCGACGGCGGGGTCCACTTCCTCGGCGTCTGAGCCTCACGCGGCCACGAGCTCACGGTCGTCGCTCCGCTGGACGGCGGCGGCGACCGTGAGCACGGCCAGGGTCGCCGCGCCGAGCAGCATGCCGGTCCAGGCGACACTCGGGAAGCCGAGGCCGGCGTCGATCGCGACACCGCCCAGCCACGGGCCGGCCGTGTTGCCGACGTTGAACGCCGACGTGGTGCTGGCGCCGACGAGCGTCGGCGCGTCGCCGGCGGCCTGGAACGCGCGGAGGTTCAGCGCCGGGTTGGCGCCGAACGCGGCCACGCCGAAGACGAGCACCGCCGCGACGGCGACGAGCGCGTCGGTGGTGAGGGCGAGCACGAGCAACGCGGCCAGCGCGAGGGCGAGGCAGCCGTAGAGCGTCGCGAACGGGCGCCGGTCGGCCAGCCGGCCGCCCGCGCTGATCCCGATCAGCGCGCCGACGCCGAACAGCGCCAGGACCCCCGGCACCCACTCCGCGGGCAGGCCGTCGGTTTCGGTCAGCAGCGGCGCGAGGTAGCTGAACGCGGCGAAGATCATGGCCTGGCACAAGGCGATCACGCCGAGCGCGAGCCAGACCCGGCCCCGGCGGTACAGCCGCAGTTCGCCGCGGACGCTCAGCGGCCCGCCGGTCGTCTCCGGCACCAGCAGCGCCACGCCGGCCACGGCCACGAGCGTCACCGCGAAGACCGCCCAGAACGCCGTCCGCCAGCCCGCGTGCTGGCCGAGGAACGTGCCGGCGGGTACCCCGGCGATGTTCGCGACGGTCAGCCCGCCGACCAGCACCGCCATCCCGCGCCCGCGCCGGTCGACGGGCACGAGCGCGATCGTCGTCGCCAGCGCGACGGCCCAGAACCCGGCACAGGCGAGTGCTGCGACCACCCGCGTCGCGAACAGGAGGGCATAACCCTCGGCGAGCGCGCCGACGACGTGCGCGACGGCGAACACGGCGAGCAGGGCCAGCAGCGTCCGGCGGCGGGGGAGCCGGAGGGTGCCGATCGCCAGCAGCGGAGCGCCGACGACCATGCCGATCGCGAACGCCGAGATCAGCAGCCCGGCGTCGGGGATGCTCACGTGCAGGTCGGCGGCCATGCCGGGGAGCAGGCCGGTGATCATGAACTCGGAGGTGCCCAGCGCGAACACGCTGAGCCCGAGGACGAAGACGGCCAGGGGCATGAGGGTTCCTCCCGGTTGTGTATCGGTCAGTACAAAATCACGGCACGCTGAAGCCGGGGCGTGCCGGGCTCAGCGTGTGATGGACGACAGCGCGAGGTCCGCGACGGCGTGCATGCTTTCGCGGCTCGTGCCCCGGCGGGCCATCACGCGCAGGCCCGAGGTGGTGCTGAGCAGGAATTCCGCCACGTCGGCGGGGTCGAGGCCGTCCCGGAGGCTGCCGTCGAGCACGCCTTCCCGGACGCACTCGGCGAACATGGCCAGGTTCCGGTCGGTGTCGTCCCGCAGTGCCGCGCCCACTTCGTCGTCGGGCAGGCCGAGTTCGGCCAGGGTGTTCACCACCAGGCAGCCGCGCCGGCGGTCTTCGAGGTCGTCCTCGACGGCCTGGTCGAGGACCGCGGCGAGCCGCTCGGCGGCGGTGCCGGGGCCGTCGAGAATGGCCTGCCGCTTGCCCAGCTGGGTGCTGGTGTAGTGCGTGAGCGACCGCCGGAAGAGAGCCCGCTTGCTGGTGAAGGTGTTGTAGACGCTGCTGCGCCCGAGCCCGGTGGCTTCGCACAAGTCCTGTGTGGACGTCGCTTCGTAGCCGCGTTCCCAGAAAGCGTGCATCGCCTTCTCGACGGCTGCGGTTTCGTCGAACTCCCGTGGCCTGGCCATGAGAGGACGGTAGCACAGTTTTGGACTGCTCGATACACAACGGGCCCGGGTCAGCGTGCGGGCCGCCACATCGGCAAGATGACGGGGTGGGATACGACGCGTTGCTGTGGCTTTCGTTCGGTGGTCCGGAAGGGCCTGACGACGTCATGCCGTTCCTCGAGAACGTCACCAGGGGCCGGGGTGTGCCGCGCGAGCGGCTGCTCGAAGTCGCCGAGCACTACCAGCACTTCGGCGGGGTGTCGCCGATCAACCGGCTCAACCGCGACGCGATGGCGGCGGTGGAGAAGCAGCTCGCGGCGGCCGGCGTCGACCTGCCGGTGCACTTCGGCAACCGCAACTGGCACCCGATGGTCGAGGACACCCTGGCTTCGCTGGCATCGTCGGGTGCTTCGCGGGTCCTGGTGTTCCCCACGAGCGCGTACGGCGGGTACTCGGCGTGCCGCCAGTACGACGAAGACATCGAGCGCGCCCGCGCCGCGGTCGGTCCCGGGGCCCCCGAACTGGTGAAGATCCGGCAGTTCTTCGACCACCCGCTGTTCGTGTCGGCGGTGGCGGACGGCGTCCGCGAGGCGCACGCGTCACTGGGCGACGAGCCGGGGATCCGCACGGTGTTCACGGCGCACTCGGTCCCGTCGAGCGCGGACCGGGCGTCGGGGCCACCGTCCGAGGGCGGTCACCGCTACTCGCGCCAGATCGCGGAGGCGGCGCGCCTGGTGGCGGCCGAGGCGGGGATCGCCGAGTACGACGTCGTGTGGCAGTCGCGGTCGGGGCCGCCGCAGGTGCCGTGGCTGGAGCCGGACATCGTCGACCACCTCGACGCGCTCCACGAGTCCGGCGTCCCCGGCGTGGTCGTCTCGCCGATCGGGTTCGTGTCGGACCACCTCGAGGTGATCTGGGACCTGGACAACGAGGCGGCGGAGCGCGCGGCTTCCCACGGGATGAAGTTCGCGAGGGCGGCCACGGCGGGCTCGGACCCGCGGTTCGCGGAGCTGGTGGTCGAGCTGGTGCGAGAGCACACGCACGGGGTGGAGCCGCGGAAGCTGTCGTCGTTCCCGGTGGCGGGGTGCACGGTCAACGGTGCGCCGTGCGCGATCGGCTGCTGCGAACCGGCGAAGCGCCCGGCGCGTTAGCGAGCGCCCCAAGGCGGCCTTGGTTGCGTCCGGCGCACCGAAGGCCGCACTGGGGCGCTGGGGCTCAGCCCTCGCGGGCCGTGGACTCCGCGAACACCCGCACCGCCTCGTTGACCGCCGCGCGGCGAGCCGTCCGTACCGCGTCCGACAACGGCCGCAGCGCCTGGGCCCGCAGCGTCGATGCCGAGGCCGAAATCGCGCCGCCCGGGTCGTCCGAGGACGCGATCGCCAGGATCGCCGCGATCTCCTCCGCCCGCTGCAACACCCGCAGTGCCCGCCCGGGCGTCCCGGCCGGCCAGTCCACGTCCGGCCGGGAACGCAGGTGAGCCGACAGCTCCGCCCGCACCCCCGGCCGGTCCGAAGCCACATCCAGCGCCTGCAGCGCGCCGGCGCTGGCCCGGATCGCGTCCGTCAGCCCGTGCTCGGCTTCGGCCAGCCCGATGTACTCCGGCGGCGTCGGCGAAAGCGAGAACACCGTCCACCGGACGAGCCCCTCGGCGATCGGCTCCGGCACCAGCCCGAAACCGAGCTCCGGCAGCACCACGGCGTCGCCCGCGCGCAGCGCCGCCTCCGTGAACGGGCCGCCGCCGCCCAGCCCGCGGACGTCGCCCGGGACCGGGAGGACCAGCTGCATGCTTTTCGCTCCCTGCGAACGCAACGCCATCAGGAGCTGGACCGGGGTGGCCGCGCGGTTGAACGCCAGCGGCAGCGCGAACGCCTCCGCCGCGTCGGCGTCGGCGGCGACCACGTCGTGGGCCTCACCCCACGCGAGCAGGGCGTCGAGCACATCGTCGGACGCGGCGGCTCCGTTGAGCCACGCGGAGGACCAGACGGCGAAAGTCGCACTGGGACGGCACACGACGCCCTATTTTACCGGCCCGTCGCACACGACAGCAGCGCGCCCACGCTGGAGTCGCTCCACGTCGACGCACCGGCGATCCGGCAGTAGCGTCGAACGGGTGAACGCAGTTCCAGACGCTCTTCCCCGGACCGCCGGGGCCCTGCGCGCGGCCGGGTACGAGCCGCGCCCGATCGCCCAAGAGATCCACGACAACCTGCTGACCGCCCTCAAGAACGGCGAGGACGCCTGGCCCGGCATCGTCGGGTTCTCCCGCACCGTGCTGCCGCAGCTGGAACGCGCGCTGCTGGCCGGCCACGACGTCGTCCTGCTCGGCGAACGCGGCCAGGGCAAGACCCGGCTGCTGCGCACCCTGGCCGGCCTGCTCGACGAGTGGACGCCGGTCATCGAAGGCTCCGAGCTGGGCGAACACCCGCTGCAGCCGATCACGCCCGCGTCCATCCGCCGCGCCGCGGAGCTCGGCGACGACCTGCCCGTGGCCTGGCGCCACCGCTCCGAGCGCTACACCGAGAAGCTCGCCACGCCCGACACCTCCGTCGGCGACCTGATCGGCGACGTCGACCCGGTGAAGGTCGCCGAAGGCCGCAGCCTCGGCGACCCCGAGACCATCCACTTCGGCCTCGTCCCGCGCGCCCACCGCGGCATCGTCGCCATCAACGAGCTGCCCGACCTCGCCGAGCGCATCCAGGTCGCGCTGCTCAACGTCATGGAGGAGCGCGACATCCAGGTCCGCGGCTACACGCTGCGGCTGCCCCTGGACGTCCTGCTCGTCGCGACCGCCAACCCCGAGGACTACACCAACCGCGGCCGGATCATCACCCCGCTGAAGGACCGCTTCGGCGCCGAGATCCGCACGCACTACCCCCTGGACGTCGAGGCCGAGGTCGCCGTCGTCAAGCAGGAGGCCAACCTCGTCGCCGAGGTCGGCGAGCCGCTCCTGGAAGTCCTCGCCCGGTTCGTCCGGAACCTCCGCGAGTCCACCGTCATCGACCAGCGCTCCGGCGTGTCGGCCCGGTTCGCCGTCGCCGCGGCGGAGACCGTGGCGGCCGCGGCCCTGCGGCGCGCGGCCTTGACCGGGGAGGACCCGGCGGTGGCGCGGCCGGTCGACCTCGACGCCGTCCCGTCCGTGCTGCGGGGCAAGATCGAGTTCGAACCCGGCGAAGAGGGCCGCGAGATCGAGCACCTCGTGCACTTGATGCGCCGCGCGATCGCCGAGACGGCCCGTGGCCGCTTCGCCGGGCTGGACCTGCGCCCGCTCGCCGACGCGGTCGAGGAAGGCCACCTGGTCGCCACCGGCGAGCGGGTCCCGGCCAAGGACGTCCTCGCGGCGCTGCCGGAGCTCCCGGTGCTGCACGAGGTCGCCCAGCGCGCCGGCGTGTCCGCCGACGAGCCCGCCGGCCGGATCGCGGCCGCCGTCGAACTCGCCCTCGAATCGCTGTTCCTGGCCCGCCGGCTGGCCAAGGACTCCGACGACACGACGACCGTCTACGGCCGATGACCGCGGTCCCGCTTCCCGACGGCTACTCCTACGGCCCGTGGCACGACGGGCCGGACCCGCTCGCGCCCCCGGCCGACCTGCGCGACGCGCTCGACGAGATCGGCCGCGAGGTCATGGCCGGGTCGTCGCCGCGGTCCGCGCTGGAAGAGCTGCTCCGGCGCGGCACCGAGCGCACGTCGGGCCTGGACGAGCTCACCCGGCGCCTGTGGCAGCGCCGGTCGCAGATCCAGCGCCGCAACAACCTGAACGGCACCCTGCAGGAGGTCCAGCGCCTGCTGCAGGAGGCCCTCGACGCCGAACGCCGGGAGCTGTTCCCGGACCCGGACGACGAGGCGCGGTTCCGCGAGGCCCAGCTCGACGCGCTGCCGTCCGGGACGGCCGCGGCGGTCAACGAGCTGGCGAACTACGACTGGCGGTCGGAACAGGGCCGCGAGAACTACCAGCAGATCCGCGACCTGCTCGGCCAGGAGCTGATGGAGTCGCGGTTCCAGGGCATGAAGCAGGCGCTGCAGAACGCCGGTCCCGAGGACGTCGAGCGGATCAACGAGATGCTCTCCGACCTCAACGACCTCCTGGCCGCGCACGCCCAGGGCGCCGAAGACATCCAGGAGCGCTTCGAGGACTTCATGTCCAAGCACGGCGAGTTCTTCCCGGAGAACCCGCGCAACGTCGAAGAGCTGATCGACGCGCTCGCCGAGCGGTCCGCCGCGGCCCAGCGGATGCTCAACTCGATGTCGGCCGAGCAGCGCGCGGAACTCGCCGAGCTGACCCAGCAGGCGTTCGGCGACCCGCGGCTGGCGCAGCAGCTGTCCCAGTTGGACAGTCAGCTGCGGGCCGCGCGGCCGGGTGAAGACTGGACCGGCGCGGAACGTTTCCGCGGCAAGAACCCGCTCGGCATGGGCGAAGGCGCGCAGGCGATGGCGGACCTCGCCGAGCTGGACGCGCTGGCCGAGCAGCTGAGCCAGTCCTACCCGGGCGCGAGCCTGGAGGACATCGACCTGGAGGCGCTCGAGCGCCAGCTCGGCAAGGACGCCGGCGTCGACGCGCGGCGACTGTCCGAACTGGAGCGCGAGCTGCGCCGCCAGGGCCTGTTCGAACGGGCCGCCGACGGGACGCTCCGGTTGTCGCCCAAGGCGCTGCGGCGCCTCGGCGAGACGGCGCTGGCCGACATCGTGAACGCGCTGCGCGGCAAGACCGGCGACCGCGAGACGGAGTCGGCGGGCGCGGCGGGCGAGCCCACCGGGGCGTCGCGGCCGTGGCGGTTCGGGGACATGCAGCCCTGGGACGTGCCGCGGACCATCCGCAACGCCGTGCTGCGGTCGGTGTCGGTGGGGGAGCGCTCGGTGCGGCTGGACGTCGAGGACGTCGAAGTGGTCGAGACCGAACACCGCTCCCGGGCGGCGGTCGCGCTCCTGGTCGACACGTCGTGGTCGATGGTGCAGGAAGGCCGCTGGCTGCCGATGAAGCGCACCGCGCTCGCGCTGCACCAGCTGATCAGCACGCGGTTCCGCAACGACGCGCTGCAGCTGATCAGCTTCGGCCGCTACGCCCAGTCGGTCGAGCTGCCCGAACTGGTCGGGCTGGAGGGTGCGTGGGAGCAGGGCACCAACGCCCACCACGGGCTGCGGCTCGCCGGGCAGCACCTGCGCCGGCACCCCGACGCCCAGCCGGTGGTCCTGATGGTCACCGACGGCGAGCCGACCGCGCACCTGGAACCGGACGGCGAAGCGGTCTTCGACTACCCGCCCCAGCCGCGCACCCTCCACAAGACACTGTCCGAAGTGGACCGGCTGGCCAAGCTGGGCGCGTCGGTGACGGTGTTCCGCCTCGGCGACGACCCGCGCCTGACGGCGTTCGTCGACGTCATCGCGCGTCGTTCGGGCGGCCGGGTGGTCGCGCCGGACCTCGACGGGCTCGGCGCCGCGGTGGTCGGCGACTACCTGCGCACCCGGCGGCGCTGAGGGGGTGACACCGCGCTCGCCGCCCGGTCCAGCGACCGGGCGGCGAGCGCGGTGTCGTCGTGCCCGGCGGGCAGGTAGGCCTCGTGGTCGGCGAGGACCTCACGGCCGAGCGTGCGAGCTTGCGGGAACGCGCTTTCGGCCACCAGGAGGTCGACCGACCGGCGCCGCAGCCGCAGGAGCCGGCCGAGCCGCGGGCCGGCGGCCACCGAGGGCAGCGCCCGGAAGTGCCGCCACAGCGCGGCGGCGTGGTCGGCCAGATCGGCGGTGTTCTCGGTGTCCAGCACGGCGAACGCCCGGTCCAGCGCCTCGGCCAGGCGGTCCTGCGCGTGCAGCCGGCCCAGCACCGCGCGCCGGGTCAAGCGGTGCATCGTCACGACTTCGCCGCGGACGTCGAACTCCGCGAGCGCCGCGTTCTCGAGCCCGGTGAGCGCGGCGTCGACCGCCACCGGGTCCGGCCCGGCCCGGTGCAGCAACGTCCGCCGCACGCCCCGCGGCGCAAGCACCGCAAGGAGCTCGGCGACCACCCGGGCCCGGCCGTTCCGCGTGGCCACGGTGCGCAGGGCCGCGAGCGCGGTGTCCTCGACCCGGGGCGAATGGTCCTCACCGGGTTCCCGCTCCAGCAAGGGGGTGCCCGGCAGCCGGTCGAGGTACTCCGTGGCGCCCGAAGCGCGGATCACTCCACCGGCCTGGGCGAGCGCCAGCGGCAGGTAGCCGAGCTCCCGGGCGACGTCGGCGGCGTCCCGGCCGGACCGCGCGCGGAGGAACCCGGTGGCGGCGGCCGGGGCGAAGCCGGTCACCGCCACGGTCGTGCCGAGGATCTCGAAGTCCGGCACGGTGGTCGTCACCAGGACCCGGGCCCGGGCGGGCAGCCACCGGGTGAGCGCGTCCGGGTCGGTGGGGCCGTCGAAGACCACGATGGCGCCGTCGCGCCCGTCGAGCCACGCCAGACCCGCGTCGGGGCCGGCCAAGCCCTGGTGTCGGGCCAGGTCCGCGTAGGCGCGGGCGGCGGCGGCCGGGTCGGCGGCGGCCACCCAGAGCACCGGCGAGCGGGCTTCGCGGACGTAGGCGGCGGCGAGGTGCGTCTTGCCCGTCCCGCCGCCGCCCAGCAGCACGCAGGACCGCCCCGTGCGGAACGCCTCGCCGATCTTCGCCAGGAGGTCGTCCCGGCGCACCGCGGCCAGGGGTTCGCGCGGAACCGGGCCGAACACCGGCCGGGGCCGGGCGCGGCGCGGCCGCAGCAGCAGGGCGGCCGCCGTGACCAGTGCGATCACCGCGATCGCACCGCCCACGACGATCATGGTGCCCATCGGGTCAGGCTAACCGCGCGCGCCGCGGGAAACCCGCTGCGGAAGAGTGACGCCCGGTCAGGGAAGGTGTCGCCGGACCGGCACCGCGCGCGGGTCGATCCACCGACCGTGCGCGGGCTGCTCCAGCAGCGGGTCGGCCCACCGGACGCGCACGCGGTCCGGGTACGCCTCCTGGATCCGGGCCTCGATCCAGCGGCCCGGTTCCGCCTCGACCCACCACGGGTCGCCGAGGCACGAGAGGCCGTCGCGGCGGACGACGTCTTCGGCTTCCGCCCGGCCGGCCGGCTCGCCCAGCGCCGCGTGGAACAGCGTCAACGGCTCCCACCGCGAGCCGGCGGGCCGGAGGTGGCCGAGCAGCTCGCCGTCCTCGTCGCGCCGGACTTCGACGGTGGTCATCGCCCGGCTCGCAACGCCGGCAGCAGCTCTCGGACGGCCGCGACGACCTTGTCCGTCTGGGTCCGCAAGGCGGCCAAGCCGTCCCGCTCGTCGGCCGAGCCGGCGTAGCCGCCGAGGTCGGCGCGGATCCCTTCCTTCCAGACGGCCGCCAGGTGCTGCGTCCGCGTGATGTCCCGGTCGGGGTGCCCGTTCACCAGCACGACGTCGGCGCGCAGCCCGGGGCGGAGCCGGCCCCGGTCGGTCAGGCCGAACACCTCGGCGGGACGCGCGGTGGCCGCGGCGAGCGCGTCGGCCGGCGGCAGGCCCGCGGCGACCAGGTGCTCCAGCTCGCGGTGCAGGCTCGCGCCGTGGACGGTGCCCGGGTTGGGCGCGTCGGTGCCGGCCAGCAGCGGTACACCGGCCTCGTGCAGCAGCCTCGCGTTGTCCCGCGCCACCGCGAAGTCCGGGAGCCGCGGCGGCAGCCAGCGCTGCCCTTGCCGTTCCAGGACCGCGCGCCAGGCCGGTCCTAAGCGCTCCGCCACGGCCGCGGTGAGCAGGGGCATCGTGCCGTCGCGCGGGAAGCCGTCGGCGATCGACAACGTCGTGACGACCGCGACGCCCGCGCGGGCGAGTGCTTCGGCCTGGTCCGCGGTCAAGGCGTCGAACGGCACGTGCGCGAGCACGTCGACGCCGGTGGAGACCAGGTCGACGGCCGCGCGGGCGGTCGAGACGTGCACCGCGACGAGGAGCCCGGCCCGGTGCGCGGCCTCGGTCAGGGCGGCGACCGTCGGCACGTCCAGTGACGGCATCGGCACCGGGCCGCCGGTCCCGTCGTCGTAGAGCACCTTGAGGTGGGTGGCCCCTTCGGCGACGCGGTCGGCGACGAACCGCTCGGCGTCCGCCGGGCCGGTCACGTACGGGAAGGGCGCGTACATCATGCTCGGGTGCCCGCCGGGTGCCGTCGCCCCGACGCTCGAAGAGCGCACGTCGGCGCAGTCCGGCCCGGCGGCGCGGGCCAGGGCGTCGCGGACGGTGTCCGGCTTGCTGAACATGTCGAGCACGGTCGTGACGCCGAAGGTCAGGGCCTGCCGGAGCGCACCGGGCAGGAGGTGGACGTGCGCGTCGACGAGCCCCGGCAGCAGCGTGCCGCCCCGGGCGTCGACGTGCTGGTCGCCGGGCCGCAGCAGCGTGTCGTCGCCGACGGCTTCGACGCGGCCGCCGTCGAGCCGCACGGCGGTGTGCTCGGTGAGGCGCTCGCCGTCGAAGACGCGGGCGCCGGTGATGGTCGTGGTCACGGCACCGACGGTAAAAGTTGACACCGTGTGAAGGTCAACTCCTAAGCTGACGGGGTGCGGTACTCGATCAGCCAGGTGGCCAAGGCGTCCGGGGTGTCGGCCCGGATGCTGCGCCACTACGACGCGATCGGCCTGCTCACGCCGGCTTCGGTGGGCGCCAACGGCTACCGCTGGTACGGCCGCGGCGAACTGCTGCGGCTGCAGCGCGTCCTGCTCCTGCGGCGGCTCGGGCTCGGCCTGGCCGAGATCGGCGCCGTGCTGGGGGAGCAGGCCGGCGAGGCGGCCGCGCTGCGCGGGCACCTGGCGCAGCTGGAGGAAGAACGGCGTCGCCTGGACCGCGTGATCGCCACCGTCGAGGAGACGGTCGCCGACCTCGACGCCGCCCGGATCGACGACCCCGGCCGGTTCTTCGCGGGGCTGCGCGAGGACGGCGCCGAAATGCGGCAGGCCTACCGCGCGACGTTCGGCGAAGGCGCCGCGAAGGCCTTCGACGTCGCGGAAGCGGCCCAAGACGGGCTGACGGCCGCGGACTACGAGCACGCCGCCGCCCAGGGCGCGGCCCTGTTCCGCCGCTTGGCGGGTGTCATGCGCTCCGGTGCCGCGCCCGGCGACCCGGCCGCGCTGGACGCCGTCGCCGAGCACTACACGTCCGTCAGCCACTACTGGCAACCGACCGCGGAAGCCTATGCGGCGATGGGCGGGCTGTACGAGCGCGACCCCCGGCAGCGGGAGCTGGCCGCGCGCGCCGATCCGGGGCTCCCGGCGTGGCTCGCGCGGGCCATCGAGGCCTACGCCCGCGAGAGACTCGTCTCACCGGTCGGGAAGCGCTGACGAGCGAACGCTTACAGTCGGGGGTATGCAGACTTGGTCATCGGTCGACGTGCCCCGCATCCCCGGCACCCCCCGCCCGCTGCGGCTCCACGACACGGCCACCGGGCAGATCCGCCCGACCGCGCCCGGTGCCACGGCCCGGATGTACGTCTGCGGCATCACGCCCTACGACGCGACGCATCTGGGGCACGCCGCGACGTACCTGGCCTTCGACCTGGTCAACCGCGTGTGGCGGGACAACGGGCACGACGTCCACTACGTGCAGAACGTGACCGACATCGACGAGCCGCTGCTCGAGCGCGCCGAGCGGGACCAGGACGACTGGGTCGTGCTGGGCATGCGCGAGACGGCGCTGTTCCGCGAGGACATGACCGCGCTGCGCGTGCTCCCGCCGAAGCAGTTCGTCGGCGCGGTGGAGAGCATCCCGGAGATCGTCGAGGTCATCGCGAAGCTGCTCGCCAACGGCGCCGCCTACCGGGCGGACGACCCGCAGTTCCCGGACGTCTACTTCGACCACTCGGCGACGGGCAAGTTCGGCTACGAATCGAACTACGACGAGCCCACCATGACGAAGTTCTTCGCCGAGCGCGGCGGTGACCCCGACCGCGCCGGCAAGCGCCACCCGCTGGACGCGCTGCTGTGGCGCGTGGCCCGCGACGGCGAACCGTCGTGGGAGTCCGAGCTCGGCCCGGGCCGCCCGGGCTGGCACATCGAGTGCAGCGCGATCGCGGTCAACCGGCTGGGCCTCGGGTTCGACCTCCAGGGCGGCGGCTCGGACCTGATCTTCCCGCACCACGAGTACAGCGCGGCGCACGCGGAGGCCGTCGCCAAGGACGGGCCGTTCGCCCGCCACTACGTCCACGCCGGCATGATCGGCCTCGACGGCGAGAAGATGTCGAAGTCGCGCGGGAACCTGGTGTTCGTTTCGCGGCTGCGGGCCGACGACGTCGACCCGGGCGCGATCCGGCTGGCGTTGTTCGCCGGCCACTACCGCGAGGACCGGCCCTGGACGGCTCAGCTGCTGACCGACGCCGAAGCCCGGCTGGCCCGCTGGCGCGAGGCCGTCTCGCTGCCGACCGGGCCGTCGGCGGAGGACACGATCACCCGGCTGCGCGACCACCTCTCGGACGACCTCGACACGCCGAAGGCGCTCGCGGCGATCGACGCGTGGGCGAACGAGGCCCTCCGCCGCGACGGCACGGACGCGACGGCCCCCGGCTTGATCCGCATCGCCGTCGACGCCCTGCTCGGCATCACCCTCTGAAGCCCGCCCAGGGCCGCACTTTCACGTGAAAGTGCGGCCCTGGGCGTATAACGGCCTACACGGCGGCGGGGTGGCCGTCGGCCAGCTCCAGGTGGTCGCCCGCCCAGTCCCGGCGCAGCCACCGGTCGTGGGACGCGATGACGACCGCGCCCGGCGCCGTCTCCAGCGCCGCGAACAGTTCTTCCGCCAGTGTCAGCGAAATGTGGTTCGTCGGCTCGTCCAGCAGGAGGACGTCCGGGGGCTCGGCGAGCAGGATCGCCAGCGCCAGCCGGCGCCGCTGCCCGACCGAGAGCGCTCCGATCGGCTGCCGGAGATCCCGGGACGCCAGCAAGCCGAGGTGGCTCAGCGGGGGAGCGTCCTCGCCGAGCGTGTCCCGGTACACCCGGGCGGCCGTCCGCTCCGGTGCCGAGAACACGACGTCCTGCTCCAGCAGCCCGACGCGGACGCCGTGTCCGAAGTGGACCGTCCCGGAACCGGGCGCGAGCCGGCCGGCCAGCACCGACAGCAGCGTCGACTTCCCGGCGCCGTTCCCGCCGGTGACGAGCAGCCGGGCCGAGCCGTCGACGTCCAGCCGGGGCAGCCGCAGCCGGCCCGGGACTTCCAGTGACCGCACGGAAATCGCCGGTCCGTCGCCGGTGGCGCGGCCGGTGAGCTCGGCCCGGAACCGCAGCGGCGCCGGGGGTTTGCGCACCTGGTCGCGCTCCAGGTTCTCCAGCCGCTGCTCGGCGTCGCGCACCCGCCGCGAGATCGTCTTCTGGACGCGGGCGCCCTTGAAGTGGTGGATGAACTTGTCGTTGTCGCGCGGGCCGCGGCCGTAGGCGACGTTGCGCGCGGTGACTGCGACGGTTTCCCGCAGCTCCTTGAGCTCCTCCTGTTCTTCGGCGAAGCGCTGCTCCCACCGCGCCCGCTCGGCCTTCTTGTGCCCGAGGTAGTCGGTGTAGCTGCCGCCGTAGCGGACCGCGCCGCCGGCCTGGCGGTCGGCCGCGGCCGGGTCCAGGTCGACGATGTCGGTGCAGACGGCGTCGAGGAACACCCGGTCGTGCGACGACAGCACCACGATCCCGGTGAGCTCGGTGAGGTGGCGTTCCAGGAACGCCATCGCGGCGTCGTCGAGGTGGTTGGTCGGCTCGTCCAGCAGCAGCGTTTCCGGCCGCCGCACCAGCAACGCGGCCAGGCCGAGCCGGGACCGCTGCCCGCCGGACAGCGTGCCCAGCCGGCGGTCCGGTTCGACGCCGCCGAGGCCGAGCCCGTCGCAGACGAGCTTCGCGCGGCGGTCGGCGTCCCAGAGGTCGTGGACCTGCGCCCACTCCAGGACGCGGCCGTACTCCTCGAGCACCGCCGCGTCGTCGGGCCGGTCGGTCATCGCCGTGGTCAGCTCGTCGAGCCGGGCCGCGGCGGCGCGGATTTCGGCCAGCGCGTCGTCGAGGACGTCGGCGAAGGTCGCGTCCATGCCGAACGGCAGCTCCTGCAGCAGGAACCCGACGTCGGGGCCGCGCAGCACCTCGCCGGAGCGGGGTTCTTCGAGCCCGGCGAGCAGTCGCAGCAGGGTGGACTTGCCGGTGCCGTTCTCGCCGACGAGGCCGAGCCGCTGCCCGGCCGAAGCGGTCAGCGTGACGCCGTCGAGGACGACGCGGGTGCCGTAGCCGAAGACGACGTCCTTGGCCTGCAAGGGAAAGGGAAGAGACATTGCGCATCACCGGGCCCGGATGAGAAGAAGCGGAAATCCCGCCGGGCGTCGTGGCACCCGGGAGCGTCAGGCTCGACCGGGTGCCGCCTCGGAAGCGGGATGGGCGCGGTTCAGTTCCTCATAGTGGAGCCAGGTTAACGCAACATCAGTAGAGTTAGTCAACTGGTTATGGCCTGGGTC
This sequence comes from Amycolatopsis sp. NPDC003865, assembly GCF_053605345.1. Classification (NCBI taxonomy): domain Bacteria; kingdom Bacillati; phylum Actinomycetota; class Actinomycetes; order Pseudonocardiales; family Pseudonocardiaceae; genus Amycolatopsis; species Amycolatopsis sp. NPDC003865. The sequence continues at coordinate 151,159 of NZ_JBSGJA010000019.1, read as the reverse complement.
ACATCCGGCAGCTCGCTCGAAGCCCGCTCGGCCGCCGCGGTGCCGTCGGTGAGGAAGCCGACCAGCGCCGTCAGCTGGCGCCGGTCCAGGCGCGCGAGCCGTTCGCCGACGAACCGGGCCATGGGTGCGTACAGCTCGGCGAGCTCGGCCATCCGGTCGGGTAGCGGCCGGACCACGAGCCGGCGCCGGTCCGCCGGGTCCGGGGCGCGCTCGGCGAGCCGGTGCCGCTCCATCCGGTCGAGCAGCCGGGTGAACGCGCCGGTGGACATCCCGAGCAGCCGGGCCAGCTCGGTCGGGGAGTCGCTGACACCGCCGTGGAGCAGGTGCAGGCAGTGCAGCTCGGTGGGGGTGACGGCCATCCGCTCGGCGACCGCGGCGTGGAAGAGCGCGGTCGAGCCGACGAAGCGGGGGAGGGCGAGGGCGGCGGCGGTGGCGAGTTCGCGCTGGTCGGGCAACGTCCATCCAAAGTCGGGTAATCGTGCAGTCACTGCCTTGCGCAGTGGCTGCGTCGCGAACGATAGCGGAGCCGCTTGACAAACCCGCAGGCGGGACCAAACATGAAAGAGAACTTTCGAAATGACTCTTTCAGATTGGACTCGTCCGATGGCCGAGCTGCCGCCGCGCAAGCGGATCGAGGACGTCGAGCTGCTGCGCGCCCTGGCGCACCCGCTGCGGTCGGCGCTGCTGAACCACCTCACCGCCGTCGGCCCGCGCACCGCGAGCGAGTGTGCGGAGGCCGTCGGCTCGACCGCGTCCAACTGCAGCTGGCACCTGCGGCAGCTCGCGCAGTACGGCCTGGTCGAGCGGGCGAACGCCGAAGACGGCCGCGAACGGCCGTGGCGCGCCCGCCAGGTCGGCCTGGAGATGGGGGAGCTGGCCGACGACCCCGCGCACCGCGCGGCCCAGCTCGGCATGGTGGGCGCGACCCTGGGGCACGAGCAGGAGCTGACCCAGCGGTACCTGGACTCGCTCGACGACCTCGACCCGGCGTGGCGCGGGGCGTCCGGGCTGATCACGTACGCACTGCGCGTCACGCCCGCAGAACTGGCCCGGCTGACCGGCGCGATCGACGCGCTGGTCCGGCCCTACGTCGGGGCCATCCGGACCGACGCGCCGGCGGACGCCCGCCCGGTGCACGTCGGGCTGCGGGCGTTCCCGCGCATCGAACACTCGGGGAAGGCGGAGGAATGAAGCAGCTGCTGGGGGTGCCTGCGTTCGCACGGTTGTGGGTGGCCGCGTTCTTCGGCGAAACGGCCGAGTGGATGCTGCAGGTGGCGTTGCCGGTGTACGTCTTCCAGCGCACCGGCTCGGCCGCGACGACGGCCCTGAGCATCGTGCTCGGCCTGTTGCCCGCGGTGCTGCTGAGCCCGGTCGCCGGCGTCGTGGCCGACCGCTGGAACCGGCGCGCGGTCCTGTTCGGCGTCTGCTGCGGGCTGGCCGTGGTCGCGGTGCCGCTGCTCGCTTCGCCGGGCGTGGCCGTCGTGTACGCGGTGATGGCCGCGCAGGCGGCCCTGGCGTCGGTGTTCGAACCGGCGCGCAACGCGCTGGTGCCGGAACTGGTCGGCGTGGAGGAGGTCACCGGCGCGAACGGCCTGATGAGCGTGAACGGCAGCGTCGCGCGGCTGGCGGGTGGCTGGGCGGGCGGCGCGCTGCTCGGGTTCGGCGGGCTCGCCGACGTCGTCACCGGCTACCTGGCGGTGCTGGCGGTGGCGGCGGCGTTGCTGGCCAAGCCGTTCCGCCGGGTGACCGCGCCGGCGCCGGCGGTCGTGCCCGAGCCCGTGGTGCGAGCCTGGCTGGCGGGGCTGCGCGAGCTCACGCGCAACCGGCGGCTCCGGCGCACCGGGCTCGCGCTGGTGTGCACGTCGCTGGCGCAGGGCATGTTCCTGGTGCTGTTCGTGGTGTACGTCCTCGACGTGCTCGGCGGCAGCGAAGCCGACGCGGGCCTGCTGCGGGGCGTGCAGGCGATCGGGGGCCTGGCCGCCGGATTCGCGCTGGCCACGGTGGCCCGGCGGGTGGCGCCGGCGGCGCTGCTCGGCTGGGGCGCGCTCGCGCTGGGCCTGCTGTCGGCGGTGATCTGGAACCTGGCCGGGGTGACGACGGCGCTGGGGGTGTACGTGGGCCTGTTCGTCCTGGTCGGCGCCCCGGGAGTGGTCGTCGGCGCGGGAGTGCTCTCGGAGATCCAGAGCGCGGTCGCGCCGGAGCGGGCCGGCCGGGTGCTGAGCACGACGTTCGCGGTGATCGCGGGGTGCACGACGGCCGGGGCGCTGCTGGCGGGGACGCTGGTCGCGACGACCGGGCCGGCGGTGCTGCTGGACGTCCAAGCCGGGGTCCACGTCCTGGCCGGACTCCTGATGCTGCTGCGGAAACCACCCGTAATCCGCAGGTTTCGCGAAGAACCCGCCACCGCGGTGGCTACGGTGGAGGGGTGCCGCACCTCTTCGCGACCAGCGACCTCCACGTGACCCACGAGGGCAACGGCCCGATCCTCGACTCGGTCGTCCCGGAGACGCCCGAAGACTGGCTGCTCGTGGCCGGCGATGTCGCCGAGCGGGCCGAAGCCACCATCGGGACCTTGAAGACCCTGAGCGAACGGTTCGCGAAGGTCGTCTGGGTGCCGGGCAACCACGAGCTGTGGACGACGAACGGCGACCCCTGCCAGCTGCGCGGGCAGGCCCGCTACGAGCACCTCGTCGAGGAGTGCCGGAAGCTCGGGGTCCTGACGCCGGAGGACGACTACCCGGTCTGGCGCCACGGCGCCCGGCCGCTGACGATCGCGCCGCTGTTCCTGCTCTACGACTACAGCTGGCGGACCCCGGAGGCCGAGGGCAAGCCCCTGGAGGAGGCCTTGAGCCAGGCCCGGGCCGCCGGCGTGGTCTGCACCGACGAGTACTTCCTGTATCCGGACCCCTACCCGAGCCGCCAGGCGTGGTGCGAGGACCGGCTCAAGATCAGCACCGAGCGCCTGGACGCGATTCCCGAGGACCACGGCACGATCCTGATGTCGCACTGGCCGCTGCACCGCCACCCGACGGCGCCGCTGTACTGGCCGGAGTTCGCGCTGTGGTGCGGCACGACGAAGACCGAGGACTGGCACCTGCGCTACCGCGCGGAGATCGCCGTCTACGGCCACCTGCACATCCCGCGCACGACCGAGGCGGACGGGGTGCGGTTCGAAGAGGTCTCGCTCGGTTATCCGCGCGAGTGGCGGAAGCGGGCGCGCGGCGCGGTGCCGATGCGGCGGATCCTGTGGCCGTCATGATCCCGCGCGTCGCCGCTCCCTGAGCGCACGGACCCGGCCGCGGCTGGCGCAGGCGGGGGAGGGACACCAGCGCCGCCGGCCGCCCGGGTCGGCGAAAACGCCTCGGCAGTCCTGTTCCGGGCAGGCGCGCAGGTCGTGGCGCAACGGTCCGGTGAGCCAGTCGGCCGCCTGGTGGGCGAGCCGGGCGAAGGCGGCGTCCGCCGTCGGAGGCGGGTCGCGGCGCAGTCGGCCGAGCGCGGTCAGGTGCAGCGGTTCCCCAGCGAGGAAGCTCGTCAAAGCGCCGACCTCACCCGCGGTCGGGGCGATGCCGTCGACCGTACCCAGCGCGAGCGGCCGCAGCGCCTCGCGCAGCCGGTGCGCCCTGTCGAGGTCCTGGCCGGTGACCGGCGCGAGCGGCGTCAGCTCGACCCGCGCGAGCCAGTCGCGCAGCCGCTCGACCGTCGGGATCCGCTCCACCGGCCGCGCGCCGAAGTGCCCGCCGCGGGTGGCGAGCAGGTTCAGCCAGGGGGCGCCCATGTCGAGGCGGAAGTCTTCCGGCACCCCACCACTGTAACGGGTGAGGCGTTACACTCGCGTTCGTGACCGGGGAAACCAAGGTCCGGACGGTGCTGGGCGACATCGATCCGGCCGCGCTGGGCGTGACGAACGCGCACGACCACCTCTTCTTCGCCTCGAAACTGCTGCCAGGCCAGGAACTGGACGACCCGGCGGCCGCGGCGGACGAACTGATCCGGTTCCGGGCCGCCGGCGGCGCCGCCCTCGTCCAGTGGACGCCGCACGGGCTCGGCCGCCGGATGCCGGACCTCGCCCGGCTCTCGCGGGAAACGGGGGTGCACCTCGTCGGCGCCACCGGCCTGCACCGCGCCGAGCACTACGCGCCCGCCGCGCTGAGCGGGGTCGTCGACGACCTGGCCGGTGTCTTCGTCGAAGACCTGACCACGGACACCGCGCCCCGTGCCGGGTTGATCAAGGTGGCCGGCGCGTTCCACACGATCGACGCCCACGCCCGGCTGACGATGACCGCCGCCGCGGTCGCCCACCACGAGACCGGCGCGCCGATCGCCGTGCACCTCGAGCTCGGCACCGCGGCCCTGGAAACGGCCGAGTTGCTCTGCGACCAGCTCGGCGTTTCACCGGAACAGGTGATTCTCGGGCACCTCAACCGCAACCCGGACCCGCGGCTGCAGCGGGAGATCGCCGAGACCGGCGTGTTCCTCGGCTTCGACGGGCCGTCGCGGGCCAACCACGCCACCGACTGGCGGCTGTTCGACGGCCTGGAAGCCCTCGTCGCGGCCGGGTACGGCGCGCAGATCCTGCTCGGCGGCGACACGACCACCGCCGCCGCCCGGCACCAGCCGGGCGCGTCCTACCTGCTCACGACGCTGGCGCCGCGGCTGGCGAAGCTGCTGGGCGATGACATCGTCACGGCCATGCTGGTGGCGAACCCCGCGCGGGCGTTCGCCACCAGCCGGTGGTGATGTTTCAGCGGAGGCCGAAACCTTCCTGCCCGCCGCCCCGGCCGCGGCGGCGCAGGTAGCGCTCGAACTCGGCGGCGATCTTGTCGCCGCTGACGTCCTGTTCGGCGACCTCGGTCTGCGCGTCGCCGCGCTCTTCGAGGCTGCGGACGTACTCGCTGATCTCCTCGTCCTCGTCGGCCATCTCGCTGACCGTGCGCTGCCACTCCTCGGACTGCTCCGGCAGCGCCCCGAGCGGGATCTCGACGTCGAGGATGTCCTCCAGCTTGTGCAGCAGCGCCAGCGTCGCCTTCGGGGACGGCGGGTGCGACACGTAGTGCGGCACCGCGGCCCAGATCGACACGGCCGGGATGCCCGCCTGCACGCAGTAGTCCTGCAGGATCCCGACGATGCCGGTCGGGCCCTGGTAGTTGTTCAGGTCGAGCCCGTAGAGCGACGCGGTGTCCTTGTCGTAGGCCGTCCCGGTGACCGGGACCGGCCGCGTGTGCGCGGTGTCGGCGAGCAGCGCGCCCAGCGTCACCACGGTCGCGACGTCGAGCTGCTTGATGTGCTCCAGCAGCTCGGCGCAGAACGCGCGCCAGCGCATGTTCGGCTCGGGGCCCTGCACGAGGACCACGTCACGGTCGAACCCGTCGGGGCGGCACACCGACAGCGTCGTCGTCGGCCAGTCCACCCGTCGAGTGACGCCGTCCACCATCCGGACGGTCGGGCGGCTGACCTGGAAGTCGTAGTAGTCGTCGGGCTCCAGTTCGGCCAGGGGCGTGGCGTCCCAGTTCAGCTGCAGGTGCTCCACCGCGCGGCTGGCCGCGTCGCCGGCGTCGTTCCAGCCTTCGAAGGCGACGACCATCAGCGGACGGGTGGGTTCGGTGCGGTCGCCGGGCGGCCGCGGGGTCTCGTCGACGGGCTCACTCACCGGACCAGCCTACGACCACCGGCCTTACCCTGTTCAGCATGTCCGACCGCCTGTCGTCGCCGTTCCTCGAAGCCCTCCGCTCGCGTGTTCTCGTGGCCGACGGCGCGATGGGCACCGCCCTGCAGGCCCACGACCTGAGCCTGGCCGACTTCGACGGCCTCGAAGGCTGCAACGAGATCCTCAACGTCACCCGGCCGGACGTGGTCCGCTCGGTGCACCGGGGCTACCTGGAAGCGGGCGCGGACGCCGTCGAAACGAACACTTTCGGGGCCAATTTCGCCAACTTCGCCGAGTACGGCATCGCCGGGCGGATCTTCGAGCTCGCCGAGGCCGGCGCGCGGCTGGCCCGCGAGACCGCCGACGAGTTCGCGGCCCCGGACCGCCCCCGGTTCGTGCTCGGGTCCGTCGGCCCGGGCACCAAGCTGCCGACGCTCGGCCACGCGCCCTTCACCACGCTGCGTGACGCCTACCGCGAAGAGGTCCGCGGCCTGCTCGCCGGCGGAGTCGACGCGGTGATCGTCGAGACCACCCAGGACATCCTCCAGACGAAGGCGTCGATCATCGGCGCGAAGCGCGCCATGGCCGCCGAGGGGCGCCGGGTGCCGATCCTCGCTTCGATCACCGTCGAGACCACCGGCACGATGCTGCTCGGCACCGAGGTCGGCGCGGCGCTGGCCGCGCTGGAGCCGCTGGGCATCGACGTCATCGGCCTCAACTGCGCCACCGGCCCGGCCGAGATGAGCGAGCACCTGCGGCAGCTGGCCAAGCACGCCCGCGTGCCGATGTCGGTGATGCCGAACGCCGGCCTGCCGGAACTGGGGCCGAACGGGGCGGTGTACCCGCTCGGCCCGGAAGCCCTGGTCGAGGCGCTGACCGGGTTCGTCCGCGAGTTCGGCGTCGGCCTGGTCGGCGGCTGCTGCGGCACGACCGACGAGCACATCCGGCAGCTCGCCGACGCCGTCGCCGGAACCGAGCCGGTCGCGCGGCGGCCGCGGCCCGAGCCGGGCGTGTCGTCGCTGTACCAGGCGGTGCCGTTCAAGCAGGACGCCAGCGTGCTCATGATCGGCGAGCGCACCAACGCCAACGGCTCGAAGGCGTTCCGCACCGCGATGCTCGAAGGCCGCTGGGACGACTGCGTCGAGATCGCCCGCGAGCAGACCCGCGACGGCGCCCACCTCCTGGACCTGTGCGTCGACTACGTCGGCCGCGACGGCACCGCCGACATGGCCGAGCTGGCGGGCCGGCTCGCCACCGCGTCGACGCTGCCGATCATGCTCGACTCCACCGAGGTGGCCGTGCTGCGCGCGGGCCTCGAACGCCTCGGCGGCCGGTGCGCGGTCAACTCCGTCAACTACGAGGACGGCGACGGCCCCGAATCCCGGTTCACCCAGGTCATGGAACTCGTCAGCGAGTACGGCGCCGCCGTCGTCGCGCTGACCATCGACGAGGAAGGCCAGGCGCGGACCGCGCGGAAGAAGGCCGACATCGCGACCCGGCTGATCGCGGACATCACCGGCAAGTGGGGCCTGCGCACCTCCGACGTCATCGTCGACGCCCTCACCTTCACCATCGCCACCGGCCAGGAGGAGTCCCGCCGCGACGGCATCGAGACGATCGAGGCCATCCGCGAGATCAAGCGCCGCCACCCCGAGGTGCAGACCACGCTGGGGTTGTCGAACATTTCCTTCGGCCTCAACCCGGCCGCGCGGCAGGTGCTCAACTCCGTCTTCCTGCACGAGTGCGTCCAAGCCGGGCTCGACACGGCGATCGTGCACGCGTCGAAGATCCTGCCGATGGCGCGCATCCCGGACGACCAGCGCGCGGTCGCCCTCGACCTCGTCTACGACCGCCGCCGCGAGGGTTACGACCCGCTGCAGGAGCTGATGGCCCTGTTCGAGGGCGTCAGCGCGGCCTCGTCCAAGGCGTCGCGAGCCGAAGAGCTGGCCGCCCTGCCGCTGTTCGACCGCCTCGAACGCCGGATCGTCGACGGCGAGCGCAACGGCCTCGCCGCCGACCTCGACGCGGCGCTGGAGCAGCGCCCCGCGTTGCAGATCATCAACGACACGCTGCTGTCGGGGATGAAGACCGTCGGCGAGCTGTTCGGGTCCGGGCAGATGCAGCTGCCGTTCGTGCTGCAGTCCGCCGAGGTGATGAAAGCCGCTGTCGCCCACCTCGAACCGCACATGGAGAAGGAGGACGACGCCGGCAAGGGCCGGATCGTGCTGGCCACCGTGCGCGGCGACGTGCACGACATCGGCAAGAACCTGGTCGACATCATCCTGTCCAACAACGGCTACGAGGTCGTCAACCTCGGCATCAAGCAGCCGATCACCACCATCCTGGACGCCGCCGAGGAACACGGCGCCGACGCGATCGGGATGTCCGGGCTGCTGGTCAAGTCGACGGTGATCATGAAGGAGAACCTCCAGGAGATGAACTCCCGGGGCGTCTCCGCGCGTTGGCCGGTGCTGCTCGGCGGCGCGGCGCTGACCCGGTCCTACGTGGAGAACGACCTCACGGAGCTGTACTCCGGCGACGTCCGCTACGCCCGAGACGCGTTCGAGGGGCTGCGGCTGATGGACGCGATCATGGCCGCCAAGCGCGGGGAGTCGCCGCTGGTCGACGCCGACGCGGAGAAGAAGCGCGCCGAGCGCAAGGAACGCCGCGAACGGTCGCTGCGGATCGCGGAGGCGCGCAAAGCCCGCAAGGCCGAGGAAGAAGCCCTCGACGGGCCGCCGCCCGCGCGTTCGGACGTCGCCACCGACGTCCCGCTGCCGTCCCCGCCGTTCTGGGGTTCGCGCGTGGTCAAGGGCGTCCCGCTCGCCGACTACGCCGCGATGCTCGACGAGCGGGCGACCTTCATGGGGCAGTGGGGCCTCAAGGGTGCCCGCGGCGGCGCCGGGCCGACGTACGACGAACTCGTGGAGTCCGAAGGCCGGCCGCGGCTGCGGTACTGGCTCGACCGGCTGACCGCCGACGGCGTCCTCGCACACGCGGCCGTCGTCTACGGCTACTTCCCGTGCGTCGCCGAGGGCGACGACCTGGTCGTGCTCACCGAGCCATCGCCCGACGCGCCGGAGCGGCTGCGCTTCACCTTCCCGCGCCAGCGCCGTGACCGGCGGCTCTGCCTGGCCGACTTCTACCGCCCACGCGAGTCCGGCGAGGTCGACGTCGTGCCGTTCACCGTCGTCACGATGGGGCAGCCCATCGCCGACCACGCGAACGAGCTGTTCGCCGCGAACGCCTACCGCGACTACCTCGAGGTGCACGGCCTCGGCGTCCAGCTCACCGAGGCGCTCGCCGAGTACTGGCACTGCCGCATCCGCCAGGAGCTGACCTTCCCCGGCGGTGTGGCGGTCGCCTCAGAGGACCCCGACGACGTCGAGGACTTCTTCAAGCTCGGTTACCGTGGAGCCAGGTTCTCCCTGGGCTATGGCGCCTGTCCTGACCTCGAAGACCGGGCGAAGATCGTCGCCCTCCTCGAACCGGGCCGGATCGGCGTCAAGCTGTCCGAGGAGTTCCAGCTGCACCCCGAGCAGTCGACCGACGCGATCGTCTGCCACCACCCGGAAGCGAAGTACTTCAACACCTGAGGGAGAATCCACTGTGGACGGACTCGATGCCGTGCTGTGGGACATGGACGGCACGCTGGTCGATTCCGAGAAGCTGTGGGACATCGCCCTCTACGAGACGGCGGAATGGCTCGGTGGCAAGCTTTCCGAGGAGCAGCGGATGACGCTCGTCGGGTCCAATATGGACGACACCTCGGCGTACCTCCTCGAAGTCGTGGGCCGCTCGGTGACGCCCGAAGCGATCACCTCGACCGGCGAAGAGATCCGCCGCCGCACCGCGGGCCTGTTCGACGACGAGCTGCCGTGGCGCCCCGGCGCCCGCGAAGCCCTGACGGCGGTGCGGGAAGCCGGTGTGCGCTCGGCCCTGGTCACTTCCACCGAGCGGGACCTCACCGAGCTGGCGCTGAACACGATCGGGCGCGAGTTCTTCGACGTCACGGTCTGCGGCGACGAGGTCGAAGGCTTCAACAAGCCGCACCCGCGCCCCTACCTCAAGGGCGCGGAGCTGCTCGGCGTGAACCCGGCGCGGTGCGTCGCGGTCGAGGACTCGCCGCCGGGCACGGCGTCGGCGGTCGCCGCGGGCTGCACGGTCCTGGTCATCCCGAACGACGTCCCGGTCGAGACGGGGGAGCGGCGCGTGTTCCGCGACTCCCTCGTCGGCGTCGACGTGCGGGCGCTGGCGGCCCTGCTGGGCTGAGCACGCCCATGTCGCATTTCCGCTAGCCCGGGCGCTCCCGGTCCGCGATGCTGAAGCGGTGCACGAGGATTTCGAACGGTGCGTGCGGGCCGTGCAGGCGAAGGACGCCCGGTTCGACGGGTGGTTCTACTGCGCGGTGCTGACGACCCGGATCTACTGCCGGCCCAGCTGCCCGGTCGTCCCGCCCAAACGGCAGAACATGAGTTTCTACCCGAGCGCGGCGGCCGCCCAGCAGGCGGGGTTCCGCGCCTGCAAGCGCTGCCGCCCGGACGCCAGCCCCGGCTCGCCGCTGTGGAACGAGCGTGCCGACCTGGTCGCGCGGGCGATGCGGCTGATCGCCGACGGCGTCGTCGACACCGAAGGCGTCCAAGGGCTGGCCGACCGGCTCGGCTACAGCGTCCGGCAGGTCCAGCGCCAGGTGTTCGCCGAGGTCGGCGCCGGCCCCCTCGCCCTGGCCAGGGCCCAGCGCGCGCAGACCGCGCGGACGCTGATCGAGACCACCACCCTGCCGATGGCCGAGCTCGCCCTCGCCGCCGGCTTCGGCAGCATCCGGGCGTTCAACGACACCGTCCGCGAGGTGTTCGCGCTTTCGCCGACCGAGCTGCGGCAGCGCGCGAAGGGCAAGCCCTCGGCGACGGCGGGGGCGATCCCGCTGCGGCTGCCCTACCGCAAGCCGCTCTGCCCGGACAACCTGTTCGGCCACCTCGTGGCCACCGGCGTGCCGGGCGTCGAGGAGTGGCGCGACGGCGCCTACCGCCGGACCCTGCGGCTGCCGCACGGCCACGGCGTCGTCGCGCTGCGCCCCGGGGACCCCGCCGCCGGGTACATCGCCTGCCGGCTGACCCTGACCGACCTGCGGGACCTGCCGACGGCGACCAGCCGCTGCCGCCGGCTGCTCGACCTCGACGCCGACCCGGTGGCCGTCGACGACCAGCTCGCCGGTGACCCGCTGCTCGCGCCGCTGGTCGCGGCCGCGCCGGGCCGGCGGGTGCCTCGCACGGTCGACGGCGCCGAGTTCGCCGTGCGGGCCGTGCTCGGCCAGCAGGTCTCGACGGCGGCGGCCCGCACCCACGCGGCCCGGCTCGTCGCGGCCCACGGCGAACCGATCGACGACCCCGACGGCGGCCTGACGCACCTGTTCCCGTCGCCCGAGGCGCTCGCCTCCCTGGACCCGGAGACGCTGGCGATGCCGCGGTCCCGGCGTCGCACGCTGCTCGCACTGGTCGAGGCGCTGTCGGACGGCCTCGACCTCGGCGCGGGCAGCGACTGGACCGGGACGCGGGCCGCGCTGACCGCGTTGCCCGGGTTCGGGCCGTGGACGGTCGAGAGCATCGCGATGCGCGCCCTCGGCGACCCCGACGCGTTCCTGCCCACCGACCTCGGCATCAAGTACGCCGCCGAAACCCTCGGCCTCGGCGGCCAGGCCGCCGTCGTCGCCCGGTCCGCGGCGTGGCGCCCCTGGCGTGCCTACGCCACCCAGCACCTGTGGGCCACGGGTGACCACGCGATCAACCGGATGCCCGCCGCCTAGGAGATCCCCATGCGTTCCCATACGGTCGTCGACAGTCCCTGCGGCCCGCTGACCCTGGTCGCCGAGGACGACGCGCTCTGCGGGCTCTACATGCACGAACAACGGCACCGCCCCGCCGAGGCGGCCTTCGGCTCGCCCGGCGCGGCCGAGGTGTTCGCGCTCACCGAGAGCCAGCTGGCCGAGTACTTCGCCGGGCGGCGGCGGGAGTTCGACCTCCCGCTGGCCTTCCGCGGCACGCCGTTCCAGCGGTCGGTGTGGGCGGCGCTGCTGGACATCCCGTACGGCGAAACCGCGTCCTACGGCGAACTCGCGCAGCTGCTCGGCAAGCCGGCGGCCGCCCGGGCCGTGGGCCTGGCCAACGGCAAGAACCCGATTTCGATCATCGTGCCGTGCCACCGGGTCATCGGTTCGACGGGTTCGCTGACCGGCTACGGCGGCGGCCTGGAGCGGAAGCGGTACCTCCTCGACTTCGAACGCCGTCCCAGTCTTCGGGAGGAGTCGTCCACTTCGGTGTGAGATCCACGGCATCCGCGGCGGGCCGGGGCGGCGCCGCCGGGCCCGGGGTGGAAGGATCTGCAGACCGTGAAGACCTTCGATGAGCTGTTCGCGGAGCTTGCCGAGCGCGCGCGTACCCGTCCCGACGGGTCCGGCACCGTCGTCGCCCTCGACGCCGGGGTGCACGCCCAGGGCAAGAAGGTGCTCGAGGAAGCCGGCGAGGTGTGGATCGCCGCCGAACACGAGTCCGACGACCGCCTCGCCGAGGAGATCTCCCAGCTGCTGTACCGGGTGCAGGTGCTGATGCTCGGCCGTGGCCTGTCGACCGAGGACGTCTACCGCTACCTGTGACGGGTCGCTGAAAACAACGAGGAGAAAAGCGAAATGCTGCGTGTTGCCGTGCCGAACAAGGGAGCCCTCGCCGCCGCGGCGACGGAGATGCTCGGCGAGGCGGGCTACCGCAAGCGGCATGAGCAGCGCGACCTGACCGTGCTCGACCACGTCAACGAGGTCGAGTTCTTCTTCCTGCGTCCCAAGGACATCGCGATCTACGTCGGCTCCGGCGACCTCGACCTCGGCATCACCGGCCGGGACCTGGCGCTCGACTCCGGCGCGCCGGTGGAGGAGATCCAGGCGCTCGGCTTCGGCGGCTCGACGTTCCGCTACGCGGCCCCGGCCGGGCGCGACTGGAAGCCGGCCGACCTGCACGGCAAGCGGCTCGCGACGTCGTACCCGCGGCTGGTGCGCGACGACCTCGCCCGCCACGGCGTCGAGGCCGAGGTGATCCGCCTCGACGGCGCGGTCGAGATCTCGATCCAGCTGGGCGTGGCGGACGCGATCGCGGACGTCGTCGAGTCCGGCCGGTCGCTGCGGCAGAACAACCTGGTCGCGTTCGGCGACCCGATCTGCGTGTCGGAAGCGGTGCTGCTGGAGCGTCGCGGCACGGCGGAGAGCAAGGCGAAGTCGCAGCTGGCGGCGCGCCTGCGCGGAGTCGTGTTCGCGCAGCAGTACATGATGCTGGACTACGACTGCCCGCGCACGCTCGTCGAGCGCGCGATCGCCATCACGCCGGGCCTGGAGTCGCCGACGGTGGCGCCGCTGGCGGACGAGGACTGGGTCGCGGTGCGCGCGATGGTGCCGCGCAAGAAGGTCAACCTGATCATGGACGAGCTGGCCGAGGTCGGCGCGAAGGCGATCCTGGCGTCCGACATCCGCTCCTGCCGCCTCTGACCGGCAGCCCGGCCGGCCGCGCGCACCTCAGCGCGGCCGGTTGGGCTTCTTCGGCAGCAGGTCGTAGAGACCCTTGCGGGCGCCGTTGTCGTTGACGTTGCGGGCCACCGCGACCTCCGAGATGAAGTCCTCGAAGACGAACTCCTCGTCCGCCGGGACCACCGCGGGGGCCTGGTTCTGCTCCAGGTAACCGTCGAGCGTCGCCGCGATCTCGCGGAACGACAGCGCTTGCAGCGTCTCCGGCGCGTACGTCGTCACCGGGACGCCGTGCGCCGCCGCCTCGTTCATCACCACGCCGAGCGGCAGGTGCGAGAGCATCGGGATGCCGAACTCGTACATCTCCTGCAGCGCCGCCGCCGCGTAGTGCGAGATCGGGCGCCGGTACAGGCTCGGCACCAGGCCGAACCACGACAGCGGCTGCCGCCCGACCGTCTGCTCGACGTACCGGACCTGGTCGGCCAGCAGCCGCAGCGCGCGGATGCTCGTCTTGTCCGGCTGGACCGGCACCAGGATGCCGTGCGACGCCGCGAGCGCGTTGTTCGTCAGCACGTCCAGCGCCGGCGGGCAGTCGATGACGCAGTGGTCGTAGTTGGCGAACTGGATGACCCGGGCCAGCTGCCAGCCGGGCACGCGGAACGAGTCGAGCCGCCGGATCAGGTCGAACATCCCCGGCGACGTCGGCACGACGTCGAGCGCGCCGCCTTTGCCGAGGTTGCTGCGCGGGTGCGGCACGACGATCTCGTCGATCGGGCCCTTCCACGTCTTGGCCAGCGCTTTCGCCAGGCTCGGCTGATCCGGGGGTACCTCGGACAACCCGAGCATCTCGGTCGTCGCGTGACCCTGCGGGTCGAGGTCGACGAGCAGCACGCGCCGGCCCCGCTCGGCCAGCGCGGCCGCGGTGCCGACGCTCAGTGAGGTCTTGCCGACCCCGCCTTTCTGGTTGACCACCGAGGTGATCTGCATGCCGGAGCGCTCCTCAAGTCGGTCGTTCCGCGAAGGTTATTGGATGCGGGGCCGTTGTGGGTGGCTATCCGCCCCCGGCCTGTCGCGGGCGCACCATCAGCGCCTGCGCGCCGGTGGCCACCGGGCCGCCCGCGTCGTGCAGGATGCTCGTCGCCGTGCCGATGCCGTGCTCGCCGACCAGGGTCACCGCGTCGAGGCCGATCCACTCGCCCTCCGGCACCCGCCGCAGGTGGACGGTCAGCTCGGAGTTGATGAACCACCACTTGCGCGGGTCGAGGAAGTTCGACACGCCGTTGCCGGAGTCGGCGATGGTGAACAGCCGCTGCAGCCCGCTCGGCTCCTCGCCGTCGACCAGCGGGACGCGCTGGCGGGCCCAGACGGCCGCCGGGCCGGGCACGTCCATGCCGCCGCGCACCGCGCGCCACTCGACGGCGTCGAGGTAGCCGGCCTGCCAGCCCTCCGGCCACGGCGACTCGGTCACGGTGTCCGGCGCCGGCAGGAGCGGTCCGGCGTCCGTGGCCGCCTCGCTCGTGTCGGAGGCCGCGATGCGCCACGCCGAAGCCCGCGCCACGACGCGGTCCGCGCTCGCCAGCTCGGCCTGCAGCAGCTCGACCGACCGGCCCGGCCGCTCGACCCGGGCCCGCACGGCGAGTTCGGCGACCGGCGCCGGGCCGAGGATCTCGACGGTCACCCGGGCCAGGTCCGCCGGGTGCGCCCGTTCGACGGCTTCGAGCGCCCGCACGAGCAACGCCGACGGCGGGCCGAAGTGCTGGGACTCCGAGGACCACGGCCCGGCCGTGTGGGCGGTCGCCGAGTAGCGGCCTTCGCCGAGGGGGACGTAGAACGCGTCGGCCATCAGTCGGCCCGGTCCAGGGGCGTCTCGTCGCCCGCGTCGGGCTCCGGCCAGCCGGGGTACTCCGGCGGCGTACCGCCGTACTCGGGACAGTGCGCCTGGTGGTCGCACCAGTTGCACAGCTTGCTCTTGTTCGCGCGGAAGTCGCCGGTCTTGCCCGCCTTGAGGATGGCCTGCCAGATGGCTTCCAGGGTGCGTTCGAAGCGCAGCAGCTCGGCTTCGTCGGGCGTGTAGGCGAGGGACTGGCCGTCGGTGAGGTACATCAGCTTCAGCTGGCGCGGCACGATCCCGCGCAGCCGCCACAGCACCACGGCGTAGAACTTCATCTGGAACATCGCCTTGGCCTCGCCGATTTCGCGGGGCGCGGCGCCGGTCTTGTAGTCGACGACCCGGATTTCGCCGGTCGGCGCGACGTCGAGGCGGTCGATGTAGCCGCGCAGCAGGACGCCGGAGCCGAGCTCGATCTCGACGTGCAGCTCGCAGGCCTCGGGTTCGAGCCGCCGGGGGTCTTCCAGCTCGAAGTAGGCGTCCAGCAGCTTTTCCGCCGACCGCAGCCAGTCCGCGTGGTCTTCGGGTTTCCCGCCGTCGAACAGCTCGGTCCACTCCGGACGGTCCGCCGAGAGGTCCGTCCACGCCGGGCCGAGCAGCTCGCGCGCCTGGGCGGGCACGCGCTCGGCGGCCGGCAGCGCGAACAGCCGCTCCAGCACCGAGTGGACGAGCGTGCCGCGCAGCTGGGCCTTGGTCGGGACCTCCGGCAGCCGGTCGACCGCGCGGAACCGGTAGAGCAGCGGGCACTGCTTGAAGTCGCTGGCCCTCGACGGCGACAGCGCGGGCCGCCGCCGCACCTCGGTGGCGACGGCGGTGGCTGCTGGGGGATCCGTGGTGACGGTGTCGGCGTCGGGCATGGGCAGAGCGTAACGCCGGGGTACGACAGTTCCGGCGACCGCAACGCCCGGCGGTGACACGCGGCGGCTGCGATGTCCGGCAGCACCACTACGCAGCGGCGGCAGCACCGGGACGGCGGCGCCGGCGGCCGCAACGCTCGGCGGCGTCCGCAACGCTCTGCCGTGCCCGGCCGCGGCGGGGCCGGCGACCGGAACGGCCGGTTTCGCCGCGCGGAGGCGGCAATGCCCGGGTCGGCGATGGCCGGTGACCGCACCGCCGGCACCCGGACCGCCCAGCCGTCCCGCGGTCGTGCGCGACACCACCGGAGACCGGATCACCCGCTCCCCACACCGGGGGCTCTAGGCTCTCCCGCATGGCCGCGACCAGTGAACAGGGCACCGGGGGCACCCGGCAGGCCGTCCTCCCGGACGGCGGTCTCCTGCTGTTCCGGGTCGCCGGCGTGCCCGTGCTGCTCGCGCCGTCCTGGTGGATCGGGTCGCTGATCGTCGTCGTGCTCTACGCGCCGCTGGTCGGACGGCTGCTCCCGGACGCCTCGTCCCTGACGTCGTGGCTGCTGGCCGGCGCGTTCGCGGTGCTGCTGGGCCTGTCGGTGCTGGCGCACGAGCTCGGCCACTGCGTCGCCGCGCTGCGGCTGGGGATCCCGGTGCGGCGGGTGCGGCTGTTCCTGCTCGGCGGCCTGTCCGAAGTGGCCAGGACGCCGAAGCGGCCGGTCCACGAGGGCCTGGTCGCCGCGGCGGGCCCGGCGGTGTCGCTGCTGCTGGGCGGGTTCTGCGGCCTGCTGGTGTTCGCCGTCCCGCCGGACGGCGCGGTCTGGATGCTGGTGGCCGAGTGCGCGGTGGCGAACCTCGCCGTCGGCGTGTTCAACCTCCTGCCCGGCCTGCCCCTCGACGGCGGGCGGCTGGTCCGCGCCGGCGTCTGGGCGGCCACCGGGATCCGCGCGAAGGGCACGCGCGCGGCGGTCGGCGGCGGCGCGGTCGTCGCCGCGGGCCTGCTCGTGTGGGCCCTGTGGGGCCTGGCGACCGGCAGCCCGGACCGATGGCTGCGCCTGGGCGTCTGCGTCGTCACGGCGTGGTTCGTGATCCTGGGTGCGCGCTCCGAGCTCAAGGCCGAAGCGCGCCGCACCTGGCCGGAAGGTCTGGACCTCGGCGAGCTGGTGCGGCCGGTGCTGCAGCTGCCCGCCGAAAGCCCGGTGTCGGACGCGCTCGCGGCCTCGGCGGGCCGGGGCGTGGTGCTCGTCCGCGCGGACGGCGTGGCGGCCGGGCTGCTCGACACGGGCGCGGCGGAGCGCCTCGCGGGCACGTCGCCGCACGCGCCCGCCGAGCTCGCGGCGGAGCCGATCCGCGCCGAAACCGTCCTGCTGGCCTCGGAACCGGGGGAGGACGTCGTCGAGCGCGTCCGCGAGACCCCGGCGTGGCAGTTCCTCGTCGTCGACGACGAGGGCCGTCCGGCGGGGGTGCTGCGCCGGGACGACCTGCGCGCCGCGCTGAACCGCCGTACCCGCTGAGGCCACGCCCCGGACGGCCTGCGAAGATCTGTCGTCGGCCATTCGGGGTACAGGAGGAAGTGTTGTCGGTCAGCGGACCGTTTCGCGCGGGTGATCGGGTGCAGTTGACCGACTCGAAAGGGCGGCACTACACCCTGACGCTGGCCGACGGCGGGGAGTACCACACCCATCGCGGCGCGCTCGCCCACGACGACCTGATCGGCAGGCCCGAGGGCTCGGTCGTGACGTCGGCGGGCGGGTCGACCTACCTGGCCCTGCGCCCGCTCCTGCCGGACTACGTGCTCTCGATGCCGCGCGGCGCGCAGGTCATCTACCCGAAGGACGCCGCGCAGATCGTGATGTGGGGCGACATCTTCCCGGGCGCCCGCGTGCTCGAGGCCGGCGCGGGTTCCGGCGCGCTGACGTGTTCGCTGCTGCGCGCGGTCGGCTCGGAAGGGCACGTGAGCTCCTACGAGATCCGCGACGACCACGCCGAGCACGCCGAGCGCAACGTCGTGAAGTTCTTCGGGGAGAAGCCGGCGAACTGGTCGCTCACGGTGGCGGACCTGGCGACCCACGAAGGCGAGGTCGACCGGGTGGTGCTGGACATGCTGGCCCCGTGGGACCAGCTGCCGAACGTCGCCGCGCACCTGGTGCCGGGCGGCGTGCTGACGGTTTACGTCGCGACCGTGACGCAGCTGTCCCGCGTGACGGAGTCGCTGCGCGAGCAGCAGTGCTGGACCGAGCCCGAATCGTGGGAAACGCTGATGCGGCCGTGGCACGTGGTGGGCCTCGCGGTGCGCCCGGACCACCGGATGGTCGCGCACACGGCGTTCCTGCTCACCGCCCGCCGGCTCGCGGACGGAACCGTGTCACCTCGCGTGTCGCGCCGGCCGTCCAAGGGCAAGGGCTAGCCGGGGACGCACCAGCGGCCGTTCTCCTTGTGCAGCGGGAACGGCGTGTCCTTCGTCCCGCCCGGGGCTTCGACGTGCACCTTCGCCGTCGCGGACTCGCCGCGGACCTCCGGCGGCTCCTTCAGCGTCGCCGTCACCCGGCCGGCCGCGTCCCACATCCGCTGCAGCCGCCCCAGGGCGTCCGCGGTCTGCGGGCGGCACGTCAGCTTGCCGAACGCCGCCGAGTCGTGGGCCGTGATCGCGTCGACGATGGCGCGGGCCAGCACGTTCACCGCCGCGGTGTCGACCGCGCTCGGCGCCGCGGAGGCCGAGGTGCGGGTCACCGGGGCCGTGCTCGACGGGGCGGGCGGGGAGCCGGACGGCGCGACGAGCAGCAGGCCCAGCACCACACCCGCCCCGGCCACGCCGAGCAGCACGAGCCCGGCGGCGAGCGCGCGGTTCACCGAAGGCGCGGGCTCACGAGCCGTCCGCCCGGACGTTGGACAGGCACCACAGGCCGGATTCCTTCTGGGCCGACATCGTGCCGACCTTGGTCTTGCTGCCGTCCGTCGCCGAGTAGCGCACGGTGGACTTGTCCCCGGTGTCCTGCGGCGAACCGGTCAGCTTGACCGTCACCTTCGGGATGTCGCCGGTGCTGCCCTCGAAGACGCTCCGGCAGATCGTGTCGCCCAGCGCCTTCTCGTCGCCGGCGTTGTAGGCGTCGATCGTCGCGTCGAACAGCTCCTGCGAGCTGCCCTTGCCCGCCGGGGCCGGGCCGGCGGCGGGCTTCGTGCTCTTCGTCGACGGGCTCGGCGAGGTGACCTTGGGCTTCGAAGCGGACGTCTTCGGCGCGGACGTCGGCGCCGCGGAGCTGCTGCTCGCCGGCGGGGCCGCGGTGGTGTTGTCGTCACCCTTGGCCAGGACGAACCACGTCACGCCGCCCCCGACGAGGAGCACCGCGGCGGCGGCGATGCCGACGATCAGGCCGGTTTTCTTCTTCTTGGGCGGCGGTGCCTCACCGAAGCTGCCGCCGCCGTACGGGTCGTAACCGCCGAAGCCCGGCTGCTGCTGCGCCGGCTGGCCCCACTGGTCCTGCTGGGGCTGCTGCTGCCCCCACTGGTCCTGCTGCCCGTACTGGGGGTAGCCCTGCTGGGGCTGAGGGCCCGGCTGGGGCGGGTAACCGCCCTGCTGCGGCTGACCGTACGGATCGGGCTGCCCGAACTGCTGCGTGCCGCCGTAGCCCGGCTGGGGCTGCGGTCCGCTCTGGGGATGGCCGCCGGGCTGCTGGCCGTACGGCCCGGGCTGCTGCCCGTAACCCCCGGGCTGCTGGCCGTAGCCGCCCGGTTGCTGCGGCGGGTAGGTCATGGGTGGTGCCCCCTCGCGTTCCTTCGACGGTGACCCGGCCTTCGAGGCGGCCGACGTCGGCCCGATGCTAGCCACCGGGCGGGGCCGCCGCGCGGTTAGGGCGGAACTGGCCCGAATCGTCATCTCCGGGCAGGGTTGGACCGTCTCGAAGGCGGGTACTCCCGACGTGCTTGGTTCGTCCCGGCCCGGTCGGGCCCGCGACGCGCCGGGGCCACGGCACCGAAATGGCCTCTTGCGCTGCGGGAATGTCCGTGCTGGACCAGGCAAGGAAACCGCGACGCGCCGATCTTGTGATCCGGAAAGGCCTTTTCTTGTCGGTGATCGCCGGTACCGTGGAATGAAAAGCACTCCGAGGAGGTGCCCGATGCATCATGACCTTCCCGGAGGTCGGCGCGAGGAGGCCGACCCTTCAGCAACATCCGGAGCTGGGACGACGGCGGACGAGCAGGCTCGGCAGATCCGTTTTCTCGAGGAGGAAGTGGCGCTGCTGCGCCGCAAACTGACCGACTCGCCACGGCAGAACCGAGTTCTCGAACAGCGGCTCGCCGAGGCCTCGGAAAGGGTGAGCCAGCTCACCGAACGCAACACCAAACTGGTCGAAACCCTGCGTGAGGCCCGGGGACAGCTCCTCGCGCTGCGCGAGGAGGTCGACCGGCTGGCCCAGCCGCCGTCCGGCTACGGCGTCTTCGTCGAGGCGTACGAGGACAACACGGTGGACGTCTACACGGCGGGCCGCAAGATGCGGGTGTCGGTGTCGCCCGCGGTCGAGCTCTCTTCGTTGCGACGCGGCCAGGCGCTGCGGCTCAACGAGGCGCTCACCGTGGTCGAGGCCGGCGGCTTCGAACGCACCGGCGAGGTGTGCGCGTTGCGTGAGGTGCTCGCCGCCGACGTCGAGGGCGGCAGCCTTCGCGCGCTGGTGGTCGGGCACGCGGACGAGGAGCGGGTGGTCCTGCTCTCCGACCTGCTGGCCGAGCAGCCGCTCAAGCCGGGCGACTCGCTGCTGGTCGACTCCAAGGCCGGCTACGCGTACGAGCGCGTGCCGAAGGCGGAGGTCGAGGACCTGGTGCTGGAGGAGGTGCCCGACGTCCGCTACGAGGACATCGGTGGCCTCACCCGGCAGATCGAGCAGATCCGCGACGCGGTGGAACTGCCGTTCCTGCACGCCGACCTCTACCAGGAGTACCAGCTGCGCCCGCCCAAGGGCGTCCTGCTCTACGGCCCGCCGGGCTGCGGCAAGACGCTCATCGCCAAGGCGGTCGCGAACTCGCTGGCCAAGAAGGTGGCCGAAGCGCGGGGCGACGCGGCGGACGGGAAGTCCTACTTCCTGAACATCAAGGGTCCCGAGCTGCTCAACAAGTTCGTCGGGGAGACCGAGCGGCACATCCGCCTGATCTTCCAGCGGGCGCGGGAAAAGGCCTCCGAAGGCACCCCGGTGATCGTGTTCTTCGACGAGATGGACTCGATCTTCCGTACCCGTGGGTCGGGCGTGTCGTCCGACGTCGAGACCACGATCGTGCCGCAGCTGCTGTCGGAGATCGACGGTGTCGAAGGCCTGGAGAACGTCATCGTCATCGGCGCCTCCAACCGCGAGGACATGATCGACCCGGCGATCCTGCGGCCGGGCCGGCTCGACGTCAAGATCAAGATCGAGCGTCCGGACGCCGAAGGCGCGAAGGACATCTTCTCCAAGTACCTGGCCGAAGGCCTGCCGATCCACGCGGACGACCTCGCCGAGTTCGGCGGCGACGCCAAGGCGACGTTCGACGCGATGATCCAGCACACGGTCGAGCGGATGTACGAGGAGAGCGACGAGAACCGGTTCCTCGAGGTGACCTACGCCAACGGGGACAAGGAAGTCCTGTACTTCCGCGACTTCAACTCGGGCGCGATGATCCAGAACATCGTGGACCGGGCGAAGAAGTCGGCGATCAAGTCGGTGCTGGAGACCAAGCAGCCGGGTCTTCGCGTGCAGCACCTGCTCGACGCGATCGTCGACGAGTTCGCGGAGAACGAGGACCTCCCGAACACCACCAACCCGGACGACTGGGCCCGGATCTCCGGCAAGAAGGGCGAGCGGATCGTCTACATCCGCACGCTCGTCACCGGCAAGAACCAGGACTCGGGGCGGGCGATCGACACCGCCACGAACACCGGTCAGTACCTGTAGTCCGAGTGCGCGATGGGGCGGCCGCTTCGGCGGTCGCCCCATCGTCGTGTCTACCGGCCGGCGAGCACCGGTTCGGGCCTGCGCCGCCGCAGCCTTCCGTGGGCGGCGAGGATGCCCACCACGAT
Source organism: Amycolatopsis sp. NPDC003865 (assembly GCF_053605345.1). Lineage (NCBI taxonomy): Bacteria > Bacillati > Actinomycetota > Actinomycetes > Pseudonocardiales > Pseudonocardiaceae > Amycolatopsis > Amycolatopsis sp. NPDC003865. Next base: position 129,232 of record NZ_JBSGJA010000019.1, on the reverse strand, counting down.
CAGGAGCGCGCCCGCCGGCTGGTTCCAGCTGACCGGCTCGCCGAGCACCAGCACGCCCAGCACCACCCCGACCACGGGTGTGAGGTAGGTCACCGCCGAGGCGTTGGCCGCACCCCACGCCGCGATGATCCGGACGTTCCAGACATACGCGATTCCGGTCCCGAACACGCCGAGCGCCACCATGCTCGCGACCACCGCGACGTCCAGGTGCACCGGCGCGGTCGCGATCGCGGGCGCGAGCAATCCGAGGATGACCGTCGCGGACCCGGTTTGACCGAACGCGACGACGACCGGGTCCACACCACGCGGAGAGACGAACCGGCGCAGGTAGACGAAGCACGCGCCGTAACACGTAGTAGCGCCGAGGCAGGCGAGCTGCGCCGTCAGCCGGTGCGAGACGTCGACGCCGTGCCACACCCCGACGATCGTGAGCACGCCGAGGAAACCGAGCGACAGGCCGAGCACCCGCGGCGGCGTGAACCGCTCTTCGGGCAGCGCCGCGGCGGCCAGCAGCATCGTGACCAGCGGCGTCGTCGCGTTGAAGATGCTGGCCAAACCGGACGAAATGTACTGTTCCGCCCACGAGAACAGCAGGAACGGCACCACGCACAACAGCACCGAAACGACCGCGAGATGACCCCACAGCACGGGATCGCGGGGGAGTGGCCGCCGGCGCACCGCCAGCACGGCCGCCAGCGCGAGCGCACCCAGCGCGACCCGCGCGAGTGCGATCTGCGCGGGGGACAGCCCGGCCAGCCCCACCTTGATGAACAGGAAACTCGCACCCCACACGACGGCCAGCAGCGCGAACCGCACCGTGACCCCGAGACCTTCGAACCGCATGGGCGCAGTCAAGCCGGGACGCGGAGCGCAAAGCCAGCGGTTTTCGGACCTGTCCATCGCGTATAACGACCTATACGGTTCGGGTTAGGATAGCGCCCATGGCGGCTGGAGAAGCGGGATGGCGGCGAGCGGTGGCGCACGTCGCCGGCCGCGTGACCGGGCCGCCGTTGCCCGAAGGCCTGGACGTCACCGTCCACTTCCACCCGGACCGCTTGGTCGGTGAAGTGCCGTTGCTGCGGCACCTCGTCACCGACGGCGTCTACCGCTCGCAGTTCGAGACGGGCACGAGCAACGGCGGCCTCACGGCGCACGCCGGGGGAGACCGCCGGCGCTGGGAGCACCACATGTTCGGTGGCGCCTACGACGACCTGCCACCGTCGGCCCGGCCGAAGTACGGCTCGCTCAACTACCGCCGCCGCCCGGCGGGCGGGTCGGTCCGGTTCGGCTCGTCGCACTTGGTGCTGAAGCGCGAAGTGCTGGCGCGGACGACGTTCTGCTACCCGGACAGCTTCGGCGAGCCGGACGACTTCGGCACCGCGGCGAACATGCCGTTGCTGCGCCTCGCCGAGGCCGACGTGCAGGACGAGCTCGACGACCACATCGAGGCCCACGTCCACGGCCCGCTCCGGCTGGCGACCGACGTCGAGGCGCTCGTCCTGGACCCGGCCTTCCGCGGCACCGACGTCGAGGCGGCGGCCGCGGACCTGCCGTTTCCCACCAGGTGGCATCACGGGTTCAGCCTGCCTGTCGAGGTGCTGGCCGAGCACGCGGACTACCGCGGGGAGGATGTCGTGCGGGCCGGGAAGGAGATCGCCGAGGACGGCAGGCTCGACGCCCGCGTCATCGGCGACGCCGTCCGCGCCGGCCGGCACGACCCCCAGCTGCTCAAGCGCGTCTGGCACTGCACCGCCCGGTTCGGCCTACGCGGCGACCGGTAGCAGCGCCTCGGCCAGCCGGCGCCAGTGCGGCATCGCCGATTCGCCCGGTCCGGTGCCGATGACCTGGATGCCGACGTGGTCGGCGCCCGCTTCCAGGTGCGCGCCGAGCCTCGCGATGATCGTGTCGAGGTCGCCCCAGAACACCAGGTCGTCGACGATCCGGTCGGCCGCGCCGTCGATCTCCTCCTGGGTGTAGCCGAGCCGCCGGAACTTCGCGACGTTGTACGTCTGCGTGAGGTAGGGGTGCAGGTGCTCGCGGGCGATCTCGCGCGCCTTCGCCGCGTCGGTCTCGAACAGCACCGCGTGCTCGACGCCGAGGAACGGGCCGTCGCCGAGGATTTCCCGCGCCTGGGCGGTGTGGTCCGGGGTCACGTGGTAGGTGTGCGCGCCCGCCGCGTGGTCGCGGGCGAGCTCCAGCATCTTGGGCCCGTAAGCGGCCAGCAGCCGGCGTATCGGGGCCCGCGGCGCCGGGTTGGCGCTGGTGACGGCGTCCATCTCGGCGAGGTAGCCGCGCACCGCGTCGAGGGGCTTCGGGGCGGGCACGCCGCCGAAGCCGAGGCCGAGCAGGTGGCGGTCCGGGTAGGCGTCGGCGAGCAGCAGCGCCGCGCCCTGCGTCCGGCGCGGTTCGCGCGACCCGATCTGCGCTATTCCGTTGACAACGGTCAGGTTCTCGGTGGCGGCCAGCAGGAAACCGGCGTGGGTGAGCGCTTCGCGGCCGTCGGTCTCCGGGATCCAGAGCGCGGGCCAGCCGAGTTCGTCCAGTTCCTGTGCCGATTCCCGGATCCGGCTCGCCGGCAGGCTTTCGAAGTCGAACGTCCAGATCCCGTAGCGGCCGAGCCGCATGCCGTCGATGGTCGTCATGAATCGAAGTATCGCAGAACTACGATTTGAGTCAACCGGCCGCTCGGCGTCCGGCGGGGATTCGGTGCGTGTCGGCATGGCCGCCGTCGCGTGTATCGACGTATAACGACCTATACTCACTGGCCGTGAGCGAAGAAACGCACCGGCCGCGCGCGCCGATCACCGAGTCCGACGTCCTGGCCTGGCTGGAGACGACGGCCGCCGCCGTCCAGGCGGGGGAGGTGGGCGCCCAGGAGCTCATCGACATCCTCGGCGAGCTCCGCCGCGCCTCGGCGGCCTGCGCCGACGCCTCCGACTGGGCGCTGCTCGCCGCGCGCGAAGGCGGCGCGAGCCTGCGCCAGATCGCGCCGGTCTTCGGCAAGGGGTACGTCCGGGCCCCGGCCGCGCGCCTGGAGAAGCTGCACCGCCAGGCGCAGAACTCCGACCAGTGGCTGGCCATCCTGCGGCACAAGCAGACGGCGTGAAGGCACCCGTGGACCGCATCGCGCTCGGCCTGGCGGCGCTGGGCCGTCCCGCCTACATCAACCTCGGCCGCGACGGCGCGCTGCCGCCGGTGCGGGACGTCGATTCGATGCGTGCCGCGACCTTCGCGGTGCTCGACGACGCCTACGCCGCCGGCGTCCGGCACGTCGACGTCGCCCGCTCGTACGGGCGTTCGGAGGCGTTCCTGGCCGGCTGGCTCGCCGAGCGCGGGCACGCCGACGTCGAGGTGTCCAGCAAGTGGGGTTACGCCTACGTCGGGGACTGGCGGCTCGACGCCGACGTGCACGAGGTGAAGGAGCACTCGGCGGCGCGGTTCGCGGCGCAGTGGGCGGAAACCCTGGCGCTGCTGGGAAACCGGGTCGGGCTCTACCAGGTGCATTCGCTCACTGTGGACAGTCCGCTGTTCACCGACGAGCCGCTGGTCGAAGCGCTGGCGGAGCTTTCCGCGAACGGCGTCGCGGTCGGGTTCTCGACGTCGGGACCCGCGCAGGCGGACGCGATCGAGCGGGCCTTCGCGCTGGAAGTGGCCGGGCAGCCGGTGTTTTCGGCCGTGCAGTCGACGTGGAACGTGCTGGAGCGGTCGGCCGGGCGGGCCCTGGCCGCGGCGCACGCGGCCGGGAACCGCGTGCTGGTCAAGGAAACCCTCGCCAACGGCAGGCTCGCGGTGGAGGCGCCGAAGACGGTCCTCGACATCGCCGCCGCGCACGGGACGGGCCCGGACGCCGTCGCGATCGCCGCGGTGCTGGCCGAAGAGTGGGTGGACACCGCCGTCATCGGCCCCGCGGCCCCGGTCCAGCTGGAGGCGAACCTGCGGGCCGCGGCGGTGGAGCTGGGCGCGGCCGACCGGGATGCGCTGGCCGGGCTCGCCGAGGATCCCGGCGCGTACTGGCGACACCGGTCCTCCTTGGCGTGGGATTGAGCGGCTGCACTACCCTTCGCAGGCACCAGCGGACGACAGGAGGCCGGAGCAAGTGCGTCATCGGCAGGTGATCGCCCTGGCCGCGGTCGCGTTGGCGGGCCTCACGGCCTGTGACGGGCCCGACCCGAACAATCTCGAGACGTACTACGACGATCCGGTTCCGACGTCGCCGGCCCCGGTCACCTCGGAAGCGCCGGTGAACCGCGCGCAGGTGGTCCCGGCGACGCCGGCGGCCCCCGATTTCGGGCTGGTCGCCCAGCGGGCGTTGCTGTCGGACGCCGATGTCGCCGAGGAAGGCGTGCAGCCGGGCTCGGGCGAGGTCGCGGGCTGCCTGGCGGACGGGCCGTCGGCGGGCAGCCGGACCACGACCTGGCGCTACCCCAGCGGGTCGGAGCTGAGCCACCGCGTCGTGGCGTTCGCGGACTCCTCGGCCGCCCAGGCGGTCGCGGAGAACGAGTGCGCGGGCAAGACGGTGAGCGTCCCCGTCCAGCCCGGGGTCGAGCGGCAGCAGGCCTGGTCCGACGGCAAGACCTGCACGGTGTTGCTGGCCAAGGGAAGGCTCGTGTCCGAGCTGACGGTCTCGGCCAGCACCGGGACGCGGGCCGTGGACGCCGCCAAGCGCCTGCTGCCCGCGATGGCGGCGAAACTCGCGGCTCAGCCGTAACGGCGGAACCACTCCTGGACGCCCTCGCGGCCGTCGGGGATGAACGGCAGCTCGGGCGCCGGATCGTCGACCCACGCGCGGAGGTCCTGGAGCGGGATCCAGCGGCCTTCGGCGATCTCTTCGGCCTGGTGGCGGATCGGGCCGTCCCAGCGGACCTCGAAGGCGAAGTTGTGGCAGCGGTTGCGGCCGTCGTCGTAGACCTTGGTGAACAGCGGGACGGGGTCCACTCCGTGGACACCGAGCTCTTCGGCCAGTTCGCGGCGGGCGCACTCGGCCGGGGTCTCGCCCGCGGCGACCACGCCGCCGGCCCAGCAGTCCCAGGTCGAAGGGAACACGTCCTTCCCCGCGGTGCGCAGGTGCACGTAGACGGCGCTGCCGTCACCCGAACGGACCAGCACGACGCCGGCGGCGTGCCACAGCGCCTCCGCGCGGACCCGTGACCGGGTCGTCGAACCGACGACGGAGCCGGCCTGGTCATAGAGGGCAACGAGTTCGTCACTGCCTGGCATGGGTGCATCGTTCCACTAGGACGACCCCGTAGGGTGGTGGACATGCGGCGGATCATGGGAACCGAAGTCGAGTACGGCATCTCCGTGCCGGGCGACGCGACGGCGAACCCGGTACTCACCTCGACCCAGGTCGTGCTGGCCTACGCGGCCGCGGCCGACATCCCCCGGGCCCGGCGGGCGCGGTGGGACTACGAGGTGGAGTCGCCGCTGCGCGACGCGCGCGGGTTCGACCTGACCGGCCCCGGCGGGCCGGGCCACGACCCGGACGTCGAGGACCTCGGCGCGGCCAACGTCATCCTGACCAACGGCGCGCGGCTGTACGTCGACCACGCGCACCCGGAGTACTCCGCGCCCGAGGTGACGAACGCGCGCGACGCCGTCATCTGGGACAAGGCGGGGGAGCGGGTCATGGAGGAGGCCGCACTCAAGGCGGCGTCCGTGCCCGGCCAGCCCCAGCTGCAGCTGTACAAGAACAACGTCGACGGCAAGGGCGCGAGCTACGGCACGCACGAGAACTACCTGATGGCCCGGTCGACGCCGTTCACCGCGGTGATCGCGGGGCTGACGCCGTTCTTCGTGTCGCGGCAGGTCGTGACCGGCTCGGGCCGGGTCGGGATCGGCCAGCAGAGCGAGGAAGCCGGCTTCCAGCTCTCCCAGCGCGCGGACTACATCGAGGTCGAGGTCGGCCTGGAGACGACGCTCAAGCGCGGGATCATCAACACCCGCGACGAGCCGCACGCGGACGCGGACAAGTACCGGCGGCTGCACGTCATCATCGGCGACGCGAACATGTCGGAGTACTCGACGTACCTGAAGGTCGGGACGACGGCGCTGGTGCTGGACCTGATCGAGTCGGGCATCCGGTTCGACGACCTGAAGCTGGACGAGCCGGTCAAGGCCGTCCACCAGATCAGCCACGACCCGACGCTGAAGACGCAGGTCGCGCTGGCGAACGGGAAGAAGTACACCGGGCTGGACCTGCAGTTCGCCTACCACGAGATCGCGTCGCAGAACCTCGAGCGCACCGGCGCCGACGAGGCGTCGAAGGAGGTCCTGCGGGTCTGGGGCGAGGTCCTGGACGCGCTGGCCCGCGACCCGCAGGAGTGCGCGGACCGGCTGGACTGGCCGGCCAAGCTGCGGCTGCTGGAGGGCTACCGGCAGCGGGACCAGCTGGCCTGGGGCGCGCCGCGGCTGCGCCTGGTCGACCTGCAGTACTCGGACGTGCGGCTGGCGAAGGGCCTCTACAACCGGCTGGTGACGCGCGGGTCGATGAAGCGGCTGGTCACCGAGGAAGAGGTGCTGGCCGCGGTGACGACGCCGCCGTCGGACACGCGGGCCTACTTCCGCGGCCGGGCGCTGGAGAAGTACGCGACCTCGATCGCGGCGGCGTCGTGGGATTCGGTCATCTTCGACGTGGGCAAGGAGTCGCTGGTGCGGATCCCGACCCTGGAGCCGCTGCGGGGGACGAAGGCGCACGTCGGCAAGCTGCTCGACGAGTCGGCGACGGCGGAGGACCTGGTGGAGGCGCTCACCGGTTCGGACTAGGCGTGACGCACCAGCGATCGCGGCGTTGCCCCGAATGTCGGGGCTGCTGGGTAGGCTAGGAAACATCAGCCAGACCGGGAGGCGAGATGGCCCAGGAAAAGATCGAAAAGCACGGCGGTGGTGACTCCGACGAGGAGTTCGACGACACCGGCGCGGCGGGTCAGGAGCGGCGCGAAAAGCTCGGCGAGGACGTCGACACGATCCTGGACGAGATCGACGACGTGCTCGAGGAGAACGCCGAGGACTTCGTCCGGGCCTACGTGCAGAAGGGCGGCGAGTAAGCCGCTCGGGCTCCGCGCCCTTGCCGACCGTTCAGCCGGCGGCCGGGGCTCCGCGTGACGGCTGGCCGCACGCGGGGCTCGGGCCCGCACAAAACCGGCCCGCACAGATGGGATTTTTGAGCACGTATGGACAACACCAGGGGCATCTCGGGTCCCGCGCTGCCTGCCGCGTACTTCTCGTCGGCGACGTCGTCGTTTTCGGACTTCCTGCGCGAGCAGGCGCCTGAGCTGCTTCCCCAGCGGAAGGTGGCGCCGGGCGCGGCCGAGCTGGGCGTGCCGCACGGGACCACGATCGTGGCCTGCACGTTCGCCGGCGGCGTGCTGATCGCGGGTGACCGGCGGGCGACGTCGGGGAACCTGATCGCGAGCCGGGACATCGAGAAGGTGCACGTCACCGACGAGTACTCGGCGGTGGGCATCGCGGGCACGGCGGGGCTGGCCGTGGAGATGGTGCGGCTGTACGCCGTGGAGCTCGCGCACTACGAGAAGATCGAGGGCGTTTCGCTGTCGCTGGACGGCAAGACGAACAAGCTGGCCGGGATGGTCAAGGGCAACCTCGAGATGGCGATGGCCGGGCTGGCGGCCATCCCGTTGTTCGTGGGGTACGACCTGGAGGCCGAGGACGCCAAGCACGCCGGCCGGATCGTGTCCTACGACGCCGCCGGCGGGCGGTACGAGGAGAACGGCGGCTACGCGGGCATCGGCTCGGGTTCGCTGTTCGCGAAATCCGCGTTGAAGAAGCTGCACGACCCGGACGCCGACGCCGAGGGCGCGATCCGCGTCGCGGTCGAGGCGCTGTACGACGCGGCCGACGACGACACCGCGTCGGGCGGGCCGGACCTGGTGCGCCGGATCTTCCCGAGCGTCGTGACGATCACCGCCGAGCACGGCGCCGTGCAGCTGTCGGAGTCCGAGACCGCCGCGGTCGCGGAAGCCGTGGTGGCGGGGCGGATCGAGCGCCAGCAGCGCCGGCTTTCCTGACGCGGGCGGAGAACCAGTGAACGTGGCAACACCGGAAGACCTGGAGCGCACACCGTGACGATGCCGTTGTATGCCTCTCCCGAGCAGTTGATGCGGGAGCGTTCCGAGCTGGCGCGCAAGGGGATCGCGCGCGGCCGGAGCGTGGTGGTGCTGAAGTACGCGGGCGGCGTGCTGTTCGTGGCGGAGAACCCTTCGGCCACGCTGCACAAGGTGTCCGAGATCTACGACCGGATCGGCTTCGCGGCGGTCGGGCGCTACAGCGAGTTCGAGAACCTTCGGGTGGCGGGCATCCGGCACGCGGACCTCAAGGGCTACCAGTACGACCGCCGCGACGTGAGCGCGCGGGCGCTGGCGAACGCGTACGCGGCGACGCTGGGCAGCATCTTCACCGAGCAGCTGAAGCCGTTCGAGGTCGAGGTCTGCGTGGCGGAGGTCGGCGCGAGCTCGGCGGAGGACCAGCTGTACCGGCTGACCTACGACGGGTCGATCTTCGACGAGCCGCAGTACGTCGTGATGGGCGGCCAGAACGAGAAGATCGCGGCGAAGCTGAAGGAGACGTTCGAGGACGGCCTGGACCTCCAGGCGGCGCTGGGCGTGGCGGTGGCCGCGCTGCGCGCCCCGAGCCAGCCGGCCGCGACGACGTCGGGTTCCTCGTCCTCCTCATCGTCGGCGGCGTCGTCTTCGTCGGCGTCGAACGGCAACGGCGAAGCCGACCCGATCAAGCTGGAGGTGGCGGTGCTGGACCGCGACCGCCCGCGCCGGGCGTTCCGCCGCCTGACGGGCACAGCGCTCGACGCGCTGCTGCCGGTGCCGGACCCGGTGGGCGAGGAGCCGGAGAGCAAGCCGGAAGGCGAGTAAGGATCTTCAGAAACGGGGCGCGGCCGGTAGGCCCGCCCCGTTTTTCGCACCCCGAAGGACGATGACCAAAGGCACCCCGGCCCCACCCAGTCAAAGGAGCTGGTGGTCATCCCGTCGCCTGAGGCCGCAAAAATCACTTTGAGCCAGGCCCGCAACCCACCCGCAAGAAGCGAGGTGACAACGCAACCTTGCGGGCCTGGCTCAAAGTGATAGGCCTCAATCAGGCGACGGGATGACCACCAGCGGCCCACCCGAGAACGCAACAAACCCACGAAGGCCGAGGCCATCCCAGAGCCTGCCCGTCCGGCGAGGACATCTTTTGAAAACGACTGGGCGGCCGAAGCCCGCCCAGGCCTCACGACACCGCAGGAGAAGCCCGGAAGTTCTGGTCCGCGAACGCCAGCAGGTAAGGCAACGTCGCCCGCGCCGTGTGCCACGTGTGGTTGAACCCGCGCTCGGCGTGCACCACCGCCTCCTGGCCGCGGGCGTGCAGCGCCTCCGCGATCCGACGTGCCGTCGTCACGTCGGTCGGGGCGCCCGTGCCCACCGCCAGCATCACCGAGATCGGCGCCGGGAAGGACATCGTCGGCAGGTACCGGCGCGGGGTGTTGGCCGCGATCGCCGCGCGGTTGCCGTCGAGGACGCCCACCGAGTCGTTCAGGTCGTCGTAGGGGAGGGCGATCAGCAGCGTGCCGAACTCGTCCACGTGGTGCAGGCCGATGTTCAACGCGCCGAAGCCGCCGCCGGACATCCCGCCCAGGGCCCGGTGGTTCCGGTCGGCCACGGTCCGGTAGCGCTGGTCGATGGCGGGGACGACGGTGCGCGCCAGGTAGGTCTCCAGCTGCGGGCCGCCCGGGACGTCGAGGCACTCCCAGTCCGTGCTGGGCACCCCGGCCGTCAGGTCGACGCTCACCACGATCATCGGCTCGATCACGTTCGCCTGCTGCAGGGCCAGCAGGGTCCCCGGCGCGTCGCCCGAGGTCAGCCAGTCGCGCGGGCCGCCGAACGGGTAGCCGTGGATCAGGTAGACGACGGGGTAGCGACGGGCCGCGTCGGCGTCGTAGCCCGGCGGGAGGATGACGTAGTTGCTGCCGGACGGGACGCCGTGCGCGGGGTCGGGGAGGTTCACCACGTCGATCCGCTGCCCGGCGGCCGCGGTGCCGGCGCCCGGGCGCGACACCGTGGAGTCCGAGTCCGACGGCGCTTCCTTGCCGTCGTCGAGCAGGCGCCCGGCGAGGTTGACCACGCCGGGTCCCTTCTGGAGCAGGCGCGCGAGGTCGTCGGAGGTGCGCACGTACCCGACGTAGCTGTTCAGGGCAGTGACTCCCGCGAGCAGCAGCAGGACGCCGAAGGCGGTGAAGCCCCAGCGGCGCGTCCGGCGCCGGTGCCACAGCGCGATGACGGCGGCGAGGACCGCGACGGCGGCCGAGGCGAAGGCGAGCCAGATGAGCGGCGACTCGAACGGGCCCAGGTCGCGGGCGCGCGCGGTGATGTCGCCGGGCAGCACCGGGTCGGTGGCGGCCCGGTGGATGCCGCTCGCCAGGCCGTGCCCGTCCATCGAACCCCCGCTCGTCCCCCGGCCGCGGGCAGGGTCGCCCGCATCTCGATCAAGACGCTAGCCAGGGGACGCTGTGGGTTCGTTGAGAAAAGGTAAAGAGTTCTTAAGGGCGGTAGATGGTCAGCGCGCTGGGCCGGGACCGGAAGCGGAACCGGTTGCCGAGCGGGCCGACCTCGCCGTCGGTGGCGACGCGGCGGTGGCCGTCCAGCAGCTCGACGTCCAGCTCGGCCACGTCCAGCTCCTGGTAGACGTGGCTGGCCGCGAGGCTGCGGGTGACCATCGCCAGCAGGAACCGGGCCCGCGAGTAGGGCAGGTCGGCCCGCAGGTACCGGACGTCGAGCAGGCCGGTGTCGAGCGCGGGCCGCCGGCTGGGCGCGAAGCCCTTCGGGGCGTAGGTCCCGTTGCCGACGAACAGCAGCCAGACCTGCGTGCGCTTGCCGTTGAGCCGCACGGTCAGCGGCCGGGCGTGGCGCAGCGTGCGCGCGAGCGCGATCGCGGCCGAAGGCCACTTCGGGTGCTTCTGCTGCAGCTTCTCGCGCAGCCGGACCATCTCCGGGTAGCCGCCGAGGCTCGCGGTGTTGACGAACCAGCGGTGCGCGGTGCCGTCGCCGCCGTCGATCTCGACCTCGCCCAGGTCGATGCCGACCGCGTTGCCGACTTCGGTCGCCGCGTCGGCGTCGGGCATGGACGTGACGCCGACGTCGCGGGCGAAGTGGTTGAGCGTGCCCGCCGGGATCAGCGCCAGCGGCAGGTCGCGTTCCGCGGCCACCGCCGCGACCGCGGCCACGGTGCCGTCCCCGCCCGCGACACCGAGCGCGCGGACCGTCCCGCGGGCGTCGATCTCGTTCTCGAGCTGGTCGATCAGGCCCTGGTCGGGGTCCGGGTAGAGGATCTCGGCCTTGGGCCACGCGCTGCGGGCGTCTTCGGTGGGGTCCTGGCCGTCGATCCCGGACTTCGGGTTGACCAGCACCAGCATGTCGTCACCGTCGACCATCTCCGGCGCGTCCGCGTCGTGGGCGGTACGGGCCGGGACGTCGTCGTGCAGCGGCCACCAGTGCCGGGTCGCCAGGCCGACGCCGACCCCGATGCCCAGGCCGACGCCCACGTCGGAGGGCCAGTGGACCCCGGTGTGGACGCGGGAGTAGGCGACGGCCAGCGCCAGCGGCGCCACGGCGAGGCCGGCTCGCGGCGACTCCAGGGCCACCGCCGTCGCGAAGGCCGCCGCGGAGGCGGAGTGGCCGGACGGGAACGACGACGACGTCGGGCGTTTCCGCAGGCGGCGGCGCACGGGCGTCTCTTCCTCGGCCGGACGGCGGCGGGGGAAGAGCGGCTTGCCGATGAGGTTGGCCGCGGCGCTGGCGCCGGCGATCGCGACGACCCCGCGCAGCGCCGCGCGCCGCGTCGGGCCCTTCTGGATGGCGAGCAGCCCCGCGACGCCCCACCAGAGCCGGGACTTGTTCGCCGATCTGGACAGCGCCATCAGCGCGTCGTCGGCTTTCGTGGCCGGGAGGGCGGCGGTGCGCCGCATCAGGGCGCGGTCGGTCCGCCCGACCCGCCGGAAGGCCTGGATCAGCTGGTGTGTCAAGGAGTCGCCTTCCCCAAGTCGTCAAGAGCAGTGCTCCAATCGTGCCTGAATCGGGGAGATTTCACCGTCTGTGGCATACCGGGGGCGTGTCGACGCCCGAACGGCGCACCGTCGGAGGGGGTGCAGCGCCTACTCTGGTGGGATGCAGCGGCGGATCTTTGGCATCGAGACCGAGTTCGGGGTCACGTGCACCTTCCACGGACAGCGCAGGCTCTCGCCCGACGAGGTTGCGCGCTACCTCTTCCGGCGGGTCGTGTCCTGGGGACGCTCGTCGAACGTCTTCCTGTCGAACGGCTCCCGGCTCTACCTGGACGTCGGCTCGCACCCCGAGTACGCGACGGCCGAGTGCGACGACCTGGTCCAGCTGGTCACGCACGACAAGGCCGGGGAGCGGATCCTCGAGGACCTGCTCGTCGACGCCGAACGGCGGCTCGCCGACGAAGGCATCGGCGGCGACATCTTCCTGTTCAAGAACAACACCGACTCCGCGGGCAACTCCTACGGCTGTCACGAGAACTACCTGGTGACCCGCGCGGGTGAGTTCTCGCGGATCGCGGACGTGCTCCTGCCGTTCCTGGTGACCCGCCAGCTCATCTGCGGCGCCGGCAAGGTGCTGCAAACCCCGCGCGGCGCGGTCTACTGCCTCTCCCAGCGTGCGGAACACATCTGGGAGGGCGTCTCGAGCGCGACCACGCGCTCGCGGCCCATCATCAACACCCGCGACGAGCCCCACGCCGACGCCGAGCGCTACCGGCGCCTGCACGTCATCGTGGGCGACTCGAACATGGCCGAGCCGACGACCATGCTCAAGGTCGGCTCGGCGAACCTGGTCCTCGAGATGATCGAGGCCGGTGTCCAGTTCCGCGACTTCACCCTGGACAACCCGATCCGGGCGATCCGCGAGATCAGCCACGACCTCACCGGCCGCCGCCAGGTGCGGCTGGCCGGCGGGCGCGAGGCCTCGGCTCTGGACATCCAGCGCGAGTACCACGCCCGCGCCGTCCAGCACATCAAGGACAACGGCTCGACCGCGGCGAACGAGCGCGTCGTCGAGCTGTGGGGCCGGGCGCTGGACGCGGTCGAGCAGCAGGACTTCGGCAAGATCGACACCGAGATCGACTGGGCGATCAAGCACCGGCTGGTCGAGCGCTACCGGCACAAGCACGACCTGGACCTCTCCAGCCCGCGCATCGCGCAGCTCGACCTCGCCTACCACGACATCCGCCGCGGCCGGGGCATCTTCGACCTGCTCCAGCGCAAGGGCCTGGTCCGCCGGGTCACCGACGACGGCGAGATCGAGGCGGCCAAGGACACCCCGCCCCAGACGACGCGGGCGAAGCTGCGCGGCGACTTCATCGCCGCCGCCCAGGCCGCCGGCCGCGACTTCACGGTCGACTGGGTGCACCTGAAGCTGAACGACCAGGCCCAGCGCACGGTCCTGTGCAAGGACCCGTTCCGCTCGGTCGACGAGCGCGTGGAGCGCTTGATCAGCTCGCTCTGACCCGCCCCGCCCGCCCGGTGTTCCCTACGAAAGTCGCCGGGCGGGTGCGGGAGGATCTCCCGCATGCGTGTCGTGCTGCTCGTCTGCGCCCTGCTGGTCTCCCTCGCGGCCCCGGCGTCGGCGGGTGAACACCGGCCGGTGTGGGAGCTGAAACCGACCGGCGTGACCGCCCAGTTCCGCGGTCTGTCCGCCGTCAGCGCGCGGGTGGCGTGGGTCAGCGGCACCCAGGGGACCGTCCTGCGCACCACCGACGGCGGTGCCACCTGGAAGTCCGTGGGGCCGCCGGACACCGGGACCCTCCAGTTCCGCGACGTCGAGGCCTTCGACGCCGAGCACGCCGTGGTCCTGTCGATCGGGCCCGGGACCGACTCGCGCGTCTACCGGACCGACGACGGCGGCGCGCACTGGCGCCAGACCTTCCAGAACACCGACGCCGCGGCGTTCTTCGACTGCCTGGCGTTCTTCGACCCGTGGCGCGGGCTCGCGATGAGCGACCCGGTCGACGGGCGGTTCCGCGTCCAGGCCACCTTCGACGGCGGCCGGAGCTGGCGGCAGGTCCCCGACAGCGGCTTCCCACCCGCGTTGCCCGGTGAGGCCGGGTTCGCGGCCAGCGGGCAGTGCCTCACCACGGCCGGGCCGTTCGACGCGTGGCTCGCGACCGGCGGCGGCGCGACCGCCCGCGTCCTGCACTCCGGAGACGGCGGCCGCCACTGGAGCGTCTCCGACACGCCGTTGCCGAGCAGCCCGTCGGCCGGCGTGTTCGCCCTCGCGTTCCGGGACCCGCGCCACGGCGTCGCGATCGGCGGCGACTTCGCGAACCCCACGGCGCCCGGCCCGGCCGTCGCGCTGACCGGCGACGCCGGCCGGACCTGGCGCACCCCGGAGCGGTACCCGGCCGGGTACCGCTCCGGGGTGGCCTGGCGCGGCGGGACGCTGCTCGCCGTCGGTCCGGGCGGCAGCGACTACAGCCCGGACGGTGGCCGGCACTGGACGTCGTTCGACACCGGCAGCTTCGACAGCGTCGACTGCGCCGGGGCGAGCTGCTGGGCGAGCGGTGCCCAGGGCCGCGTGGGCCGGCTTCGCTAGAGCCCCTGGCCGGTCGGGCGGACCATGATCTCGTTGACGTCCACCGAGGGTGGCTGCGACAGCGCGTAGAGCACCGCGCGGGCGATGTCGTCCGGTTCGAGGTGCGGCTTCTCGCGCTGCTCGTCGGTGAGGATGTCGGTGTCGGTGATGCCGGGGTTGATCAGCGTGACGCGCACACCGGTGCCGACGGCCTCCTCGCGGATCGCGCCGGCCATTCCGGTGACGGCCCACTTCGTCACCGAGTACAGGCTGGCGTTGCGGATGTAGCGGCCGGCGACCGACCCGGTGATCAGCAGGTGCCCGGCCGACTCCCGCAGGGCGGGCAGCGCGGCGCGGGCGGTGTAGGCCGCGCCGAGGACGTTCGTGCGGACCATCGCCTCCCAGGCCCGCGGGTCGGGGTCGTCGTCGCCGAAGAACGACGTCCCGATGCCGATCCCGGCGTTGGCGAAGGCCGCGTCGAGCCGGCCGAACCGCTCGACGGCCCGCTCGACGGCACCGGAGATGGCCGGCCAGTCGCCGACGTCGGCGCCGAGCGCGAGGGCGTTGTCCTCGCCGAGTTCGGCGGCGAGAGAGGCGACGGACTCGGCCTGGCGAGCCACGAGAGCGACTTTGAACCCGGAGGCGGCGGCCAGCCGCGCCGTGGCGGCGCCCAGGCCGCGCGAGGCACCGGTGACGAGAAGTACGCGATCATCCATGGCTCCAGGCTAGGGAGTCAGGACGAGCCTGCCGCGCAGCCCGCCCGCGGCCAGCCGTTCGTGCGCGGCCGCGGCCTCCGGCAACGGCAGCACGCCGGCCACCCGCGGCGGAAGGAGGCGGGCCAGCTCGGCGAGCCGGTCGCCGTCGGCGCGGATCCACACGTTCCGCACGCGGATCCCGCGCAGGGGGATCGGCGCGGCGCCGGCGGCGAAGGCGACGAACTCGCCGCCGCCCCGGACCGCGTCGAGCGCGTCGAGGCCGAGGAGCGCGGTGTCGAGGGCGGCGTCCACGCCACCCGGGACGAGCGCGCGGACCCGGTCGCCCAGCGCCGGGCCGCGGGGCAGGAACTCGTCCGCGCCGAAGCCGCGGACGAGGGTCTCGTCGGCCGCGGAGGCGACGGCGACCACGCGGAGCCGCCGCGCGCGGGCGAGGGTGACCGCGTAGCCGCCGACCGCGCCCGCCGCGCCGGTGACCAGGACGGTCCCGCCGGTTTCGACGAGGTCGAGCGCCTGGGCGGCGGTGAGGGCGTTGAGGGGGAGGGTGGCCGCTTCGACGGGGGACATGCCGACGGGCGCAAGCGCGACCGCCGACGCGTCGAGGACGATCTGCTCGGCGTAGGCGCCGAGGGGGAGGGCGATGCGGTCGCGCAGCCCGAGTACGGCATCCCCGACGCGGAAGGGCGCCCTCTCGCCAGGCCGGTCGCCGGTCCCGCTCGCCCCGCCGACCGCATCGACCACCCCGGCCACATCCCACCCCAGCCCGAGCACCTCCCGCGGCGGGATCACCCCGGTCGCCGTCAGCAGCCCCGCCCGGGTCGCCAGGTCCACCGGGTTCACCGCGGCCGCCGCCACCCGGATCCGCACCTGTCCCGGACCGGGCTCCGGCACCGGGACCTCCACCGGCTCCAGCACCTCGGGCCCCCCGAACCGCCGGACCACGATCGCGCGCATCGAACTCCCCTTCACCGACCGGAACCTTCCCGGCGAACGTAGGGGGAGCTACTCTCCAACGGGAAGTACGCACTCGCAGGTTCCCCCCTCACCAGGAGGTTCGCCCGGTGCCCACGCGCACGGCGGAACAGCGGCGCCAAGCCGAAAAGGCCGCCTACGACGCCTATCTGGCCGCCTGTCCCACCCGGAAGCTGCTCGACGAGATCGCCGGCAAGTGGGTCAGCCTGATCCTCGTCGCGCTCGGTGACGGGCCGCAGCGCTACAGCGACCTTTCGCGGCGCATCGCCGGGGTCAGCCAGAAGATGCTCACCCAGACGCTTCGGGTGCTCGAACGCGACGGGCTCGTCCGCCGCGAAGTGACCCCGTCGGTGCCCGTCCGCGTCGACTATTCCCTTACGCCGCTTGGCGAAAGCCTCCGCGCGCTGATGGCGGGCTTCAAGGACTGGGCCGAGGCGAACTTCGACGCCGTCAGCACCGCCCGCGCCGATTACGACGCGCGCACCCCGGACCTCACGATCGGGCCGGGCGGCGCGGGCTAGGCTCTACCGGGTGTCCACCGCACGCGCCGAACGGCTGGTCAATCTGGTACTGGCCCTCCTGTCCACCCGGCAGTACCTCACTGCCGAGCGGATCCGCGGCATCGTGCCCGGGTACGGCGACGCGGCCAGCGACGACGCCTTCTTCCGGACGTTCGAACGGGACAAGACCGAGCTGCGCGAGCTCGGCATCCCCCTGGAGACCGGCCGGAACTCCGCCTTCGACGCCATCGAGGGCTACCGCATCGCCCGCCGCGACTACGAACTCGGCGAAATCGACCTCGCGCCCGACGAAGCCGCCGCCGTCGCGCTCGCGTCCCGGCTGTGGGACTCGCCGGAGCTGACCGGGCAGGCCCAGGGCGCCCTCGTGAAGCTGCGCGCCGCCGGCCTGGAGGTCGACGACCAGGCGCCCACCGTCGTCGAGCCGCGGGTGCGCGCCGAACCGGCGTTCGGGCCGCTGCTGGCGGCGGTGCAGAACGGCCAGGCCGTCCGCTTCGAATACCGCCGCAGCGGCTCGCCCGAACGCATCATGCGCACCCTCGAACCCTGGGGCGTGGTGTCGTGGCGGGCCCGCTGGTACGTCGTCGGGCACGACCGCGACCGCGGCGCCACCCGCTGCTTCCGCCTCTCCCGCGTCACCGGCCAGGTCCGCACCGTCGGCAAGCCCGGCGAGGTGCAGCGCCCGGAGGGCGTGAACCTGCTCAAGCTCGTGTCGGTGACGGGGGAGTCCGAACCGGCCCCGGTGACCACCGCGCGGCTGTGGGTCGCCGACGGCCGCGCTGCCGGGGTCCGCCGGCGCGGGACCGTCGTCGGCCGGTCCGTGCTCGACGGCGAGGAGGGCGACCTCGTCGAGATCGGGCTCTACTTCCCCGAGTCGGCGGCCGACTGGATCACCGCGCAGGGCCCGGACGTCGTCGTGCTCGAACCCGACGTGCTGGCCAAGACCGTCCAGGACCGGCTCGAAGCCGTCGTGGCCCGGCAGGGGAGCGGCCGGTGAGCGGGTCCACCGACCGGATGCCGAGGCTGCTCGCGCTGGTGCCCTACCTGCTCGCGCGCCCCGGCGTCCGCGTCGACGACGCGGCGCAGGACTTCGACGTCACGCCCAAGCAGCTGCGCAAGGACCTCGAGCTGCTGTGGATGTGCGGGCTGCCCGGGTACGGGCCCGGCGACCTGATCGACCTGTCCTTCGAGGGCGACACGATCGTCGTCACCCACGACGCCGGGATGAACCGCCCGCTGCGGCTCACCGGCGGAGAGGCGACCGCGCTGCTGGTCGCGTTGCGGGCACTGGCCGAGACGCCGGGGGTGCTCGACGGCGACGCCGTCCGCCGCTCCATCGCCAAGATCGAGGCCGCCGCCGGGCAGGCCCAGCCGGCCGGCGTGGTCGTCGGCGGCGGGGTGCGCGAAGGCAAGAAGACCGCGCGGACCCGCGAGGAGGTCGCCCGGGCCCTGCAGGACGGGCGGGCGCTGCGGATCCGCTACTACACCGCGTCCAAGGACCAGATCACCGAGCGCACGGTCGACCCGATGCGGCTGCTGATCGTCCAGGCGGTCGGCTACCTCGAGGCCTGGTGCCGCCGCGCCGAGGGGGTCCGGCTGTTCCGGCTCGACCGCATCGACGACCTGGCGATCCTCGACGAGCCCTCGCGCCCGCCCGCGCACGCCCACCCCACCGACATCTCCGAAGGTGTCTTCCGCGAGCGTCCCGACCAACGGGAGGCGGTGCTCGTCCTCGACCCGGACGCACGCTGGGTAGCCGAGTACTACCCGTGCGAGGAGCTCGACGAGCTCGACGGCGGCCGGCTGCGGATCCGGATGCGCTACGCCGACCAGTCCTGGATGGTGCGCCTGGTGCTGGGCCTCGGCGGAGAAGCGCTGGTGGAGAGCCCGGCCGACCTCGCTTCGGACGTCGGACGCCGCGCGGCCGACGCCGTGGCCCGAGCCCGTCACCTTCCGTCAACCTGCGACCACTAGGGTGATCGACGTGCCGTACCTGCCCACCGTCGTGCTCACCGCCCTCGGCCTGCTGGTGCTCGTGGTCCTGCTGGTGCGGACCGTCAAGGTCTTGCGTGGTTTCAAGCAGACCGCAAGCATGGTGGCTACGAACACCCAGGACCGGGCCGGATTGCTCCGCGCGCGGTCGGCCGCGCTGTGCGTCGCCTTCGCGGAGCGCCGCCGGAAACCGGAAAACCAGTAACATCCCTACCAGACGCAGATAGGAGGCCATCTTGTTCGCCAACGGATTGCAAGGATGGCATTTGATCATCTTGGTGCTGCTCGTCGTGCTGCTGTTCGGGGCCAAGCGGCTTCCGGATGCGGCTCGGTCGATCGGCAAGTCCATGAAGATCTTCAAGGCCGAGACCAAGGACCTCGCGGGCGACAAGAGCACCTCGCACGAGGACGCCGAGCCGGTCGAGACGAAGCAGATCCCGGCCACGCCCGCTCCCGCGGCCCCCGCCGGCGCGACCGACCAGCAGGTCGCCGACCTGCAGCGGCAGCTCGACGAGCTGAAGAAGCAGCAGGCGGCCGACCAGCCGCAGAAGAACGCCAGCTGACGGCTGGGCCACACCCGGTCCCTGGTCCACGGAGCGCGCCGGTCCGGCGCGCTCCGGCGGACTCCGACGAGAACGGAACACCCCGTGGCGGAACCCGCCTCCGGAAACGGCACCAGCCGCCGGTCGAAGCGGCGCAAGCGCAGCCGTCGCACGAACCCCGACGGCACGATGACGCTCATCGAGCACATCTACGAGTTCCGCCGCCGGCTCGGCTTCGCGATGCTCGCCGTGGTCGTCGGCGGCATCGTCGGGTTCTTCTGGTTCAGCACCAAGGTGGGCGTGATCCCGTCGCTGGGCGAGATCATCAAGGACCCCTACTGCGCCATCCCGCCGGACCGCCGGCTCAACGGCGCCCAGGGCTGCCAGCTGCTGCAGACCGTGCCGTTCGAAGCCTTCATGATCCAGCTCAAGGTCGGCCTCGCCGCCGGTGCGGTGCTGTTCTCGCCGGTGTGGCTGTACCAGATCTGGGCCTTCATCGCTCCGGGTCTGTACTCGAAGGAACGCAAGTACGCGCTGACGTTCGTCGGCTTCGCGTCGGTGCTGTTCGCCGCGGGCGCGGTGCTCGCCTACATCCTGTTCCCGCACGCGCTGCAGCTGCTCATGGGTTTCGGCCAGGGCGAGTTCATCACCGCCCTGACCGCGGACAAGTACATCTCGTTCATGCTGTCGCTGCTGATCATCTTCGGGATCAGCTTCGAGCTCCCGCTGCTGGTGGTGATGCTCAACCGCGTCGGCGTGGTCAAGTACCGGCAGCTGAAGAAGTGGCGCCGCGGCATCGTGTTCGCGCTGTTCGTCTTCGCCGCCTTCGTCACCCCCGGTTCGGACCCGTTCTCGATGCTCGGCCTGGCCGGCGCGCTGACGGTGCTGTTCGAGCTGTCCATCCAGCTCGCGCGCATCCACGACCGCAAGAAGGACCGGGAACGCGCCGACGAAGGCTGGGACCAGCTCGACGACGACGAAGCGGCGCCGTTCCACTACACGCCGAGCACGATCGACGACGAACCGTCCACGCCGACCGCGTCCGGCGGTCGCGCGTCCGGCACCGACGACATCACGTAGTGGGGCTCCACGCCGCGCTCGCCGTGCACCCGGCCTCGGGGCACGGCGCGGCCGCCCGGATCGCCGACACCGTCGCCGACCGGCTGCGCACCGCCGTCGACCGCCTCGACGTGCTGGTCGCCAATACGGTCGAGGAGTCCCGCGCGCTGATGCGGACCTCCCACGACGCCGGCCTCGACGTCCTGGTCGTCCTGGGCGGGGACGGCGCCGCCCACCAGGGCGTCCAGTTCTGCGCGAACCACGACGTCGCGCTCGGCCTGGTCCCGGCCGGCACCGGCAACGACTTCGCCCGCGCCCTCGGCGTCCCCGGCGAGCCCCTGCCCGCGGTCGACGCGCTGGTGGCGGCCTTGAAGTCGGGTGCTCGGCGGCGGATCGACCTCGGTCGCGTCGGCGACACCTGGTTCGCGACGGTCCTGTGCGCGGGCTTCGACGCGAGTGTCAACGAACGCGCCAACCGGATGCGCTGGCCGTCCGGTCCCCGCCGCTACGACGTCGCGATCCTCGCCGAGCTGGCCGCGTTCCGCTCCCGCCCGGTCGTGGTCGACACCGGCACCGAACGCCTGGAGCTCGACGCGACGCTGGTGGCGGTCGGCAACACCCGCTTCTACGGCGGCGGCGTCCCGGTCTGCCCGACCGCCGATCCCGAGGACGGCGTCTTCGATGTGACGGTCGTCGGAGCGATGACCCGCCGCGGCCTCGTCCGCATGCTCCCGGGCCTGCGCACCGGCAAGCACCTCACGCACCCGGCGGTCCGGACGCTGCGCGCCCGGTCGGTCTCGCTGACCGGCAACAGCTGGCCGGCCTACGCCGACGGCGAGCCGCAGGGGGCCGTGCCGGTGACGGTCAGCTGCGTCCCGGGCGCGCTGACCGTGCTGGCCTAACGGTCGTAGCCGCCGGCGCGCGCCACCAGCTGCCGGAAGTGCGCCGGCGTCAGCAGCCGTCCGGCGTCCGCGAAGTACACCCCGCCGCAGCGGTGGCAGAACCAGCCCTGCTCCCACACCTGCTGCGCCGCCGGTACTCCGCGCCGCTGACGCCGGTGGGCCCGCACCCGCCGGACGTACAGCCAGACCATCACACCCGCGGCGGCGTACACGCACAACGCCGGCAACGAGATCATCGCGATCCCCAGCGCCCCGCCCGGCGGCGGATCGTCCAGCGACGAGAGCGGCAACGCGAGGAAGCAGCTCCCGACCAGCGCCAGCGCGATCACCGCCGCCACTAGGCCGCCACCTCGGCGCGGGGGAGGGAAGGGGTCCAGCGACCGGGCCACCGCCGACACCGAAACCCCGCTGACCTGGCTGCTCGTGTAAACGAGCCCGTCCCCGGTGGGCACCGCCACCGTCGGCCCCTGCCCGCGGAAGAACGAGTGCCCGCCCTGGTAGACGGCGGGCACGTGCTGCACCTGGTCCAGCTGCCGGCAGCTCGGACACGGTTCGGTCATGCAGCCTCCGACGCCGACGCACCCACCCCGGTTCCCTGTGTATAACGACCTATACGGCGGCCGGCTGGTGTGACCACCGCGCCTCAGTGGTCACACCAAAACAAGCAAGGAGCGGGGACGGTCACGCGGCGTGCGAACTGTCGGGGGCATGTGGAACCCTGACGAGGTGGCCAGTAGCTCTCCGTCCCCGGCCGAGGCCTACGCGGCCTCCTCGCGCCGGGGAAAGAACCCCCAGCTGACCCGCTTCGCCGCGGAAGCGTCCTTCGAGTTCGACGAGTTCCAGATCCGCGGGTGCGAGGCCCTCGAGGGCGGTCACGGCGTGCTCGTCTGCGCGCCGACCGGGGCGGGGAAGACCGTCGTCGGGGAGTTCGCCGTGCACCTGGCGCTCGCCGAGGGGCGCAAGTGCTTCTACACCACGCCCATCAAGGCGCTGTCGAACCAGAAGTACGCCGACCTCGTCGCCCGCTACGGCACCGACGCGGTGGGCCTGCTCACCGGTGACACCTCGATCAACGGCGGCGCCCAGGTGGTCGTGATGACCACCGAGGTGCTGCGCAACATGCTCTACGCGGGCTCCTCGACCATCACCGACCTCGGCTACGTCGTCATGGACGAGGTGCACTACCTCGCCGACCGGTTCCGCGGCGCGGTCTGGGAAGAGGTGATCCTGCACCTGCCCGAGCACGTCCGCGTCGTCGGGCTGTCGGCCACGGTGAGCAACGCCGAGGAGTTCGGCGAGTGGCTGGTCGAGGTCCGCGGCGACACGACCGTCGTGGTCGACGAGCACCGGCCGGTGCCGCTGTGGCAGCACATGCTGGTCGGGAACCGGCTGCTCGACCTGTTCGCCGGGGAGGACACCCACCTGCCCGGTGCCGAGCTGCGGATCAACCCGACCCTGCTGCGCCGTACCGAGGAGATCGGCCGCCAGTACGCGCCGGCCGGGTTCCGCGGCCCGCGCGGCCGCCGGGGCGCGCCGCCGCGGATGCCGCGGTTCCGGCCGCCGTCGCGCGTCGACGTCGTCGAGCAGCTGGACCGGGCCGGGTTGCTGCCGGCGATCGTGTTCATCTTCTCCCGGGCCGGCTGCGACGCCGCGGTGGGCCAGTGCGTGCGCTCGGGGCTGCGGCTCAACGGGCCGGGCGAGGTCGAGGAGATCCGCCGGGTGATCGACGAGCGCACGGCGGACCTGCCGGAGGGCGATCTCGGCGTGCTCGGCTACTGGGAGTGGCGAGAGGCGCTGGAGCGCGGGATCGCCGGGCACCACGCGGGGTTGCTGCCGGCGTTCAAGGAGACCGTGGAGGAGCTGTTCGTCCGCGGCCTGGTGAAGGTCGTGTTCGCGACCGAGACCCTCGCGCTCGGGATCAACATGCCGGCCCGCACGGTCGTGCTGGAGCGGCTGGTCAAGTACAACGGCGAAGCGCACGTGGACCTGACGCCGGGGGAGTACACCCAGCTGACCGGCCGGGCCGGGCGGCGGGGGATCGACGTCGAGGGGCACGCCGTCGTGGCGTGGCAGCCGGGCGTCGACCCGAAGCAGGTCGCCGGGCTGGCCTCGACGCGGACCTACCCGCTGCGGTCGTCGTTCCGGCCCGGCTACAACATGGCGGTCAACCTGGTTGCCCAGGTCGGCGCGGCGGAGGCCCGCGAGCTGCTGGAACAGTCGTTCGCGCAGTTCCAGGCCGACCGGTCGGTGGTGGGCACGGCGCGGCGGATCGAGCGGAACAAGGAGGCCCTGAAGGGGTACTCGGCCGCGATCACCGGCGACTTCGACGAGATGCTCGAGTACGTGGAGCTGCGGGCGAAGATCTCGACGCGGGAGAAGGCGTTGTCGCGGCAGAACACCGCGACCCGGCGGGCCGGGACCGCCGAATCGCTGGAGAAGCTGCGCAAGGGTGACGTCATCGCCGTGCCCGCGGGGCGGCGGGCGGGGCTGGCCGTGGTCGTCGACCCGGGGCTCGACCCGATCCGCGAGCCGCGGCCGGTGGTGGTGACCGAGGACCGGTGGTCGGGGCCGTTGTCGGTGGCCGACTTCCCGGCGCCGGTGGAGGCGCTGGGGCGGATCAAGCTGCCCAAGCACATCGAGCTGCGGTCGCCGAAGACGCGCCGGGACATCGCCTCGACGCTGCGGAACGCCGGGATCTCGTTGCCCGGCAGGCAGAAGCGGCGGTCCGGGGCGAACGAGGACGGCGAGCTGGCGGCGTTGCGCCGGGCGTTGCGGGCGCACCCGTGCCACGGGCTGGCCGAGCGCGAGGCGAACCTCCGCTGGGTCGAGCGGTACCAGCGGCTCGCGGCGGAAACCCAGCAGCTGGAACGGAAGGTCGCCGCGACGACGCACTCGCTGGCGCGCGCGTTCGACCGGATCCTGGCTTTGCTGGGGGAACGCGGGTACTTGGGGCCGGAGTCGGCGGGGGACGGCGAGGACCGTGTCACCGAGCATGGCCGGCGGCTGACCCGGCTCTACAGCGAGTCCGACCTGCTGGCCGCGGAGTGCATCCGGCACGGGGTGTGGCGCAAGCTCGGGCCGGCCGAGCTGGCCGCGGTCGTCTCGACGCTGGTCTTCGAAGCGCGGCGGGACACCGCCGGTGAGGCGCGGCTGCCGGGTGGTGCGGTGCCGGAGGCGTGGCAGGAGACGGTGAAGCTGTGGGTGGACCTCACCGAGGACGAGCGGCGGCACCGGCTCGACCGCACCCGGGAGCCGGACGCGGGGTTCGCGTGGCCGGTTTACCGCTGGGCGCGCGGGGAGTCGCTGGAGAAGGTGCTCACCGCGGCGGAGGCCAACGGGCAGGAGCTGTCGGCGGGGGACTTCGTGCGCTGGTCGCGTCAGGTGATCGACCTGCTCGACCAGATCCGGGACGTGCTCGGCAAGGGCGACCCGGTGGGCGCGGCGGCCGCCGACGCGGTGAAGGCACTGCGGCGGGGTGTCGTGGCCGCGGGCGCTGCGTGAACTCCGTGTTAGGCGTGCTCCGGCCTGGAGCGTGGACACGTGTGCTCGGCTCCGACCTGTGGTTGGATCGCCAGCAACACCGTGCGTACGCGGCTTTACGGCGGTTTCGGGGTGGACAGCGAGATGAGCGAAGCAGGCGGAGGCAGACGATGAGCACGCCGTATGGCGGCAACGACCCACAGCAGCCCCAGTACGGGCAGCAGCCGGGCGGCGCGTACCCGCCGAGCGGCCCGCAGGAGCAGCCGCAGTGGGGGCAGCAGCAGCCGCCTTCGTACGACCCGAACCAGCAGCAGTGGGGCCAGCCGCAGCAGCCCCAGCAACCGCAGCAGTGGGGCCAGCAGCCCGGGGGGTACACGCCGCCGCAGCAGCCGCAGTGGGGTCAGCAGCCGCCGCCCTACGGCCAGCAGCCCGGCGGTAGTTACCCGCAGAGCGGCCCGCAGGCTCAGCCGCAGTACGGGCAGCAGCCGGGTGGGGCGTACCCGCAGAGCGGTCCTCAGCAGCAGCCGCAGTACGGCCAGCAGCAGCCCGGTCAGTACGACTACGGCCAGCAGCAGTTCCCCGGCCAGGGCGCGCCCGAGGGCGAGCAGCCGGCGAAGTCGAAGAAGGGCCTGCTGATCGGCGTCATCGTGCTGGTCGTGGTCGTCGCGGTGGTCGGCATCCTCGGCTTCGTGGCGCCCGGGTTCTTCAAGACGCAGGTCTTCAACAACACGCAGATGCAGACCGACGTGCAGAAGCTGTTGACCGAGACGTACAAGATCGAGGGCGTCACCGGGGTGACCTGCCCGGCCGAGCAGAAGGTCGAGGACGGCGCGAAGTTCGAGTGCACCGCGACCATCGCGGGCAAGCCGACGCAGATCCCGATCACGGTCAAGGGCGACGGCGGCAACTACGAGGTTTCCCCGCCCGCCACGAAGTAGCTTCGCCACGCCGATCCGGTCGCCGCGGAATTGCGGTGGCCGGATCGCGTCGTTTCCGGAGATGATCCGGGGATGAGCGACTTCGAGATCCGGACGCTGGACCCCGGCGAGCACCGCGCGGCGAGCAACCTCTTCCGCGCGAGCCTGCACGTTCCGCCGAGCGACGACCCGGACTGGGAGCGCGCGTCCCGCGCGTTCCAGCCGGGCGGGACGATCGGTGCGTTCGACCCGGACCTGATCGGCACGGCCCGTTCGTTCGACGCCGAGCTGACGGTCCCCGGCGGCGCGCGACGGCCGATGGCGGGGGTCACCGGGGTCGCGGTCCGGGCCGACCGGACCCGCCGCGGGGTGCTGCGGGCGATGATGGCCGCGCAGCTGGAGGACTTCGCCGGGCGTGGGGTCGTGTTCGCGAGCCTGCTGGCGTCCGAGGCGCCGATCTACGGCCGGTTCGGCTACGGCCTGGCCACCCGGTACCGCACCTACACCGTCGACCGGCACCGGGCGCGGTTGCACGCCGGCGCGCCGGCGACCGGCGAGGTCCAGCTGCTGGAGCTGGACGAGGCGCTGGAGGTCCTTCCGGGCGTGTACGAGGGCCTGGTGCGGCGGCCGGGGGCGATGTCCCGGCCGGAGGTGCTGTGGCGGCTGTACGAGGGCCAGGCCCGCCGCAACCCCCAGCCGATCAAGGCGATCGTGCACCACGGGCCGGACGGGCCCGACGGCTTCGCCACCTACTACGTCGACGGCCTGCAGGTGCACCCGTGGACGAAGAGCCTGCGCCTGGTGGACCTGTTCCCGGGCACGCCGGCCGCGTTCGGCGGGCTGTGGCGGTTCCTGCTGGGGGTCGACCTCGTCGACACGATCGTCGCCGAGGCCCGGCCGCTCGACGAGCCGGTCGAGCTGATCCTCGCCGACCACCGCCGGAGCACGGTCGACCGGATCGGGGACGAGCACTGGGTCCGCCTGGTCGACGTCCCGGAGGCCCTGTCGGCGCGGACGTACGGGCACGCCGAGCCGGTCGTGGTCGAGGTGACCGATCCGGTGCTGCCCGCCAACTCCGGGACCTACCGGATCGGCCCGGACGGCGCCGGGCGCACCGACGAGCCCGCGGCGCTGCGCCTCGACGTCACGACCCTCGCGATGGTGTACCTCGGGACGTGGCGGGCGTCGGCGCTGGCGGAGGCGGGCCGGATCGAGGTGCGGGACGCGGCGGCCCCGGCGGCCGCGGACGTGCTGTTCGGGACGCGGGTGGCGGCCTGGAGCGGCACGCACTTCTGACGCCGCCGCCGGAAATGGAGATGCCGCGGCCGGTGGCGGGCGGCAGGATCGGCGGCATGACCGACTTCGACGTCCGCCCCGTGGCCGAGGACGAGCGCCGCGCCACGTTCGACCTGCTGGGCCGCTCGCTGCACACCAACCGCGTCAGCGACGAGTCCTGGGCGCGGTACGGGCGATCCTGGCCCGCGGCGCACAAGTTCGGCGCGTTCGACGGGGCGGCGCCGATCGGGATCGCCAGTTCCTACGACACGGAGATCGCGGTGCCCGGCGGCGGCGTGCTGGCCCTGGGTGCGGTCGACGGCGTCGGCGTCCGCGCCGACCGCACCCGGCGCGGGGTGCTCACCGCGATGATGGCCGCGCAGCTGGAGGACTTCGCCGCGCGCGGGATTCCCCTGGCCGCCCTGCACGCGAGCGAGCCGACCATCTACGGCCGGTTCGGCTACGGGTCGGCCACGCTCGGCAAGACCCTGCGGGTGCCGCGGCCGGCGGCCCGGCTGCACGAGCGGGTGAAGGTGAGCGGGGACGTCCGGATCCTGACGCCCGACGAGGCCGTGCGGGAGATTCCCGCGCTGTACCGGCGGATCGGGTTGCACCGGGCGGGGATGATCGGCAGGCCGGCGCTGTGGTGGCCGATCGCGCACGACCGGCTCGCGGGCCCGAACGGCAACCACGTTGTCGCCGTCCACAGTGGACCGGACGGCGACGACGGGTACGTCGTGTACGACACCGTGGACCGCGGCACGCTGGATTCGCCGGACGAGGGGGCGGTGCTGAAGGTCCGCGAGCTCAACGCGGCGGACCCGGCCGCGCACGCGGCGCTCTGGCGGTTCCTGCTGTCGGTGGACCTCGTCTCCGGGATCAGCGCCCGCTTCCGCCCGGTCGACGAGCCGCTGGCCCCGATGCTGGCCGACCACCGCCACGCGCGGACCCGCGACGTCGAGGACGACCTGTGGCTGCGGCCGGTCGACGTCGCCGCCGCGCTGGCCGCCCGCACGTACCGGGCGGCGGATCCGGTGGTGCTCGCGGTGCGCGACCGGATGCTGCCGGCCAACACCGGCCACTACGAAGTCGGCCCGGACGGGGCCCACCGCACGGACGCGGCCGCGGACCTGGTCCTCGACGTCGACACGCTGGGCATGCTCTACCTCGGTCAGTGGACGGCGACCGCGCTGGCGCACGCGGGCTGCGTCGAGGTCGTGAACGCGGGTGCGGCCGCGCGCGCCGACGTGCTGTTCACCACGATCGCCGCGCCGTGGTGCGGCACGTACTTCTAGGCGCCCGGCAGGGCCTTGAGGAGGCGGTCGACCGAGTTGCCGAGGTTCCACCGCTCGGCCAGCTCGGCGACCCGGTCCGGATCGGCGGGGGTGGCGGGCACGGTGTCGGGGCGGGACTGCTCCACCGGCGCGTCGACGGCGACCCGGACCACGGTCGGGGCGACCGCGAGGTAGTCGGCGGCGTCGGAGAGCCGCAGGCGGGTCTTGAGGGGGACGCGGTTGTCGCCGGCGGACGAGGCCTTCAGGAGCTCGTCGAGGGACCCGAACTGCGTGATGAGCTTCGCCGCGGTCTTCTCGCCGATCCCGGCGACGCCGGGCAGCCCGTCGGAGGGGTCGCCGCGCATCACCGACATGTCCGCGTAGGCGGGGCCGGCGGTCTCGCGGGGGAGTGCGTAGCGCTCGGCGATCTCGGCCGGCCCGAGCACCTCGGCCTTCGCCCAGCCCTTGCCGACGTAGATGACCGACGTCGGCGTCGGCTCGGTGCGGACCAGCTGGAAGAGGTCGCGGTCGCCGGTGATCACCTCGACGGCGTCCTGCTTCTCCTTGGTGGCCAGCGCGCCGATGACGTCGTCGGCTTCGTAGCCGGCGGCTTCGGCGGTCGCGAACCCGAAGGCCTCGAGGAGGTCGAGGATGATCGGGACCTGCGGGGTGAGCGTGTCGGGGACCTCTTCGACGTCGGGGCTGCCGCCGCCGGTCTCCTCGGCCACCCGGTGCGCTTTGTAGCTGGGCAGCAGGTCGGTGCGGAACTTGGGCCGCCAGTCGGCGTCGAGGCAGCACACGAGCCGGGCGGGGTGCCGGTCGGTGAGGATCCGCGCGATGGTGTCGGCGAACCCGCGCACGGCGTTGACCTGCGTCCCGTCGGCGGCGCGCATCGAGTCGGGCAGGGCGAAGAACGAGCGGAAGTACAGGCTCGCGGAGTCGAGCAGGGCAAGTGGTCCGGTCACCCGCACAGCCTGCCACGCCCGGCGGGCGCGCAGGGGCAGGCCACGCGCACGTGAGCACCGGGGGAGATGCGCGGAGTCACCCGGCCCGGCATGTCGCGGGCCCACGCCGACCGGGCACCCCGGTGGCCCCACTAGGCTCGCCCTCATGTCGCGCCGTTCCCTCCACACGCCCGCCCCCGACGCCGCCGCCCTCCGGGCCCGTCTGGACCGCGCCCGCTCGGCCGCGGCCGCCGCGGACACCGACGCCCTGCTGATCGCGCCCGGGTCCGACCTGCGGTACCTCATCGGCCAGGCGGGCGGTTCGTTCGAGCGGCTCACCACCCTCGTCGTGCCGGCGGACGGCACGCCCGCGCTCGTGGTGCCGAAGCTGGAAGCGCCCGGCTACGCCGACGTCCCGACCGACGAGCTCGGCGTCGAGCTGCTCACCTGGGTGGACGGCGACGACCCCTACAAGCTCGTCGCGGACCGGCTCGGCAAGCCCGGGCGGGTCGCGGTCAGCGACTTCACCCCGGCCCTGCACGTCCTCGCCCTGCGCTCGGCGCTCGGGACCGCCGAGCAGACCCTGGCCGGCCCGGTCGTGCGCGAGCTGCGCATGCGCAAGGACGCCGCCGAGATCGCGTCGCTGCGCGACGCCGGCGCCGCCATCGACCGGGTGCACGCCCGCGTCCACGAATGGCTGCGGCCCGGCCGCACCGAGGCGGAGGTCGGCGCCGACATCGCCGCGGCCATCGTCGAGGAGGGCCACACCCAGGCCGACTTCGTGATCGTCGGGTCCGGCCCGAACGGCGCCAGCCCGCACCACGACGTCTCCGACCGCGTCATCGAGAAGGGTGACGTCGTGGTCGTCGACATCGGCGGCCCGCTGCCGGCCGGCTACAACTCCGATTCCACCCGGACCTACGCGGTCGGGACGCCCCGCGACGCCGACGTGGCCGAGACCTACGCGGTGCTGCAGCGCGCCCAGGCCGCCGCGGTGGCCGCGGTGAGGCCGGGCGTCACGGCCGAGGCCGTCGACGCGGCCGCGCGCGACGTCATCGCCGAGGCGGGTTTCGGCGAGTACTTCATCCACCGCACCGGCCACGGCATCGGCCTGGACGTGCACGAGGAGCCGTACATCATCGCCGGCAACGCGCTGCCGCTGGAGCCGGGCATGGCCTTCAGCGTCGAGCCGGGCATCTACCAGCCGGGCCGGTGGGGCGCCCGGATCGAGGACATCGTGATCGTCACCGCCGACGGCGTCGAGTCCGTCAACAACCAGCCGCACGAGCTCGTCGTGCTGGACGCATGACGCCCGGCGGCCTGGAGCCGCTGGACCAGGCGATCGTCCAGGAGCTCGCGGCCGACGGACGGCGCAGCTTCACCGACCTCGCCGAGCGGGTCGGGCTGTCGGTGTCGGCGGTGCACCAGCGGGTGCGCCGCCTCGAGCAGCGCGGGGTCATCCTGGGCTACACCGCGCGGCTCGACGGCGAGCAGATCGGCCTGCCGCTGACGGCGCTGATCTCGCTGACGCCGAACGATCCGGCCGCCCCGGACGACTACCCGCAGCGGATCCAGCACATCAAGGAGATCGAGTCCTGCTACTCGGTGGCCGGCGACGAGTCCTACATCCTGCTGGTGCGCGTCCAGTCGCCACTGGCGCTGGAGGACCTGCTGCGGCGGATCCGCGAGGCCGCGAAGGTGTCGACCCGCACGACGGTGGTGCTCTCTACGCCGTTCGAGGGACGTTCGCCGACGTTCTGACACCAGCGCCCCGTCCGGCGGCCGGGGCGCTGGTACGGTAAAAGGTATGGCAACACGTAAGGTCACTCTTTCGCTGGACAGCGGCGCGCTGGAATTCGCCGAACGAGCCGCGAAAGCCCACGGAATCTCGGTCTCGTCCTGGCTCTCGAAGGCGGCCAGGCGCGAGGCGGTACGCACGGGTTACACCCCGCAGAAGCCGGAACCGGCCGTCGCGGAATCGGACGAGGCCGAGCGCAGCGCGGCGGAAAAGGATCTGCGTGCGCAGGGGTGAAGTCTGGACGTACCACCCCCCGACCGAACCGGCCCGGCAGCGCACCGTCGTGCTGCTGTCCTCGGACGGGGTGAACGAGTCCGAGCGCCCCTGGCTGCTCGGCACGGAACTCCTCGAGCGCGACCCGATGGACATCCTCGGCGTGGCGATCGACGCCCGCTACTGGGTGTCGACGCTCAACCTCACCCGGCTCTACCGGCCGTGGTTCGACGAGCGGCTGGCCGAGATCGACCAGGACGTCCAGGAGCGCATCGACATCGCCCTGCGAGCCGCCCTCGATCTCTAGGTGTATAACGCCCTATACCGCCTGGCAGGGTTTAAAAACCCATCCCGGCTACGCGCGCGACACCCAATACAGGCAAAGAAGGGCCGGGGCCCTCAGCGGGCCACGACCTCCGGGGCCGGGTGGAGCTTGCCGTCGGCGCCCGCCAGGCAGGAGGCGTTGCCTTCGCGGGCGGCGATGAACTCCGTGACGCAGTTCGCGATCGCCGTGTGGCCGGCCGCGTTGGGGTGGAACGACTCCTGCAGCGCGTGTCCCGCCCGGTCCGCCTGGCCGAGGTCGGCCAGCTGGAGTGTCAGGCGGGTGAACCACTCCGTCGCCGGATTCGCGCCGCCGCTGCACGCCTCGTGCTTGACGCCGGCCTTCGCGAGGTCGAGGAACCGGGCGCCGGTCTGCCGGGCGGCCGCCTTGAGTCCGGTCGAGAGGATGCCGATGCCGGTCTGGGAGATCCAGCGCAGGTCCTCGACCCGGAACGGGCAGCCGTTGAGGCTGCGGAGGTCCTCCGGCAGGTCCGGGCCGATCGGTGCCGCGTAGGACTGCAGGATCAGCTGGTAGTCCGCGGGCACGTAGCCGGCGGCGGCGAGCACCTTCTTGACGTCGGAGACGGCGGTGGCGACCTTCGGCACCATCGCGTCCACTTTGGACTGCCAGGTTTGCTTGAGCGCTTCGCTGCAGGCCGGGCCGCCCGGGTTGAACCACGCCTTGAAGCACTCGGTGACCTGGTTGGAGAACTTGGGTTCGTCGTTGGCGCCGACCGCGATCACGACCGCGGCGACGCGGTGGTCCTTGACCAGTGCGGCCAGCTGCTGGGCCTGGGAGGGTTCGGTCCACTGCTTGACGTCGCCGAGCGCGACCTGTTCGGCGGGTGCGCCGGAGCAGCCGAGGTTGACGTGGGCGGTGATGCCGGGGACGGCGATCTTGTCGACGAAGGCGTTGGGGGAGCGGTGGCACCAGTTGCCGCCTTGGCCGTTGGTGGCGGGGGTGTACTGGCCGGCGCCTTCGCCGGAGACGGTGCTGTCGCCCATCGCGACGACGGTGAGGGGGCCGGTGCCGGGTGGGCCCTGGCGGGGCTGGGGGCGGCCGGGTTGGCTTTCGGAGCCGAAGAAGACGAAGAATCCGGCCAGCAGGGCCACGCACACGAGGACCAGGGCCCCCCAGTACCACTTGAGTCGTCGCATCGTCGTCGATTCTACGGATGGGGTGCCCTGGCGGGTGCTGCGTTGCCGATCACGCTGTGCGGGCGATGGTGCGGCGGGGGATGAGCTCGACCGGGAGTTCGCGGACGCCGAAGATCATCGGCGAGGGGTAGCCGACCTGGACGCCGTCGCGGACGCGGATGTCGGTGAAGCGGTCGAGGAGCTGTTCGAAGACGATGCGGCCTTCGAGGCGGGCGAGCGGGGCGCCGAGGCAGAAGTGGACGCCGCCGCCGAAGGCGAGGTTGGGTTCTTGGCGGCGGGGGTCGAACCGCGTGGGGTCGGTGTGGTGGCGGGGGTCGCGGTTGGCGCCGAGGACCCAGGGGGTGACCATCGACTTGGCGGGGATGGTGACGCCGCCGAGGTCGGCGTCGGTGGTGGTGATGCGCAGCAGCCGCATGATCGGTGGGCGGTGGCGGGTGACTTCGTCGAGCAGGCCGGGGATGAGGGTGTGGTCGCGGCGGACCGCGGCGGCGG
This sequence comes from Amycolatopsis sp. NPDC003865, assembly GCF_053605345.1. Taxonomy (NCBI): domain Bacteria; kingdom Bacillati; phylum Actinomycetota; class Actinomycetes; order Pseudonocardiales; family Pseudonocardiaceae; genus Amycolatopsis; species Amycolatopsis sp. NPDC003865. The sequence continues at coordinate 96,071 of NZ_JBSGJA010000019.1, read as the reverse complement.
CGTCGGGGAAGTCGTGGAGGGCCAGGACGGTGTTGCCGAGCATCATGGTGGTGGTGATGTGGCCGGCGGCGAGCAGGAGTGAGGCGAAGTTGAGGACTTCGTGGTCGGCGAGCCGTTCGCCGTCGACTTCGGCGTGGGCGAGGCCGCTGAAGAGGTCGTTTCCGGGGTGCCGGCGGCGTTGGGAGAGCAGGTCGGCGAGGTAGTCCTCCATGACTTCGGTCAGTGAGGTGCCGTCTTCGCGGGGTGCGCCGCCGGTGAGCAGGTTGTCGGCCCAGCCGCGGTAGAGCGTCCGGTCTTCGGGTGGGATGCCGATCAGGTCGCCGATGACCACGACGGGGAGTGCGTAGGCGAGGTCGCGGATGAGGTCGGGGGTGTCGCGGTCGGCCATCGCGGTGATCAAGGCGTCGGTGGTGGTCCTGATCCGGGGTTCGAGGTCGGCGACGACTTTGGGGGTGAACGCTTTGCTGACGAGTTTCCGGAGGCGGTGGTGAACCGGCGGGTCGACGGCGGCCATATTGCCGCGGACGGCTTCGGCGGTGTCGGGCAGCAGTAATCCGGGGTCGGAGGAGAAGGTGTGGTGGTCGGTGAATATGCGCCGTACGTCGGCGTGGCGGAATACGTGCCAGGTGTCGTCTTCGTCCGCGATGACCGGGGAGTTTTCGCGCATTTCGTCGACCCAGCGGAACAGTGCGGTTCCGCCGTCTTCGAGGGAAGGTGGGTGGACTGGGGGCGAGGTCATCCGTGGCTCCTTTGTGTGCACCGATTTCGCCTGCCGGAATCAATGACGTGTTGACGTCGGACACGTTATGGCTGTTTTCGGTCGGTCGGCAACGGGAAAAGGTGATCGTTTTCGTCAACGAAATGGGCTTGCTGATCAACTTTGGGTGACAACGGGACGATTCAGCCCGCTTCGGTCAGATCGGTGGTCGCGGCGAGTTCGACGGCGAGGTCGGTGAGCACCGGGATCGCGGGGTTGTCGTGGCCGGGCAGCCACACCAGTTCGGTGCGGGCGAGGTCGTTCTCGAGGGGGACGAACGCGACTCCGGTGCGGCGCAGGCTGTGCGAGGAGCGGGTGAGCCGGGTGACGCCGACGCCGGCGGCGACGAGGCCGAGCAGGCCCTGGACGGTGGTGGCGCGCTGGACGACCCGCGGGGTGAAGCCGGCGGCGGCGAAGTCGGCGTCGTAGCTGCGGTGCCAGGGTTCCCAGCTGCCGCGTGGGGTGAGCACCCACGGTTCGGTCGCGAGGTCGGCCAGGGTCAGGGACGGGCGGGTGGCGAGCGGGTGGTCGGCGGGGAGGACGGCGCAGACCTCTTCGGTGATCAGGGTGCGGGTGGCGAGGTCGTCGACGAGGGGTGGGCGGGTGAAGGCGAGGTCGAAGCGGCGTTCGCGCAGGCCGTCGACGAGTTCGGCGATCGGCGCTTCGGCGGTCGTCACCGTCAGGTCGGGGTAGCGCTCGCGGACCGCGCGCAGGATCGGGGGCAGCAGGTAGTTGGCGGTGGTGGTGAGGAAGGCGAGCCGGATGCTGCCGATTTCGCCGCGCAGCGCGCGGCCGAGGGTGGCGACCGCTTCGTCGGCGCGGGCGAGGACCGCGCGTGCTTCGGGGAGGAAGAGCTTTCCGACGGCGGTGAGGCGGGTGCCGCGGGGGTCGCGGTCGAAGAGGCGGGCGCCGAGGCGGCGTTCGAGGACGGTGATCTGCTGGGACAGCGACTGCTGGGCGATGTGGAGGCCGGCGGCGGCGCGGGTGAAGCTGGTTTCGTCGGCGACGGCGACGAAGTAGCGCAGGTGCCGGAGCTCGGGGGTCACAGGCTCCGACTGTAGCCGTGGCAGGGGATCCGTGTTGGCGGCGCGGTGGTGATCGACTTCAGGATGGAGGCAGGAATCCACTGGGAGGAACGCGAAGATGACGAACACCGACGGCCGCTTGTGGCTGATCACCGGGTGCTCGGCCGGGTTCGGCCGGGAGATCGCGCTGGCCGCGCTGGCGGCGGGGGACCGGGTGCTGGCGACGGCGCGGCGGCCCGAGACCTTGGAGGGGTTGCGGGAGCGGGGTGGTGACCGGGTGCGGACGGCGGCGCTGGACGTGACCGACGCCGGGCAGGTCGAGGCGGCGGTGAAGACGGCGCTCGAGGAGTTCGGGCGGATCGACGTCGTGGTGAACAACGCGGGCAACGGTTCGGTCGGCGCCGTGGAGGAGCTGACTTTGGAGGAGCTGCGGGCGTTGCTGGAGGTGATGTTCTTCGGCGCGGTCGCGGTGACGAAGGCGGTGCTGCCGCACCTGCGGGCGCAGGGCAGCGGGACGGTGGTGCAGATCAGTTCGATGGGCGGGCAGCTGTCGATGCCGGGTTTCGGGGCCTACAGCGCGGCGAAGTACGCGCTGGAAGGGATTTCGGAGGCGCTGGCGGCGGAGGTGGCGCCGTTTGGGGTGCGGGTGCTGATCGTGGAGCCCGGCGCGTTCCGGACGGAGTTCGGCGGCGGCCGGATGCACCGTTCGCGGACGATCGACGCCTACGCGGTGTCGACGTCGGGGACGCGGGAGGCGGTGGAGAACATGGACGGCACGCAGCCGGGCGACCCGGCGAAGGCGGCCGCGGCGATCGTGCGCGCGGTGGGCAGTCCGGATGCGCCGCTGCACCTGGCGTTGGGCGCGGACGCGGTCGAGGCGATCCGCGCCCAGCACCGGGCGCTCGCGGCGGATCTGGCCGCCTGGGAGGAGGTCAGCCGGGCGACCGCGCTGGACTAGGCGTCCTGCAGGAGGCCGAGGACGTTGCCGTCGGTGTCGGTGAAGGTCGCGACCAGGCGGCCGTTGCCGACGTCTTTCGGCTCGTCCTTGACCTTGGCGCCCGCGGCCGTCACTTCGGCCAGCTTGGCCGCGATGTCGTCGACGTGCCAGTAGGTCACGGGGCCGGTCATGCCCTGCCGGTCGCCGTTGGGGACCAGGCCGATGTGCTGGCCTTCGGCGTCGTAGCCGACGTAGTAGGGCGCGTCGGCCTGGGGTTCGGTGCCGAGCAGGGCGGTGTAGACGGCCTTGGCGGCGGCCAGGTCGGTGACGGGGTGCAGGACGGTCTTGATCCCCTGGGTGCTCATCGTGGTGCTCCTGAAGTCGTGGTCTGTGGTACGGCGCCAACGCTATAGCCGGGCCGGTGACCAGCGCTTCTCGATTCCTGATCGGTTGGGGCGGTCAGTCGAGCAGAGCGGTGAGGACGCCGTCGAGGAGGCGGACGCGGCGGTCGGCGATGCGGTGGACCTCGTCGTCGTGGGTCGCGACGATCACCGCGGCTCCTTCTTCGGCGCAGCGGCGCAGCAGCCGCAGCACCCGGGGGGTGCTGCCCGCGTCGAGGTGGGCGGTCGGTTCGTCGGTGAGCAGGACGCGGGGGCGGCCGGCGACGGCTCGGGCGAGGGCGACGCGTTGCTGCTGGCCGAAGGAGACTTCCAGGGGGTAGCGGTCGCCGAGGTCGCCGATGCCGAGTTCGTCGAGCAGTTCGGTGACGCGGTCGTGGATCGCCGCGGCGGTGGGGCGGGGGACGTCGGAGCGCAGCCGCAGCGGCAGGGCGACGTTTTCGGCGACGGTGAGCTCGGTGGCCAGGCCGAGTGCCTGGGGCAGGACGGCGCAGGTGTGCCACGGTGGGGCGCCGCTGATGGGGACGCCGTCGAGCAGGACGCAGCCGGAGTCGGGGGAGTCGAACCCGCAGAGCAGGGCCAGCAGGGCGCTTTTCCCGGAGCCGGAGCGGCCGGAGACGGTGACGAGTTCGCCGGCGCCGACGCGCAGTTCGAGGCCGCGCAGCACTTCGATGTCGCCGCTGGGGTGGGCGAAGCTGCGGCGGAGGCCGACGGCTTCCACGAGGGTCACGGCAGGGGCTCCCGTTCTTCGACGCGTTCGAGGGTGCCCTTGTGGAGCCGGGCGACGCGGGCGCCGAGGTCGATGAGGCGGTCGTCGTGGGAGGCGACCAGGACGGCGAAGTCCTGGTCCACCAGGTATTGGAGGGTGTCGAGGACGAGGTCGGCGGAGGCTTCGTCGAGCTGGGAGGTGGGTTCGTCGGCGAGGATGACCGTCGAGCGGGCGGCGAGGACGCAGCCGAACGCGAGCCGTTGCTGTTGCCCGCCCGACAGGGCGGTGATCTTCCAGTCGCCGGTGCCGTGCAGGCCGAGCTGGCCGAGGATGTCGTCGGGGCGGCAGTCGGTGCCGGCGGCTTCGGCCGCGGCGCGCAGGTTGTCGGCGACCGAGAGGTAGCCGAGCAGGTTGTCGGCCGGGTTCTGGAACACCAGGCCGAGGTGATGGCGGCGGAGGGTGCGTCGTTCGCGGTGCTTGAGGCGGTGGACGTCGGCGCCTTGGAAGGTGAGGGTGCCGCGGGCGGGCTGTTCGAACAGGCCGAGCACGCGCAGCAGCGTGGACTTGCCGGAGCCGGAGGGGCCGGCGAAGACGGTCATGCCGCGGGCGGGGACGTCGAAGCTGACGTCGTCGACGCCGGTGACGACGCCGGCCGGGGTGGCGTAGTCGACGCCGATGCCGCGGAGGGTGAAGATCGGTTTGTCAGGCACGGATCAGCTCCGCGGTCCGGGCGGTGCGCACCGAGCGCACCGCGATCCAGCCGGCGAGGCCCACGACGAGGACGCCGACGAGCAGGACGGTGAGGACGAAGGGCAGGGGGTCGGGCAGTTCCGAGCGAGGGGCGAGGAAGGTCGCGGGGTCGAACCGGGGCACCGACAGGCCCGCGACGGAGACTCCGCAGACCACGCCGACGACGATCGCGAGGCCGCTGAGGGCGCCGAGTTCCATGAGGTGGCTGGCGAGCAGGGCGCGGGGGCGCAGGCCCATGCGCAGGACGAGCGCTCCGGCGAGGGCGTTCTGCCGTCGGCGGACTTCGACGGCGACGAGCAGGGCGAGGACGGCCACGACCCCGAGGACGGCGCCGAGGAGGGCGACGAAAGAGAACGTCCAGGACACGACGAAGAACGGCAGGCTGTCGAGTGCGGTTTCGCGGCTGATCCGGTTGGGGATGAAGACGCCGGCGGCGCGCAGGGCGGCGGTGGCGTCGGCCATCGGGGTGGTGGTCAGCACGCTCCACTTGGGGACGCCGTCGAGCTGGTCGTGGTCGAGGGCGGTGCGGGAGACGACGTAGCCGGGGGAGGTGCCGATCATGGGGAAGACCGGCAGGTCGGCGACGGTGACGGCGTCGCGCAGGCCGCCGGGCAGCTGCGCGGTCTGCTTGGCGGTGTGGCCGACGCGGAGCACGGGGGTGCCGCGCGGGTCGGGCCGGGCGATCGTGCGCAGGAGCCCGGCGAGGTCGTCGGCGGGGACGTCGGCGGTGGCGGCGCCGCGGGTGAAGGTTTCGGGGTCGACGACGAGCACGACGCTGCCGGTGCCGGTCAGCTCGCCGACGACGGTGCTGGTTCCGGCGAGGGGGGCGGGCATCTTGACGGTGCCCATGCCGATCGGGCTGTCGGTGTCGAGGCGGGCGTTGCTGCCGACGAAGATCGCGGACTTGGTGTCGAGGGCCTGTTCCTGGCCGTTGGCGATGCCGATGCCGGTGGCCAGGGTGCCGATGGCGAGGGTGCCGATGACGAGCACGCCGGTGACCGGGGCGCGGGCGCCGGCGAGGCGGCGGATGGCCAGTTGGAGTGCGGGGCGGGACCAGAGGCGGGCGCGGTGGGAGGCGTGCAGGGCCAGCCACGCCAGCCGGGCGGTGAGCAGCCCGACGGTCAGGACGACGAACACCGGGTAGGTCAGGGCCAGCGGGTCCACTTGGGGTAATGGATTTCCGAGGCGTGAGCCGGTGCTGTAGTGGGCGAGGCGGGTCCAGCCGAGCCACGCCATCCCGGCGGTGGCGAGTTCCCAGGGGAAGTAGCCCAGCAGCCGCATCCGGTTGCCGGCGCGGCGGACGCGGCCGAGTTCGAACTCGCGGTGCGCCCGGACGGCGACGACCAGGGCCAGCAGCACGAACGACACCGCCAGCACGCCGGCGGCGACGAGGCCGGCGCGGAGTTCGGCGCCGGGGTCGGGGGCGCCGGGCGGGCCGTAGACGCCGAGCAGCAGGCGGGCGGCGAGGGCGCCGGTTGCGCCGCCGAGGAGGATCGGCAGGCCGAGTTCGGCGACGGCGAGGCCGCCGAGGGCGCCGGGGCCGCTGCCGCGGGCCGAGAGCAGGCGCAGCTGCGCGTGCCGGCGCTGGTACCACTGCAGGGCGACGGTGCCGAGGCCGGCGCAGCCGACGAGGACGCTGATCAGGGCGAGCGGCAGGATCGAGACGAACACGTTGTCCTGGGCCTGGCGGGCGATCTGCACCGAGCGGTCGAAGGTGGGGACGTCGGCGGCGACGAGGTCGCCGAGGCCTTGGGCGGTGAGGTCGGCGCGGACGTCGGCGACGAGGTCGCGGGAGCGCTGCAGGAGGTCTTCGGCCGCGCTGAGGGTGGCCGGGGGCGGTTCGTAGAAGGAGATGTGGAAGTACTGCACCTTCGGCAGACCGATCGCCGCGACCGCGGTGTCGAAGGTCTTGCGGTCGGTGGCGAAGACGATGGAGTCGATGGGGTCGTTGGCGAGGCGGTCGACGACGGCGCCGGACTGCTGGGAGCACCACCACCGCGGTGGCGGGTCGAGCAGGTCGCGGTAGATGCCGGTGACCGGGGGGAGCGCGATGCCCTGGATGCTGGGTTTCGCGCCGACGCCGATGTGTTCGGCGTCGGCCACGACGTTGCCCAGCCACAGCCCGGGCGCGCGGGTGCCCTGCTGCAGCGTGAGGTTGTCGAGGCCGGCCTGGTCGCGGTAGGCGAGGCGGACCTTGTAGTGCGGGTCGCCGTTGAACTGCGTGCCGGGAAGCACGTTCGTGTACTCGCCGACGACGGGGGCGCCGAAGCCGTGCGCGGGGGCGTGGCGCTGGACGGCGGTGGTCAGGGCGGGGATGTCCTGGACGGGGATGTTGCCCTTGCCGAAGACCGGGCCGTAGCTGTCGGGGCAGGTGATGCCGGTCTGGTAGGCGACGGCCGCGCCGCCGGCGGCGGAGGCCTGCAGGACCGCGGCGGTGCCGAGGAAGCAGGCGAGCAGCGCGGTCACCGCGGCCACGATGAGGGTGAGCGGGCTGGAGAGGGCGGCTTTCGGCGCGGCCCGCCACGGCTTGGTCACTCTGCGCTGTCCAATCGTCCCCCAGTTCACCCGCATGGACGCGCACGCTACCGGCAGATCGCAGGATTTGGCACGTTTTTGTATCCGATCGTTGCTCACTGGCCGTTAACGGCCACGGAATGCGCGGCGAGCAACGCGTGCGGCCATCCGGCCGGTTTAGTGGTCTAGACCTTGACGCCGATATTGGTCTGATCCAATCCTGAAGGCGTTCTCGCCGTGTTACGCCGCGGCACGGCTCCCCGCCGGCACTGGAGCGCAGATGCGTCGACGCAGACCTTTCTCCCGAATGTCCGTTTTCCTTGCCCTGACAGCGATATCGGCCGGCTCGCTGGTCGCCGCCGCCGGCACCGCCCAGGCCGCCACGCCGCTGCCCGCGCACGTGTTCGCGCCCTACTTCGAAGCCTGGACGGGCGAAAGCCCCGCGGCGCTGGCGCAGCAGTCCGGGGCCAAGCACCTGACGATGGCGTTCATCCAGGCCGCCACCAAGGGGTCCTGCACCGTGTACTGGAACGGCGACACCGGGATGCCCATCTCCACCGGCGTCTTCGGCTCCGACATCAGCACGATCCGCTCCCGCGGCGGCGACGCCATCCCGTCCTTCGGCGGCTACACCGCCGACAACACCGGCACCGAAATCGCCGACAGCTGCACGAACGTGGACGCCATCGCGGCCGCGTACGAGTCGGTGATCACCACCTACGACGTGCCCCGCCTCGACATGGACATCGAGGACAACTCGCTCACCAGCTCCGCCGGGATCGACCGCCGCAACAAGGCCATCAAGAAGGTCCAGGACTGGGCCGCGGCGTCCGGGCGGTCGCTGCAGATCTCCTACACCCTGCCCACCACCACCCGCGGCCTCGCCGACAGCGGCCTGGCCGTGCTGCGCAACGCCGTCTCCAACGGCACCCGCGTCGACGTGGTCAACCTGATGACCTTCGACTACTACGACAACGCCGCCCACGAGATGGCCACCGACACCCAGACCGCGGCCACCGGCCTGGTGAGCCAGCTCGGCACGCTGTACCCGGGCAAGACGCAGGCGCAGCTGTGGGCGATGGTCGGCATCACCGAGATGATCGGCGTCGACGACTTCGGCCCGGCCGAGACGTTCACCACCGCCGACGCCTCGACCGTCTACAACTGGGCCGTGTCCAAGGGCATCAACGAGCTGTCGTTCTGGGCGCTGCAGCGCGACAACGGCAGCTGCCCCGGCGGCGCGGCCGCGGACAACTGCTCCGGCATCGCGCAGGACACGTGGTTCTTCAGCCACGCCTTCGAGCCGTTCACCGGCGGCACCACCGTGCCGGGCAACGACTTCTCCCTCACCGCGAACCCGGCCTCGGTCGACCCGGGTGGTTCGGCCACCGCGACCGTCGCCACGGCCGTCACCTCCGGCTCCGCCCAGCAGGTGACGCTCTCGGTCACCGGCGCACCGGCCGGCGTCACCGCGACGGTCAACCCGGGCTCGGTGACCGCGGGCGGCAGCGCGACGCTGTCGGTGAGCACCACCTCCGCGGCGGTGCCCGGGGTCTACCCGCTGACCGTCACCGGCACCTCGCCGTCGGCGAGCCACAGCACCACGTTCACCCTCACCGTGAAGGGCACGCCGCCCGCGGGCGGCGTCGTCAACGGCGGGTTCGAGACCGGCGCGCTGAGCCCGTGGAGCGCCGCGGGTGACGCGGTCGTGGCGTCCCCGGCCCACTCCGGGACCCACGCGCTGCAGGTGGTGCCCACGGCCTCGGCCACCGGCGAGGCGGCGCAGAACGTGACGCTCGCCCCGAACCACGCCTACACGCTCAAGGCCTGGGTGCAGGGCAGCTACGCCTACGTCGGCGTCCGCGGCGGCGCGACCGCCTCGACGTGGACCTCGAGCACCGGCTGGACCCAGCTGTCGGTGCCGTTCACCACCGGCGTGTCCGGCGCGGTGACGGTGTACGTCCACGGCTGGTACGGCCAAAGTGCCCTCTACGCCGACGACTTCACCATCGGCTGATCCTTTCGGCGGCGGCCCGGTTGAGCAAAGTGGAGGTTGGCCGGGCCGCCCTCGGCCGAAAGACTCACGGGGAGATCGTTCGCCCCGCGAGGAGGACCCCGATGCCGCACATCCCGCTCGACCCGCAGCTGCCGGGGATCTCGGCGCTCTTCGCCTACCGGCCGGAGACCGCGGTGCCGCTGGGTGCGCTGGGCGAGGTCCTGCTGCGCGGCCCCAGCACCCTCACCGTCGGGGAACGCGAGCTGATCGCGACCATCGTGTCCCAGGGCAACGAGTGCCGGTTCTGCACCGGCAGCCACGCCGCGGTCGCGGCCCAGACCATCGACGGCGGCCGGGCCGTCGTCGACGCCACCTGCGCCGGGATCGACGACGCTCCGGTATCGGCCAAGCTCAAGGCCCTGCTGCGGATCGCGCTCGCCGTGCGCGAGACGGGCCGCGCGGTCACCGAAGACCTGGTCGCCGCCGCCCGCGCGGAAGGCGCGACCGACACCGAGCTGCACGACACGGTCCTGATCGCGGCGGCGTTCTGCATGTTCAACCGGTACGTCGACGGGCTGGCCACGGTCGCGCCGGAGGACCCGGCGGTCTTCGAGCTGATCGGCAAGCGGCTGGTCGCCAACGGTTACGCCCGCTAGGGCACCAGCACGATCCGGCCCGGGCGGGTCCACGCGGCACCGGCATCGGCGAGCGGGACGCGTTCGTGGTCGACGGTCAGCTCGCCGGCGATCGCGTGTTTCACCACCGTCAGCAGCGCTTCGCGGCGCCGGTCGGTGTCGAGCTCGTTGTTCGTGTAGCCGTGGATGTGCAGCGACCGGCTGCGCAACACCGCCGAGGACACCGGGAACTCGTCACCGGCCGCGCCGCCGAGGTTCACCAGCCGCCCGCCCGGGCGCAGCGTGCGCAGCGCCGCCGCGGCCGGGAGCCCGCCCACCGGATCGATGACCAGGTCGACCGGGACGTCGCCGAGCCGCTCGGCCGGTGAACCGGTCAGCCGCACGACAGTGTCCGCGCCGAGCCGCCGGGCCCGCTCCAGCGCGGCGTCCGACCGCGCGCACGCGACGACGTGCCCGGCCCCGGCCACACGCGCCAGCTGCACGGCCGACTGGCCGACCACCCCGCCGGCGCCGAGCACCAGCACGGTCTCGCCCGGGACGAGATTTCCTCTCCACGTCAAGCACATCCACGCCGCGACCGCCGACAGCCCGAGTGCGGCGACCAGCGCGTGGTCCGCCGCGCGCGGCAGGACCACCAGGTCGGCGGGCGCGACGACAGCGTGCTCGGCCATGCTGCCGTCGCCGGGCCGCATCCCGGCGGTCGTGGCGAACCACACCGGCGTCCCGGCCGGCTCGGTCGGTGTCGGCCGGGTGAGCACGCCGACTCCCTGCACGCCGGGCACGTACGGCAGCTCCGGCAGCCCGAAGTAGGACGTGCCGGACGCGCACAACAGGTCCAGCGGGCTGACCGGCGCCGCGGTGACGCTCACCGCGACCTCGCCCGGCCCGGGTTCGGGGGCCGTCCGCTCGGTCACCACCGGGGGAGCGCCCGCCGCCCGGATCTCCGCCGCGCGCACGGCCGTCAGACGGGCTGCAGGACGAAGTCGTACCGGGCTTCCAGCCACGGCCCGGCCGACTCGCCGCCGTCGGGCGTCGGGCCCGCGTCGCGGGGTTCGAACGCCACGACCAGTTCCTGCTTGGTGCCGAACACGACGTCGCTGTCTAGGTATTGCGCGCCCTCCTGGAACAGGTGGGTGATCAGCGGCTCGTAGCCGGCGGCGTTGATCAGGAAGTGCACGTGGGCGGGCCGGAAGTGGCTGATGTCGGTGCCGCCGATGAGTGCGCCGACCGGGCCGTCCATCGGGATCGAGTAGCCCTTCGGCGCGATCGTGCGCAGGCAGTAGGAACCGTCGGGGCGGGTGGTGTACTTGGCGCGCAGCCGGGCCTCGTCGATGCCGGGGATCTGCGACTCGTAGGCGCCTTCCTCGTCGGCCTGCCAGACGTCGAGGATCGCGCCGGCGACCGGGGAGCCGTCGAGGCCGCGGACGGTTCCGGTGATGTAGAGCGGCGTGCCGGGCAGGCCGTCGGACATGTCGCCGCCGAAGTCCTTCTCCGGCGAGCCGTCGATGTGGAACGGGCCGAGCACCGTGGCCGGGGTCGCCTTGGCGTCGAAGGCGTGGTTCATCTGCACCACCAGCATGCTCAGGCCGAGCACGTCGGAGGCGAGGATGAACTCTTCGCGCTTGTCGTCGCTGATCTGCCCGGTCTTGGTCAGCCACCGCATCGCGGCCATCCACTCCGGCTCGGTCAGCCGGACCTCGCGGGCGAAGGCGTGCAGGTGCCGGACGAGGGCGGCCATGACCTGCGCCGTGCGCGGGTCATGCGCGCTCGACCACCGCTGCGCGGCGAGCTCGGTGATGTTGTCCTCGGTGACGAGCTGCATCGGCGTTCCTCTCAGCGTTGCGGGTCCGGCGGGACCGGCCGGTTGTTCAGGTCGACCGACAGGAAGACGTCGTTGGCGACCGGGTGGCGCAGCTCTTCGGCCAGCTGCCCGACGAGCCCGGCGGTCCGGGCCAGCAGCGCGAACCCGCGCAGCAGCTCCAAGGGCAGGCTGAGGTCGGCCAGCGCGGCGCCGCAGACGCCGGCGCCGTTGAGCGGCAACGTCTTCCCGAGCACCTGCGGGTGGACGCGGCCGATGGCGGCGAACAGCTGCAGGTGCGGGCCGCGCAGGCCTTCTTCGTCGGCGATCTCGAACAGCCGGCGGGTGCGGGGGTCGCCGTCCTTGTGGACGTGGTGCCCGAGCCCGGGCACGAACTTCTTCTCCGCACGGGACTTTTCGACGGTCTCGAGGGCGAGGGCGTCCCAGCCCGCGTCGTCGGTGGGGGTTCCGGCGGTGGCGAGGACGTCGTGCAGGAACCGGCCGCAGTCCTCGGTGACGCCGAGGAAGCGCGACCCGCCGCCGAGCAGCCCGGCGGCCAGCGCGCCCTGCACCGAGTCGGGCGCGGACAGGTAGGTCAGCCGCGTGACGATCGCGGTCGGCGTGAAGCCGTGGTCGGCCAGCGCCGCGAGCACCGCTTCGAAGACCCGCGTCTCCCCTGGGGACGGACGTCGTTGCGTCGCCAGCCAGAACGCCAGCTCGCCGAACCCGACCTTGCCCATGACGTCCTCGGCGAGGTCCTGGCCGAGGAGGGTGATCTTGTCCTTCGTGGACGATCCCAGCGCGGTCTCGTAGACGCGGTCAGTCATGCGGGGTCTCCGTGAGCCAGGCGCGCAGCTCGGCGCCGTGTTCGTCGAGCTCCGGCGGCGGCAGCCGGTAGGCGGCCGGGGTCGCGGAGAACCGGATCGGGTGCCGGGTCGTGGGCACGGCGCGCTCGCCTTCGCCGACCTCGACGATCGGGTCGAGGCCGAAGCGTTCGGCCATCGCGAACCCGCCGTCGATGGTGTTGATCGGTCCACACGGGACACCGACCTTCGTCAGCGCGTCGAACCACTCGACCGCGCCGCGTTCCTTGAGCCGCTCGACCAGGACCGGCCGCAGCTCCTCGCGGTTCTTCGTCCGGTCGGCGTTGCGGGCGAACCGCGGGTCGTCGGGAACGTCCGGCAGGCCGAGGACTTCGCACAGCCGCCGGAACTGCCCGTCGTTGGCCGCGGCGACGATCAGGTCGGCGTCCGCGGTCGGCAACGGCTCGTAGGGGAAGACGCTCGGGTGGGCGTTGCCCATCCGGTAGGGGACCACCCCGCCCGCGGCGTAGGCCGAGCTGTGGTTGACCAGCCCGGTCAGCGCCGAGGACAGCAGGTTCACCTCGACGTGCTGGCCCTCGCCGGTCGCGTCGCGGTGGCGCAGCGCGGCGAGGATGCCGATCACCGCGTGGTTGCCCGCCATCACGTCGAACACCGAGATCCCCGCCCGGTACGGCGGGCCGTCCGGGTCGCCGGTCAGGCTCATCAGTCCCGAGATCGCCTGCACCATCAGGTCGTAGCCGGGCACGTGCCGTCCTTCGCCCGAGCCGAAGCCGCTGATGGACGCGTAGACGACGCCGGGGTTCGCGGCCCGGACGTCAGCGAAGGCCAGGCCGTACTTGGCCAGGCCGCCGGGCTTGAAGTTCTCGATCACCACGTCCGCCCGCGCCGCCAGCTCCCGGGCGACGGCCGCGTCGGCTTCCTCGCGCAGGTCCAGCGCGATCGACCGCTTCCCGCGGTTCACGCCGAGGTAGTAGGTCGAGACGTCGCCGCGCACCGGCGGCATCCACGTGCGCGTCTCGTCGCCCTGCGGCCCCTCGACCTTGACGACCTCGGCACCCATGTCCGCCAGCAGCATCGTGGCGTAGGGGCCGGCGAGCACCCGGGAGAAGTCCGCGACCAGGAGCCCGGTCAGCGGGCCGGCCGCACTGGTGTCCACCCGGTTCCTCGCTTCCTGTCCGTACAACGGACGTCTGTCCGCAGTTTGCCCTCGCGGGCTTCGGTGGTCAAGACACCGCGGGCACCGTGACGTGCGGGACGTCGTCCAGGCGTGCGAAGTCGGCGCTGATCTCCCCGGCGGTCTGCAGCAGCAGCGGCAGGTGGTGCTCCAGCAGCCGCTCCACCGGCGTCTCGGCGGCGTGGCAGTTGACGTTGACCCCGGCGATCACCCGGCCGCTGCCGTCGCGCAGCGGCGCGGCCACCGACCGGATGCCGAGCGCGAGCTGCTCGTCGGTGAGGGCCCAGCCGCGGGCACGGACCTCGCGCAGCTCGGCGTCGCGCTCGGCGCGGCCGGGCTGCCAGCGCGCGACGAGCCCCGAGCGGGTCGGCTGGGCCAGCACCGCCTCCAGCTCGTCCGGGGCCAGCGCGGCGAGCTGGACCTTGCCCAGCGACGTCGGCAGGGCCGGGAAGCGGGTGCCGATCTGGACGGTCAGCGCGACGATCTTCGGCACCGCGACCCGGGCGACGTAGACGATGTCGGAGCCGTCGAGCTGGGCGATCGAGCACGACTCGTTCGTGCGCTCGACCAGGCGCTCCAGGTGCGGCCGGGCGACGTCCCACAGCCCCATCGACCGCACGTAGGCGACACCGAGGTCGAGCACGCGCGGGGTCAGCGCGTACCCCCGCCCGCCCGCGCGGACGTACCCGAGCTCCTCGAGGGTGAGCAGGATCCGGCGCGCGGTCGGGCGGGCCAGGCCGGCGGCGGTCGCCACCTCGGCCAGCGTCATCTCCGGCCGGTGCGGCCCGAACGCCGTGATCACCTCGAGCCCGCGCGCCAGCGCTTCGATGAAGTCGGGACCCGTTCCCTCGCGTGGCATGCACGACCTCCCTCTCCCAGTCCTGCCCGCAGCGTAGCGGCGGGGATTGACACCGGCCCGGCACTGGGCAAAGGTGACGTCACCCCTTCAGTGTCCGTAGAGCGGACGAGTGTACGCAACCGGAGGCAGCCATGTCTGGATCGATCGTCCTGCGGGGTGGCACGGTGCTGACCCTCGACGACGCCCACCGGGTCCTGCCCGGCGAAGACGTCCTGGTCGAAGGCGACCGGATCACCGCGATCGGCGCGGCACTCGAAGTCCCGGCGGGCACCGAGGAGATCGACGCGACCGGCGGCATCGTCCTGCCCGGGATGATCGACACCCACCGCCACCTGTGGCAGACGGCGATGCGCGGCTACGGCGCCGACTGGACACTGACCCAGTACTTCGTCTGGTACTACCTCGAATGGGGCAAGGTGTTCCGCCCCGAAGACATCTACGCGGGCAACCTCCTCGGCGCGTGGGAGGCGCTCGAAGCCGGCGTCACGACCACCGTCGACTGGTCCCACGGCCTGCGGACCACCCAGCACGCCGACGCGGCGGCCGACGCGCTCGAAGCCGTACCGGGGCGGTTCGTGCTGGCCTACGGCAACATCCAGGACGCCCCGGCGAACTGGACGGCCACCCCGGAATTCCGCGACTTCATCGCCCGCCGCACCGGCGGCGACCTCGGGTTCCAGCTCGCCTTCGACGTCACCGGCGACCCGGCGTTCCCCGAGAAGCCGGCGTTCGAGGTGGCGCGCGAACTGGGCGTGCCGGTGACCACGCACGCCGGCGTCTGGGGCGCGACCGGCGACGACGGCATCCGCCTGATGCACGACCACGGGTTCATGACCCCGGAGACGATCTACGTCCACAGCGCGTCGCTGTCGGCCGACTCCTACCACCGGATCGCGGCCACCGGCGGGTCGGCGTCGGTGTCGACCGAAAGCGAACAGAGCGCGGGCCAGGGCTACCCGTCCACCTGGGCGCTGCGGCAGTACGGGATCCCGGTGTCGCTGTCGATGGACACCTCGGTCTGGTGGAGCGGCGACCTGTTCTCCGCGATGCGCACGACGCTGGGCGCGGACCGCTCCCGCGAGCACCTCGAGGCACACGCGAAGGGCGAAACGGTCACGCACGCCGCGTTGCGCGCCGAGCAGGTCGTCGAATGGGCGACCCGCGGCGGCGCGGCCGCGCTGGGGCGCACGGACATCGGCAGCCTCGAGGTCGGCAAGAAGGCCGACGTGGTGCTGCTCAAGAACGACCACTCACCGGTGTCGTTCCCGCTGCTGAACCCCTACGGCCACGTGGCGTTCCAGGCCCAGCGCGGCGACGTCCACACGGTCCTGGTGAACGGCCGGGCGGTCAAGCGTGACGGACGGCTTCTCGGCGTGGACCTGCCCGCCGTCCGGCGGCGCGTCGAGGAGACCGTCGAGTACCTGCGCGGGCAGCTGGGGGAGGAGGCCTGGCTGAAGGGGATGAACCCCGACGTCCCCGAGACCAAGATCCTCGACAACCCCTACACCTACACCGACTACCAGAGCGACACCACCCACGGCGGCTGAACTACCGTGGGGGCGTGGTCCAGGTCTTCGTCCAGCCCGCCTACGGCACCGCCGACGCCCGCCGCTACGGATCGGAGACCCTCGAGCGGACCGTGGCCTTCCCCGACTACGCCGGCCTCCTCGACCCCGCCGACCTCGCCCGCCTGACGGCGGTGCACCCGGACGGCCGCGCCCGGTTCTGGGGCGCCAAGGACAAGTACGACCGCCGGATGGACACCGTGACCACCGGCGACGTCGTGCTGTTCACCGGCGGCAAGCACGTCCAGGCCACCGCGGAGGTCGGCCACGGCTTCCGCAACCCGGACTTCGCGCGCCGCCTGTGGCGCCCCGATCCCGGGAAGTGCTTGTTCAGCAACGTCTACAGCCTCCGCGACTACCGGCGCGTCGACCTGCCGTACGAAGAGCTCTGGGCCCTGCCCGGCTTCACCGCCGGCGACAACTTCATGGGCCTGCGCTTCCTCGACGGGCCGAAGTCGGCCGCGGTCCTGGAGCTGCTGCGTGGCGCGGCTCAGCCCAGCGCGGCGTCCAAAGTGACCGCCGCGTCGACGAGGGCGAGGTGGGTGAACGCCTGCGGGAAGTTCCCGAGCTGCTCGCCCGCCGGCGAGATCTCCTCGGCGTAGAGGCCGACGTGGTTGGCGTAGGTCAGCATCTTCTCGAACGCCGCCCGCGCCTGCTCCAGCCGGCCCGCCCGGGCCAGCGCGTCGACGTAGGCGAAGCTGCACAAGGAGAACGTGCCTTCCGTTCCCGCCAGCCCGTCCGGGGACGCCGCCGCGTCGTACCGGTGCACCAGGCTGTCGGTGACCAGGTCCCGGCCGATCGCCTCGAGCGTCGAGAGCCACAGCGGATCGCGCGGCGGCAGGAAGCCCGTGCGGGGCATCCGCAGCAGCGCCGCGTCCAGCTCGTCGGCCGTGTAGTGCTGCACGAACGCCTGCCGCGTCCGGTGCCAGCCCCGGTTGAGGACCTGGTCGTAGATGCTGTCGCGCTGCCAGCTCCAGTCCTCCACCGGCGCGGGACGGCCGTACCGCCCGGCCAGCCGGATGCCGCGGTCGAACGCCACCCAGCACATCAGCCTGCCGTAGGTGAAGCAGCGGCGCCCGCCCCGGGTCTCCCAGATGCCCTCCTCGGGCTGGTCCCAGTGCTCCCCGAGCCAGTCGAGCACGGACCGGACGGCCGTCCAGCCGCGGTGGGGCAGGCCGAACCCGACCTGGTCGGCGACGTACACCGCGTCCATGGCCTCGCCGTAGACGTCGAGCTGCAACTGCCCGGCCGCGTCGTTGCCGATCCGCACCGGGCTCGCCCCGCGGTGCCCCGACCAGTGCGCGAGGCTCTCCTCCCGCAGGTCCGTCGCCCCGTCCACCCGGTACAGCACCGACAACGGGCCGTTCTCACCACCGCCGCCCTCGCGGATCCGGTCACCCAGCCACCCGCCGAACCGGGCGGCCTCCTCGGTGAACCCGAGCCCCAGCAACGCCGACACCGAAAACGACGCGTCCCGCACCCAGGCGTAGCGGTAGTCCCAGTTGCGTTCCCCGCCCGGCTCCTCCGGCAGCCCCAGGGTCGGCGCCGCGACGATCGCGCCGGTCGGGGCGTAGGTGAGCAGCTTGAGCGTGATCGCCGACCGCGCCACGACCTCCCGCCACCGCCCGCGGTAGGTGGAGCGGGCCAGCCACGCGCGCCACCAGTCCACAGTGGACTCGAACAGGTCGGTGAACTCGTCGAGCCGGATCTCGCGCGGCGGGTTCGCGGCGTCGGTCTCCAGCACCACGCCCCGCACCTGCCCCTCGGCGAGCTCGAGGCTCAGGTGCAGGTCGCCGCCCTCGATGTGCGCGCGGGCGAGGCGCTCGTCGCCGGGTTCGCGGACCGCGTGCAGCGCCAGCGACGTCCCCTCGCCGAGGAAGACCGCGCCGTACCCGGCCAGCACCGCTTCGTGCGGGCGGCGGCCGTAGTTGAACCGCGGCGCGACCAGCACCTCGAACGTCATCCGGCCGCGGACGCAGCGCACCAGCCGGGCCAGCCGGTGGGTCGTGGTGGCCACCTCGTCGCACGGGGGCATGAAGTCGACCACCTCACCGATGCCGTCCGCGCCGCGGAACCGCGTGATCAGCACCGCGGTGTCCGGGTAGTACATCTGCACGGTCGTGTGCGGACCCGCCGGCCGGATCCGGAACCGGCCGCCGCGCTCGTCGTCCAGCAGCGCACCGAAGACCGACGGCGAATCGAAACGCGGGCTGCAGAACCAGTCGATCGACCCGTCGGTGGTCACCAGCGCGGCGGTCTGCAGGTCGCCGATCAGCCCGTGGTCGGCGATCGCGGTTTCGGTCATGGCTCCTCCATCGGCACGGGGTCCGGTCGCGGCCACCGTCGTCCGCGCGCGCCGGTGCTGCCTCATCCGCGCCGGGTGAGGTGGCCCCGCCGCGCGGCCGACACCGTGTGCGGCACCCGAGGAGGAAGGCCCGCCGATGACCGTGCTGCCCCTGGCCCTCGCCCAGTTCGTCGCCAGCTTCGCCGCGACGACCATGACCGTGGCCGTCACCGCGATCGCCGCGGACCTCGGCACGACCGTGCACGGCGTCCAGACCGCGATCACGCTGTTCACCCTCACCATGGCCGCGCTGATGGTGCCCGGCAGCAAGCTGACCGACGTCCTGGGGCGCAAGCGGTGCTTCGTCGCCGGGCTGACCGTCTACGGCGCCGGCGCGCTGCTGGCGGCGGTCGCGCCCGGGCTCGGCCTGCTGATCACCGGGTACTCGGTGCTGGAGGGCATCGGGTCGGCGTTGCTGATCCCGCCCATCTACATCCTGGTCACGGTGACGAGCGCGGACCTGCGGACCCGCGCGCGGCGCTTCGGCGCCGTCAGCGGCGCGGGCGCGCTCGGCGCCGCCGCCGGCCCGCTCGTCGGCGGCCTGGTGACCACCTGGTTCGGCTGGCGGGCGTCGTTCCTGCTGCAGGTGCTGCTGGTCGGCCTGATCGTGCTGCTGGCGCGGCGGATCACCGAACCGCCGCGCCGGCAGGAGACCAGGCCCTTCGACGTCGCCGGCGCCGTCCTGTCCGCCACCGGGCTGTTCTTCGTCGTGCTGGGGGTGCTGCAGGCGGGCACCTACGGCTGGTTCGTCGCGCGCGAGGACTTCGTGATCGCCGGTGTGGTCCTGCTGCCCGCCGGCGGGCTTTCGCCGCTGTGGGTGCTGGCCGGCCTCGGCGGCGGCATCCTGACCGGGTTCTTCGCCCACGTCCGCGCCCGCGAACGGGCCGGCCGGGCCCCGCTGGTGCCGTCGTCACTGCTGCGCGACCGCGTCACCGGGCTGGGGCTGCTCACCCAGTACGTGCAGTGGCTGGTCCTGCAGGGCTCCTTCTTCGTGATCGCCGTCTTCCTGCAGCAGGTGCGCGGCTACGACGCCATCGAGACCGGCCTGGCCCTCACGCCCGCCACGATCGGCATCCTCGGCGCCTCCGCCGCCGCGGGGCGGATGGCCCGGCGCCACTCACCGCGCCGCCTGATCCGCGGCGGGTTCGCCCTCACGGTCGCGGGACTGGCCCTCGTGCTGCTGCTGGTGCGGGCCGAGTCCGGCGCGGCGAGCACCGTGCCCGGCCTGTTCCTGCTGGGCGCCGGCGTGGGGATCATGCTGACCGCGTCGGTGAACCTGGTCCAGTCCCGCGTCCCGGACACCGCCCAGGGCGACATCTCGGGGGTCTCGCGCAGCGCGTCCAACCTGGGCTCGTCGGTGGGCACGGCGCTGGCCGGGTCCGTGCTGGCCGGGAGCACGCGCCCGGGTGGTGCCTCCTTCGCGCTGGCCCTGGCCACCCTGGTGGCCGCCGCCCTCGCCGGGCTGGTCGCCGCCCTGCTGCTCCCGCGGGCCGGCGCCCCGGACTGACCGCCGGTGCCGCACCGCGGTCACGATCACCCGCAGCACGACACCCAGCACCAGCAGGTCCGCGACCATCTGCACGGTCACCAGCACCCGCGCGGCGGCCGAAACCGGGACGATGTCGCCGAAGCCGACGGTCGCGAACACCGTGACCGTGAAGTACAGCGCGTCGGTCCGGCTCAGCGCCACGTCGAACGCGCCGGCCCGCTCGTGGCCGAGGACGTAGTAGACGTCGGCGAACAGCACCAGGAACAAGGGAACGATCAGCGCGAGAGCCTGCACGCCCTGCCAAGCCGGGTAGGGCGAGCGGAGGATCATCCGCACCTCGCCCACGACCAGCAGCGCCACCACGACCAGACCGCACCCGAAGACGGCGATCGTTCCGGCGTCGAGCACCGGGTCGGCCGGCAGCAGGGCGTACACGCAGATCAGCGCCGTGACCGTGAGGGCGGGCCGCAGCACGGCCAGGTGGAGGAACCGCCGCGTCACCGGGCCAGCGCCCGGCGCTTGAGGGCGTGGTACTCCTCGTCGTCGATGACACCCTGGTCCAGCAGCCGCTTGGCCTCGGCGATCTGCGCCGCGCCCGAGGAGTCCGATGCGGACACCGTGCGGACGTAGTCCTCGAACCGGCGCTGGGCGTCGCGTTCGCGGGCCACCCGCCGCGCGTTCAGGTGCCTGCCCTGCGTCATCAGGTACAGCAGGATGCCCAGGAACGGCAGCACGATCACCAGCACGGTCCAGCCCGCCTTGGCCCAGCCGGACACGTCGTCCCGGCGGAACAGGTCGCCCAGGACGACGAACAGCAGCCAGAACCAGGCCACCCAGCAGAAGAACACCAGCATCGTCCACATCAGATCGAGGAACGGGTATTCCGCGCTCGCCAACGCCATGACGTCTCCTCACACCAGGGGATCGGGATCGCGTTCACTCGACCGGATCCCCGCCCCGCTCGCCTCACCCGCGCCGGGTGAGGCGAGCCCGCGTCACCCGGTGAAGTCGCCGGCTTCGGTGTCGAGCAGGCCCCGTCGCAGCGCCGTCGCGACGGCGTCGCGACGGCTGCGGACGTCGAGCTTCGCGTAGATCCCGCGGACGTGGGTCTTGACGGTGTTCGGTGACACCGTCAGGTCCTGCGCGATCTCGTCGATCGAACGCTGGGTCGGCAACAGCCGCAGCACACTGCGTTCCCGGTCGGTCAGCGGCGCCGGCAGCGGCGGTGTGTGCAGCCCGCGGCGCAGCGCGAGCACCTGGCCGGCGAACCGCTCGCCGGCGCCCAGCCCGCCGAGCCGGGCGGTCAGGAACCCGACCACCTCGGGCGGGGCGAACACGAACGGGAACCGGACGTCGGCGGGCTCGGCCACCCGCAGCGCCTGGTCCAGCAACCGCGCCGCCCGCTCCTTCGCACCGGCCGCGAGCGCGGCCTGCACGCTGACCAGCGACGCCTCGATCGCCACCCACGGCAGCAGCATCGGCGCCTCCTCGTCCACCAGCGACCGCAGCACCGAACTCGCCGCGCCCTGCCTGCCGAGCCGCAGCTGCGTGCGGGCCCGCATCAGCAGCAGCTCACCCGAGCCGGCGAGCATCGGCTGCGCCCAGCGCACCGTCTCCCGCGCCTGTCCCGCCGCACCGAGCCGCAGCGCGGCCCGGTGCTCCAGCACCGCGCACAACGCCGCGTGCTCGGCCGGGCAGGCCCGCCCGCTGCCCAGGTGCGCGCGGGCGCGGCGCATCCGGCGCAGCCCCGCGTGCCAGGAGCCGAGTTCGAACTCCGCCGCGCCGTGCAGGGTCTCGGCGATCAGGCGCAGGGTGCGAGCGGCCCGGGCCGGCGCGTCGCCCAGCAGCCGTCCGATCCGCTTGGCCTGCTCGACGCACTCCGCGGGCTCCCCGCGCAGGAGCGCGCCGTAGGCCAGCAGCGTGCACGCCTGGGCGCCTTCGAGCGAGCGCGGCCCGTCCTGCTCCGGGCGCCGGGCCAGCACCCGGCGGGCCAGCGTGTCCATCACGCGGTAGTCGCCGTCGTGGCAGGCCAGCCCGCCCAGCGTGGTCAGGCACCGGGTGACCACGAAGCCCTGGTCACGGTCTTCCGCGGCGGCGAGCACCCGGACCAGCGCCTCCCGCGCCGGCCCGCACTCGTGGCGGGCGAGCAGCGCGAGCACCCGGTGCAGGGTCGCCAGGCCGCCGAGATCGGTGCCGGCGGCCTGGTCCTCGTCGACCTTTTCGGCCGCGCGCAGCGCCTGGGCCGGGCCGCGGTCGAGCTGGGCCAGCCGGGCGGAGACCAGCTGCCGCAGTGCGGTCAGCTCCGCCGCCGGCCGGTCCGGCCACCCGGCATCCGCGCGGGCCAGCTGCAGGCCGGCGGCCGGCGTCTCGCCCACCTCGAGGTAGAGCGCGGCCGAGATCAGGGCCGCCAGCGGATCCGCCGCGCCGCGCCGGTCTTCCAGCACCGCGAGCGCGGACCGCAGCACCTGGTGCTCCCCGGCGAGGAACAGCCGCACCGCGTGGTGCCGCAGCAGTTCGCCGACGCGGGTGGTGCTGCCCGACCGGACGCTGTGCAGCAGCGCGAGCGCGGGCCGGTCGTGCTCGGCGAACCAGCGCGCGGCGGCCGCGTGCAGGGCCCGGGTCTCCTCCGGTGCCCGGCGCAGGAGCTCCGCGCGCAGGTAGGTCCGCAGCAGCGGGGGCAGCCGGTGCCGCGGCGGGGTCCCGCGGGAACCGACGACCTGGGTGCCCGGTTCGCCGAGCTCGCGCAGCACCGCCTCCGCCTCCGGACGGCCGGTGAGCGCGGCCGCGAGCCCGGCCGGCAGCTCGTCGCAGATGCTGGTCGCCCGCACCAGGTCCCGCTGGGCCCGCGTGAGCGGGGCGAGCACCTCGTCGGTCAGGTAGTCCAGCACCGCCCGGTCGCGGCCGGCGAAGAAGTCGCGGAGGCTGCCGTGGCGGGCCGCGGACGCCGCCGCCAGGCGCAGCCCGGCCGGCCAGCCCCCGGTGCGGGCGACGAGCAGGCCGACCTGGTCCGGGGGGATGCCCACGGCGAGCGTGGCCGCCTCGTCGGCGGAGAACCGCAGCTCGGTCGCGCTGACCTCGGCGAGCCGGTCGGCGAGGCGGGCCCGCCCCAGCGGCAGGCCGGGCTCGCGCCGGCTCGCGACGACCAGGCGCAGGTTCGCCGGCTGGTGGCGGACCAGCGCCCGCAGTCCCTGCCACGTGCGGTCGGCGGTGATCTCCTGGGTGCCGTCGAGCACGAGCAGGACGGGGGACGGCAGCCCGTCCAGCGCGTCGGCGACCCGGGTGAGGAAGTCGAGGTCGGTGCCCGGGGCCTCGGGTACCGCGAGCCGGCGCAGCGGGCTGCCGTGCGGAACGCGCGGGCACCCGCCGAGCGCGGCGAGCACGGCGGACCAGAACAACCGGTCATCGTTGTCGTCGGCGTCGGCCGACACCCACGCGACCGAATCCCGGCGGCGGCGGGCCCATTCGGCGAGCACCACGGTCTTGCCGAAGCCGGCCGGCGCACCGACGAACACCACCGCCGCGTCGGGCTCCTCCGCCGCCCGGTCGAGGCGGGCGAGCAGCCGCGGCCGGGAAACGAGGTCCGCCGGCGGAGCCGGGATGGCCACCTTGGTCAGCGGCACCCGTCTTCGGGGCGCGTTCGCGATGCGGTTCGACATACGGCCTCCTTTGTTTTTCGGTCAGTTTCACACCGTCCCGGCGGATCTTGCCATGCAATTCACCCGGCTCACCCGGTGCGGGTGAGGAAATCGGTCGATACGCGCAGAATCGTGTGCCCCGTGAACGGACGTGGAGATTCCCGGAAAAGCCGCGCGCTCGGCAATCCGACGGCGCGGGGATTCGTCACCGGACAGGTCTTCTGGGTCGGGCCGGGTGAGCTCGTGCTGCTCGACGTGCTGCGGACCGGCCGGGTCAGCGCCGGGGCCGTGGCGCTCGCGCTGGTCCTCGTGCTCGCCGCGCTGACGTCGGCGGTACCGGTGCGGCTCGGCGTCCGCGCCGCCGGTGACCTCGTCGCGCGGCTGCTGTTCCTGCCGACGCACTCGTGGTCGGCGGCGATGATGCTGCTCGACGCGGTGGTGATCGCCGCGGCGTGGCGCGCGGCCGGAAAGGTGCGCCGATGACCCTCCACGGTGGACCGAAAGCCGGATCGAATTACGTCTTCCGGGGCAGTGGTCGCATTCCGGAACAGGCGGGACGCGCGGTCGCCGATTTCGGCGGAATACTCGTCGTACCGGTTCCGCCGGATACGATCGTGTTCGGCACGGTGGCCGATCAGCGCAGTATTCCGCGGATCGTGCGGCGGCTCGAAGCGCTGGGGATGCGTGTGGACTCCGTGCACCGGGTCAACGAACTCCGGCCGCGAGCGGGCCACCGAATTCCGTGAATGCGAAACCCAGCCTCACCGGCAGGAGCGCATCGCGACGGCGAAGGCCGCCACGGTCGTCCCGGCCACGGCCCGCACGTCCGCGGCGGGAGCCGCCAGCCGGCGCAGCGATCCGGCGACCTCGGTGAGCCCGGCGGGCGGCCGCGGCGCGGCGAGCCGGCGCGAGACGACGGCATCCAGCGCGGCGGCCGCCGCGCGGACCCGATCCGGCCCGCCGGTGCCGCGGGCCGTGGTCTCCAGCGCGGCCGCCGCCGAGGCCAGCTCGTCGCAGCCGGGCACGGCCAGGGCCGCGGCCGGCGGCACCGGCACGGGGGAAGCCTGGCCCGCCGAGGTCTCCGGGCGGCCGGCGCACCCGGCGAGCAGCGCCGCGGTCAGCAGGGTGGCGGCGAGGACCGTGCGGCCGGCCGACGCACCGGAGCGAGGTCCGGCCGGGGTGTCCGGACGCCGGTTCGCGGACGGGTCCGGCGACCGCGGCGTCCAGTCGTAGACGACCGACGTCCGCAGGAGCACGTCCTGGACCGAGCGCCGCTCCCGGTCGGCGAGCACCCACAGCAGGCCCAGCGGGAACACCGCGCAGCAACCCGCCCGCACCACGGCCCGGCCGGCGCGCAACGGGCGCCCCCGGGCGTCGACCACGCGCAGCCCGAGCAGCTGACCGCCCGCCGTGCGGCCGGTGACCGTCCAGCAGAGCGCCAGGTAGCCCGTGGCGGACACCGCGGCGACCGCGCCGGCGACGGGCCGGGCCGGCACCGCGACCGCGAACGCCGCCGGGGTGGCGGCGAACCGCAGCGCCACCCACGCCGCGAAGGCCACGGCGAGGCCGAACACCACCACACCGGCGTCGACCACCGCCGCGAGGCCCCGGCTGACCAGGCCGGCCCGGCGCCCCTGGTAACGCCGGACCTCCGCGGGCAGCGCCGCCGACCAGGCCGTCATTTCCGCGGCCGGCGGCCGACGGCGTCGTCGGCCGCCATGATCCGCACCCGCGTCTCGCGCAGCACCTGCCCGGCCAGCGACCCGCTCGAGACACGGATGATCTCCGGCAGGTCGATCTCGTAGACGACGCCCCGGACGATCCCGGCCAGATCCAGCTCGTCGAGCACCACGCCCACGAGCGGCGGAGCGGACCGGCGGAAGGCCCCGCCCGCCGCGGCCACCACCCGGCGCCGGTAGCGGGCACCGGCCCTGGCGAGGTCCCGCACCGGGCGGGGCCACCGGCGCGGCGCCGCCGCGGCCGCGAGCCGGGCGAGCCGGAGCCCGCCGCACACGACCCCGGCGGCCAGCGCGATCACCGCGTCGACCGGAACCGGTACCCGGTCATCCGTCTTGGCCATGGGCAAGGATCGCCACGGCCGCGACCGGCCCGCGTCACCCGCGTGGGGTGATCTCACCGTTCCGGTGCCGCCGCGACGCGGCCGTCGCGGATCGCGTCGCGCAGGACGGCGTGGTCGCGCTCGTTCTGGTCGGCGCAGGCCACCGAGAACTCCCGCACGGCCTCGGCGAACCCCGAACCCGATCCGAGGTAGGCCGCGACGGCGAGCGGATCGCCGGTGCGGGCGTGCGCCCGGGCCAGCGTCCACCCGCACAGCCGGGCGTAGGCCCGCAGCACCGGCGGCGACATCGTGGTGATGCCGGGCGTGCTCTTGGCGTCCCGCAGCCGCCGGACGTAGAAGTCCCGGACGCGCCCGTCGACGCCGGTGGTGCGGACCCACCCGAGGAACGCGTCGCCGACGGCCTGCATCAGCCGCTGCCCGGTGACCACGCGCCGCCCGGCCGGCCCGCGCACCGCCGTGCCGGTGTAGCCCTGCAGCACCGACGGGCCGGCTTCCTTCAGTTGCAGGAACAACGGGTCCCCGGCGTCCTCGCCGACGAGCAGCACCAGCCAGCACCGCGTGCCCGCACTGCCGATCCCGACGACCTTGCGGGCGACGTCGGCCAGCCGGTAGCGGTCCAGCAGCGCGCGCCGCTCGGGGCTCAAGGTGCGCTTGTAGCGCGACAGCGTGTCGCCGAGGCGGTCCTCGAGCGTGGCGGGATCGCCGTCGCCGGCGAGCCTGCTGACCGGGACGACCAGCGGCGGACGCGCCGCCAGGCGCAGCTGCCCGTCACGGACCTCGGTGAACCGGCGCAGCGCGGAGGCGTCGTCGCGGCCGCGGGCCCGGGTGAGGCCGCGGTCCAGCCGGCGCCGCCCGGACGGCCCGAGGCGGTGGGCGGCCAGCGCGCGCAGGGTCTCGGCGTCGGTGCTGGACGCGAAGATCTCCAGTGACGACCGATCGGCGAAGTCGTGCGTCGCCTGCCGGTACGACTCGACCACCGCCAGGACCGCGCGACGGCGCTGGCCGGGCGGGTGCCCGTTCTCCCGCCCGGCGACCTCGACGCTCGCGGCCAGCCGCTTGACGTCCCACTCCCACGGCGCGGGCAGGGTTTCGTCGAAGTCGGCGAGGTCGAACACGAGCCGGCGTTCCGGGGAGGCGAACAGCCCGAAGTTGCCCAGGTGTGCGTCGCCGCAGGCCTGGACCGCGAACCCCGTGCGCGGGGTCGCGGCGAGGTCGGCGGCCGCCGGCAGCGCGGCCCCGCGGAAGTAGGCCAGCGGCGAGGCCGCCATCCGCCCGTACCGGATCGGGACCAGCTCCGGGACCCGGCGGGTGTCCTGCCGGGCCAGCAACGCCAGGGGATCGGCGCGGGTTCCCGGCGCCGGGAACGCGGCGTGGCTCGCCCGCGGCACGGCCGCGCGGGCGGCCCGGCCCCTGGCGATCCGGTCTTCGCGCGTCGCGATGTCCGGTCCGGTGGGTGGGGTGTCCATCTTGGTGTGCGGCATGGGCGGATCGTCGGCCGCCGGCGCGCCGGGGGCGTCGCCCGCCGGAGGTGAAGCCCGGGTCATCCGCCACGGGTGACGACCCGGGTCCGGCCGGACCGGGAAGGTCTGCGGCGGAGGTGCGGTGATGGCGGAAGAAGCGGACGGGCGGCCCTCGGTCACCCGGCGGTTGTGCGCGGGGATCTCCCTTTCGGCACTGGTCGCGGCGGTGGCCGTGGTGCTCGGCGCCGTCTTCCGCCATCCGGTCCAGCTGGTGGTCGCGGTGCTCCTGCTCGGGGGAGTGCTCGGCGCGGGCTGGGCGGCGCTGGTGCGCCGCGGCCTCGCGAGGGTGGCCGCGGCGGCGCTCGGGGGCGCCGCCGCGGTCCTGCTCGTGCTGCTGCCGGGCCCGCACCCCTACCTCCTGCTCGCGACGGCGGCCGGACTGGCCGCGGTGTCGCTCGCGACCGCTCGAGCCGCGCTCGGCCCGGACCTGCCCCGGCCGCCGCGGACGGTCCGCGCCGCCCCGGCCCGGTGCGGGGTGCTGCTGCTCAACCCGTTGTCCGGCAACGGCATCGCGACCGCGTCGCGGCTCGGCGAGCGCGCCAGGGCGCTGGGCGTCCGGCCGGTCGAAGCGGACCTCGGCACCGATCTGCGCGAACTGGCCGAACAGGCCGTGGCCGACGGTGCCGACGTCCTCGGCATGGCGGGTGGCGACGGCTCCCAGGCCGTCGTCGCCGACGTCGCCCGCCGCCACGGCCTGCCCTTCGTGTGCGTCCCGGCCGGCACGCGCAACCACTTCGCGCGCGACCTCGGGCTGGACCGGACCGACCCCGCCGCCGCGCTCGAGGCCTTCGGCGAGGCCGTCGAACGGCGCATCGACCTCGGAACCGTGGGCGACCGGGTATTCGTCAACAACGTGTCGCTCGGTGCGTACGCGACCGTCGTGCGCGCCCCCGGCTACCGCGAGGCGAAGATCGCCACGATCGCCCGGTGCCTGCCCGACCTCTTCGGACCCGGCGCCGGGCACCCGAGACTGCGCTTTCCCGGTCCGGACGGGCGTCCCGGCCCGGGCGTGGACGCCGTGCTCGTCTCCAACGGCCCGTACCGGCTCGAGCGGCTCAGCGGCTTCGGCCGCCGCGAACGCCTCGACCGCGGGCTGCTCGGCGTCGTCACGATCGCCGTCGAGCACGCGCGGGACGTACCGGAACTGGTCGCCGCCGAACTCACCGGCACGCTGACCCGCCTGCCCGGGTACCACGCCTGGACCGTGCCGTCGTTCGAAGTGGACTCCCCGGACGCGGCCGTGGACGTCGCCGTCGACGGCGAAGCGCTGCGGTGCGCGCCCCCGGTGCGGTTCGGGCTGCTTCCCGGCGCGCTGCGAGTGCGCCTGCCGCCGGGCACCCGGGGACCGGCACCGGCCTCGGGTGCCCGGCAACCGGTGGGCGCGCTCCTGCGGGTCCTCGTGGGGCGTCCGGTCACGGGTGGACCGGCTGCGGGGTCTCGCCGAAGGCCTCGCGCAGCCGCGCCTCCTCCTCGGCGGAGAGGTTGGTGGTCAGCAGGGAAGCGCCGGTCTCCTTGAACGGCTCGATCACCCGGTCGACGACGGTGTCCTCGGCCATCACGAACAACGCCGAAGTGCCGGGCCGGACCTGCGCCCGGACGGTGTCGATGAACTGCTCGTCGATACCGACGTGCGCCAGCGACCCGGTCAGCGCGCCGATCGCCGCGCCGACGGCCATGCCCAGCAGCGGCACCAGGAAGATCAGCCCGAACAGCAGTCCCCAGAACCCGCCGCCCAGCGCGCCGGCGCCGGTCAGGGAACCCAGTTCCTCGGTCTTCGGCTTCTTCCGGTTCTCCGGCCAGCTCACGCGGGCCGCGTCCTTGATCGAGATCAGCTGCTGCTTCTGCAGCTGCTGCAGCAACCCGAGCGCGTTGTCGGCGCCGTCGGTGGTGGGGAACGCCCACACGGTCAGCGAAGTCATGGTGCTGTCCTCCTCGGTCCGGGATCGGTGGTCCGAACCGAACTGTGCTCGCGGGGGCCGCCGCGGGGCATCGCCCACGCCGTGTGAGCCGCCCGCCGGGGCCCCTGATCTCACCTGGCGCGGGCGAGGCCGGGCACGTGGCGGACCCACCATGATCGCCCCGGTCCGCAGCCAGACCGACGGAGAGAGGGACCATGAGCGAACACACGCAGCACCGGGCCGGTGCGCCCGGAGCAGGCACACCGCCGTACCCGCCGGACCGGGCCGTCGCCCGGTCGCGGCGGGTCGGCTGGATCTGGTTCGCCGGAACGATCACGGTGCTGGCCGGCCTGTTCACCGCGGTGGAGGGCCTGGTCGCCCTGGTCGACCGGGACTACTACGTGCTCGGCCCGTCGGGCCTGCTCGTCTTCGACCTCGCCGGCTGGGGCTGGATCCACCTGATCGTCGGGAGCCTGGCGGTGCTGACCGGCATCGCGCTGTTCACCGGCGCGCAGTGGGCGCGCGTCGTCACCGTCGCCCTCGCCGGCTTCAACGCGCTGGCCCAGCTGGCCTTCCTGTCCGCCTACCCGGTCTGGGGCGTCGTCGTGATCGCCCTCGACGTCCTCGTGATCTGGGCGGTCATCGTCCACGGCGACGAGGCGACCTACGAAATCTGGTGACCGGCGCGGGGGGCGCGACGGTGATCAGTACAGTCGTGCCCCCCGCCCGGCCGATCTCCTCCGACAGCCCGAGAGGTTTGACTTTGCCTGCTCCAACGACGTCGCGGTCATGGCGGATCCCCGGCGCCAAGGTGGCGGTACCGCGGGTGCCGGGCATCTTCGTCCCCCGGCCCCGGCTCGGCGAACTGTTCGACCGGGCCACGACCCGGCCGGTCACCGTGGTCCGGGCCCCGGCCGGGTCCGGCAAGACCACCGCGCTGGCCGGCTGGGCCGTCGCCGGCCCGGCCGTGGCCTGGGTGTCGCTCGACCGCGACGACAACGACGAAAGCCGGCTCTGGGCGGCGGTCCTGCGCGCGCTGCGCGACTGTCCCGCGGTACCGCCGGACAGTCCACTGCACCGCCTCGCCCCGCCGCCGCCGGGGCAGCGCACCGAGTTCCTCGCCGACCTCGTCGAGGCGTTCGGCGCCCTGCGCGAACCCGTGCGCCTGGTGCTGGACGACTTCCAGGAACTCTCCCGCCCCGAGCCGCTCGACGGCCTCGCGGCGCTGGCCCGCCACCAGCCGCCCATGCTGCGCCTGGTGCTCGCGGGCCGGGTCGAGCCCCGGCTGCGGCTGGCCCGCCTGCACGTCGAAGGCAGGCTGTCGCGGGTGGGCGCGGCCGATCTCCGGTTCGGCGCCCGGGAAACGGCGGCCCTGCTGAAGGCCACCGGGGCCGTGGTGAGCGACGAACGCGTCCGGGAACTCACCGACCGCACGGCAGGCTGGGCCGCCGCGCTCGGCTGGGCCGCGGTGTCGGTCCGCGACGCCGAAGACGCCGAGGGGCTCGTCGCGTCCGTCGGCGGCGACGAACGGGCCGTGGCGCGGTTCTTCGCCGACGAAGTCCTTTCCCGGCTCCCGGAGACCACTTCGGACCTGCTGCTGTGCATCAGCGTCTGCGACGCGGTGAGCGCCACCCTCGCGACCCGGCTGTGCGGGCGCGCGGACGCCGGCGTGACGCTGGACGAGCTCGACCGCGCGACCGGCCTGGTGGTGCGCACACCCGCCGACACCTACCGCCTCCCGCCACTGCTGCGCGGGTTCCTGCGGGCCGAGCTGGCCCGGCGGTGCCCGGCGCGCGTCCGGCGCCTGCACGGCATCGCCGCGCGCTGGTACGCCGCCGAGGGCCGCTTCGGCGACGCGCTCTCCCACGCCGTCGCCGGCCACGACCGCCAGCGCGTCCTGTCGATGGCCCGCGACCACGCCGTCCGCCAGGCACTGGCCGGCGACGGCGATTCCGTCCGCGCCGCCCTCACCTACCTCGGCCCCGGCGACGTGGCCGCGAGCCCGCGGCTGCGGCTGGCTTCGGCGCTGGAGCACGTCCAGCGCGGCGAACTCGCCGCGGCCGCCGCCGATCTCGGCGACCCCCGCGGCGACGGGGACCTGCGGTCGCTGGCCGTGCGCCACCTCGCCGTCGTGAGCGGGCGGCGGCCACCCGGGCCCGCCCCGGCACCCGCGGCGCGCCCGCCCGAACTCGACGCGTGGGAAAAGCTCGACCTGGCCTGGCAAAGCCTGCACCGCGGCGCCCGGCGCCACACCGTGACCCGGGCCGCGGAAGCGCTTCGCCTGGCCCAAGGCGAGCACCTCGACCACCTCGTCCTGCACAGCAGGCTCGCCCTCGCCGTCGCGAACGCGGTGAACGGCGACCACGCCGCGATGCGGCGCGCCTGCACCGGAGCGCTCGCCGTCGCGCGCCGGCACGGCTGGCGCCGCTCGCCGGGCGTCGCCGAGTGCCACCTGATGCTGGCCTACGACGACCTCATGCGCGCCGAACCGGTGGCCGCCGCCCGCGAACTGGCCCAGGCCGCGCGGGCCGAAGCACCCGGGTCCGCGCCCGTGCTCGGGCCGCTGCGCTGTTTCCTCGAGGGCATGGTGCGCGTCGACCAGGGTGACGGGGTCGCGGGCTCGCAGGCGATGCGGGCGGCCCGGCACCGGCTCGCCGCGCTCGAGCTGCCCCCCGAAATCACCGGCGTGTGCGCGGTCGCCGAACACCACGCGGCCCTCGCCGCCGGTGAAGCGCTGCACGCGGCGGAAGTCCTGGCGTGGGCCCACGAACGGCTGCCCGGCACCGCCGAACTGGCGCTGCTGCAAGCCCGGGCCCTGCTCGCCGCCGGCGATCCGGAACCGGCCGAGGTCATCCTGCGTGACGCCGCGGCCGCGCCCGTGCTGCTGCCGGCCACGCCGGTCGACACCTGCCTGGCCGAGACGGCCGTCGCGCTGCGGTCGCTGCGGCGCACCAAAGCCCTGCACGCGTTGGACCGCGCGCTCACCCTCGCCCGGCCCAACGGCCTGGTGCGCCCGTTCGGCCAGGCCGAAGCGCGGGTCGGGCACCTGCTGATCGACCACTCGGGCGGCTTCGGGTCCCTCGACCGGTTCGCGCAGTCCGTCCGCGGCCGGCTCGTCCCGCACGCCCCGCCCAGCGAGCTGACCGACCGCGAGCAGGTGGTGCTGCGGCGGCTGCCGTCGCAGCGGTCGCTCGACGAGATCGCCTCGGACCTGACCGTCTCGGTCAACACGGTCAAGACCCACGTCCGCGCCATCTACGGCAAGCTCGGGGTGAACAACCGGCGCTCGGCCGTCGTGGTCGCCCGCCAGCACGGCCTCACGTGAGGGGCCCGTCCCGGCCGGGCGCCGACAGCAGCGCCTCGGCCCACCGCGCCCGCGGGTCGACGTCGACGAGCAGCGCCTTGGCCAGCAGCGTCGCCGGCACCGCCAGGACCGCGCCGAGCGGGCCCAGCAGCCAGGTCCAGAACACCAGCGCCAGCACGGTGACCACAGTGGACAGCCCGACCGAGCCCGCGACGAACCGGGGCTGGATGAGCGACTGCACGACGAAGTTCAGCACCGCGTAGACGGCCAGCACCACGAGCAGGGCACGCCAGCCGCCGTCCAGCAGCGCGATGAGCGCCGGCGGGGCCACCCCGATCACGAAGCCGACGTTGGGCACGTAGTTGGTGACGAACGCCAGCAGGCCCCACAGCACCGCACCCGGGATGCCGAGCACGGCGAGCGCGGCGGTGTCCAATGCGGCCACCAGCCCACCGAACACCGTCGTCACGAGCAGGTAGGTCCGCGTCCCGGCCGCGAACCGCCGCAGCGCGCCGCTGATCCACGGCCGGTCGTGGCCGATGCGGTTGAGCCGGTCGTCGGCCCACGCCGACTCGGTGCCGAGGAACAGCAGCAAGGCCAGCAGGAAGACCAGGTTCGTGACCAGGCCGCCGACGCCGGCCAGCAGCGAACCGGCCAGCCCCACCAGCTTCCCGGCGTCCACGGAGGACAGCATCTCCCGGATCTGCGGCGCCCCGACGCCGACGCGGCCGAGCAGCGCCATGCCGTCGCGCAGGAGGTCGTCCAGCCGGCCGGCGTAGCGGGGGAGCAGGGCCGACAGCTGCGCCAGGGACACGACCACCACCAGGAACAGCCCGAGCAGCGCGGTGTAGACGCAGACCACGAGCACGGTGACCGTCAGCCAGCGCGGGCATCCCTTGCGGCGCAACCAGCTCCGCACCGGGTCGAGGGTGATCACGATGACCAGGGCGAGGAACACCGGCCCGGCCAGCCAGGCGACGGCGCGCAGCCCGGCCAGCACGACCACCGCGGTCGCCGCGCCCAGCAGCACCACCAGCGCCCGCGGCAGCGGTTCGCCGAAGCCCCGCGCGTCCGGCGGGGGCCACGGGACCGGGGGCACGGTCCCGTGGCCGGCGAACCGCCCGGCGAGGCCGCGCAGAGAGTGCCGGGCGGTTTTGGTCTCCCGATCGGCGGGAGCCCGCCGGCGGCCGGACCGGCGGAGGGGGCGGAAGCGGTGCACCGGGAACTCGGTGAGCGAGACTCGCACCATGCGGCACCCTCCGGAGGCAGGCGGTCGGCCGTCCCACGGTGACAGTCCGCCGAGTTCCGGAGCTCACCCGTCACGGGCGAAAGCGAGTGCGGGACGTGACAGTTCCCGGTCAGTTCCCGGCCACCGGGTCCGGGCCGGGGAGATCACCTCGAAGATGGGCGCGTGGGGCGGTGGATCACCAAGGACGGCAAGAAGATCTACATCCGCGACAAGGGGACGGGTGTCGTGGTCGCGGCGGCGGTCGGGTTGACGATCGCCGCGGGCGGGGCCGGCGCGTTCGGCGGCGCGGCGGGCGGCAGCGGGGCGGCGGGGGAGGCGCTGGCCGGCAACACCGCCGGCGACGTCGTCGACGCGCTGCCGGGCCGCTTGATGAAGACCCGCCGTGCAGAAGCACGCGAGTCGGCCAAGCACGGCAGGGCGAGCGAAGCCTGGCGGCGCCTGAAGGTCAAGGAGCTCAAGCGCGCGGCCAAGCGGGAAGGCGACTGCGCCGCGGCCGCGACCGGGCGGGTGCGCGACTTCCTGCTCAGGACGCCGTGCACGTCGCTGGACCGGATGCTGCTGGCGGTCGGCGACGGGCACGGCAACGCCGCGGTGATCTCGGTCGTGCGGGTCGGCTTCCGGACCGCGAACCAGGCGACCGCGTTCGAGGAGGTCGAGGCGGTCCAGGGCAGCGGCGACGTGCGTCCCCTGGAGATCGCGGCCGTCCTCGGCCTCGCCGGGGTGCGGATGACCGGGCTGCACTACGAGCCGCGCCGCGACGGTACGGCCATGGTCGTCGCCGAGGCGGACACCGCGACCGGCCACGTCGACCGCGAGACGCTGGACGCCCTCGCCGACGTCGCCGCCTGGCTGCCGGTCGGCTGAGCCGGCTTGCCCATACGGGCAGCCCGGCGTACCCGAAGGTCTGCCGCTGCGCGGCTGTCCGGCCGGCCGCGCAGCGCTCATCGTGGGAGAACCGCCAGCCCGAGGAGGTCCGCCGGTGATCCACGAGGTCGACGAGGCGCTGCGGCGGCTGGTGAAGGACGAAGCGCTGCGCGGCAGCGAGGTCGACATCGCCTTCGAGGCGCCCACCAAGGACTGGGCGGCCCGGCGCAACGCCCCCACCGTCAACATCTACCTCTACGACGTGCGCGAGGACATGCGCCGACGCTCGCGCGGGCTGCTCAGCGAATACGACCAGCGCGGCCAGATCGCGGCGCGGCACCTGCCGCCCAAGCACGTCAAGCTGTCCTACCTGGTCACCGCGTGGACCCAGCGCCCGGAGGACGAGCACCGCGTGCTGTCGGACCTGCTGCTCGGCCTGCTGCGCCACGAAGCCGTGCCGGCCGAGGTGCTGTCGGGCTCGCTGGCCGAGATGGGGCTGCCGGTGCCGATGACCGTCGCGCTGCCGCCGCCGGAGGACCGCGCCTTCGCCGACGTCTGGACCGCCCTCGGCGGCGAACTCAAACCGTCGCTGGACGTCGTCGTGTCGGCGCCGATCCACAGTGGACGGGTCTATCCCGCCGGGCCGCCGGCGAAGGAAGGCCTCAAGCTCGACACCGGCGGCGACCGCGTCGGGCACCACGTGTCCGACGCCGGCGCGGTCGACGGGCAGCGCCGCGTCGCGATGGCGCGGGACCACCGGAAGTCCCGGTGAGCCAGGGGTACCTGTTCGAGCGGGTGGCCCGGCTCGAACAGCGCATCCGCGACGCGGTGGACAGCCGGCGCGCGGCCGACGCGAACCCCGACGACCCGTTCCGCGGCCTGTACCTCTCGCACGAGGCCATCGACGCGCTGCTGGAAAGCCACCGGGAACCGTTCACGCCGTTCGCCGATTCCGTGCCGGCCGGCAGGCTGCGCCCGCTCGCCGACCGCGCGGGCCTGACCGGCGTCGACGTCGAACTGCTGCTGGTCGCGCTGGCCCCCGATCTGGACAGCCGGTTCGAGCAGTTCTACGGCTACCTCAACGACGACGTCACCCGCCGTCGCGCGACCGCCGGCCTGGCGCTGCGCCTGTGCGGGATCCCCGAGGCCTCGGCAGCCGGCCGCGCCCGGCTCGACGCCGACTCCCCGCTGCTCACCTGCGGCCTGCTCACCGTGGGC
This sequence comes from Amycolatopsis sp. NPDC003865, assembly GCF_053605345.1. Classification (NCBI taxonomy): domain Bacteria; kingdom Bacillati; phylum Actinomycetota; class Actinomycetes; order Pseudonocardiales; family Pseudonocardiaceae; genus Amycolatopsis; species Amycolatopsis sp. NPDC003865. Next base: position 60,529 of record NZ_JBSGJA010000019.1, on the reverse strand, counting down.
GACGACGACCGGCCGTTCCTCTCGCGCACGTTGCGCGTCCCCGACCGCGTGGTGAACCACCTGCTCGGCGACGACCGGCTCGCGCCCGAGCTCGCCGGCTGCGCGCACCTGGGCACCGAGCTCGTCGAAGTGCCGGGCCGCGACCGGCTCGCCCGCGCGATCCGCGACCGGGTCGAGCTGGTCCACCTCAAGGAACACCCCGGTGGCGGCGCGGCAGAGCTCGGCGTCGGCGCGCTGGCCGCGGCCGGGTTCCCGGCGCTGGTGGTGGACGCGGCGCGCTGGCAGGCCGAGCCCGGGCTGACCGCGTCGCTGCGGCGGGAGGCGTTGCTGCGCGGCGCCGGGATCGTGCTCGGCCCGGTGGAGGACCCGCGGCTGGAAGACCTGGCCCACCCGTCGATCCCGCTCGTGGTGCACGGCACCGGCGCGTGGGACCCGCGGTGGAGCGCGACCGCGCCGTTGCAGCTCGACGCCGCGCCCCTGCCCGCCGCCCGGCGCGCGGAACTCTGGCGCAGCAGCCTCGAAGGCCGGCTCGCCCCCGACATCGACCCCGGTGAGGCGACCGCGCACTTCGTGCTGGGGCCGGGCCAGATCGCCCGCGCGGCGAAAGCCGCGTCGGTGACCGCGCTGGCCGACGGCGGGCTGGTGCGGACCGCGCACCTGCGCGCGGGCGCGCGCAGCCAGAACGCCGCCGGCCTGCAGCGGCTCGCGCGGCGGATCGAACCGGCGGTCGGCTGGTCCGACCTGGTGCTGCCGGCGGGTGTCCTGTCGCTGCTGGACGAGCTGGCCGCGCGGGCGCGCTACCGCGACCAGGTGCTCGACGAGTGGCGGATGCGGCCCGGCGGCGGGCGCGGCCGGGGCGTGACGGGGCTGTTCGCGGGCGACTCGGGGACCGGCAAGACGATGTCCGCGGAGGTCGTCGCCGCGTCGCTCGGCCTGGACCTCTACACGGTGAACCTGGCGACGGTGGTCGACAAGTACGTCGGGGAGACGGAGAAGAACCTGGAGCGGATCTTCACCGAGGCCTCCGGGGTCAACGCCGTGCTGCTGTTCGACGAGGCGGACGCGATCTTCGGCAAGCGGTCGGAGGTCCGCGACGCGCACGACCGGTACGCCAACATCGAAAGCGCCTACCTGCTGCAGCGGATGGAGACGTTCGACGGCATCGCGGTGCTGGCGACGAACCTGCGGGCCAACCTCGACGAGGCGTTCACCCGGCGGCTCGACGTGATCGTGGACTTCCCGCTGCCCGACGTCGAGCTGCGGCACCGGCTGTGGGACCGCTGCCTCGGCACCCGCCTGCCGCGCGACCCGGACCTGGACCTGGAGTTCCTGGCGGGGGCGTTCGAGCTGGCGGGCGGGCACATCCGTTCGGCGGCGGTGACGGGGGCGTACCTGGCGGCCGAGGCGGGCCGCCCGGTGGCGATGGGCGACCTGGTCGGCGCGGTGGCGCGGGAGTACCGCAAGCTGGGCCGGCTGTGCCTCGACCGGGAGTTCGGGCCGTACCTGGCACTGGTGACGGACGGCTGAACTGCCCGTTCGGGCAGCTTTCCCTGCCCGCGCGGCCGCGCACGCCAATCTGGTGCCGCGGTCGTCGCCACGGCAAGCTGAACGGGCGTCGGAGGGAGCGGACATGCGCGGGCACAGCCACGAGAACGACGTCGAACCGAGCCTGCGCCCGCGCGGCGACCGGGTCGAGCGCGACGACGGCGACGTACTGGGCCGCGCCGCGGCGGCCGGCCGCACCGACGTCCTCGGCCCGGCGGGCCTGCTGGGCCTGCAGCGCGCGGTGGGCAACGCGGGGACTGCCGCACTGGTGGAGGAAGAGCGGTCGCCGGTCCACGACGTCGTCTCCTCCGGCGGCGGCTCGGCGCTGGACGCCGCGACGCGCACGGACATGGAGTCCCGGTTCGGGCAGGACTTCTCCGACGTCCGGGTGCACACCGACGGCGCGGCACACGAGTCGGCGAAGTCGGTCAACGCCCAGGCCTACACGGTGGGGTCGAACATCGTGTTCCAGCGCGACAAGTACGACCCGTCTTCGGCGGGCGGCCGGCACATGCTGGCGCACGAGCTGACGCATGTCGTGCAGCAGCGCAGCGGCCCGGTGGACGGGACCGACGCCGGCGGCGGGGTGAAGGTGTCGGATCCTTCGGACCGGTTCGAGCGCGAGGCGGTGGCCAACGCGGACCGGCTGATGGCGGCGCCTGCGCCCGCCCCCGCGGTGCAGCGCTGCGAGGACGGCGGCCACTCACCGGACGACTCGGCGGCTGTGCAGCGCGAGGAAGCTCCTGAGGCCGAAGAAGGCGCCGAAGAGAAGATGGCGCAGACCTACGTGCAGCGCGAAGAAGATACCGAAGAAGAGGTTTCGTAGCGCCGCCGCGGCTTAGCGCTAGGTTCCGTCCGGGCCTTTGAACCCCGGTTCGACGATCCAGATCCCGCTGCCGCTTTCGGCCGCGCCGTTGGACTTGTTGCACGTTCCGCACATGCCGTAGAGGTTGTCGAGCTTGTTGAAGAAGGTGTTGCGAGCTTCCTGGGTCGACTTGCGACCGGTGCTGTTCCAGTGCCCGATGACGCTCGGGTCTTTGTGGTCGAGGTTGATCGCGGTCTTCCCGATACCCGGGACCAGGTGCGGTGAGTTGTAGTCCTTTCCCGGGCAGATGTAGGAGGAGCCCATCTGGTAGACCGGATCGCTCCGCCACTTCGCCGCGTCCTTGAACTTGAGACTCATCAAACGGCTCAGCTCGCTCGCCCGCTTGGCATCGGCAGCCCCGTTGAAACTGCCGTAGAACGTCGGCCTGAACTTCCCGTCCTTCCGGAATTCGGAGCGGATTTCGCCGCCCAGGACATAGGTCGACTCTTTGAGGAGGTCGAGGTCGATCTCCTGGCCGACCGCCTGGAGGGTGGAGGCGATGAGCCGCCGCTGGTCCCAGATTTCGAGCTCCGCCTTCTGAATCTCTTCCTTGGCGTTGGTGGCCAAGGCGTCCTTGAGCTTGCTCTCGTGAGCCACGACCAGCCCCCGCATGGTGGAGAGCTGCCCGGCGACCGCGGGCTTGCTCTTCACGGTGTCATGGCCGAGCGCGCGGTCGATCTTGTCGATCAGCGGGTCCGGGTGACTCGCCATCATGAGGGCCGGGCGACCACCCCGGTTGTCGAGGTAGATCGTGTGGGCATTGCCCTTCATGCTGACGGGTGTCTTCGCCCTCAGTTTCTTCAGGAACGCGTCCTTGAGACCCCGCACCCCTTCAGCGACGGCGGTACCTCCACGCTTGAGCTTCGACCAGACCTTCTTCCCCGCCTTGACGACCGTGCCCACGACCGAGTCGACCACCTTGCCCACCGGCGCCTGGATCTTCTCCAGGACCGACTTGATCTTCTCCGAAATCCCGCCCAACCCCAGCAAGCTCGCCAGGAACCCCAAAACCATCGGCAGCGCCTTGGCCAAAGTCCGCTCGATCAGCCCCGCCACGGCGCCCGCGCCACCGCGGGCGATCGACTCCACCGAGTCCAGCACCGAATCGACGAACTCCTTGATCTGCGCGGCCTTCTCGACGAAGAACATCACGATGTCGTAGATCGCCTTGCAGGCCTTGATGAACGCCGCCGCCGGGTTGAGCAGCGAAATGATCCACGTGATGCCCGCCTTGACGATCTTCTCGACCACGAACTCCTTGATCTGGCCGAGGACCAGCTCCTTCAGATCGCCCAGCTTCTCGACCACCCAGCGCCACAGTCCCGGCACGCCCTCGGTGACCAGGATCTTGACCACTTCGAGGGTCTGCTCGAGCTTGGCCAGCACCGGTTCCGGGATGAACCGCAGGATCCGGGCGCGGACGCTCGCCCAGGTCAACCCCAGGATCGACAGCACCATCTTCAGGATCCCCCTGGCGTCCAGCGCCTCCGGGATCTCGATCCCCGCGCTCGCCAGGTTGCCCAGCAACCACCCCTTCAGGCCGTTCTTGAGGTGCTCGACGATGTTGGCCCCGAAGTTCAGCACCCCGGTCTTCACCGCGTTGACGAGGTTGCCCAGGAACTCGATCGGCTTCTTGATGATCAGCTCGACCGCGTTCGCGGCCCGGGACAGCACCCCCAGCAGCATGTTCTTCAGCTGCAGGATCGTCTCGATCGCGCCGCCGACGGCCTCCTTCGCCTTGCTCCACAGGCCCTTGTTCTCCGCCTGCAGCGCCTTGATCTCCTCGTCGACGGCGGTGCGGGCTTCGGTGTACTTCTGCGCCAGGTCTTCGACCAGCGACTGCTGCTTCTCGTCGACCGACTTCTCCAGGTCGTCGAACTGCCCGCCGAACTCCTTCGCCGCCTCGCCCGCGATCTTGCGCAACGCCGCCGGCTGCGACTCCACCTTCTGGCGCACCTTCGAGCGGCCGTCGGCGATCAGTTGCTTCGCTTCGCCCAGCTTCTGCCCGACGAAGTCCGCGATCTCGCCGATGACGCCCTGCATCTTGACCTCGTAGACCTTCTTGGCCTCGAGGAAGAGGTTGTTCGCTTCGGCCGGCAGATCGGCGAAGAGGTCGTACGCCCAGCGCGCCGCGCCGGTCACCCCGTCGTAGCGCTCGGCCTTGTAGCGCTTCATCCGCGCCCGGTGGTCGGCGGTGAACGCGGCCTTGGCCTGCGCCTCGCCGGCCTCGAACTTCTTCGCCACCTGGTCGTCGAGCGCGCCCAGCACGCCCTCGACCTTCGTCTTGGTCTCGTCGAAGACGGCTTTGATCTCGCCGGTGATCCGCGCCCGGTCCTGCTCGTCCTTCGCCTTCGTGGCCGACTTCGCCGCCTGGCCCTTCTGGGCCGACGACGAACGCGCTCCCGTCATGCCCGCCAACGCGGCCTGCCCGGACGCCTGCGCCGCGCCGGTGACCGCCGCCAGCTGCCCGGCTTCGGACTCGCGGACCGCCGCCGGCGCCGCCGCCGTGTGCTGCTCGCCCGCCTGCTTCGCCGCGAGCGCGCCGGTGAACTCCGGCTCGTTGGACTGCGCCAGCTGCTGGTCGGTGACGCCCGCCGCGGCCATCGCCCCGTGCGTCTCGCACTGGTCGGCGCGCAGGTCCGTCTGCTCGGGCGGCGCCTTGTCCGGGGTGGCCTTGCGCGGGTCCGGCGCCGCCAGCGCGGGCGGGGCCGCGGCCGGCGGCAGGGGGGTGACCGGCTTTTCGACCGCCCGGCTGGGGTCCGGTGCCTCCTTCGTCCGGTCGGTGACGTCCTTGGCCGAGGCGTCCTTGCCGCTGGTGACCTTGCCCAGTACCTCGGCCTTGACCTGGTCGGCCTTGCCCGACGAGGCGAACTTGTCGGCCTCGTCGAGGTTCTTCGGCGCCTGCTTGGCGATGGCGGCGTTCACCGCGGCGACGAAGGCCGCCTTGTCGAACCCCGCCGGTTTCGCCGCCGCCATCTTGTCCGCCTGCGCGGCCTTGGCCTGGGCGTCCTTGTCGTCGGCGGGCGCGACCGCGGCGTCCTGCGCCTTCTTGACCTCCGCGCCGGCGGGCGGGTGTGCTTTCGCCGCCTTGGCCTGCGCGCCGATGTCCTGCTTCAGCGACCGGAACTTCGGGTCCGAGGCGGGCGTGACGCCGGCGGGGGCGACCGGGGGAGCGGGACAGCCCTGTCGTTGCAGCGCGACCAGTCCCGTCACCGCGGCGTTGCCGGCGGACGCCTGCAGCCGCAGCAACGCGGGCGGGTTCGTCCGGCGCGCGGGTCCGGCCGCCCGCTCGGGCTGCGCGGACGGTTCCCGTGGCGCCTTGTCCCGCCGCGTTGGCATGGAACCACTCTCGGCCCGCGGCGGCGGCTTGCCAACGGCCGGACGGGCGGCCCGGGGTGCCCGAACGGGCAGCTGCCTTTAAGGGCAGAGATCGGTTCCCGCGGGCCTATCCGTGCGGTCGTACCGCCGCGAACGCGCGGGCAGCACGATCGCCGATGTCAACACTTGTGCGTCGACCAGGGAGGCCCGCATGCCCACCTATCTCACGCCGGGGGTGTACGTCGAGGAGATCGAGGCGGGCGCACGGCCGATCGAGGGCGTGGGCACCGCCGTCGCCGCCTTCGTCGGCTTCGCCGCGGACGGTCCCTTCAACACCCCGACGCTGGTGTCCAACTGGGGCCAGTTCACGCAGATCTTCGGCGACTTCGTCGAAGGCTGCTACCTGGCCCAGTCCGTCTACGGCTACTTCCTCAACGGCGGCACCAACTGCTACATCGTCCGCGTCGGCGGATCGCGCGCCCAGGACAACGGTTCCGCGCCGAAGCGGCTCACCGCGCGCCAGGCCGTGCTCGGCGGTTACCGCTTCGTCGCCAAGGAGCTGCCGGAGGGCAAGCAGGCCGGCGAGATCACCGTCGAGGTCGCCGACCCGACCGGCGACAACCCCTCCGAAGACCGGTTCACCGTGCTCGTCAAGCAGGACGGCAAGGTCGTCGAAACCCACAACGTGACGACCAAGCGCACCAAGGAGAACGTCGTCACGGCGTTGCGCGAGAAGTCCAGCTTCGTCACCGTCGAAGAGGCGGCGGCCGGCGGCGCGGTCGCCAAGCCCGAGAAGGGCACCGCGACGCTCGCCGCGCCGCCGACGGAGCCGCAGGAGCCACCGGTGCCGCGCCGGGTCGCGGCCGGCGACTACGTCGGCGACGTCGCCGACCGCACCGGCTTCGGCGGTCTCGAAGCGATCGACGAGATCACCATGGTCGCGGCGCCGGACCTGATGGCCGCCTACCAGCGCGAGCTGCTGGACCTCGACACCGTCAAGGCCGTGCAGCTGGCGATGATCGCCCACTGCGAGCTGATGGGCGACCGGATGGCGATCATCGACCCGCCGCCCGGCCTCAACCCCCAGGAGATCCGCTCCTGGCGGATGGACGCGGCGGGCTACGACTCGAAGTACGCCGCGCTGTACTACCCCTGGGTCCAGGTGCTCGACCCCGCCACCGGTACCAACACGTTCATCCCGCCGAGCGGCCACATGGCCGGTGTGTGGGCGCGCACCGACGCCACCCGCGGTGTCCACAAGGCACCGGCCAACGAAGTCGTCCGCGGCGCGCTCGCCCTGCAGACGCACCTGACCAAGGCCGAGCAGGAACTGCTCAACCCGATCGGCGTCAACTGCGTGCGGTCGTTCTCGGGCAAGGGGATCCGGGTGTGGGGCGCGCGGACGCTCTCGAGCGACCCGGCGTGGCGCTACCTCAACGTCCGGCGGCTGTTCAACTACCTCGAGGAATCGATCCTCGGCGGCACGCAGTGGGTCGTGTTCGAGCCGAACGACGACGCGCTGTGGGCGCGGATCCGGCGCACGATCAGCGCGTTCCTGGTCATGGAGTGGCGCAAGGGCGCGTTGTTCGGGCTCACCCCGGACGAGGCCTTCTTCGTCAAGTGCGACCGCGAAACCAACCCGGCCGAGGGGATCGACCTCGGCCAGGTGATCTGCGAAGTGGGTATCGCCCCGGTGAAACCGGCGGAGTTCGTGATCTTCCGGCTGGCGCAGATGTCCGGCGGCACCAGCCTCGTCAACGAGTAGTGAAGGGACTCCACCATGGCACTTCCCGATCTCGACAAGGCGGTGGGCCACTCCTTCGGCCTGGAGATCGACGGCGTCCAGATCAAGCAGATCTCCGAGGTCTCCGGCCTCAAGATGGAGCAGGACGTCATCGAGCTCAAGCAGAACACCGTCGACGGCAAGTACGTCATCAAGAAGCTGCCCGGCCGCCCCAAGGCGGGTGAGGTCACGCTGACCCGCGGCCTCACCGAGGACAACAGCTTCGAGAAGTGGGTGAAGGACGCCCACTTCGGCAAGATGGCGACGGCCCGCAAGGGCGGCGCCATCATCGTCTACGACTACGAGGGCACCGCGCTCAAGCGCTACAAGCTCACCAACGCCTGGCCGAAGAGCCTGGAGATCGGCTCGCTGAAGGCCGGCGACACGAGCGTGCTCACCGAGAAGCTCGTCATCACCTACGAGCAGATGGAAGTCGAGTGAGCCGATGCGCAGGGTGATGGCGTCGGCCCCGGCTTCGGCGTCGGCTCCGGCCGAGGAAGCCCCGGCGGGGGAGCCGCGGCCGAAGCTGCGGACGGAGTTCGCGTTCGAGCTCCCGCGCGGGTACGTCGACGACGAGGGCAAGGTCCACCACTCCGGGGTGATGCGGCTGGCCACCGCGCGGGACGAGCTGGTCCCGCTGCGCGACGACCGGGTGCGCGAGAACTCGGCGTTCCTCACGGTGGTGCTGCTGGCCCGGGTCGTCACCCGGATCGGCGACATCACCGACGTGCACGCCGGGGTCATCGAGAACCTGTTCGCCTCGGACCTGGCGTTCCTGCAGGACATGTACCGCCGGATCAACAGCGAAGGCCACACCAGGGCGGGGGTCGCCTGCCCCGAGTGCGGCCACAGCTTCGTCGTCGACGTCGCCGGTGGCCGCCTGGGGGAATCGTGACGTACGCGGCCGGCCGGCTGCACGAGGAAGTCGCGTACGTCGCCTACCACCTGCACTGGTCGCTCGACGACATCCTCGACCTCGAACACCCCGACCGGTTGACCTACGTCGCCGAGATCGCCCGGATCAACACCCGGATGAGCCAGGGACGGTGACGCCGCGATGTGGTGGAAGCGGAAGGAGACGACTCCGGCCCCGGGGCCGGTGACCCGCGCGGAGTGGCGCGGGGTGCCGCCGATCCAGCGGGTCCTGGACGAGCACCCGCTGGTCAACCCGGTGCAGCGGTTCAGCTCGTCGTTGACGTCGTGGCAGAGCCCGGCCTACCTCGAACCGCTCGGACACCGGGTCGGCGCCGACGAGCCTGCCGGCGTCATCGGCGACCTCGCCCGCCCCCGGACGCTCGAGACGCCGGCGCCGTCGATGCCGGTGGTGCAGCGGGCGACCCGCAAGCGCAGCGGGCTGTCACGGCTGTGGAGCGGCGCGTCGGTGCAGCGCGAGGTGTCGCCGGAGCCGGTGCCCGAACCGGTTTTCACGCCGGAGCCACCCTCGGTGGTGGTGTTGCCGGCGGTGGTGTTGCCGGCGGTGGCGGCGCCCGAGGTGGTCCGGCCGCTGACATCGGCTCGGGCCACGGTCGTCCCGCCGGTGCGGACCGTGCAGGCGATCGCGGAACCGTCCCCTGTGGACACCCCGGCGGCCGAGGTGCCCGCGGCGCCGGCACCGGCGCTGCCGGTCGTCCAGCGGGTGGAGCAGGCGACCCCGCGACGACTCGGGCTCGGAGCGCCGATCGTGCGGGGCAGCGAGCTCCCTTCGGCCGGAGCGGCGGATGCGGAGCCGGTGCAACGCCTCACCGAGCCGTCACGAGCGGCGCCGGTCAACACGTTCCGCCCGCTCGGAGCCCCGGAGCCGCCCGGTCCGCCGGGCGGCTCGACGAGTGTTCCCCCGCCACCGTCGTCGCCGGCGACCGAAACCGCGGCGCTGCCGGTGAGCCGAGCAGTGCGGTCGCCGGCAGCGAGCGAAACTCCGGCACCCGAGGCGCCGGTCGCGGCTCAGACCCTCCCGGTAGCGCGATCGGTGGAGGAAGCGGCTCGCACCAGCGAGGCGAGTGAGACGGTGGATCTTCCGGCGACCCGCCCGGTGTTGGATGGCGCGAGCCCCACCAAGGCGGCCGAGACCGGGTTCCTGCCGGTGGAGGAAGGAGCTGGCCCCCTTGGTGCGGCCGAGGCCGGGCTTCTGCCGGTGGCCAGGCAGGTGGTGGATGGGCCCGGTGCCCCGAAGGCGAACGAGACCGGGCTTCCAGCGGCCAGGCAGTTGGTGGACGGCGCCGGTGCCGTTACGGCGAACCAGGCGGGGCTCTTCCCGGTGGCTAGGCAGGTAGTGGACGGTCTCGGTCCCGTCAACGCGACCGAGACCGGGCTCCTGCCGGTGGCGAGGCAGGTGGTCGACGGAGCCGGCGCCGTCAAGGCGAACGAGGCCGGCCTCCTGCCTGTGGCTAGGGAGGTAGTGGATGGTCCCGGTTCCGTCAAGGAGAACGAGGCCGGGCTCCTGCCGGTGGCGAGGCAGGTGGTGGACGAAACCGGTGCTGTCAAGGCGAACCAGGCCGGGCTCCTGCCCGTAACGAGGCAGGTGGATGGACCCGGTCCCGTCAACACGACCGAGACCCGGCTCCTGCCTGTAGCGAGGCAGGTGGTCGACGGAGCCGGCGCCGTCAAGGCGATCGGGGCCGGGAACCTTCCAGTGGCCAAACAGGTCCCGGATGGGGCCGGTCCCGCGAGGGCGGGTGAGACTGAAGTCCTCCCGGTGGCTCGGCAAGTAGTGGATGGGGCCGGCGGCCTACCGGTACCCCGGCAGGTCCCCGACGGGGTCGGTCCGACCGGGGTGGGCGAGTCCGGGGTCCTGCCAGTAGCCAGGCAGGTGCTGGATCCGGCCAGTCCCACCAAGGCCGGTGAGCCGGCACTCCTTCCGGTGGCCCGGCGAACACTCGACGGGAGGAAGGCGAACGAGATCGAGGTCCTTCTGGTGGCCAGGCAGGTACCGGAAGCGGCCGAAGCGAGCGAGACCGGGGTTCTTCCGGTCGCCCGGCTGGTGTCGGATGGGCCCGGTCCCGCGGGGGCGACCGACGCCGGGCGTCTTCCGGTAGTCCGGCAGGTACTGGAAGCAGCCAGTCCCACCACGGCGACCGGGATCGAGGTCCTGCCGGTCGCCCGGCAGGTGGCGGATGCGGCTCGGCCCGAGGCCGGGCACCTTCCGGTAGCCAGGCAGATGCCGGAAGCGACCGCTCCCACCAGGGTGAGCGAGACCGCGGGCCCCCCGGTGGCCCGGCAAGCAGTGGATGCGCCCCCTCCCGACCAGGCGAACGAGACCAGGCTCCTTCCGGTCCGGACGGCCGAGCCCACGGTCGTCCGGGTACTGCGACAGGTGGATGCCCGTCCCACCGAGCCGATCGACGCCCCGGCACTTCCGCTGGCACGGCAGCCGCAGGAATCACCGCCGCCGGCCAAACCGATCGAGACCCCGGCTCTTCCCGTAGCGCGACTGACAGCAGACGCCCCGCTCCCGCTGGCACAGCCCGCCGAAACCCCGGCCGTCCCGGTCATGCGCACCCTCGAAGCCCCGGCCGAGCCACCACCGGCCACGAACAACGTCCAACGCGACCCCGACCCGGCACCGGCACCCGCCGCCCCGCAGCAGCCGCAGCACCAGCAGCCGGAAACCGAAGAACTCGTCAAGAAACTCTTCGACCCGCTGCTGCGGCGCCTCAAGACCGAACTCCGCCTCGACCGTGAGCGCCGGGGTGCGCTCACCGATCGCCCGCACTGAAGGAGATGCCGATGCCGGACACCGAAGAGGCCGTTGCCGTGTGCTACGTCGTCAAACTGGACGACAAGAACCTCGGCAACCTCGGCGCCTTCTCCAGCTGCGACGGCCTCGGCTGCGAATTCGTCATGGAACAGCGGGAAGAGGGCGGCAACAACGGCATGGTCTGGCAGCTGCCGACCCGGATCAAGTACTCGAACATCAAGCTCTCGCGCCCCGTCACCGAGGCCAGCGCGCAGATCACCAAGTGGTTCGCCAGTCTCGCGAGCGGCATCGAGCGCAAGACCGCCACGATCGAAGCGCGCACCCTCGAAGGCAAGGTGATCGCCAGCTGGGCCCTGGAAGGCGTCGTCCCGGTGCGGTGGAGCGGGCCGCAGCTCTCGCCCGACTCGCCCAAGGTCGCCACCGAAACCCTCGAACTGGCCCACCACGGCTTCCTCAGCCCGGCGAAGAAGGGCTAGCCATGTCCTCGCCCGTCACCTTCACCTCGGCCGGCGCACCACCCCCGGCCGCCTACGGTTCCGGCGAACCGGCGCCCAACAACCTGCAGCGCGCGGTGCTGGAGGTCCGCAAGCCGCCGCAGTCCGGGGGCACCGGGCAGCCGCCCGGCGACAAGATGTTCGACATCAAGTTCCAGTTCAACCCCAAGGAACTGTCGCTGAGCAAGAACGCCAAGTGGGGCCGCGACGCCCAGCCGAACGCCAAGAAGAGCGCGCCGCCGCAGTTCAAGGGGTCCGATCCGGCCAAGCTCGCGCTCGAGATGTTCCTCGACGCCACCGACAAGATGGACGACGCCGTCGTCAAGAAGGTCGAGCAGCTGTTCACCTGCTGCGTGGCCACCGAGGACAGCCGCCAGCACCGCAAGCCCTCGCCGCCGTGGGTCATCTTCAAGTGGGGCGGAATGACCGGCTTCCCCGCCTACGTCTCCAGCGTCACCGCGAAGTACACGCTCTTCACGCCGTCGGGGACGCCGGTGCGCGCGGTCTGCACGGTGAACCTCGAGGAGATCGCGGGCGAGCTGGGCGGGCAGAACCCGACGTCGGGTGCGCTCGCGGCCCGGGACACCCACGTGCTCGTCGCCGGGGACTCGCTGCAGTCGGTGGCGTTCCGCGCCTACGGCGACGCCGGGAAGTGGCGCGAGATCGCCGACGCCAACGACATCGACGACCCGATGCGGCTGCGGCCCGGCACCCCGCTGCTGGTGCCCGCGCTGGAGGAGCTCGATGGCTAACGAGACCTTCACGAACACCCTCATGGTCGAGGTCGAGGGCACCGCGCTGCCCGACGACGTCAAGGTGATGCTCAGCTACGCATACGTCGACGACAGCCGGAACCTGCCGGACACGTTCGTGCTGCGCTTCCGCGACCCCGGGACCGTCGTGCTGGACAAGGGGAAGTTCAAGGTCGGGGCGAAGATCAAGCTCAAGGTCCAGACCTCCGACCCGGAGGGCCCGCAGGACCTGCTCTCGGGCGAGGTCACCGCCGTCGCGATCGACCTGGACTCCCGTGGCACGTTCACCGAGGTCCGCGGGTACGACCACGCGCACCGGCTGTTCCGCGGCCGCCGGGTCGCGGCCTACCCGAACATGACGGTCGCCGACGTCGTGCGCAAGGTGACGCAGCGCGCGAAGATCCCGGCCGGGAAGATCGACGACGTCAAGGGCTTCGGCGGCCGGCCGAACACCCAGCTGGGCCAGGACAACGTCAGCGACTGGGAGTTCCTGACGCGGCTGGCCGACGCGGTCGGCGCGCAGATCGCCGTGCGCGACGGGAAGCTGAACTTCGAGCTTCCCGAGAAGCCGTCCGGCGCGCCCTCGACCACCACGAAGGCGACGGCCGACCCGCTGGTCCTCGAGGCGCACGGGACGCTGGTCAGCCTGCGCGCCAGCGTCACCGCGGCCGAGCAGGTGCCCGAGGTGCGCGTCACCGGCTGGGACTACGAGAACAAGCAGGCGATCACCGCCACCGCGGTCCCGAAGAACGCGGGCGCGGACGTGCCCGGGGTGGACCCGGTCGCGCTGGCGGGGAAGTTCGCGAGCCCGCCCTTCCTCGACGCCGCCTCGCCCCGCCGGGCCCAGGGCGAGGCGGACGCGACCGCGAAGGCACTGGCCGACCGGTTCGGCGGGGCCTGCACCGAACTCGACGGCGTCGCGAAGGGCAACCCGAAACTGCGCGCGGGCACCGCCGTCACGCTCACCGGCGTCGGCCAGCCCTTCTCGGGCAAGTACACGCTCACCAGCACGCGGCACCTGTTCAACGCCGAGGTCGGCTACACCACCGAGTTCACCGTGTCCGGACGCCAGGAGCGCTCGCTCTACGGCCTGGTCGCGGGCGGGGCGCACGGCTCGTCGTGGCCGGGGGTCGTGCCCGCGCAGGTGAGCGACCTCAAGGACCCGGCCAAGCTCGGCCGCGTGAAAGTCACTTTCCCGTGGCTGGACAAGGACTTCACGAGCACGTGGGCCCGCACCGTCCAGCCCGGCGCGGGCAAGGGCCGCGGCGCGTTCGTGCTGCCCGAGGTCGGCGACGAGGTCCTGGTCGGGTTCGAACACGGCGACTTCGAAGCGCCCTACGTGCTGGGCGGGCTACACAACGGCAAGGACACCACACCGAAGTTCGCCAAGGAGGCCGTCGACGGCACCAGCGGTGAGGTCGCGGTCCGCGGGTTCGTCTCGCGGAAGGGCCACAAGCTGGAGTTCGCCGAGGACGACGGGATCACGCTGGCGTCCGGGGACGCGAAGTTCGTGGTCAAGATCGACCAGAAGAACCAGGTCATCGAGGTGACCAGCGGCAAGAGCGTCACGGTCAAGGCGCGCAACGGCGTGAGCATCGACGCCGGCACCGGGCCGCTGGAGCTCAAGGGCCAGAAGGTGACGGTGAAGTCCCAGACCGACGCCAGCGTCGAGGCCGGAGCGCAGCTGAAGCTGAACGGCACGGCGGGCGTGAAGGTCGAGGGCGCCACCGTGTCGGTCGCCGGCCAGGGCCAGACGGAGCTGACCGCCAGCGGTGTCGTCACCGTGCGCGGCAGCGTGGTCAAGATCAACTGACGGGGGAAGCGCCATGCCACCAGCCGCGAGGGTCGGCGACCCGACCGGGCACCCGGGGGTCATCGCCGGACCGGGCGTGCCGACCGTGCTGATCGGCGGGATGCCGGCCGCGAACGTCGGCACGCTGCACACGTGCTCGTTCCCGCCGCCCGCGGTGCACCCGCCGACGCCGATCGCGCCGCCGGGCTGCCCGACGGTGCTGATCGGCGGTATGCCGGCGGCGCGGATGGGCGACCTGGCCGCGTGCGGCGCGCCGATCGTCATGGGCTGCCCGACCGTCCTGATCGGAGGCTGACGTGGACTTCCTCGGCCGGGGACTGGCGTTCCCGCTGCACACCGACGCGACCGGCTCGATCGCGCTGGTCGGCGGCGAACGCGAGGTCGTCGAGAGCATCCGGCTGATCCTGGCGACCTCGCCCGGCGAACGCCCGATGCGCCCGGAGTTCGGCTGCGCGGTGCACGACCTCGTGTTCGCGCCCGCCGACGCGGCGACCGCCGGGCAGATCGCCTACGAGGTGCGGGTTTCGCTGGAGCGCTGGGAGCCGCGGATCACCCTCGACGACGTCGTCGTCAGCTTCGACCAGGCCGACCGGGGGACGCTGCTGATCGACATCCGCTACCGCCTGCGCGGCACGAACGACCCGCGCAACCTCGTCTTCCCCTTCTACGTCATCCCGCCGCACGAGCCCGCGCAGGACGGTGCCTGATGTCCCTGCCGCTGCCCAACCTCGACGACCGCCGGTTCCAGGACCTCGTCGACGAAGCCAAGTACCTGGTCCAGCGCAACTGTCCGGAGTGGACCGACCACAACGTCTCCGACCCCGGCGTCACGCTGATCGAGACGTTCGCGCAGATGGTCGACCAGCTGCTCTACCGGCTCAACCGGGTCCCCGAGCGGCACTACCTGCGGTTCCTCGACCTCATCGGGGTCCGGCTGTTCCCGCCGGCCGCCGCGCGCGCCGACGTGACGTTCTGGCTCTCGGCCGCCCGGGACGTCCCGGTGGTCGTCGCGGCCGGCAAGCAGGTCGCCAGCGCGCGCACCGAGGTCGAGGACCCCGTGGTGTTCACCGTCGAGCGGACGCTGACCATCGTGCCGTGCTCGCTCGCGCACCTGGCGACCACCACGTCCGACACCGGCCTGCCGCCGGTGGACCGCACCGACGAGCTGCTCGTCGGCGGTGGCCCCGCGGCGTTCACCGAGACCCCGGCCGCCGGGGACGCGGTCCTCTTCGGACTGTCGGACGCCGTGCCCGGCTGCGCGGTGCTGCTGCGGATGAACTGCGAGGTCGAGGGCCAGGGCGTCGACCCGCTCGACCCGCCGTGGCTGTGGGAGGCCTGGGACGGCACCGGCTGGGTGGCGTGCGAGGTCGACCGCGACAGCACCGGCGCGTTCAACCGGGCCGGGGACATCGTGGTGCACGTCCCGCACGGGCACACGATGTCGGTGTTCGCCCGCCGCCGCGCGGGCTGGCTGCGGTGCCGGCTGGTCGCGGCCAAGGAGAACCAGCCGTTTTACCAGCGTTCGCCGCGGCTGCACGCGGTCGAGGCCTCAACCATCGGCGGCACGGTGGGTGCCGTGCACGCGGAGATCATCCGCAACGAGATCGTCGGGACCTCCGACGGCACGCCGGGCCAGCGGTTCCCGCTCGGCCGTCCGCCGGTCGTCGCCGGGGACGGCGAGCTGGTCGTGGAGGTCTCCGGGCCGGACGGCTGGCAGCAGTGGACCGAGGTCCGCTCGTTCGCCGGGTCCGGGCCGGACGACCGGCACGTCGTGCTCGACCGCGTCGGCGGCGAGGTCGTGTTCGGGCCCGCGGTGCGCCAGCCCGAGGGCGGCCTCCGCCACTACGGCGCCTTCCCGGCCAAGTCCGCCGCGATCCGCGTGCCCGAATACCGCTCCGGCGGCGGGCGGCGCGGCAACGTCGCCCGCGAGGTCCTCGAGGTGCAACGGGACCCGATCCCGTTCGTGAGCAGCGTGGTGAACCGCCGTCCGGCGATCGGCGGGGTGGACGGCGAATCGGTGCAGGACGCGCAGGTCCGCGGCCCCCTGCTGCTGCGCACCCGCGACCGCGCGGTCACGGCCGAGGACTACGAGCAGCTCGCGCGCGAAGCGGCGCCGGAAGCCGCGCGCGTGCGGTGCATCCCGGCGCACGGGCCCGACGGCCGCGAGACCGGCGCGATCCGGGTCCTGGTCGTGCCGGCGGTGCCCGACACCGGTGAGCTCGCCTTCGCCACCCTGATGCTCGACGCCGGCATGCGCGCCCGGATCGAACGCCACCTCGACGAGCGGCGCTGCGTGGGCGCGCTCGTGTCCGTCGAGCCGCCGTTCTACCAGGGCGTCACGGTGGTGGCGCGGCTGCGCGCGCGGCGCCGCACGACCGCGGGCGCGCTCGGCGCCCGCGCGAGCCAGGCTCTCTACGACTACTTCAACCCGCTCAGCGGCGGCCCGGACGGCGACGGCTGGCCGTTCGGGCGGCCGGTGCAGTCGGGCGAGGTCTTCGCCGTGCTGCAACGGCTTCCCGGCGTCGAGCTGGTGGAGGACGTGCGCCTGTTCGCCGCGAACCCGATCACGCGCGAACGCGGTGACCAGGTCGACCGGCTCGACCTGCCGCCCCAGGCGCTCGCGTTCTCCTTCGGCCACCAGGTTCGCGTGCGGGAGGCGGGCGCATGAGAACGGGGATCCCGGGCCTGCCGAGTGCGCACCCGATCGGCGAGCAGCTGCCCGCGGTGTACGCCGAGGACCGGTTCGTGCGGGGCTTCACCGGCGCGCTCGACGAGGTCCTCGCCCCGGTCCTGTCCACATTGGACAACTTCGCCGGCTACCTGGACCCGGGGGTGGCCCCCGAGGACTTCGTCGGCTGGCTGGCGCACTGGGTCGCGCTGCGCGTCGACGAAAGCTGGAGCCCGGCGCAGCTGCGGCAGCTGGTGACGCGCTCGGTCGAGCTGCACCGGTGGCGCGGCACCCGGCGTGGCCTGGCCGAGCACGTGGGGCTGCTGACCGGCGGGGTGGTCGAGGTGACCGACAGCGGCGGGGTCGTCGCCTCGCCGCGGCCCGGTGCGCCGCTGCCGGACCCGGGACCGGCGTGGGTGCAGGTGCTGGTGCGGGTGCCCGATCCGGCCCGGGTGGACCGGCGGCGGCTGACGGCGGCGGTCGTGGAGGCGGTGCCCGCCCACGTGCGGGTCGCGGTGGAAGTGGTGGAGGGGTAGCGGATGGTCATCTACGCGGAGTGCGGGCACCAGGGCCCCGCCGACGTCGAGTTCTGCGGCGAATGCGGCCGCTACCTGAAGTGGGACGACGACGGCCCGGTCGCGGTGCGGGCGCAGCCGGTGGTGCAGCAGCAGGTCGTGCAGCCCGCCGAACCGGTCGCGCCGGTCCGGCAGCCGGTGCAGCAGACCGCCGAAGAGCAGGTCCTGAACCCCGGCGACCTGATCTGCGGCCGGTGCGGCAAGGGCAACGCGCCCACCCGCAACTTCTGCAGCCGCTGCGGTGCGTCGCTGGCCGAGTCCGAGGTCGTCAAGACGTCGTGGTGGCGGCGGTTGTTCGGCCGCAAACCGAAGGAGCACAAGGCGGGGGCGCGGCCGGGCAAGGACGGCGTCCGCCGCCGCACCGGCCGGGCCGGGGCCGCGCGCCGGACCGTGGGCAAGGTGATCCGCCGGACCGTCGCGGTGGCGCTCATCTTCTCGGCGCTGATCTACGCGCTGTACCAGCCGTTCCGCGGTGCGATCAACACCGCGGCGACCGGCCTGTGGAGCCAGGTGACCGGCATCTTCGAGGCCAAGCTGAACCCGATCCACCCGGTCAAGGTGACCGCGACCGCGCAGACGACCGGGCACGCGGCGCCGCTGGTCACCGACAACGCGAAGAACACGTTCTGGGCGGCCCCGGCCGACCGGGAACAGGTGCTGGTGTTCACCTTCGACCACCCGGCGGACCTGCGGAAGGCGATCGTGTACTCCGGCGACGCGGCGAACTTCCCGGCCGCGCACCGGCCGCAGAAGCTGCACCTGGTGTTCTCCACCGGCAAGACCTACGACATGACGCTGGCCGACACGCCGGACTCCCAGGAAGTCCCGATCGAAAACAGCGCCGGCGCCACGAGCGTCGAGCTGCACGTGACCGGGCTGTACCGCTCGCTCGACGGCACCGACGTCGCGATCTCCGAGATCGAGCTGTTCGAAGCCGGCTGAGTCACCGAAGTCAGTTGGGGAGGACCGACCATGCGCGCGAACCGAGCGGTGGCGGGCGTCGCGGTCGTCGCGGTGCTCGGCGGCTGGGCGATCAGCGGCGCGCTCGCGCCGACCGCGGCGCAGGCGCCCGCCCCGGCGGCGCCCTACCGCGTGGGGTACGTCAGCGACGCCACCACGGGCCTGTTCCAGGCGGCCGGGGAAGGCACGGAGCCGGCCCTGCCGCGTGGTCTCGGCGGCGTCGACTCCGACGCGTCCGCCGGCACCGGGGGCATCGTGTGGGTGAGCCACCGCGCCGCGTCCGCCGGGGGCGCCGAACGGGACGGCGAGATCTACTACCTCGCCGACGGCGCGAAGCTGCCGGTGCGGCTGACCGACGACGAGACCGTCGACACCCACCCCGCGCTTTCGCCGGACGGCCGCACGGTCGCGTTCGCCTCGGACCGCACCGGCGGCCGGCACCTGTTCGTCATCGGCGTGGACGGCCGCGGCCTGCGCCAGGTGACCTCCGGCCCGGCCGCCGACGACTCGCCGAGCTGGTCACCCGACGGCACCCGGCTGGCGTTCAGCAGCACGCGCGACGACCCGGCCGGGGACGTCTACACCGTCCCGGCCGCCGGCGGCGCCCCGATCCGGCTGACCGCGGACCCCGCGGCCGACACCCAGCCGGCGTGGGGGCCGGCGCGGATCGCGTTCACCACGACACGGTTCCACCCGGCGGGCGACGTCGTGCTGATGGCCGACACCGGCGGCGCGGTCACCCGCGCGGTGCCCGACCCCGGTGACTCGGCCGATCCCGCGTGGTCGCCCGACGGGGCCCGGCTGGCGTTCACCACCCACACGCCGGACCCGCTCGGCGACGTCAAGCAGGTCGCCGGCGGCCGCGTCTCGGTCATCTCGGCGTTGCCCGGCACCGGGGAGACCGAACCGGCGTTCCGCCCGGACGGCCGGCCGGTGTTCACCGAGCTGCGCACGGGCGGCAGCAGCGACATCTGGAGCGCGGACGCGACCGGGGGCGACCGCCGGGACCTCACCCAGCGCCCGGACGCCGACGAGTTCGATCCGGCGTTCTCCGCGGACGGCACGCTGCTGGCCTACACCCGGGCGGGCACCGGCGAGTCCCGGGAAACCGAAGTCGTCGTGGCCAACGCCGACGGCAGCGCACCCCGCGCGCTGACCGGCCCGGTGGCGGGAACCAAGCACGAACAGCACCCGGCGTGGTCCCCGGACGCGACGGCGATCGCGTTCACGAACACGGTGTTCGAGGGCGAGGGCAGCCGGGACTTCGTGCGGATCGTGCGTGTCGCGGACGGCCGGATCCTCGGCGACCTCCCGATGCCGCCCTACCTGCGCGGCGACGATTCGCAGCCGGTGTGGTCGGCCGACGGCACGAAGATCACGCTGACGCGCGCGGCCACCCGGGTCGCGCCGCCGGGACCGTCCAGAGTGGACCCGGCGGTGGTGGACATCCCGGTCGGCCAGGGCGGTTCGGCGGCGATCGACAAGACGGTCCCGACCGACCGGGTGCCGCCGCGGCCGGACATCGTGCTGCTGATGGACCAGACCGACTCGATGGGCGACATCCTCGGCCAGATGAAGACCAAGCTGCACTCGGTCATCGGCACGATCCGGGACAAGGAGCCGGACGCCCGGTTCGCGGTGGCGGCCTTCGGCGATCGCGACGACCCGATCGCGCCCCCGGACAACCCCGCGCCGCTCGGGCGGCTCTTCCAGGTCCAGCAGGACCTGATCGCGCCCGACGAGGCCGGCATGGCCAAGCTGGACGCGGCCTTCGCCCGCGTCAACCGGGGTGGCGGTGGCGACATCGCCGAAGACTGGATCTACGCGCTGCACAAGGTCGCCACGGGCGCCGTGCACTTCCGTGACGACAGCAGCCGGATCATCGTGCTGGTGGGCGACGCGGCCAGCCACGACCCCAGCGGCAACGCGGAACGCGACGCGATCGCGACGCGCCTGTCGGCCAGTGCCGAGCTGCTGGGCGCGAAGATCAAGCTGGTCGCGGTGCCCGTCCTCACGGGCGGGAGCACCGAAGACCCCGACTACGAACTGGACCGCAAGCACCAGGCCAGTGACACCGTCCGCGAAGTCGGCGGGGTCGTCACCGAGACCAGTGACGAAAAGTCGGTCGCGGACGCCATCATCGCGGGCATCGGCGATCTTCCGGTCGCCGTGCAGCCGGTGCCGTTCTGCGACCCCGGCCTCACCCTGACCTTCGACCCCGCGGCGCAGCGGGTGCCGGGCGGCACGACCGCGAAGTTCGTCGAAACCGCGTCGGTCGCCGCGACGGCACCGCCCGGAGCTTTCCTGCACTGCCGGGTCGAGTTCCGGCTCGACGGGGAACGCACGGTCCGCCCCGGCTACAGCGAAGACGTCACCGTGCGGGTCAAGGATCCGCGGTTGCCGCTGATCACCGTGCACGACCAGACGGTGCCCGGCACCGCGCCGACGGTCGTCGAGTACCCCGCGGCCGCCGTCGACGCCGACGGGGAAACCCGGATCACGCCGTTCTGCACCCCGTCGTCGGGCAGCCTGTTCCCGGTCGGGGCCACCACTGTCACCTGTACCGCGACCGGGCGCAACGGCACGGCCACCGAGACCGCCGTCATCGCGGTCGATCCGGGCGGCGAGCGGCAGGAGCTGTGGCAGGTCTCGCTCACCCCGGGACCGGACAGCGTCGGCGCGGGGACCCAGCGGGACCTGTCACCCTCGTTCGGGGAGCCGTGCGGCACCGGGCGGCAGGGCTCGGCCGACGTGTCGCCGGACGGCGCCACCCTCGCGTTCCACGACGACAACCGGCTGATCTGCGCCGCTTCCGCCGACGGCGGTCCGGGCCGGGTGCTGGTGCAGAATGCGGGGTTCGTCGACGACCCGGCCTGGTCGCCGGACGGTGGGCTGGTCGCCTTCGACAGCGCGCCCGGGGAAACCCGGCCGAGCATCCAGGTCGTGCCCTCGGGCGGCGGCGCACCCACGGTGGTGATTTCCGGGCCTGGCGGAGCGTCGCAGCCGGCGTTCCAGCGGATCGCCGACGTCGGCGTGACCGCCACCGCCGTCCCGGCCGCGATCGCGTTCGGCGGGCTCACGACCTTCGAGTTCGTGGTCACCAACCACGGGGCCGCGGCCACGTCCGGTACCGGGCTGTTCGTCCGCCTGACCGGCGGGTTGCGCCCGCAGGCGCCCCTCACCACCGCCGGCACGTGCACGCCGGAGCTGGTGTGCGCCTTCGGCGCGCTCGCGCCGGGGGCGAGCGCGCGGGTGCGGTTCAGCGCCGCCGGCGTGGTCGCCGGCCCGCAGGCCGCGACCGGCACGGTCACCACGGCGGGCGGGGACGCCGACGGACGGGACAACTCCGCCACGGCGGTCGTCACCGTCGCCGAAAAGCCGGCGCCGCCGGTCACCCCGGGGTCGCTGTCGCTGGGGATGGCGGTGTCGGCGGTGCCGCTGTTCGTCGGCGGTGACGACGTCGTGCTGACCTTCCTGGTGCACAACGGTTCCGGCGCGCCGATGCCGGACGTCCGCCTGTCGGTCCAGCTGCCGCCGCGCTTGCCCGCGACCTCGGTGTCGCCGGGGTGCGCGCCGGGCGGCGTCGGCTGCGCGCTCGGGACGCTCGCTCCCGGGCAGACGGTCGAGGTCCGGATCGCGCTGGCGGCCGCGGCGGCCGTGGACGCCCCGGTGTCGGCGACGATCGCCACGAGCGGACCGGACACCACCGCCGCCGACAACGCGGCGAGCGCGCGCGTGGTGGTCCGGCAGCCGGTGGTGACGGTGGACCCCGGGATCGGTCCGCTGGGTTTCGTCCCGCGGGTGAGCGGCACCGGCTTCCCGCCGGGCGCGACGGTCCGGCTGGCGTGGTCGGCCGGCATCTCGGCGGCCCCGGGCCTGGTCACCGTGGGCGCGGACGGGAAGTTCCAGGCGCAGTTCCTGATCTTCCACCACGATCTGATCGGGCCGCGCACGGTGTCGGTGGCGTCGGTGATCGGGCCGCAATTCGGGACCGTGCAGTCGAATCCGATCCTGGTCGTCCTGCGCACGGAGCAACCGCCGTTCATCACCCGCGGCTGACCCGCGGCCCGGGGCGGAACCGCTGCCCGTACGGGCAACCACCGGCGCACGGCCGCACACCCGTCCGCCGGTGCCGCCCCGGGGAGCGGGCGCGGAGACTTCCCTGCATGGGAGCAACGGCGACGCTGTCGGAAACCGGCCTGGTCGCGGAACCGGGCGAGGAGACGACCTGCTCGGTGACCATCCGCAACGCCGGGCAGGTCGTCGACCAGTTCGCGGTCGACGTGGTCGGCGACGCGAGTGGCTGGGCCACCGCGGAACCGGCGACGGTCAACCTGCTGCCGGGGGAGACGGGCACGGTCACCGTGCGCTTCGCCCCGCCGCGGTCCTCCGACGTCCCCGCCGGGACGATCCCGTTCGGCGTGCGGGTGTTCTCGAGCGAAGACCCCGCCGGGTCGGTGGTCGAGGAGGGCACCGTCCGGCTCGGCGCCTTCACCGAGGTGACCGCCGAGATCGTGCCGGCCAAGGTGGAAGCCGGGTCCAAGGCCGACTTCGAGGTCGCCGTCGACAACCGGGGCAACCGGCCGGTGGCGGTGGAGCTGAGCCCGCTCGACCCCGAAGACGAGCTGGAGTTCCGGCTCGAACGCGAGCGGGCGGACCTGGCGCCCGGGACGGCCGCGTTCATCCGGATGCGGGCGCGGCCGCGGAAACGGTTCCTGCGCGGGCAACCCGTGCGGCACCGGTTCCACGTGTTCGTCGTCGCCGACGGCGGCGAGCCGCTCAAGACCGAAGGCACCATGGTGCAGCGGCAGCTGCTGCCCAAGTGGCTGCTGCCCGCGCTCGCCGCGCTGCTGGTGCTGCTGCTGGCCCTGGTGACGCTGTGGTTCACCGTGCTGCGCCCGGCGGTGAAGTCCGCCGCCCGGGAGGCCGCCCAGGAGCAGAACCAGGAGATCGTGAAGGCCGCGCAGGACGCCGGCGCCGGGGCCGATCAGGCGAAGAAGAACGCCGACCAGGCCAAGCAGAACTCCGAGCAGGCGATGAAGGCCGTCGGCCTGACCCCGCCGGGTGAGACCAGCGGCGGCGGCACCGCCAACGACGGCACCACCCCCAATCCGAGCCGGGGCAACGCCGCCACCGGGACGCCGACGGACTTCCGGGTGGCCGCGGACGCGAACATCGACTCGAACGTCAACCGGTTCGCCGAGTTCCCCTACACGATGCCCGACCCGGGCAAGACGCTGGTGATCACCGACCTGATCCTGCAGAACCCGCGCGGGGACACCGGAACCCTGCGGCTGCTGCGGGATTCCGGTGGCACCAAGACGGTCCTGCTGGAGGTCGGCCTCGCGAACTTCCGCGACCTCGACCACCACTGGCTGCAGGCCTGGCGGTTCCAGCCGGGAGAGAAGATCGTGCTCGCGGTCAGCTGCCAGAACCCGGGCGATCGCGGCCGCTGCACGCCGTCGGTCTCCTTCTCCGGCCGGGTCGAGTAGGCCGTGTCAGATCAGGCCTTCGCGCAGGGCGAACGCGACCGCGTGGGCGCGGTTGCGCAGCTGGAAGCGGTTGGTGATGTCGTGCAGGATCGACTTGACCGTCCGCTCGGAGTAGCTCAGCTGGTCGGCGATCTCCTTGGTCTCGAACCCGTCGGCGACCAGCCGCAGCACCCGGGTCTCCCGCTGGGACATCCCGGCCAGGTCCCACCCGTTGGGGTGCAGCACGTCCCGCTGCAGCCGAGACACCCGCGACAGCAGGCGGCCGAGCAGGTCGGGGGGCAGCGCGCCTTCGCCGGAGGCCGCGGTCTTGACGAGCCGGACGAGGGTGTCGGGGGTGGCGTCGGCCCGGCGGACGATCGCCGACACGCCGTTGCCGACGACGTCGAGCAGCTCGGAGTCCTCCACTTCGCCGGCGACCAGGACGACGCCGGCGTGGTTGGCGCACTGGAGGCTGCGCAGCAGCTGCCGGGCTTCCTCGTTCAGGCGCTCCACGATGACCAGCACGACGGCGGGCTCGCCGCCTTCCTCGTCGGCGAAGCGGATCTCGGGACGTGAACGCAGCGCGGCCGTGACTCCGGCACGGGTGATGGTGTCGGTGGCGTGCAGCAGCACCGGAACCTGGTCGGTGAGCATCGGTGAACCCCTCCCTCGAACGATGTCGGATCCCAGGATCGTGGGTGCGGGGGCTCGCCGAACAGGGAGGAGGAGTCCCGATATGTCCCGCTTTTCTTACTCCGATCGGGCAATGCCGGCTTCTCGGGCCTTGGCGATGGCCTGCGCGCGGTCGGTGACCCGGAGCTTGCGGAAAATGTGGGACACGTGGTTGCGCACGGTTTTCTGGCTCAGCACGAGCTGGTCGGCGATGGAGGCGTTGCCCATGCCGCGCGCGATGAGCTGCATGATTTCCTTCTCGCGCGCGGTGAGCCGCGGGAACGATTCGTCGCGCGGGGTCGCGGTGCCCAGCAGGGACAGCACCCGGGTGGCGATCGCCGGGCTGAAGATGGCCTCGCCGTCACCGATCACCCGGACGGCGCGGATGATCTGCTCGTTGCGCGCGCCCTTGAGCAGGTAACCGCGGGCGCCCGCGCGCATGGCGGCGAAGACCGCGGCTTCGTTCTCGAACATGGTCAGCATCAGCACGCCGGTGTGCGGGGCGGCGGTCACGATCCGCCGCGTCGCCTCGACACCGTCGAGGTCGGGGAGGTTGAGGTCCATCAGGACGACGTCGGGCGCGAGCTGCGCGGCCAGTGCCACGGCGGTGCGGCCGTCGGCGGCTTCCCCGGCGACCGTCACCCCGTCGGTGCCGTCGAGCAGTGCGTGCAACGCGGCCCGGAAGACGGGGTGGTCGTCGACGACGAGGACCCGCAGGGTGGCGAACATCGCCTCACGCCTTGGCGAGCGGGAGCCAGGCGGCGATCCGCGTGCCGCCCGAGGGAACCGGCTCGACGCGGCAGCCGCCGCCGAGGTCGCCGGCGCGTTCCCGCATCGACCGCAGCCCGCTGCCGCCGACCGCGGGCAGCACTTCGCCGTCGGTGCCGACGCCGTCGTCGACGATTTCCACGTGCAGGTCTCCGTCCCGGGGCCAGAGGTGGACGGTGCACTGGCGGGCACCGGAGTGGCGGGCGACGTTCACCAGTGCCTCGCGGATGATCCGGTAGGCGGTGACTTCGACTTCGGCCGTCAGCGCCGGCAGTTCGGCGTGCACCTCGACGTCGACCCGCAGCGGGCCGTGCTCGGCGGGCACCCGGTCGCTGAGCGCTTCGGCGTACCGGCGCACCGCCAGGACGAGACCGGCGTCGTCGAGTGCCGGCGGCCGCGCGTCGGCGACGATGCGGCGCAGGTCGGTGATCGCGCGGTAGAGCTCGTCTTCGAGCCGGGCCAGCAGATCCCCGGCGGCCGCGCGGTCGCGGGCGATCAGATCGCGGGCGGCCCGCAGCCCGAGCACCGCGACGGCGAGTGTGGGCCCGAGGCCGTCGTGCAGGTCGGTGAGCACCCGTTTGAGCCGGTCTTCGTACCCGGCAGGCGGGACGAAGTCGGCGACGACGAACGTCCGGCGCACTTTCACCCCCGTCCGGCGAAATGGCCTGGAACCCCGGTCGAAAATCGGGGCAACCAGCTCTCGTGCGGGTAGTCCAACCGGCTGCGCCGTTTCGCGTAGCGAATTGGTCACCCGCTGTACTAGTCGTTGCGTCCGGCCCGGACGTTTCATTCCCGGCCCCCGCTCGAGGTCACAGTATGGTCCCGATGCGAAAGCCGTAGTAACAGAGTGGACCCGGTGAGCGTCTTGGTCCGCCCGGCCGGACCGGTTCGCCAAAAACGATTCATGAACTGCGTCGGAAATTGGTCGAAGTTCGACAAAGCCCAGGTGCTGCACGTTCGTGAAGTCGCACAGCGAACGGGGTAAACGGTCGGTGACGATCGGCGGAAAGGAAACCTCGGACAACCAGCCGAATGGCTTCATTCCGGCACCGGGTCGGGCTACGGCCGGCGGTAGAGCGTGATGGAGTGCCCGACGTCGTCGATCGGCGTGCTGCCGGAGATCAGCGCCGCGAGGCGATCATCGGCCTTGGCGATGGCGGAGTCCGACACGGCGAGCAGTCCGTGCACCTGCTCCGGGGGCACGGCGAGCGGGTCGGCCGCGTCGATGCCGTAGTGAGACGGCACCCCGCTGCCCTTGTAGACGAGCCAGATCCGCGCGCCCGGGCGAAGGCGGCCGGCCAGCCTGCCCAGGTCCTGGCCCCAGTCGACGTTCGAGTCGTGCAGGCGCAGGTGGGTCTGGGCCGGGCCGCCGAAGGCCTCGTTGGAATAGGGCAGGTAGTACGGGAACGTGCGCAGGGAACTGACCGCGGTGAAGGCCACCAGGACCGCGGCGCCGGCGGACCCACCGGCGGTGGACGGCGACCACGCCGGCGGCGGCGACCGCCAGGAACACCGGGACGAAGATCGCGTAGCGGACGCCGAGATCGCGTTCACCGGTCATGGCCGCGGCCAGCAGCACGGCCGGGGGCGCGAGGACGTAGACCGCCGCCGCGCGCAGCCGGGGGAGCACCAGCAGCACGACGGCACCGGCGAACCCGAGCGCGAGCACGCCCAGCGGCGTTTTCACCAGCAGCGCCGCGGGCAGGTAGTACCACAGCGAGCCGAAGTAGTGCCTGCCGAACAGGAAACCGCTCCACACCTGGTCTTCGAAGCCGAACTGGACGTGCATCCCGTCCCGGTACGGCCGGGGGAACGGCAGCCAGTCGACGAGCCCGCGCAGGCCTTCGACACCGGGCAGGTCGGCCGGCGGGTCCCAGCGCAGCCGCGGATCGACGGCGAGGTAGGTGGCCCACACGACGGTGACGGCGATCAGCGCGAAAGCGGTGGCCGCGACCAGACCGGGGAGCCAGGCGGTCCTGTGCGGGTCGAGACGCCGGGCGTGGCGGACCGACAACACGACCAGGAGCAGCAGCACGGGCACCGCCGCAAGGGCGCTCATCTTGGTGGCCAGGGCCGCGCCGAGTGCCAGTCCGGCGAAGGGGAGGTAGCGGGCGGGACGCTGCCGGGCCCGCCACAGCAGCCAGACCGACGTCAGCAGGAAGCCCGTCACCGGCACGTCGAGGGTGGCCAGCGACCCGTGCGCGATGACGTCGGGGGAGAACGCGTACAGGGCGAGCGCCACCAACCCGCCGGCGGACCCGGTGAGATCGCGCGCGAACGCGAAGACGACCAGCCCGAACAGGAGCGTGAGCACGATGACCGGCAGCCGGGCCGCCATCATCAGCCTTCCCGGGTCGTTGCCGGACTCGTACAGGACGTGCCGGCCGAGCTGCGTCTGGTCGCCGGCGAAGGCGGGGTCGAGGTGGACGTCGGCGAAGGCGAGTCCGGTGGCGATGAGCAGCTTGCCCAGCGGTGGGTGCTCCGGGTTGTAACGCAGGCTGTGCTGCTGCAGGTAGACGACCGCGGTGCCCACGTAGACCGGCTCGTCGATGGTCGGGGTCTGCTCCACGGCCGTCGTGATCATCGCGACCGCCATCTCGGCGAGCAACGCGAAGGCGATGAGCGCGACCCACCGCCGCCGTCCGGCGCGGCTGCGCGGACGGCGGCCTGGCGGGGGCAGCTCCTGCGGGGCCGCCTCCGCCAGGCTCGAAAGCCCGCTCGTGCCGTGCGACAACCCGGACATCCTTTCGCGGGGAGCAGGTCCGCAGCGATCGTGGGACGCCTCGCCTGTGCTCGGGGTTGCCCGCTCGAGTGTGGACCCGCGCCCGCCGTCACACCGCCGACGGGTCGCCTCCGGCCGCGGCGTGCGTGCCGATGACCGCCGCGGCGACCTCGCGGAGGACGTCGATCGGCGTTTCGCTCACCGGGTGCACGCCGACGTGGTCGGCACCGGCTTCGAGTTCGGCGCGGAGCCCGGCCGCGATGCCGGTGGGCGCTCACCGTCGCCGGGCAGCGGGTGCTCGACGCGGCGCGCCGGACGCTCGCCGCGGCCGAGCAGGTCCGGGCCGCGGCGGGCGAGGTCACGGCGACGGTGCGCATCGGCGCGGCCGCCGGCCTGACCGCCCGTCTGGAACGGGGTATCGACGCGCTGCGCGAGCGGGCGCCCGAGTTCGACGTGGTGCTCGTCGACCTGCCCGCCGAGGCCCGGTTCAACGCTCTCCGGCAGGGCGACCTCGACCTGGTACTGGCTCGTGGCGTGGTCTCGGTACCGGGGCTCGTCGTGCTGCCGGCATGGACCGAACCGCTGCTCGCGGTGGTGTCCCGGCACCATCCGGTCGCGGATCGCGACACGGTCGGCCTGGCCGAGCTGGCCGGTCACCCGCTGCGTTACCCCGCCCGCAGGAGCGACCCGCTGCTGCACGACGCCGTGGCCGGGGCCCTGCGCGACGCCGGGGTCTGCCCGGGCGCGAGCCGGGAGACCGGCACCATCCAGGACACCGTCGTCGAGGTCGGGTCGGATCCGCGGAGCTGGACGGTGCTGCCCGCCGACCAGATCGCCGAAACCCGCTCCACGCGGGTCCGCGCGATCCCGTTCGCGCCGTCGATCACGATCGCCGGCAGCGTCGTCGTTTCCGAGGACACCGCGAGCAGGGCGGCCGCCTGCGCGGTGGCGGCCTTCCGCGACGACCACGACGGTCACTGACCGGAAGTCAGGCGGCCGCTGCCCGTTCGGGCAGCGGATGGGGCGTCCGCGACGCGAACCGCCCCCGCACACCGCTCCGCCCGTATCAGCGGTCCTGGTTGGCCCACCAGGTCCGGCCGGCCTCCGGCAGCGTCGAGATCGGGTCGTAGTACGGGTACCGCCGCTGCAACGCCTCCGGGTCCTCCAGCTCGATCCCGGTCCGGTAGTTCTTGGTCCAGTAGGAGATCCCCAGCTCCCGGTCGTACTCGGCGAGCTGGTGCACCCACCGCTTCCCGACGTAGGGCACGTCGCAGACGATCCGCGGCGTCGCGTACCCAGGCAGGTACCCCATGATCGCGTGCTGCAGCTCCTGCGCCTCCCACACCGCAACCCGCCAGTGCTCCGCGTTCGGGATCATGTCGCACGTATGTCAAAGCTCTGGAATTTGCTCTGCCAAGCACGGGTTTAGCTGCGGCGTTAGCGAACGTGAACGTCCTTAGTGGAACCCTGGGCCGTTTCTGGGCCGTTTGCGGAAGAGGTGATCCGGTCAACGTCGGCAGACAACTAGCGTCAGCCCCGCATGCGCGGTCAAGCTCGCCGGGCGACCGGACTCTTGAAGCATAGGAGCTGCCGCGTGCCTGCGCCACCACCGGACCAGGTGCAGACGAGGCCAAATGTGGCGATCTTGTTTGTCAACGTTGCGGCCGATGGGCGTTGCGCCCGTGGCATGCATCAGCTGCCTGAGTTCGCGGACGGGTAGTCGTGGCTGCCTTGGTGCGAGGCCCGATGGCCGCTGACGGCACTACCGACAGCTAGATCACGCTGAGTATCCGAGTGATCTGCGCCACATGTGGATGCGCTATGGAGGACTCGGCGATGCCCGTGCGAGGAGCCTGCGTCGCACGCGCGCCTGCGGGAAGCTTGGGAAGCAACGGTTGGCGCCGACGCTGGCCGAACCGACCGCGGGCTTCGCGCGCGGGGCGGATGTCCTCTTTCCGCTGAAGCCGGTCAGTCGCGTGCCGGTGCCGACAGTCAGGCCGGAGACTTGGCTGCCGTCATGCGGCTGTGGAACGGGGGAGCATCGCGGCCGCGTGGACAGGCAGTTGGGAGGCAGGCTGCAGGCGCGTTGCGCTCCTGCACCGCTGCGGGGCGCCGCAGGAGATGATCACCGTCCACGCCGGCACGGCTTCGGCGAATGCGACGAACATCGCCGCGACGAGCAGGCTGGGCAGCCTCGGCTTGTGCGAGGAAGAGGTCACCTGCCCGCCGGGGCGCCTGTCGCCCCGTGTTGCACGAAAGTGTCGGGCGCCACTGATATGCTGCCACGCAGCTAGATGGCCCGATGCTGTTGCTTGATCGACTCCCCCAATGGCCGGATATACCTGCGGTCGGGGGAAGCTCGCAATGCCTACGAAGACTTCCTGAGTCAGTGGGTGCGGCGTCGTTCGGGGAACGGAACGGGATTACGGTGCCCGCTCTGTCACGCCACGCGTGGCCGCGGTGCCGTGACAGACGCTCTGCACAGAGCGGTCGGGCCCTCGTGCCTCGTCGCGGTCGTCTGGCTGCGGCGACCGCCAGGCCCTCGGCTGCCCAGGCCGATCGGCCGATGCTGTGCATGGAGCGCAGATGACTGCAGTTCAGCCACGTCCCGCCGGTGATACGCCCGCCGATCCGGACGGCGCGTCGCTCGTCCCCGAAAGCGAAACCCCGAACCCGTACCCGGGCTCGGACAACCGGATGTGGACCGACCGGTTCTCGACCGCGCTGGCCGACCGGAGCGGCATGCCTCGCGACGTCACCGACCTCATCGCCCCGGTCGTCTCGAAGCCGAAGGATTACCTCCAGCGCAAGAACGGCGAGTTCGTACTCGCGCCAGAGGCGCTCGGTCACACCGATACCGGCGAAGAAACGATCACCGTCAAGGTGCACGGCTTCGTCGGCAACGCGGGCGAGTACAACGAGCGCATCAACAGCTTCTTCGCGGCGCCGTTCCAGCCACACCTCAACGGCCGCCTGGTGCGGCCGCGCCTGGCTACCGGCAGGACATCGAGCGGAACGTTCGCTCCGTTCATCACCACCGCGGACCCCGTTGGGCACGATGACGTCAACGCGCTGCTTGGCGTGATGACCAGGGCGTTGCTCGAAGTCAACGCCGACCGTACCTACGACCTGCGCGAGGACCTTGAGGTCCACGGCCAGCAGCAGGCCACGACCCACGTCGCGCTGCTGAGGCTGATCAGCGAGCCGGACGGCAAGGGCGGAACGCGGATCCGTGAACTGGTCGACCTGACGGCCGTGCAGGGCGCGAACCGTACGGTCGCGCGGCTGGACCTGTTCGGTCTGACCCCGGCAGACGTCGTCTTCGGCGTTCGCCCCAGGACCGTCCTGGGCGTCGGCCCGAAGGTCGGCCGGGAGACGCGGGTCGCTGACCCGCGTCGGTGGGTGCCCCAGCTAGCCGATCTCCTCCGAGAGGCATTCGCTGACCCCACCCACCCGGGCCACGACCTCGCCCGCCGTGCCTCCAAGCTCGCCACGGTGCAGATGCGGATCATCATCGGTGCGGCGAAGACGGGATCGGTCGAGGACTTCCACTCCGCGGTGTTCGACGCGAACCGGACCGACCATCGGCGGCCGCCGCTGGAATACCGAGTCGGCGACCGATCGGCCGCCGACTTTCGAGCCCTGCTCCGGGACTACAAGCAGCACGGCTTGATCGACGAGCCGACCCGGGCGTGGCTGGCTGGGGAAGGGCCGGACCCGGCCGCGCGGGCGGGCGAGTCGATCATCGACGCCCGCGACCGCCGGGATCGGGCGTTGTTGACGGTTGTGTTCCCGGCCGACGACCTCGACTCCGGGGTGTCGCGGTGGCAGCGGGCCCGCATCGTGCTGGGGGAACCGTCCCGCACCCGGACTACGAGCAAGCACGTCAACGCACGAGCCCGGATGTATTCGGCAGCGGCCAGCGACTTCTACGGCCGCCGCTGGAACCCGCGCGTGATGGACAGTGTCTTCCCAGCAAAGTCCATCAAGGACCGGATTTCATACACCGAACTGGCGCCGTGGCACGACGTCCGTGCAGCCGCGGAAGCGGGGGACTTCTCACTGCTCGAGGAGTTCATCCAGACGCGCGGCATCCACTGGCTCGTGGACGCCGGCCTGGTCGAGGCCGACCGTGGATCGGTCGGTGCCCAGACGGCGGCGGACGAGGAGGAAGACGATGACATCCGCGAACAGCTGGAACGGCGGTCGGTCGCCAATGTCCGTGCCGCGCTGATCCTGAAGCCGGTCGCGGCCTTCGGTCTGCTTCTCGAGCTGGCGTACGCCGCCGAGCAGAACACAACGCCCCGGCGGGTCGACGAGAGCGGCGCGCCCGAAGCCGAAACCAAGGCCACCAAATTGTGGCTGCAACACACCTTCCCCAAGCGGACCGGCCGCGGGAGTAGGAACAAGCCAGGCGGCTTGCCGCCGGAGAACCCACCCGCTGAACCGGCACCGGACCCACAGAGCATCCGGCTTGTGGCGCAGACCAAGTTCGAGCAAGCGATCACGGTCGACGTGATCGGCGCCGTCTCCGACGTCTTCGACCGGGCCGGCGACTTGGTGATCGCCGCGGAGGCCGCCGGGATGCTGCCCCTGGCCACAGCAACCGAGCCGACCGTCGAGACGATCGAGAAGGCGCTCATCGCCATCGGCGAGGACATCGAGACGCTCGTGAGGAAGCTGACCAGGCTCAAGCACGGCAAGGCCACGAGCGAGGACTTCGCGCAGTCGCACGCGGCCCTGTACGCCGAAGAGGTCGCGGAATGAAAACCGCGACACCCCTCGAGGCTGGCCCGGTGCTCCGAACCCGCGCGCTTAGGAGCCTTCCGATGGCAGCCGGCCGCTGGTTGGTCGCACCCCGCCTGAAGCCCATGCTCTTCAGCGACCACCCCTTACTGGCCGACGCTGGCATCGTCTGCGGCGTGTACTTGATCACCGACGAGGAGGCTCGAGTGCGGTGGCTCGGGCAAGCGTCGCGCAGCGCTGGGCTCCTGCAGCGGCTCGCCGATCACGACCGCGACGAGGCCCGACACGCCGTGTTCGCGACAGTTCGGATCCTGCACCTCGACGATCACACACCGCCTCTGGCGCTCGACGCGATCGAAGGCCGGTGCGCCGACCTGCTTGAGCTACGAGGCCGCATGGGTAGCCGGCGATGGCCCAGCAGCGCCAACTGGCCTGCGGCCGTGGTCTGAACCCGCAAGGGCGTCGAAGCGGGACCGTGGGCCCGCGGGAACGGAACGCCGTCGACGGGCCCACGGTTGTGTGGTGGGAGGTAATGCGGTCCTCGGCGTGGCGTTCTGCGGACCGCGTCGGACAGGTTGGCGGTCTCTCTAGGCTTCGTCCTGGTCCTGGTCCTGGTCCTGGTCCTGGTCCTGGTCCTGGTCCTGGTCCTGGTCCTGGAGCGTGGGCGTCGGCTCGCGCACAAGCAGTTCTCCCAGGTGGTTCGCCGCGATGGGGGACAGCTCGGTGTGCTCCGCGGCGATGACCATCTGGCAGATGGCCACGAGGTTGTGCGCGTGGACGATCCGTATGACCGGATTGGGGGAGCTTTTCAGCTGGTCCTCGATGGCCTCGACGATCCGCATCGCCCTCGTGGCCCACACCTCCGGCGGCAGTACGGACCCGGCGTAGGCCAGCATGGGCAGGACATCAAGACGGAGGTCTTTCTGCGCGGCTTCCAGTGCCCGTATCAAGACCGCGTCCGGCCGGAGGTCTACCGTGGGCAAGCTGTCGGCGTAGCCGTCCGGCACGCCCGGTGGTTCGAGACCGGCGAAGTACTCCAGTAGCAGTCGGTGGAGGAACGTGTGGCCGCCGCCGGTCCGGAGCAGGAGCGCGCGGTCAACGGTGACGTCGAGGAACGGCCGCAGCCGTAGCGGCATGATCCCCGCGCGGACCAGCAGGATCCGCGTGACCCAGTACTCGACCAGGCTGCGGCCGCTGCGCGTGTAGCCGAAGGCCAGGGCCAGCAGGAGACCAGCGAGCAGCCCGGGTGATCCGAAGGAACCCCCCATCATCACAGTGGCCGGCAGGCCGGTCACCGCCGTGATGAGGCCACACGTCCACGCCGTGTCGCGCAGACCCGCGCCGATCGGACGGCCGCGCAGGGCGCTCCGGTCCGCGGCTTCGGCCTTGTGGACGGCGGAAACCACCGCTCCTGTCAAGGCCTCGGCGACCGCGGCGACGTACGCCCAGGAGCTGAGCACATCGATGAACGATCCGCCCGCGATCAGCGCGACGACTCCGGCGGCTATCCCCAGCAGGGCGCCGCTCAGGCCGGCGATGAGTCCCAAACCAACGCCCGCGACCACGGCGCCGACGGCCAGCTTCGTGAGGTGGTGGACCATACCGACGACCCGGTTGCCGGGGTCGCCGTAGGTCAGAGGCGGGTTTTCCTGCGCCAGCACCAGCACGGCAGCGGTCATGGCGGCGGCGAGCCCGCCCGCGGCGATTCCGGCGGGCAGGCCGAGGACCAGGCCCGCAAGCATCCCGGCCGCGCCTCCGACGAGCATGACAGCCGGGATCGCGGTCGCCATCTTCAGCACGCGCCGGCGTCGCGCCGGAAGCCACGTCGGGTCTACCGATTCGAGGAAGAACGACGTCTCCAGCTTCTGCCCCAGTGCCCGCGCAATGAGCGCGAGCATGCGGACGACGTCCGGAGCCTCAAGCTCCGGGCCGGTATCCCGGCGCCGCAACGCACGGTTGACGAACGTGGCGAACAGGGTGGCCTGCCACTGCTCCGGGCCGGTCCGGTCCGGGACCTCCGAAGTGGGGAAGTCCTGATAGGCGCGGATGGCGACGTCGAGCAGGAACGGGGAGCTCAGCAGTTCCGCGAGTGGTGGCTGGCGGCGGATCGCCTCGCGGAGACCGGCCAAGCGCTCGCCGAGGTGGGAGAGGTGCTGGTCGATCTGCGTCGGATCCAGCGGCTTGATCACCAGCGCGGCGCCGAGGGACATGCGAAGGCCGAGGGCGTCGTAGTCCGTGCTGCGGCTGGTGACGAGCAACGGCAGCAACCGGTGCGAGCGGTGGAAGGTGTCGATGGCCCTAGCGCATGCGAGGCGGCGGTCTAGTGGCACTTCGTCGAGTCCGTCCAGCAGCGGGAGCACGCGGTCGCTGGCGATCCAGTCGAGGGCGAGGTCCGGCGGCAGGCCGTAGCGGGGGCCGGAGAGCTCGTCGGCGAACCACTCGGCCATGGGCTTGCCCTCCGGCGCCCACGACGCGAGCTGGAACACCACCGGGATCGGGACGATGTGATCCTGCTCGGCCCGATCCAGCTGGTCCCGCAGGAAGGCGAGCAGCATGGTCGTCTTGCCCGCGCCGGGGGCACCGAGGACGAGCAGGCCCCGGTGGCGTTCGACGACGTCGGCGAGGGCGATATCCCGGCTGAGCGGGCGCGGTTCCTCGTCGGGGACCTCCACGACGACGTCCCACGACCGTTGCAGCAGGTCGGGCCGCTCGGTGAGCCCGAGCTCGACGAGCGTGCGCCGGAACAGCGTCCGCTCTAGCACGTCTTCGACCCAGACCCGGCGCAGCCGCGCGACCATCGCACGGCGGTAGTACACGGTCCGTTCGGGAGAACCCGGACCCCGCACCGAATCGGCGCGGTGGGCGAGGACCGCGAGCGCGATGCCGACGGCGACCAGCACGGCTAGCACGGGCCAGGCGATCCACAGATACGGCCGCCACGAGTCGGGCAGGACGTTCGTGGCCACGTTCGTCGTCACGGCCGCCAGTGCAGCCAGCAATTCGGCGGCGAGGATCAACCGGACGCGACTGCCCATGCACCATCCTCCCAGACCGGCCCTCGATCGGTAATCGTCCGGACGTGCCCTTTGGATTCCTCGGCGCCCGCCGATCATCGCGGGCGGGCGATCGGTTGTGCTCGGCCGCGTTCCAGACCGGTACCGCTACAGGGCGCGCGAGACGCCGGTGGAGATTGCGGTCGCGACGTCGGGTGGCCCGGCGCTCTGGTGCAGTGGGCCAGCACCGCCGAGCGGTTGGCGGGGCGACCTCGGGATCAACTCGGTGTGCAGTACGGACGTGCGGTTCCTGGCCGGGGTCGAGCTCCACGTCGGGCGCCGGTCCTTGGGATCGGCCGCATCTGTTGGACGTCACCAGGAAGGTCGCGTCCCTTCTAGGGACCGACGAGATGACTCGCCGCGGGCTCACCGGCCTCAGGGTGCGCGGCAACGCCTACTTGGAGCGGGAAACCCGCAGCCGACCGGGTTCCGGCAGTCATCTACACCAACCGCTAAAGCAGCTGCAACAGCAGCACGAACGCGCCCTGGACAGCTTCGTTCCCGCTCGTGGACCAGCGACTGCAGCAGGTCGAGGCGAAGCGAGCCAGGCCGGAGCCGCTGCGCGGTCGTCTACGCCGAGCCCGGCTCGCTTCGCCTCGACCTGCATTGCGCTTCTCGGTCCACGAGCTTCGCGAAGACCAGGAGGGGCGATGTCCTCACGACATGAACCAATGCAGGTCCCAGATGTCGGGACGACTGTGCGATGAAGCGAATCGAGTGGGGTATGCGTCGCCGCGCAGGCCGCGTGAGGTCAGATCTATCCGCGCAGGCGGTCGATACCGAGATCCGGCTCGCCGATAGTGACCTGGAACGAACGATCCGAGCTCGCCACGCAGACTTGATCTCGCCGAACGCGAGCGGGCCGCTGCGGCGTTGCGAGCACAGCAGCTGCGAGACGAGAGCCGCCGCGAGGCTCAAGTGCGTTGGGATTGGCGTAGGCGTGACCGGCGGATCAAACGGCGGACCCGTCGTATGAAGCGGGCCGCCTTGCGCACGCGGTTCGAAAGGGCTCTGTCAGGCCGCTTGGTGATGCTGTTGGTGGCGATGGCCGCGGCGACGGCGTGGTACGGCCAGTATCGGTACCTTCGTGAGACTCAGGCCTTGGGCGTGGTGTTCTCGGCTGCTGGCGCGACGGCCCTTGAGCTTTTCGGTCTCAGCATGTTCGCCAATGCCCGGCAGCTCGGGAAATTCCGCGATCGGGCGGTTCGTGTTCGGGGTTTCGGGTGGATGGTGATCGTGTTCTCGGCGTATAGCAACTGGGTGCATAACGGTCTGGTGTTGGCGGCAATGTCGGTCGCAGGGCCGGTCGCGTGGGAGTTGCACGAGTGGACCCAGCAGCGAGTCAGGCTCCACAATCTTGGCAAACTCACTCCACGACCTGTACGGCCGCGGTTCCCGATCGATCAGGTTCTTCTCTTCCCGCTCTGGTCGATGCGTGCGTACCGGTGCGCAGTGCGAGATCGAATCGAGTCTGCCGCCGAAGCCCTTGCGGTCGCGCGCAAGGATCGACTTGAACCTGTCGGCGTCCAGCGAATCGGGAGTCGATCGTGGCGCCGGACGGTGCGGCGATCGATCGCTCGGCATCGAACGTCATCGACCGGCGCAGCCGGTGTGAAGTCTGTATTGATCGATCGACTGATCGGGCGTTCCGATCTGATGAGCGTCGACACGTCGAGGCTGATCCGCTACGACAACCCGACGCACGGAGCAGGCACCGAACCGAGGTTTCGTGGTGGCGAGTCGATGCCGATCGCCGAGCCAGGTCGATCGACGTGGTCTTGGCTGAGGCGAGGTAAGGAGGTCACGATCGGCTCGACCGAGACCCGCCTCAGAGGCAGTCGACCTCACCACGATCGATCTATCGAGCGACCGTCGGCATCATCGATCGACGAGCAGTGTGAGACCGAGGCACCTTGTCGTCAGCCGTCACCTGATCTTGGCGAGCAAGTCGGATCGATCAAGCCGGCGCGGAAAGCCACCGTGTCTGGTGGCGGGGACGACTCGCGATCGAGTACAGGAGAACCGTCTCGATCCACCGATCGACGGCCTGTGCCTGCAGTCGCACGATCCGTCAATCAGCTGGGAAAGCGGCGGGCACTGTCGATCCCGGAGTTGTTACCACTCGCGCGCCAGGTGGCGAGTGCCAAGGGATGGACGACGGTTGAGCAGGTTAAGGCAGAGCCGCTACGTATCGCCCTACGTATTAGCCCGAAGCGGTCACGCACGCTCAGGTCGGAGTTGAGGAAGGAAATTGAGAACAAAGGATCCGTCAGCTGGACGACATAGTGTGAAGTGGGGGGCCAGGATGCGTGACGAAAAGAAGAGGTAGAATCGTCGCGCGGTTTCACTCGCGAGAGTAGAGCCTTGATCGCTTTCGACCCCTGCGCCATCGGGCGAAAGACATTCGAATCGTCCGCCCGATGGCGCCAAGGGGTCGCTCTGACGTGCACGTATGTCGAAATTGGTGACGACGACGCGCTCTTGCGGATTCTGTCGCGAACCGGCGAAATTCCGCTGGTTCGTGCCTCGCGCGTGAGTCAGCGACCGGGCCGTCGAATGCCCGCTACGCGACGATTTCCTACCGGTGCGCGATGCTGGTATTGCACGCTTTCAGGCTGCGCGGCGGTACGAGCCGCCGGTGGGAAAATAGTGTCAGTCGCTAGGCGTGCCCGCTCATAACCCGACGGCATCAGGTGGACGTACGTCCGCAAGGTGAAACCCTCGCTCTTGTGGCCGAGGAAGATCGCAAGTTCCTTGATGCTCACACCTTGGGCAAGCATATAGGAGGCGTACAGGTGACGCAGGGCGTGCAGCCCGTCCTCCCGCCCACGGTACTCTACGCTGGCGGCTTCAAATCCTTTCTTCCAGATCTCGTCACTCCATACGCTGGGACGCCAGGCATTGTTCCGGTCGTCGGTGATGAGCAGGTTTACGGTCATGGTCTTGACGCCGTCCTGCTCCGCCCACGGCAGAGAAACCTGGACCGACGGGAACCGTTCGGAGTACTCGTCGATTCGCTGCAGAACACCGGCGCTGATCGGAATCTCGCGCTCTCTGTGGTTTTTAGGAAGTTTGAACTTCAGAATTCCGTTTCTGTATACAAGTTGCCGGGCGCAACGGTACATCATTCGTTTTCGGTCGATGAAGTCGGGAGAGAACGCGAGAGTCTCGCCGAGTCGAAGGCCTAGACCACCTGCAATGGGCACGCTGACCTTGTCGCGTTCACGGAGTCCACCCTCGACCGCGTACATCTTTGACTCTGGCCACGGCGTCACCAGGCGGGTGGTGCGCTTAGGGCCGGTGATGGACTTGCTTTTGAAAGGATTACTGTAGATCTTCCTCGCGTCGACAGCTGCGTCAAACATGAGACTAGCAACTTCCCAGGCATCCGCCTGATAGTTGGCCGACGCCCCGCTCACATTGGCAAGCCAATGCTTCCATTCGCGAATCAGAGTTTCGTCAACCTCGTTGAGTCGATACCCGCCGAGGAACTTCACAATTTGATTTTTAATCATGTTGCCTAGGGTCAACTGGCTGGATTCGTCCTGTGATCTGCCCTGCAGGTAGGACCTTCCCCAGCTCACCACGAGAATCTCGCCGGCACGCGGATCGATGAACGTCTTGATGCGAAGCTCGTGTTCGACCTTTGTTGCGAAGTCGCGAGCTGCTGTCAGAGCCTTATCGGGGAAGGATAGAGATTGCTCGTCGTTCTTCCCGACGCGCCCGACACGGAGGACGGCGTAGTGGCCTCCAGCATGCCCGGCAACCCCGGCGAGATCATCACTACGCGGGTGTTTGTCCGCGCCGAGAATGTGCCCGACCAGCCGAAGTGACGGAACTGCAGCTCTATTTCGCACACCGGGCTGGCTGCACCTCGAGGAAGTTGAACCCGGCCGGGTGACCCGGCCGCAGCGGCCCGCGGTCATCGGTGGCCGGGATCAAGCTCCGGAACTCGGCAGAGAGATCTCTGCTG
Source organism: Amycolatopsis sp. NPDC003865 (assembly GCF_053605345.1). Classification (NCBI taxonomy): domain Bacteria; kingdom Bacillati; phylum Actinomycetota; class Actinomycetes; order Pseudonocardiales; family Pseudonocardiaceae; genus Amycolatopsis; species Amycolatopsis sp. NPDC003865. The sequence continues at coordinate 20,657 of NZ_JBSGJA010000019.1, read as the reverse complement.
GTCACCTGGTGGTTAGCGAGGTGTGTCGCCCGCGCTCGGTGTGGCGGGTGACAGTTCGGCCCCTCCAGGTGCGCGCTCGGGCTCTGGCGCTCGTCGCCGACGCCCTGCCGCCGTATGACCTCGGAGTGCTCGCTCTGCACAGCTGTCGACCACGACACGGGGAAGCTCCGGCGCAAGTGCCGTCAGGTCCACCGCCCACTAACCGTTTGGGGCGCGTGTCGTCAGTGGGGCGAAGGTCGAAGCAGCGACGATGGGTCATTCGAGCCGAAGGAGAGCTGCATGCCGACCGAGGACGAGGAGCGGGCGTGGCTGGCCCGCATCGAGAGGATGTTCCCGACGATCGAGGCGTGGTTCAAGCGCACCGGCGAGGTGCCGCCGATGCCGGTGCCGGGCAGCAGCTTGGCGCGAGACGATCAGGTTTACGGTCGCCTGCCACCGTCCCACCTGGCCTACGGCGGCATCGTCACCGCTACTGAGCACCTCGAGCTGTTCCGCGTCGGACTGACGGCCAGCAGGATCCGCTACCCGTCGTCGTACTTCACGCTGTTGCGCAGCGCGCTGATGGGCTCCACCCAGGCCATGTGGGTGCTCAAACCGCGGCTGCGGGCCGAGCGGATCGAGCACGCGCTGCAGCTTGTGCGCGACGACCTCCGGCAGAGCATGAACCTGCTCTTGGTCGACACGCCTGCTGAACTCGGTCTCGACGACGACGTCGACACCGCACGAGCGGGCCTGAATCGGCGACTGGTGGAGCTGCAAGCCGCAGCTGCGGCGGCCGGGCTCGACCCCGACACGGTGCCCGGGTGGCGCATCAACATGACCGAGATGATCAAGACGGTGAGTGAGCTCGTGCATGCTGATCGCCGCGGTGACGCCGACACCCGGCACGGGGCCTCACTGCTGTGGCGGCTGCAAAGCGGCCATGCGCACGCCACGCCCTCGGCCCGGGTACGGCAGATCCGGGCCGATCAGGTCCAGCGCCATCCCGATGGCACGCTCACTGGAGCGGCTACCGCGAGCTTCGCGGAGGTCGGGTCCGCTGCTGCGGCTGCGGTGCTGTTCCTCGACGAGGCGTGGCGTCTGTACGAGCTGCGTTGCGCTGCACCGTGACAAAGACGAAGCAGCCGGCCAGCGAGTCAGGAAACGCCACCTAGGCCGACACCGACGCGGAGTCTGCGTGAGCGAGCTTCGCCCGCGGCCACCGCGTACTTCCCCTTGGATGTCGCCTGCACCGTCCACGCGAGGATCCAGCTCGGCGGCCGGGTCAGCACGGGCCAGGTTGTGACTGCGTCGACCGCCGCCGGGCGGTTCCCGCACTACAGTCAGGCGCGTCAAGGTGGGCTGAGTTTGCCGGGCCACGAGAGTCTCCTTCATTCGAGGTCCGGTCCGCTGACCTGCGGGAAGTCTCGATCGCTCACGGGCGGGAGAGTCAACTTGGGTTGACGGCTTGTCGGGGGCACAGCAGGGGAGTGTCCAGCGTCCGGCTAGTAGCGGTGCCGGCGCGAGGAAGTGGAGCGAGTACGGACCGCTCGTTGAGATGGGAGCGGTATGTGCTTGCCGGGCACGATGATGATCACGGTACCGGATCACGATCAGGCTGATCCCCGTTAACTGTATAACGTCCTATGCGGCGCCGGATGGTGTGCGCCAGGTCCACGGCTGGCCTGAGTGAAGTATGCGCAGCCTGGCTACTACCCAGTCCGGACTACTTCCCGAGCGCGCCGCAGGGAGGAGGCCCCGCTGAAAGACGAGGCGACCGACTCGGACTGGCCGGTCAGCGGGATCCTGGCCAGTCCGAGTCGGTCGCTCGGCCAGCTTTGGCGGCGCCAGTTCAATGGACATGCCCGAGATGCTGATCGCGGGAGACGAACGTGAGCCGATCACCTGCGCGACCACGTTCGAGCGCGGACGCGCCGATTCATTGGAGACCACTGCAACGAGTCCCGGATGCGGCTGATGGCGCACGGCGTCACCGGACACGATCTTGCCGAGAAGTACTCGACTCGATGGCCGACGTGATCCTGTCCTGGGGGACGCCCGATGCCGGCGCACAAACGTGGGGAGGAGGACCCGATGGCCCTATGGCGGCCGCCGTGGGGGAGTGAGGCCAGGACCCGGATCATTCTGTGGCGACCGGGGAGGGTTGGTCGGCCGTCTGGCAGCGATCGTGGTCCGTGGAAACCGGATCGCCGGCATCGACAGCAGCCCGCTTATCTGTATAACGCCCTATACGGCGGGCGATGTAAGAGCCACCATTGCGATGGTTTCTATAGAGTTCGAAAACCCGCACCGAAGGAAGGTGTCTGGGTGACCAGCCAGTCCGTTTCGACCGCCTCGCCGCACTCGTAGTGCGCGCCGACGTGTGAGGTGTCGGAGTAGACCCATGAGCCACTCACGAAGTACGCGTGCACCCGCTGGCGCTCGGCTTCCCGCTGGCTTTCCCGGCCGACTTCGTCCCGAGCGATCCGCAGCGCCGCCCACGCTGCGTAGAACGCACCGAGCCCGCCGACCCACTGGCCGAGTCCTGCCCAGTCGTCGGGGCCGAGCCATGCGCGCGTGCCGATCAAAACGAGCACCGCGCCAGCAGCGCCGGCCAGGAGGTACCACGGGCGGGAGCCGGTGAACAGCCGCTTTAGGCGGAGACGCGTGATCGCCCGGTTGACGGCCGCGGTTCCTCGCGGCAGGTCGGGTTCAGGCACTGGCCAGTGTCCTCTCTTCGTTCTCGCCGGGGCGCCCCGGCGAGAAGGAAGATTACGGACGGCCGCGGCATCATCGGGCTGGCCGGGTGTTACTGGCCGTGACGCCCGTCCCCTGCGGAGTATGCAGGTGCGGTCCAGGCTGGGACCCAGGGGATGTCGTCGTCTTCGGTGGCGTCGGGTTGTGGCGGGGGTAGTGGGCGGCCGTCGGCGAGCAGGTCGAGACGGGTCACCTCGGCGTAGGTGTAGCGGGTCGCCGCGCGTGTCAGGTGCGGGCACACCGCGTCGGCGACCGCGAGGCAGCGCGGGTGCAACCCAGTGTCGGAGACCACCCTGTCGCCGTCGAGGACGACCAGGGCTCTGGTGGGCAGCGGTTCGCCGCAGACCTGACACAGCCAGGCGTCCTGGGCCAGGGCTTGGCGCGCGCCGTCCAGCAGCCGCCACCACGGCGTCCCGTTCGACACCGGCGTCACCCACGGGTGCGGGCGGCCCTGGACAAGCGGCCGCGGCCAACCCGGCCCTGGGGCGGGGCGGTCGTCGCCGCGGCGGACGCGAGCTCGTTGCGCCCGCCAGAGCGCCACCGGAGACCCGGCGGCGAAACACTGCGGGTTCGTGCAGACGAGCTGGTCGTGCAGTTCCGGGTCGTGCTTCAGATCGCCGCGGCAGTCCCGCCACCGGAACGTCGCGGGCGAGGTCGGGGCCTGCGTGGCGGCGGAGCGGCTCGTTGCCGTGCCCGCGGCCCCCGACGTTCCGGTGGTGTCGTCCGGCGAACGGCCGGTCGAGACCGAGCCGGCAGGAGCGAGACCGGCGATGTCGTATTCGTCGTCGTTGGCCAGGTCGCAGCCGACGAGGTCGACGCGTTCGTGGCGGGGGACGGCGTAGATCAGGGTTGGTGAGCCGGCGGTGGTGTAGTGCGGGCACACGGCGGCGGTCAGGCGCGCGCACTTGAGCGAGCAGACGGCGCCGCCGTACATCTCGACCATCGTGCTGGTCTGGTTCGCCGGCGCCAGGATGTACACGACCTCCGCCCGTGGTCCGCCGCAGACCTGGCAAAGATCATCCCGGCGCATGCGGCCCGCGCGATGGCCGTCGAACTTCCACGGATCCCACCCGGCCCGGCGTTCACCGTCACTCGAAGTCGCGGCGAGCCACGGTTGCGGGCGTGACTGCGGCCGCTGGGGGAGCGGGGTTCCGGCGTTATCGAGGTCGGCCGTGCACTGCATGCGTGGCCTCGGCCATCGCCCCCTCCCCGCACCGTCCACTGCTGCACCTGCTCTGTCGTGCTGGCCTAGGTGGACTGTCACGACCGCTTCATGCCCTTCACCCTGGATGATCAGCCGACGGCTCCCCCGCCGGCGTGCAGGGTAGCCGGTCCGTCCCAGCGGTCGCGGATGATGGTCGCTAGTTCGTCAAGATGCGTCCGGGCGTCCGTCGCAGCCTGAGGGTCGGCGGTCTCGAAGAGACGATCGAGTTCGAGGAGCGTCGCGTGCGCCTGGCTGGCGGCCTGCTGCGGGGGCGCCGGCTCAGGAGCCCTCATCCACTCCTCACCCCACAGCGCGGACCCGGCCTGGCTGATGGCCGAGCGGAAGATCAGCTCCTCCACGTGGTCCGCGGTCAGGTCGAGTTCCGTCGCCCGGGACGTCAGCAGCGCGACGTATCGGTCGTAGGTCGAGGGCCGCCAGTCGTCGATGTTCAGGGGCAAGCGTGCGTGGGTGACCAGCCAGCGGCGGACGACAGCGTCGAGGATCGGAGTGGCGTGCTCCGATGATTTAGCGGCGGTGACGAACCGCAGGTACTTGGTGCCGAAAGCCACGCCCAGGTACCGCAGCCGCTTGTCGGCGAGGCTGCGGAACGCCGCGGCTCCGCCGTCGTCTTGGGCGATGCAGGCGACCTCGGCCAGTCGTTCGGCGGCGCGAGTGTTGTCGGTCAGCACCCGTGCTGACCGCCAGGGGCCGTAGCCGACCGGTCCGTAGCCCCAGATCATCGCGACCAGGAAGGCCTGCTCAGCGCCCTCTGCGGTCCTGGCGTGCGCTGTATGGCGGGTGGCTTCGGCTCGGTCGATCCGCTCGGGTAGGGCGCTGAGGAACGCGTGATGCTGCGGGAAGTACCGAAGCCACGCTGGACGGGACCAGCTCGACGGCGGCTGCGGCGGTTCACCGCGTTCCCGCCATCGCTGAACGGCAGCTTTCAACGCGGCTGGAGCTGCCGTTTCGGGAAAGTCTTTCACGCGTCCCTCGTCGATTGCCGGTGTCGGGTTATGGCTTTGCGGCCAGTTCGTCGGAGTGTAGGTCGTCGAGTGGTCGGGCTTTCTGGCCTAGATGGTCATTGCGAGGATCGGAATTCAGGTGCTCGGGCGCCGCTGGGCATAGTCGCAGGCCAGGCGCCACTGCACGGCCGCGCGCAAGGTCGCGATCAAGGTCTCGCAGTGGGCGAGCTCGGCGAGGTGCCCAGCAGCACCCAGGTCTGCTCCACCGGCTGCCCGTCGTCCACGCGCACGACGCTGATGCCGGGGTGCCGCAGCACTTCGGAGTATCCCCGGCGACTGCATCTCGTCGCCGTCATCCCTCGCCATCCGAGCCGGCGCCGGGCAGATCCAGTTGAGGTGGGGCGTCACGATCTACGGCCAAGCCGAGCTGTCGCTGTGCCCGATCGAGCGGCGCGGCCTGCTACTCGGCCTGCACGTCGAGCCCCGGCTCCGACGCCGCGGCATCGGTCGCGTGCGCTCCCGAGCAACGGTGACCTGCGGAAAGTCTCAATCGCTCACGGGCGAGAGTCAACTTGGGTTGACGGTTGGTTGGGAATACAGCAGGGGAGTGTCCAGCATCCGGCTACTAGACGAGTAATGCGTAAGTCTGGGTGGTGACCGGAGACGGACGAAGGGTGTCCAAGATCCGTTTGTGACGACAGACCTGAACACCCTTCTCACCGCACTCTACGTCAAGATCGACGACCACCTCACCGGCAGGCGACGGATGGGAAGACCTCCGAAGCTGACCGACGCCGAACTGGTCACCCTGGCCGTGGCCCAAGCCCTGCTGGGATTCACTTCCGAGGCCCGCTGGCTGCGGTTCCTGCCCGCCCGGATGCCCGGCGCGTTCCGCTACCTGCCCAGCCAATCCGGCTACAACCGCCGGCTGCGTGCCGCATTGCCGCTGGTCAAGCTCGTGATGCGCTGGCTCGCGGCCGATACCGACCTGTGGACCGACGCCACCTGGATCGTCGACTCCACCCCGGTGGAGTGCGGCCGGTCCCGGCCGACGGTCAAGCGCTCGGAGCTGGCCGGCTGGGCCAAGTACGGCTTCTGCCGCTCACACTCGCGCTGGTTCTGGGGCCTGCGGCTGCACCTGGTCTGCACCCCGGCCGGACTACCGGTCGCCTGGGCCCTGGCCGATCCGAAGGTCGACGAGCGGCAGGTGCTCATGGCGATCTGCGACCACGAACCCCACCTGCTCACCGAACGACCCGGCCTGCTGATCATCGCCGACAAGGGCTACGTTTCCCGCGAACTCGACCACTACCTCATACAGCGTGGGGTCCGGCTGATCCGCCCGTCCTACCGCAACCGCACACCCCATCCCGGCAAGCCGCCGCTCAAGTCCATCCGCCAGCTCATCGAGTCAGTCAACGACACCCTCAAAGGCCAACTGAACCTCGAACAACACGGCGGACGCACCATCGAAGGCGTCGGAGTCCGCATCGCCCAACGCCTCCTGGCCCTCACCGCCGCCATCTGGCACAACCGCTCCACCGGCCAACCCATCACCCGATCCCTGACCGCCTACGACCACTGACCGAGTTACGCATTACTCGTCTAGCGGCGGCGGCGCGAGGCAGTGAAGCGAGTACGGATCGCTCGTTGTCTCAAACGGTCCAGTGCCTCTTTACTCGCGACGCGACCAGTGGCCGGTTCGCGCTGGCGTGCAGGGTAGTCGTTTCGCTGCAACGGGCGTGCACGACGTCGGCCAGATGTTCCGGTACAGGTCGACGTGGTGACGCAACGCTCGGCGCCGACAGGGGCCGCCGTTCACTCGATAGGAGTGTTGGCCCTGTCCGAGGGCCCGCGGCCGGTAGGGTTCCGGGTCGGTGTCGAAGAGAGGAGCAACGTGCTGCGTGCGGTAGCCGACCGGTACGTGATCCTTCCTCAACCAGGGCGCGCAGGCGGTGCCTCCACTGTGGTCAAAGCGACCGATCACATGACAGGCAAGCAGGTCGCGGTGAAGTTGATCCCGCGCACCGACACCGACCGAACCCATCGGGTGTTCTTCCGCCGCGAGGTCGATGCCCTGCGACGCCTGAACCACCCGAACATCGTCTCGCTGCTGGACCACGGCGAGGACGACGGCGAGAACGCCTTCTACCTCGTCTTCCCTTGGTTGGAGCAGGGCCTGCTCGACGTACTACCCGCAGCCGAGGACATCGGGTGGGACGACTTCGCCGACCAGTGGGCACTGCCCCTGGCCGACGCGCTGGCCTACGCCCACGAACAGGACGTCGTGCACCGCGACGTCAAGCCGGCCAACATCCTCGTGAGCGAGGAAGGCCAGCCCATGCTCGCCGACTTCGGCATCAGCAAGATCCGCAGCAGGATGGTCACCGAGGCGACCGTCGCCGAATTCGCCTCCCGCCCTTACGCGCCTCCCGAGCTGGACGAGATGACCAGCGCCACCCGCGACACCTGGGGCCTGGCGACCACCATCCTGCGCTGCCTCAGCACCGGCCCGTTCGAGGACTACCCGCACATCGCCACCGCGCTCGCGGAGATCGACGTGCCCCGGGAGATCGAGGCGCTGCTGCGCCGGTGCACCAGCCGCAACCGGGAGAACCGGCTCGCCAACGCCGTCGTCCTACGCGGCGAGCTGCGCGAGATCCGCAACCGGCGCAACCGCAAGTGGGTCAAACAGCGCGCAGTCCAGCTGACGATCCAGGACCAAGCCGCCCGCCGGCTCGCCCCGCCGCCCTTCGACCAGGACCCCGAGGCGATCGAAGCCGCCCTGCGCGCCGAATTCGCGCACGGCAGCCACCTCGCGCGCGTCGTCGACTCCGCCACAGGCGCCCGGCTATCCGACACGTTCGACCTGGTCGGACAGCAGCGCCGACTGCGGCTGGCGACCGCGCCCGGAGGCGGCCCGTCCTTCATCGTGACGCGGCTGATCACCTCGGACGAGAACGCACTGCACTGGGTCCGCCGGCGCGGCTGGCCGGTCGCCGACGAAGTCGTCTGGACTTCGCGCCGCCAACCGCCGGCCGAGGCCCGGCGGGCGATGGAGAGCGTTCTCGCCGCCCTCGACGACCACTACATCGCCGTCGAGGAAGCCGAGCAGCGCCGCGACGAGAACCGCGTCTTCGACGTGTGGCTCGACCTGCTCGACGCGAAAGACGACCTGGAGGACACCCGTTCCGGCCCGCTGCGTTACCGATCCGCCACGGTGGACGGCAAGCGGGTCCGCTTCAGTCTGGAGGCGGAGCCGGAGTCGGAGATCGTCGGGCAGGAACGCCTGTGGCGGTCCCGCAGCTCCGGCGAGCGCGCCATCGGGTCGGGTGTCGTCGTGGCGCAGGAAGGCAAGACCGTCATCCTCGCCTACTCACAGCGCCCGACGGGCGTTCCCCGCTCCGGGGACCTGGTGCTGGACACCCGCGCGAGCCGGGCGGCCTTGCGTCGCCAGCGTGAGGCCGTGCTCAACGTGCGCTCCGGGATCGCGGTGCGGCCGCGGCTGCGTGAGCTGCTGGTGGACCCTCGCCGGATCGCCGCGCCGGCCGCGATCGTCGAGCCGGCCTGGTTCAACGAAGACCTCGACGAGGACAAGCGCACCGCCGTGACCCGGGCCCTGGCCAGCCCGGACTTCTTCCTGCTCGAAGGGCCGCCGGGCACCGGCAAGACCAGGTTCATCACCGAGCTGGTGCGCCAGGAGCTGCGCGCCAACCCGCAGGCGCGGATTCTGCTGGTGAGCCAGACCCACGTGGCCGTCGACAACGCCCTGGTCCGGCTGGCCGATGCCGGGCTGGCGGACCTCGTCCGCCTCGGCAAGGCCGGGGACGAGCGGATCGCCCAGCAGGCCCAGCGGCACCTGCTGGATCACCGGATGCCGTTGTGGGTCGCCGACATCCGCGCCAACGCCGAGCAGCACCTGGCGCAGCTGGCCGCGGACGCGTCAGTCGAGCTGACCGACGTCAAGGGCGCGGGGGCGCTGCTGGAACTTCTCGCCGCGCTCGACGACCTGGCCTCCGCCCAGGCGAAGCTCGCCGCCCTCACCGGCACCCGCAACCACCCGGGTGCCGCGGTCTCGCCCGAGGCCGAGGCCGAGGACAACGATGCCGTGTCCGACGCCGACACGCTGCGCGAGCAGGTCGAGCGGCACACCGCCCGGATCGACGGGTTGCGGGGGCGCGCCGGCTCTCTGCTCGGACCGGACCGACTCGACAGCCTGCTGCCTCCCGATACAGCCCTGACCGCCGTCGCAGTCCGCGCGGCCGTCGACGCACTAACCGCGTCGACCCCGGGGCTCGGGCAGCTGGCCGACATCCTCACGCTGCAAGGTGAATGGTTCCAGCGGATCGAGTCCAGCCGGGATCTGGAAGGTGTGCTCCTGCAGCAGGCCCGCGTGGTCGCGGGGACCTGCATCGGGTTCCTGGCCCACCCCGCCGTCCGGGAGCTGCAGTTCGATCTCTGCATCCTCGACGAAGCGTCGAAGGCCACGGCCACGGAAACCCTGGTGCCGCTGGCCCGCTCGACGCGGTGGGTGCTCGTCGGCGACCCCAAGCAGCTCCCGCCGATGCACGAAGAGGTCCTCGACCACGAGAACATCATGCGCCGCCACGAGTTGGAACGCTCCGATGTCGAACGCACCCTGTTCCTGGACCTGCTGGGCAGCGCCCCGGCGGCGAACCGGCATCAGCTCACCCACCAGTACCGCATGCACCCCGGCATCGGTGAACTGATCTCCGACTGTTTCTACGATGGGGCGCTGCGCTCGGCGGCGAAGCCGGAACTGGCCGGCTGGGACCAGCTGTACAAGCCGGTCACCTGGCTGGACACCACCCACTCCGCACTGCGCCGGGAGGACCGCCGCGGAACCAGCCTCGTCAACCAGTACGAGACCCAAGTGATCAAGGGTGCCCTGACGGAGCTGAAGGCCGCACTGGAGAACGGCAGCGTACGCCCCGAAGACGCCCAGCCGCTGCGGATTCTCGTGCTGACCGCCTACCGCAAGCAGAAGGACGAGCTTCAACGAGCGGTCGCCGGTCTCGGCTCGGCCCAGCTGGCCATCGAGGTGAACACCGTCGACGCCGTTCAGGGCCGCGAAGCGGACGTGACCTTCTTCTCCATCGTGCGCAGCAACGACCGCGGCGACCTTGGCTTCCTCGGGCAACGCCACTGGCGCCGTATCAACGTCGCGCTGTCGCGCTCCCGGTTCGGGCTGGTCATCGTCGGCGACGCCACGTTCTGCCAGAATGCGCCCGGCCCGCTGCGGAAGGTCCTGACGCACCTGCGCAAGCACACTGACACCTGCCGGATCGGAGCGGCCCGAGCATGACCGACGCCACCGTCATCGCCGCACGCCTGCACAGCGAACTGCACCCCGGCTACCAGCTGGTCACCGCACTGGACGCTGCGGTCCCGTTCTCCTGGCTCACCCTCGAGGTGCTGGCCCAGCGACGCAAACCGCTGCCCGTGGTCGACGAGTTCGTGCTGCGCTTGTGCCAGCAGGGTGTGGACACGATCGGCGGGGTCGCCGGTGCACTGGGCATCGACGACGAGGCGGTCCGGACCGCCGTCGCTCGCCGGCTCTCCGACGAGCACCTCGACTACCGCCCCGACCTGCGCCCCGAGCACCGCGGCGGACGCCGCATCAGCCTGACCCGCGCCGGCACCGTGGCCGTCACGGACCTGCAGACCACCTCGCCGCAGCGGATCGATCACCTCCAGGCGTTCGACCGGCTCCTGTGGGAGCCGGCGTCCCGCAAGAAGTCGGAACTGCTCACCCGGGCCGAGGCCCGCGCCCGCGAGCTCCTGCTGCTCCCTGCCGCCCGAACACGGGATGTGACCACCGACGAGGTCAGCCCACGCGCAATCAACCGCCTCCTCGTACCCGCCGATCAAGGACCCGTCCGCGGGGCCGCCGGTAAGCCGGGCAGCAGCGAGCTGGTCGAAGTGCTCGCCGTCGACGCGGTCACCCGCCAGTACCTGCACTACCTGCCCGTCGTGGTCCTGGTGTTCGCCGCGATCGGTTTCGACGACATCCGGCTCACGATCGTGATCGACGACATGGTCAGCGGCCCCCACGACCAGGCTCTGGCCGAAGCTGGCGGCGCGAGCAGCTTGAAGATCAGCGTCGAGCCGCCGCGGGGCGAGCCGCCGCTTCCACCGCACCTGCTGGCGGAACGCGCTCCCCACGACACGGTGCGCGCCCTCCAACGGCGCGCCGATACGCCGCCGGCACTCGAACACGGCACCGTGGTGTCCGACGACGACAGCGCTACGGCCCGTGCCGAACTGGCCGCGCTCACCGTGCGCTGCGTACCTCCGTTCGAGCATCCTGAACTGCTCACCTCGGCCCTGACCGGTGCGCGCCGACGTTTCCTGTTGGTGACGTCACTCCTGCGTACGGCGGTCGTCACCGACGGCCTGATCGCCCAGCTGGAAGTCATGCTCCGCCGCCGTGACCTGACCGCCCGGATCGCCTACGGGCTCGGCCACCCCGACAGCGACCACGACCCCGAAGCGCTACGCCGCCTCCAGCAGCTTGCCGACTCCCACGACAACCTCACGCTGGTGCGCGTTGACGAAGCCCTCCCGCACGACCTGATCTTCGACGACACCTGGGTCAGCACCAACTTCGACTGGCTGTCCCACCACGGCGGCCCCCGCCGGGTCTACCGACGAGAAGAAGGAACCCTGATTCGCTCGGCCGCCGCGGTCAGCGATCGTCATGCCAGCTGCGCCGCCGTCATCGACTCGGCAACGACCAGCTAACTTCGGAACCTGCACTCGTGCCCTGGCCGACGCGCCATGAGGTCGCCCCGACACACCCGTGCCGCCCCAGGAAGGTCCTCCGCTCGTCAGGGACAGCGCCGAAACGATCCCGCAGCCAAGCCGGTTCCGTCAGGAGCCCATGACCGTGGTGCGATGGCACACCGGCACCGTCCACATCAGCGAGGACGCCCGCACCACGGTGTGCCGCAGGCCGATCCGACGCGACCTCGTCCGCATCCTCGACTCGAACAGCACCACGTGGGGCCAGCTGATCAGCTGCTACAACTGCGCCCACACGTACCCCCCGGCAGGCTACGTCCCGGCGCGCTCCAGCCGGGACTTCCCCCTGAAACCCGAATGCCCGCACCACCCCCGAAGCGGCCTGCCCGAAGGCGCCTGCCACCACTGCGATTCCGCGCACCTCAACCCCTACAACTGGCCATGCCCCAACGGCTGCATCGATCCCTTCGACCACGCCCCTCGGACCCGGTATCCGCGCTGCACCGTGCATCCGGCCACCCGCGAACCCGGCCCGGACGGCCGCTGCCGCGGCGAATGCGAATCAGTCGAACGCGCGATCCGGCGCGCGAAACCCGAACCTGACGTTCGACCTCGCCGACAGCGCCTCGAGCACCTGCTACCACTGCGACCAGTACGTCTGCGTGGGATGCCAGCGCGGCCCCGTCAGCGGCTACCTTGACCTGTGCGATCGCTGCGCCGGAGGATGATCCGCTCACCGTGAGGCCAGGCCGCCGACGTCCTCGCTCCGGCGTGTGACCGCCCAGCGACGCGGGCCCGCGGGCGCGGCGGGTGCAGCAAAAACGTGGTCTCGCGCGACTGTCGTGTATGAGTTCGGTGCACCTTGAGATCCTCAAGCTGCTGCAGCAGGGCGCGACGAGCTGACCATGCCGATCGTCCTGCTCGCGTTGCAGGCCCGGCAGCAGTACAAGGCGCTGCGGTTTCCCATCGTCGCGAACGCGGTCGAGCAGGTCCGCGCGACCGTCCTGCGGGAATCGTCGTTCCCGCCGATCGAGGTCGTCGCCGCGGCCGCCTGCGTGGATCCTCGACGAGCTCTACCCATACCCAGCCGCCAGCTGAGCCTCATCGCGTCGACCTCGTGCCCTCGTCCGGGAACGTGGCCAGGCGTGCGCTCGGTGTCTTCGCCGACGCCAAGGACATCTGCCCCGCGCGCGGCGCCCCTGCGCCAGCGCGCTCTGTGGTCGACGGAGCGGTCTCCCGGTGCTGACGCGAACGAGCCGGACCAGCGCCGGAGACCGACCACCCACCGCCCGGGCTGGTACCCGGGGCAAGAAACATCCAGCTCACGTGCGACGCCGCCGCGCGTGCGAGGTCACGAGCGCCGTCCCTGCGGTCACTCTCGTACGCGCGGCGAGCCGGTTGAACGTCGCCTTCGACGGCTCGGCGGCCAGGCGTGCATCATCGCCCCACCGCCGCAGCCCGGTCGTGGCCTCGCTCGACTCGCCGGTCGCCGCCTCGATCGCGGCTGCCATCGCCGTCACAGCTGACTCGTCGGCCCCCGCCCGAGCTGTGTGTCGGACCTCGCAGGCCGAAATGGTGGCAGCGCCCAACCGCTGAAGCTCGCGGAGATGGTCTCCGGCTCTTATCCCGGGCCCGAACCCCCATCGGGATCAGGCTCATCGGAATGCTGGGGTACTCCATGCTCGGCCGGATCGAATGCGCGTCCCTCGAATATTGCCTCGTCGAACACGGCTTTGTCGCCGAACTCCGCCTCAGCGAACCCGGTGTTGCCGCCGAACTTCGCCCTGCCGAACGATGCGTGGCCGCCGAACTTCGCCGCGGCGAACGAGGCCGTGCTGCCGAACTCCGCTTGACCGAACAGGGCGTAGTCCCCGAACTCCGCCCTGTCGAAGCGTGCGTCGCCGCCGAACGTCGCCCTGTCGAACACGGCGCGGACGCCGTACTTCGTCCCGTCGAAGCGCGCGTCGCCGCCGAACTTCGCCTTGTCGAACGAGGTTTGGACGCCGAACTTCGCCCCGAAGAATTGCGCGTCGCCGTCAAACGTCGCCCTGTCGAACACGGCGTGGCGGCTGAACTTCGCCCCGCCGAACTTGGCGACGCCGCAGAACGTGGCCTCGTTGAACCAGGCGTCGGTGACGCTGCAGTTGGCGATCGAAAAGTCGATGAGGGTGGCGCCGGTGAGGTCGATGCTGATGTCGGGCCAGAAGTGGGGTCGCGGGCGATCGGGGTCCTGACCGGGTCCCAGGTGCTCAAACAGGATGCGTTGAGCGGTCAGGCGTACTTCTCGTTCTTGAATTTGGGTTTCCCGGCCCGCGGCGCTCGGATGGCTCGAGCGGGGGCGGTCGGTGGTTTTCAACAGGGGACGGCGTACCCCTAGCGGCCGTGGCCCGCTGGTTTCCGGTGGTGGCGTGTAGGGATTGCGGAGGTAGGCGCAGATGACGCTGACTACTGTCTGCCGCTGCTCGGGGTTGTCCTGTGCGACCTTTTCAAGGCCGTAAAGGCCACCGTGGCGGACCGCGGCCTGCGGCGCCCCGAGCTGCTCGACGGCCTTGAGGTACAGCTCGCTCAGCCGCCGCTGGGCGGCGTCATGTTCGGTGGCTGCGGCAACTCGGTCCTGGTGAGCCATCGTGGCCGCGTGGGCTTCTTGCTGATGGGTAAGGGTGCGCTCGGTGGAGTCCTGACGGCGCCAGGACAGGTACAGAGCGACGGCGCCGCCGCTGCCGACGCTGATGCTCAACCCGATCTTGAGCGCGTCCAGCCGCGCGGTTACCAGGTCGGCGCCGTTGAGCCCGGAGGTCGCTGCCCACCAGAGCACCACGACGATCGCAGAGGTCAAGACCGCGATCGCAGCCGCGGTCAGCCACATCGCCTTCGGTGAGAGCTCACGCAACCGTGCCCGTGGCACGACTGCGGACAGCTGCTGCGAAGCCGGCGCTGCCGAGGACGGCGGCGTGGTGTCGTTGGTCATGTTCGTCTACGTCGCCGGAGGCAGCCCGGATGTTGCAGACGTGCCGCCGCCAGTCCGGCTTGGCCCCAGCCGGCGGTGTCGAGCTCGCCGTGGGCGCGGATGCCGGGTGCCTAGTGGGAAGTCCGCGGTCGATGCCGAGACCGATGATTTCGACAGGGGAGCAGGGTGTGCCGTGGGTGTCGGGTTTCGCGGTACTGGCCCCTGGGTAAGCCATGCCGTGATTGGCCCACCGGCCTGACGGGCTGGCCCTGGCGGGTGGAACGCCCGATGAAACCTAGTCCCGATCCAAAGGATCCCAATCGAGCTGCTCGGTGAATAGGATTTCGCGAAAGTCCCGCCCGCCATCAGGAACTGGCTGCGGATGCCTCAGTATTGCAATGAGAGGAATACCGTCCTCCCCCAGGCGTGACTTGAGGGAACGGACGGAGTCTTCGGACTCGTCTCCGTTTTCCTTGGCGTCGCCGCGGCTGCGTGCAAGGTGCTTTATCCGTGCGGATATTCCTTCGAACGCGATCGTGACGATCTGGCTGGCGATCCAGAGTATACGTTCCTTGTACGGGACCTCGAAGATCTCGGCGACAAGCTCTCGTCTACGGGGATGATTCGGCGGGTAAAGGAGGACGGCGACACGAAGCACCAGCATGGGGGCCGTACCGAAAATGAGGGCCGCTCCGGCCAGGGCAGGAAGTCCGTAGGTGACAACAAGGTCGGCAAGTTCGCTGATCACGCCCACCCCAGCACTGGCGACTGGAAACGCCGATCCTGCTGCGCTTTCTCGAGAAGGACACCGAGGTCGACTTTGCCTTTCTCGGTCAGCGTGTAGTACCGGCGCGGTGGTCGACCAGCTGCTTCCTCCTGCGTCTGCCAGCCGTCTTCGAGCCAGCCCTCTTCCAACATCGACGTCAGGCGGGGGTACATCGCTCCCGAGCGGACCCCTGACTTCTTGGACAACTGGTAGCCCCAGTGTCGGTCATCTGGCGCTGCCATCAGTGCAGCGGCGAGCTGCACCAGAGCATGCGTGACTCTCATCGCCCTTGATTGACATGTGTCGCGTAAGTGCGCAACGTCCGTCGCATCAAATCCGAGCAGGCGGGTACGTCGTCAGGCAGGACGCTCGCCGCTGCGCGCCGCGGCCGTTGCGTAGCCGGACCGGGCAGCTCGGTTCGCCCTCGTCGTCGTGTAGCGGATGCTAGCGCTTCGACGATCTCACTCAGGGTGGTGAGGACCTTGAGCGCTGCCCGCCGGCGACGAGCGGATCCCCACACTGCCGGCAGCAAGACACCTACTACGAAGACCAGCAGGACGAGGGGCCAGGTGATCTCGGGGACGATGCCGTCGATGACTGTTCTGAGGTTTCCCAGTGCCCGCCGAGGTCGTAGAAAGTCGAACGCCTCCGCGATCCGGCCCGCTTCCTGCTCCGGCGTCCGAACCGCCGGCGCGCTCACGCTCGCGCCGTGGTCGTTGTCGGCCATGGCCTGCCTCTCACCCCATCCGCGCGCGTCTGGCCTGCGCGGCTCCGCCGTCAGCGACCCTAATGTCCGCCACCGACACCACCGGGCGCACCCGGCATACACGGCGTGTCTGAACCGCGGCCCGGGATCCGGCCGCGCGCGGTCCGCCACCTCGACCACCGCAGCGTCGCCGACCAACCGGACACCCGCCTGAGTCCGCGACCTGGTTCCCAGGCTCGGTGTCGCCACTCCCGCAGCCGGTCGCGGCTCAGCTCGGTCAGCGGGTTGAGCCCGGCCGCTGGCACCAGGGGAAGAAGCCAACGGGTTCGGCGCAGCCGCGGCGCCCGGGGCCGGGCTGGTGCGCCAGCGCTGGTCGGCGCGGGGGATGCCGAGCGCGTTGGCCGCGGTGGTGCGGGAGGCCTCGCTGGTGTAGCCGGCGAGCGGCCGGTTCGCGGTGTCGTCGACCGGTGGCCCGCCTTCAGGTCAGATCGGCCCAGCTCCAGGAAACCGACGGGCGTCCGTCTGGCTCGCGGCCGTATCGGAACCGGCCTGCGTGATCGTCCCAGCGCAGGAAGGTGGCGAAAGCGCCTGCGGCGGGGAATCGGTCGATGAGCTTGGCTCCCTGTTCGATCGCGCCCATCTCTTCGAGCGCACGCACGAGTACTTCCTGGTCGAGGCTGTCCGGTCCACTCCGGCCGAACGGTACGCGGTCGGCCCGAGCCACCAGAATCCGGACGAGGTCTGCGGCGCCAGCTTCGTCCAGCTTGCGCAGGAGCCGGGCAGCAGTCCTGTGGTCCGGGAGTTCCAGGGCGATCCGCTCGGCAAATGCGGTGGCGTGTCCAGGCATACCGATTTCTCGCAGCTGGGTGAGGATGTTCACGAGGCCGTCCAGGTCGTAGAAGGAGAGCGGCATGACGGCAATGCGGGCAAGCAGTACGTCGATTTGCTTGGCTTTGCCCGCCTCTTTCACGTTCTTGATCATCAGCGAGACCCAGGATGGACCGTCCAGCGGAGTCTGGTGGACGACTCGAGCGGCCAGGACAGAGAGTGGCCGTTCTGCATTTACTCGGCGAAAGCAGGACAGGAGATGGGTCGCGGCGGCCATCCCTTCCGGCTGGCTGTCTGAGGCTCTGTCGGACAGTGCTTTGACCTGCGCCAAGACTCCCATCTTGTACAGTTGTAGGAGAAGATAGCCGACCCCAAACGGGTCATCGAGTGAAACGTGCGCTGCTGGTTCGCGAGCGACCACAGTAGCGGCAAGCGCGACGCATCCGGTGTCATGGAGGTAGGTCAGCAAATGTGCGACGCTTCGAGCGTCGCTGAGTGGCATCTCGTTGGCGGCGCGTGTCAGTAGGACGGCCGCCTGATCGCCGTCACCGGTTTCACGCAGCTTCGCCACAAGACCCACCAGTGACTCGAGGTCGTCCAACGATGTTCCGGTCGCCAGCCGACCGGCCAGTGCCCGCGCCTGCTCGTCCGCGCCGACGTTCCGCAGGCAGGTCAGCACATCGCTTATGGTGAATGGGTCGTCGAGTGGAGCCTGGGTGGCGACTCGGTCAGCGAGCGCGCGAGCCGTATCGTCGGCTCCAATCCGGTGTAGTACGGGAAGGTATTGAACGACTTTGGGAATGTCGTCGAGCGGCATGCGGAGGATGCGCTCTGCCAGTACGCCGGCCTGGCCGGCCGCCCCCGATCTGCGCAAGGCCACTGCTAGGCGTTCCACCGGCTGCGAACGATCGAGAGAGACCTGCGCGGCAGTGCGAGAGGCCAATGTGGCGATATGCTTGACGGCGCCCATCTCGTGGAATCGCAGCACTAGCCGCGCCGCCCCGTCGGGTGCTGTGACATCCACTTGCGCCGCCGGGTCGCGTGCCAGAAGGGCGGCGGTCAGGTTGGTCTCGTCGGACTCACTGAGGTTCGTCAGCAGGGTGGTCACCGCATCGATGCTGCGGAGCAAACTGTGGGCCACCGTCCGCGCGAGGTACCGTCTCGCCTCCTCGCGGGCGCCGACCTTTCTTAACCCTTCGAACAAGGTGTTCGCTTGGCTCAAGGGGTTGACCGGAGCGTGGGTCGCGGCCCCGTCGGCCAGTGCGGCTACCTGTTCTGCAGCGCCAGCCGCGTGCAGTTCCCACAGTAGATAGGCCACGTCGTAGGGATTGTCGAGCTTGGTGCAGGAGGCGGGATTGCGAGCCAAGAGTGCGGCGAACTGTTGCCTGAAACCCATACGGTGCAGGGCAGCTATCAGGACACGTGTCAGAACGGGGTCGTCGAGACGGACGTGGTGCGCGATCCACGTGACGGAGTCGGTATCGTTGAGTAACCCGGGGAACAGGATGTGTTCGTCCACCTGCGCGTAGCCAGCGATTACGGCGTTCTTGCGAATTTGCGCTGCGATGCGGTAGAGACCTCGGTCCCAGGCGGCTTGACCGAGTTCGTTGAGGTCGCCGGGGTGCGCGTAGGTGGCTACAGCTAGCCAGAAAGCGTTCGGGGGCAGCTGCTCGGTGCGCTGAGTGCGGCCGGCTTGCTCGAGGTAGTCGGCCAGCTGATACACCGGTTGCGACTCTGAGGTGACCGGAGTGAGAGGGCCGAGTGCGCCCTTTGCGGGCCGGGCCGTGTAGGCCAGGGCTTGGTCCAGCCAGTCCGGGCGGAGTTGCGACCGCTGGGCCTGGGTCAAATAGGCGTCCGCCGCGTACTCGAGCAACTTCTGAGGCAGGGCGTTGCGATGTCCGAAGCGCCGAAGATCCATGGCCGCCCAGAGAACTGCCTTGGCAGGGGCGGGGGCGGTGTTGAACCGGATCATCAGCTCCGGAGCCCCGGCCAGGTACTGGGTGATCTGTCCGTCGTCGGCGTGCTTGACGGCCCACTCCAGCCGCGGGTCCACCGAAGCTGCCGCTTCCATGGCTGCCAGGTCGTGGCCGGCGAAGAATTCGGGTACCTCGATCACAGCGTCGTGAAGCACCAGCTGGACCTGCGTTCCGGGGAGTTGCGTCAGAACGGCGTGGTGTTCAGGCCACAGTGTCCCTAACACCAGGATCGGCGCCCGCGATGGATCGGCAAGCAGGGTGCGCACCTTGGCTGCGATTCGCTCGGCGTCGTCTTTGAGGTACTCCTGGGTTTCGTTGAGCCACACGACGGTGTGCGGCCCCACTCGGTCCAGCGCCGCCACGGCTGCGTCGCGGCGTGTCGGGTCGTACGGGTGCCACAGTCGCCACCCGCCAGCGTCGCGTAGCGGCTGCAGCGCCTCCCAGCAGGCACGAGTCTTGCCAGCCGACGAGCCACCCACCAGCACCACAGCCGCACTCGAACCAGCCACCGCCTGTTCGACGACGCGGCTGAGACGATCATCATGCGCACGCCGGACATAGGGAGGTAAGCCGGTCACGTCGTCCAACGCGATCGGCCGGTGCACCTCCAGCGCGTACGGGTCACGCACCTCATCAAGCGGCACTCCCGGGGCGACCTCCAGGCGCGCGGCCACCCACAGGTCGCGGCTCACGCCAGCAGCGGTGTCACGGTCCCGCCCGGCCGCCGTTGCCAGGACGCTGACCAGCGCGACAACGTCGGCCTGCGACGGCGGCGTGACCGGGTCGCGAATGATCCGCCGGATCGTGTCACGCCCGGGCGCGCCCGGGAGGTCATCGTCGATGGCCACCCAGCCTGCGATCTCGTCCAACGATGGTGCCCCTGCCGCGAGATACAGCTCGTGAACGTGTGCTTTGAGATCATTCAACGCGCCGGGCTGGACGGGCAGCCTGTTGATTGGCCGCGGTCGCCTCATCTCGTCGCCACTCATCGCCACCCCGCCGTTCCTACCCAAGCCAGCCTGCCGAATCACCCTGGCGGCCCCACAGGTTTATCGCAATCCGGAGCGGTCGCATTTCGTCCAGCGATCCTGGAGCCGCCAAGTACAACGACCAGAGGAGGACCCGATGACGCGAGCTGAACGACTCGTCCTGGTGGCCGCTGCCCTCCGCGGCATACTGTCGGGAGCTGTGAGCGCCGCTGTGCTGTGGTTATTGGATCACGTGCTCCAGTGATACGTCTTGGACGCCTGCCGGACGCCGCGCTGTCAGTTGCCAACGGGGGGTGCCGCGGCGGCATCGACGAGCTGGCGCGCCTCAGCGCGGCGACGAGGTCAGCGTGCGGGAGGGACGGGCCCGCGATCTTGCCGCGGATGCGGCGGGCCCGGATCTCGTGGTGCTTGCCGAGCTGGGTGAGCGCCGTGGCCCTTCCAGTCGCGGCGCGCCCGGAGCCTTGCTGCAGGCACACGAGTTCGACTTGGCCGACCGAGTCCGGCGACCAACGATGCTGCAGCCGATCCCCGAAGCCATCGAGCTCATGCGAAGCCTGGGCCCTGACCCGGTGCGGGGTATCTCCTGCCCACATGGCGAAGACTCTGATCGACGCGCAGAAGCTCATCTGAGATTTGGATGATGCTGGCGAAGCAATCGCAGCGTCGTCATCGAAGGCAGTGGACTAGGGCGTGTCTGACAATGCTTTGGTCCAGGTGATCACGGCGTGGAGGAGGACCGCGGCCCGGTAGACGATGGCAAGCTTGTCGTAGCGAGTTG
>NZ_JBSGJA010000018.1:39652-237657 GCF_053605345.1 Amycolatopsis sp. NPDC003865 | reverse complement strand
GTCATGGCCTACGACGTGCTCACGCGGATCGCCGACGGCCTGGGTGTCCCACGTGGATACATGGGCCTCGCCTACGACGAGGCCACGGCGTCCAACCCTGTTTCTCACTCACGACGGCGTGTGGTGGGTGCGGTCGGTCAGCGCGTCACTTCTTCAGGACCTCGATGGACGGGTAGTCCGGCATGCGGCGGAAGTCCAGCGCCGCGGACTTGAGGTTCTTCGACTTCGCCGCGACGCCCTTCTCGTCCCACACCGGGATCGAGGGCAGGTCCTTCGCGATCAGGTCCTCGGCCTGCTGGTACAGCTTGACCGCGGCGTCCTTGTCGGCCGTGCCGTCGGCCTGCGCGAGGATCGCGTCGACCTGCGGGTTCGAGTAGCTGGAGTCGTTCGAGGACCCGCCGGTCTTGTAGATCGGGTTGAGGAAGTCCTCGATGGACGGGTAGTCCGCCGACCAGTCCGAGCGGCCCATGCCGGTCAGCTTCTTGCCGGTCACGATGCTGCGCCACTGGCCGAAGTCGGTGGCCGGCACGAAGTCGCACTCGACACCGAGGGTGTTCTTGATGCTGTTGCACGCCGCGACCAGCGGTTCCTTGCGGCCACCGTCCGCGTTGGACGCGATGGTCAGCTTGCCCGTGAAGCCGGACTTCTGGAAGGCCTCCTTGGCGGCCGCCGGGTCGTACTTGCAGAACTGGCACACGCCCGAGCGCGCGCCGGGGATGCCCTGGGAGATGTAGCCGTCCGCCGGCACGTAGGTGTCGTTCATGACGGTCTTGGTGATCTGCGCGCGGTCGATCGACATCGAGATCGCCTTGCGCAGCTCGAGGTTGTTGTAGCCGGGCACGTAGTACGGCACGGCGATGGTGCTGATGCCGAGCAGGTGGCCGGTGACCAGCCGGTCACCGAGGTCCGACTTGTACTTGCCGCCCGCGACCGCCGACGGCGGCAGCGCCTCCATGAAGTCGAGCCGCCCGCTCAGCAGGTCCTGGTAGGCGGTCTCCTGGCTCGAGTAGATCTTGATGTCGAGGTCCTTGAAGTGGACCTTGTCGTCACCCTTGTAGTCGTCGTTGCGGGTGAGCTTGATGTCCTGGT
This sequence comes from Amycolatopsis sp. NPDC003865, assembly GCF_053605345.1. Lineage (NCBI taxonomy): Bacteria > Bacillati > Actinomycetota > Actinomycetes > Pseudonocardiales > Pseudonocardiaceae > Amycolatopsis > Amycolatopsis sp. NPDC003865. Next base: position 236,568 of record NZ_JBSGJA010000018.1, on the reverse strand, counting down.
TGGGCGTCCGCGAGACGAACTTCATCGGCCCGTTGCCGATGGGGTGCTGCTCGAAGCCCTTGGGGTCCTTGAAGAACGCGTCGGGCAGCGGCGCGAACGCCTGGTAGCCGACCTTGATGTCGAAGACGGAGAACGGCGCGTCGAGGGTGACCTGGAACTCGTAGTCGTTCTTCTGCACCAGGCCGGACATCTTGTCGGTGGCCGGCTTGGCGTTCTCGTCCTCGGGGTGGACGTCCTTGTACCCCTGGATGTTCGAGAAGAAGTCGGTGTTGAGCTGCCCGTTCGGGGCGTAGGCGCCGTAGTTCCAGGCGTCGATGAAGTTGTGCGCCTTCACCTCGGTGCCGTCGTGGAACTTCCAGCCCTGCTTGATCTTGATGTCGTAGACCTTGGAGTCGGTCGTGGTGATCGAGTCGGCCATCAGGTTGAACGGCTTGGCGTCCGCGCCCTTGAAGCCGACGAGCGTGGCGAACATGACCTGGATCGCCTTGGTGCCGCCGAGGTCGTTGATGTTCGTCGGGACCAGCGCGTTCTGCGGCTCGGTGCCGTAGACGCTGACCGTGCCGTCCGGGTTCGTCTCGCCGGCGCCCGCGGAGCTGCCCGACCCGCCGCCGCACGCGGCGAGCACGAGTGCCAGCGAAGTCATCACCACCGTGGGTCCCCAGAGCCTGCGCGAACGACGCATGATCCCCTCCATATCCGGTGTGTCCGAAAGGTGAGACGCACGCTATCGGGGGGCGGGAAGCTGATCACAGGACTGCGGTGTTGCAAATGTGTGACGGTCGTCGGGACCACCTGGTTGGAGCACAACCAACGTAGGAATCCGGATACTCCGGACGGCCTAGCGTGGACAGGTGGTCATCGCGCGCTCACCCACGGTTTGCTTGCGGCACAAGCCCTTTGGGGCGGCCGAACGATCGGTCGGGCGAGGAAGAGCGCGGCGCCCGGCTCCGGACCACCGGGGCCGCGTGGTCCGCACCACGGCGCCGCGGCGGCAGGCCGGCGCCCGTCCCGGTCACCGGTCAGGCGAGCGAGAGCGCGATGCCGTCGAGGATGTCGTGTTCGCTGACGAGCAGCTCCGTCGGGCCGCCCCGCGCGGCCAGCTGCTCGGCCAGGGTCTGGACCACCACCGCGCCGCCGCCGATCACGTCCACCCGGCCCGGGTGGATCACCGGGTTGGCCGCTCGCTGCGCGTGGTTCTCCGACAGCAGCTTCGCCGCCAGCCGGTCGATGTCCGCCGCGCTCAAAGTGGACAGGTGGACGCGCTCGCTGTCGTACTCCGGCAGCCCGAGCGCGATCGCCGACAGCGTCGTCACCGTGCCCGCCACACCGACCCAGGTGCGGGCGCGGGCGACGTCGACCACGTCGAACGCCTCGGTCAGGACCTTGCCCGCCAGGTCGCGGGCGGCGGCGATCTCCTCCGCGGCCGGCGGGTCGCTCTTCAGCGCGCGCTCGGTGATGCGGACGCAGCCGATGTCGACGGACTTCGCGGCGAGCACCTCGGCCTCGCGGCCGTCCCACGTGCCGAGGACCAGCTCGGTCGAGCCGCCGCCGACGTCGGCCACCACGAACGGGCCGTCGTCCGGGTCCTGCTCGCCCACCGCGCCGGTGAAGGACAGCCGCGCCTCCTCGTCGCCGGTGATCACCTCGGCCTCGACACCCAGGGTCTCGCGGGTCATGCGGAAGAAGTCGTCGCGGTTCTTCGCGTCGCGGGTGGCGGAGGTGGCGACCATCCGCACCTTCTCGACGCCCTTGCGCCGGGCGGCGATCGTGTAGTCGGCGAGCGCGGCCCTCGTGCGCTCGATCGCTTCGGGCGCCAGCTGCCCGGTGGCGTCGACGCCCTGGCCGAGCCGGACGATCCGCATCTCGCGGTGCAGGTCGCGCAGGTCGACCGTGCCGTCGTGGCGCGGCGTCAGCTCGGCGACGAGCAGGCGGATGGAGTTGGTCCCACAGTCGATCGCGGCAACACGAGGCATGCGATCACCCTAACCGGCGGGTGGCGGCCCCACGGTCGTGGTCGTCGTGGTCGTGGTCGTCGAGGTGATCGTCCCGCACGTCGGGGGTGGCGGCGTGGTCGTCGGGTTCGGCGTGGTCTGGCCGGTTCCGGTCGTCGTCGGGGGCGGCGGAGTGGTCGTCGTCGACGTTTCGGTCGTGGTCGTGACCGTCGTGGTCGGCGGAGAGCAGGCCGGCTTCGACGTCGTCGGGCTGGTCGAGGTCGTGCCCGGGGTGGTCGGCGTGGTCGTGGGCGCCGGTGGCGTCGTCGTCGGGACCGGCGGGGGCGGGATCGCCGGTGGCGCGGGGAGCGCCGCCGCGTTCGGCGCGCCGATCGGGACCGTGCTGTCCGGCACCTGCATGATCCCGTTGCGGTAGGCCTCGGCCCACAGGATCACGGTGTTCACGTACGTGTCGGAGTTGTTGTACCGGTAGATCGCGCCGCGCAGCTGGTCCGGGTTCGCCAGGTCGAAGCCGCCGGAGCAGAGGTAGCGGCCGGTCGCCAGGGCCGCGTCGAAGAGGTTGTTGGGGTCGGACTTGCCGTCGCCGTTGCCGTCGGAGGCGTAGCCCTTCCACGTCGCCGGGATGAACTGCGTCGGGCCGACCGCGCGGTCCCACACCGGGTCGGTGTCGAGCTCGCCGTGGTCGGTGTCCGGGATCGCGGCGAACCCGCCCTGGCCGTTGAGCTGCGGGCCGAGGATCGGCTCGCGGGTGGTGCCGTTCGCGTCGACGTAGCCGCCGCGCGCGTGGTTGGACTCGATCCGGCCGATGCTGGCGATCAGGGCCCAGTCGATGTGGCACGCGGGCAGCTCGCGGCCGAGGATGTCGGCGGCGTTCTTGTACGCGGCGAGCGCGGTGGCCGGGATGCCGAGGGGGCCGTCGGGGAGTTCGTACGCCGGGAGCGGCAGCGGAGTGGGGGCGCCGGGGAGCGTGCCGTCGACGGCGATCTGCTGGAGGGCGGCGTTGCCGGGGTCGTAGCCCTGGCCGAGGGCGGCGTCGCGGGTGTGGTCACCGCTGCCGCCGAGCCAGCCGAGGGTGCCGCCACCGGCTGCCAGCGCCGGGATCACCGCGAGAATGCCGGTGATCAGGGGGAACGCGGTGCGGTGGCGGAGCCCGAATCTTCGGGCGTGACTCCCGACTGCGTCAGGCAGCCGCCACACGCGCATGTCTCAGAGCCCTCCTGGCCGGATCGGTCACCTGCTCGGGTGACAGCCTGCCGTACCCGACGCGAGGTTTCACCCCTTCGAGAGTTCCGAATGGGGTTTTCGCTCACCCAGACCAGTTATCTGTTCACGACGTGCGAGCGTTACGCGGCGCAGTCACCCGTGGGCCACCCGTTCGCCTTAAGGAGCTCCAGCGTCTCGTCACCGAACGGGTTGACGCCGGGACCGACCGCGAGCGAGTGGGCGACGTGCACGTGCAGGCACTTGACGCGGCCGGGCATGCCGCCGGCGGTGACCTGGTGGCCGAGCGGCTCGATCGCGTCGCGCTCGGCGAGGTAGGTCTCGTGGCAGCGCTGGTACTGCGCGGCCAGCTCGGGGTCGGTGGACAGCCGCTCGGTCATTTCCTTCATCAGCCCCGAGGCCTCGATGGTGCCGATCATCGAGTTCAGCTTCGGGCAGGTCAGGTAGTAGAGCGTCGGGAACGGCGTGCCGTTCTCCAGCCGCGGACTGGTCTGCACCACGGAGGGGTGCCCGCTCGGGCACCGCGCGGCGACGGCCCGCAGCGCCCGCGGCGGCCGTCCAAGCTGCTCCGCGATGATCTCGCGGTCGGCGTCGGTGACGGGCTCGTACCGGTGCTGCTGCGTGCTGTTCACGCGGCCCAGGTTAGTTCAGCCGCCGGAGACCTGGTTCCAGAGGTTCTCGTACCAGGAGCCCGCCGCGGCCGGCTGCTGTCCCTGCTGGGGTGCCGCGTCCGGGGCCTTGTCCTCGGGCAGCTGGACGATGTACGGCGTCTCGCCCGGCTTGACGTACCGCAGCCGCCGCCGGGCCTCCGCCTCGATCTGCGCCGGGTCGCTCAGCTCCGCTTTGCGGCCCTGGAGCTGGGCGACCGTCTGCTGCAGCTGGGCCTGCTGGGCCTGCTGCTCGCGGATCTCGGTGCGCTGGGCGAGATAGGTGCGCAGGGGCACGGCGATGGTGAACGCCAGCGCGCACACCACGATCGCCACCACCGCCGCGCGGCGGGTGGTGGACATGCCGAGCACCTTCGCCGCACCGGACGCGCGCTTCGCCGCCAGGCTCCGGCGCAGCCGGGCCCGGGTCGTCTCCACGTCGCCGGTGCGTCGCCGGGCGGCCTCGGGACCGGCCGCCCCGGTGCGCCGCCGCGCCGCCTCGGGGCGGCGGGCCCGTGCGGTCCCACCGGCCCGCGAAGCCCCGCCACCGCCGCGGCGGTTGCGCGTCGTCCTCCCCCGGTCCGCCATCGCGGGCTCAGCCCTCGGCGCTGAACCGCGGGAAGGCCAGCTCGCCGGCGTATCGGGCGGCGTCACCGAGGGTCTCCTCGATGCGCAGCAGCTGGTTGTACTTGGCGATCCGCTCGCCGCGGGCCGGGGCACCGGTCTTGATCTGGCCGACGCCGGTGGCGACCGCCAGGTCCGCGATGAACGTGTCCTCGGTCTCGCCGGAGCGGTGGCTCATCATCGACTTGTAGCCGAACGACGTGGCCAGCGAGATCGCGTCGAGCGTCTCCGACAGCGTGCCGATCTGGTTGACCTTCACCAGCAGCGCGTTGGCGGCGCGGCGGGTGATGCCCTCCTCGAGGCGGTCCGGGTTGGTGACGAACAGGTCGTCGCCGACGATCTGGACCTTGTCGCCGATCTCGGCGGTCAGGGTGACCCAGCCGTCCCAGTCGTCCTCGCTCAGCGGGTCCTCGATGGACACGAGCGGGTAGTTCGCCAGCAGCTCGGCGTAGTAGGCCGACATCTGCTCGGCGCTCTTCTTCGCGCCTTCGAAGGTGTACGCGCCGTCGCCGAAGAACTCCGTCGCGGCGACGTCGAGGGCCAGCGCGACGTCGCGGCCCGGCGCGTAGCCCGCCTTCTCGATGGCCTGGACGATCAGGTCGAGCGCCTCGCGGTTGTTGCCGAGGTTCGGCGCGAAGCCGCCCTCGTCGCCAAGGCCGGTGGCCAGGCCGCGGCCCTTCAGCACGGACTTCAGCGAGTGGTAGACCTCGGTGCCCCAGCGCAGGGCCTCGCGGAAGGTCTCCGCGCCGATCGGCGCGATCATGAACTCCTGGACGTCGACGTTGCTGTCCGCGTGCGAACCGCCGTTGAGGATGTTCAGCATCGGCACCGGCAGCACGTGCGCGTTCGGCCCGCCCAGGTAGCGGAACAGCTCCAGCTCGGCGGACTCCGCGGCGGCCTTCGCGACGGCCAGCGAGACGCCGAGGATGGCGTTCGCGCCGAGGCGGGACTTCGCCGGCGTGCCGTCGAGGTCGACCAGCTTCTGGTCGACGATCCGCTGGTCGACGGCCTCGATGCCGACCATCTCCGGGCCGATCTCGTCGAGCACCGCGGCGACCGCCCGCTCGACGCCCTTCCCGTTGTAGCGGCCGGTGTCGCCGTCCCGCAGCTCGACCGCTTCGTGCTCACCGGTCGACGCACCCGACGGGACCGCGGCCCGCGCCAGCGTGCCGTCGTCGAGAGCCACCTCCACCTCGACGGTCGGGTTGCCACGCGAGTCCAGAATCTCGCGCGCGCCTACCTGCTCGATGAGAGCCACGCCATGCTCCTCGGTGCGTCGTGCCTGCGGTTTCGGCCCCAGCCTAGCCGTCGTGGCTGTTCACCCGTTGGAGGACTCACCGCCCGCGCGGACGGCCTGCCAGCCCGGCGGCAGCTCGACGGTCTCGGACGTCTGCTGCCAGAACGTCCAGCTGTTGCCCCCGAGGTCGGCGACGGTGAACACGCGGGCGCCGTAGGGCTGGTCCTGCGGCGGGTCGAGCTCGCCCTCGTCGCCGAGCGCCGCCTCGACGCGTCCGTACACGTCGTCGACGTCGTCGACGTAGAGGATGTTGAGCTGGCCGACCGGCCCGTCGACCCCCTTGGCCTGCCAGTAGTCCGGACCGACACCCGCGATCTGGATCCGCGCCTCGCCCGCGCACAGCGTCGCCTGGAACACCTCGCCGGCGCCGTCGCAGAACCGGACTTCCTCCGTGAACCCGAAGACCCTGGTCAGCCAGGCGAGCGCCGCGGTGGCATCGGCGTAGTACAGGTAGGGCGCCAGGCCCCGGTACGGGCTGCTCATGGCGGACAAGTCCACCACGTCCCGATCGGCGGCGTGTGCAACCCCCTCTTCCGAGGTAACGTGGGAGTGACCATGACGGACGCCGCAGCTGCTTCGCAGCCTCCCGAGGAGTCGCGGTTCCATGCCTTCCGCCAGGCCGAGGATCTGGTCGGCCGCCGCCGTCCGCTGGACGCGCTGAAGGCTTTGCAGCCCCTGCTGGAGACCGAGGCGGACAAGCCGTCGGTGCACCTGCTGGCCGGGCGCGCGTACTTCCACTCCGCGCAGCTGCGCCGCGCCGAACAGGCGTTCACGCGGGTGCTGGAGCTGGACCCGACCGACCACTACGCCCGGTTCATCCTCGGCCGGACCCTGCAGCGCCTCGGCCGGTTCGTCGAGGCGCTGGCCCAGATGCGGATGGCGTCGGCGATGAACCCGGTGCCGGAGTACCTCGAAGCGATCAGCGAGGTCAAGGCGCACATCGCGCTGCGCGACTCCTGAGGGCACCAGGGCCGATCGGCCCGGGCGGCCTCGGACTTTCGGCCGATCAACGCGGGCCCGTCGGCCGATCCGCGCGACCCCCGTGAGCGGCGAAGCTGGTTCCAGACCGAACGAGGGAGGAACCGGAAATGTCGATCTTCGCCACCTTGGGCGCTTACGCCGGGTTGCTGCTGCTGGTCCTGATGGCCGTCACGCCGTTCTTCGCCGACCGCGAGCTCTAAGGCGCGACACTCGCCTCCGCGTAGGCGTCCGCCGCGCTGAACACGTCCTGGCCGTAGGCGACTCCCGGGTTGTAGAACAGGATCGCCCGCCACCACCCCGCCGGCGTGCCGAGGTCGTCGCCGCCCGAGCACAGGTAGCGCGCCGCCGTGAAGGCCGCGTCGTCGATGTTCTGCGGGTCCGGCGCGCCGCCGTCGCCGTTGGCCCGCTCCTGGTACTTCTTCCACGTCGACGGCAGGAACTGCAGGGGCCCGATCGCGTGGTCCCACGACTTGTCGCCGTCGAGCTTCCCGCCGTCGGTGTCGTGCACCGCCGGGACGCCCGGCGAACCGTCCAGCGGCGGGCCGACCACCGGCTTCACGACGCGGCCGCTCGCCGCGATCGCCGAGAGGTCGAAGTCCCCGCGCTCGGTTTCCACCCGGCCGATGCCGGCCAGCGTCGCCCACGACAGGTGGCAGGTCGGCTTCTGCCGCTGCATCCACATCTCCGCCCGGCCGTACGCGGCGAGCACGCGCGACGGCAGGTGGGTCTTGTCCGCGACGCGCGCCGCCCACGCGTCCAGCTCGGCCTGGTCGGACACCGCGGGCCGGTCGACCGGCGCGGCGAGCCCGGCGCGCGGCGACTCGGCGCCGGGCTGCGGGCGCTGCTCCGGGATGGCCAGCGCCGGCTGGACCGGCGGCGGCGCGGCCGGCTCGTCCGGGTTCCGGACACCGATGGTGACGACCAGGATCACGCCGGTGACCACCAGCCCGAGTGCGAGGGCGATCCGGCCGACGTACCGCCGCGGTGGGCCGCCCGGGGGCGACGACGGAGGCGTGACGGTCGGCTGAGCGGTATCGGCCACCCGATCAGGTTACGGAGCCACTCAAGGGGGTCACCCGACAGCCTGATCAGGCAAGCGGAAGGTTAAAACAAGCCCACTGCCAGCGACATCACAGATTTCGTTATCGAGTCGACGCGCAGGCCCCTGACCTGCGGTTACCCTAACCTAACTTCAGGTCGATGCCCTGTTTGCCCGATTGCATCGTTTCGAGCGGGCGGGCGCGCACTGGACTTACAGGCAAGCCTTACCTAAAACCATCTCGGAAGCAGAAACTCAGGGAGGCGGACCGGTGTTGTTCTCGAGCGCGCTGATCGGGCTGCGCGAAGGCCTGGAAGCCGCGCTGGTCGTCAGCATCCTGGTGGCGTTCCTGGTCAAGACCGACCGGCGCCACGCACTGCGCTGGGTGTGGCCGGGCGTCGGCGCCGCCGTGCTGCTGTCGGTCGCCGTCGGCGCGGTCCTGACCTTCACGACCGCCCAGCTGTCCTTCGAGCACCAGGAGCTGCTCGGCGGGAGCCTGTCGATCGTCGCCGTCGTGTTCGTCACCGCGATGATCTTCTGGATGCGCAAGGCGTCGAAGAGCATCGCCGCCGAGCTGCGCGGGAAGATGGACGACGCGCTGGACGTCGGCCCGGCGGCCGTGCTGCTGCTGTCGTTCCTCGCCGTCGGGCGCGAAGGCCTCGAGACCGCGGTCTTCTTCTACTCGACCGTCCAGGCCGCGCAGGAGAACAGCGTGCAGCCGCTGATCGGCTTCGCCATCGGAATCGGGGCCGCCGTCGTGCTCGCCTGGCTGCTCTACCGGGGCGCGGTGCGGTTCAACCTGGGCAAGTTCTTCACGATCACCGGCGTCCTGCTCGTGTTCGTCGCCGCGGGCGTGCTCGGCTACGGCCTGCACGACCTGCAGGAGGCCGCCTTCCTGCCGGGGATCGGCACCCTCGCCTTCGACGCGTCGGCGACGCTGCCCGAGACGTCCTGGTACGGCGCCCTGCTCAAGGGCATCTTCAACTACTCGCAGCAGACGACCGTCCTGCAGGCCGTCGCCTGGGTCGCCTACGTCGCCGTCGTGCTGCCGCTGTTCCTCAAGCCCAGCAAGAAGACCGCGCCGGCGCCCGCCGTCGCGGCCGCCTCGAAGGAGTGACCGTGCGCAAGACCCCCTCGCTGGCCGTACTGGCCGGCGCCGCCGTGCTGGTGACGCTGGCCGCCTGCGACAGCAAGAGCGACACCGCCGGTGCCGCGGCGGACGGTGGCCCGATCAAGGTCTCGGCGTCCGACACCGCGTGCGAGGTCTCCGCCACGACGGCCAACGCGGGCAACGTCACCTTCGAGATCACCAACAAGGGCAGCAAGGTCACCGAGTTCTACCTCTACGCCGAGGGCGACCGGATCATGGGCGAGGTCGAGAACATCGCGCCCGGCCTGAACCGGCGGCTGATCGTCGAGGTCGCCGACGCCGGCAAGTACCAGACCGCGTGCAAGCCGGGCATGGCGGGCAACGGCATCCGCGGCGACTTCACCGTCACCGGCGGCGCGCCGAAGCAGGGCGACGCGAACGCGCAGAAGGCCCAGGCCACCAAGAGCTACAACGACTACATCGCCAACAACACAGCCGCCCTCGAAGAGGAGACGGGCAAGTTCGTCGGCCTGGTCAAGGCGGGCAAGGTCGACGAAGCGAAGGCCGCGTACGCCCGCACCCGCGTCTACTACGAGCGCATCGAGCCGGTCGCCGAGAAGTTCGGCGACCTGGACCCGGCCATCGACGTCCGCGAGGCCGACCTCGAGCCGGGTCAGCAGTTCACCGGCTTCCACCGGCTGGAGAAGGACCTGTTCAAGACCGGCCTGCAGGCCGGCAGCCCGCAGATCGCGGACAAGCTGCTGACCGACGTCAAGGACCTCGTCGCGAAGACGAAGACGCTGGAGCTGACCGCGCTCGACCTCGCGAACGGCGCGAAGGGCCTGCTCGACGAGGTCGCGACCGGCAAGATCACCGGCGAGGAGGAGACCTTCTCGCACACCGACCTCTGGGACTTCCAGGCCAACGTGGACGGTTCGAAGGGCGCGATCACCTCGCTGCGGCCGATCCTGCAGGCGAAGGACCCGGCCCTGGTGTCCACTTTGGACAAGGAGTTCGCGAACGTACAGGGCCTGCTCGACAAGCAGCGCGCGGGTGACGGCTTCAAGCTCTACACGGATCTTTCCCAGGACCAGGTCAAGGAGTTCGCTTCGGCCGTCGACGCGCTGAGCGAGCCGCTGAGCAAGGTTGCGGAGGTCGTGTCGAAGTGACGGCGGCAGAGGGCACGCGGGTTTCGCGGCGGAAGCTCTTCGGCCTGGCGGGCGCGGGAGTCGCGCTCGCCGGGGCGGGGGCCGCCGCCGGGATCGGGATCGACAAGGCGACGGGCAGCGCCGAGGCGGCGGTGAACACCGTCGGGTTCGACGGGGAGCACCAGGCCGGCATCGTCACGCCGACCCAGGCGAACCTGCACTTCGCGGCCCTCGACGTCACCACGAAGGACCGCGAAAAGCTGCAGCAGCTGCTGAAGACGTGGACCGACGCGGCCCGCCGGATGACGGCGGGCCAGGAGGTCGTGGCGAACGGCGCGGTCGGCGGCGGCGAGTACGCGCCGCCTGGCGACACCGGCGAGGCGCTCGACCTGCCGGCGTCGAACCTGACGCTGACCATCGGCTTCGGGCCGTCGCTGTTCGACGGCCGGTTCGGCCTGGCGGGCAAGCGGCCGCCGCAGCTGATCGACCTGCCGCTGTTCCCGAAGGACAAGCTCGACCCGGCCCGCAGCGGCGGCGACCTGTGCATCCAGGCCTGCGCGGACGACCCGCAGGTGGCGGTGCACGCGGTCCGCAACCTGGTGCGGCTCGGCTTCGGCGTCACCGAGGTCCGCTGGTCTCAGCTCGGCTTCGGCCGCAGCTCGTCGACGTCGCGGGCGCAGCAGACGCCGCGGAACCTGTTCGGCTTCAAGGACGGCACGAACAACATCAAGTCCGAGGACACGGACTTCCTGCGTGACCAGGTGTGGGCTTCGGCAGCCGACGGCCAGGCCTGGATGGCGGGCGGCTCGTACCTGGTGGCGCGCCGGATCCGGATGCACATCGAAACGTGGGACCGCGAAACCCTCGACGGCCAGCAGCAGATCATCGGCCGCACGAAGGGCACCGGCGCCCCGCTGGGCCAGACCGCGGAGTTCGACGAGCTGGACCTCGACGTCGGCGGCGCGGGCGGCGAGAAGGTGATCCCGGCGGACGCGCACGTCCGGCTGGCTTCGCACCAGGCGCTCAACGGCGTGCGGATCCTGCGCCGCGGCTACAACTTCGTCGACGGTTCCGACGGCGTCGGGCACCTCGAGGCGGGGCTGTTCTTCCTGGCGTTCAACCGGGACACGCGGAAGCAGTACGTGCCGATGCAGCAGGCGCTGTCGTCCAAGGACGCCATGATGGAGTACGTCCAGCACACGGGTTCGGCGCACTTCGCGGTGCCGCCGGGTGTCTCGAAGACCGGTTACTGGGGCGAAGGGCTCTTCGCCTAGAGCCGCGCACCGATACCATCCGCCGCATGGCCATCAAACTCGAAAACGTCGGCATCGCCGTTCGCGACCTCGAAGCGGCGATCGCCTTCTTCACCGACCTGGGCCTCACCGTCGTCGGCCGCGACACGGTCAGTGGCGAGTGGACCGACACCGCCGTCGGCCTCGATGGCAACCACGCCAAGATCGCGATGCTCCGGACGCCGGACGGTCACGGTTGCCTCGAGCTCTTCGAGTACCTCCACCCGGAAGCGATCGAGTCGGAGCCCACCCGCCCCAACGAGATCGGCATGCACCGGGTCGCCTTCTCCGTCGACGACATCGACGAAGCCCTCGAGATCGCCGCGAAGCACGGCTGCCATCCGCTTCGCGGCGTGGCCACGTACGAGGACGTCTACAAGCTCACCTACGTCCGCGGCCCCAGCGGCATCATCGTGATGCTCGCCGAGGAACTGAAGAAGAGCTGACCGGCGCTAGTCCACCTGTTCCGTCGGGTACTTGTCGCGGATGCGGGTGTTGAAGAAGCGGCCGTGGCTCGACGACGCCATCAGGTCGCGGTGCACGGACTCCGGCACCAGCCGGTACCGGTAGACGCTCTCGTTCACGAACTCGATCTCCAGGAGGTGTTCCTCCCGGTCGTAGCCGATCGACGCGATCGTCGACGAGCTGACGGCGTGGCGGCGCATGTCACTCATTATCTCCTTGCCTAAAGTCTTTAGGTAAATCTACAGTGGCTTTAGGAGGTGGCGGATGGTTCGCGTCGGGTTGACGACCGAGCGGCTGGTTCAGGCGGGCGCCGAGCTGGCCGACGAGGTCGGGTTCGGCAACGTCACGCCGTCGGAGCTGGCGCGCCGGTTCGACGTCAAGGTCGCCAGCCTGTATTCGCACGTCAAGAACGCGCACGACCTGCGGACGCGGATCGCGCTGCTGGCGCTGGAAGAGCTCGCCGACCGGGCGGCCGAAGCGCTGGCCGGCCGGTCCGGGCGGGACGCGCTGATCGCGTTCGCCGACGTCCACCGCGACTACGCCCGGGCGCACCCCGGCCGGTTCGCCGCGGCCCAGCTGCGGCTCGACGCGGAGACCGCGGCGGCGAGCGCGGGCGGGCGGCACGCGGAGCTGATGCGCGCGATCCTGCGGGGCTACGACCTGACCGGGCCGGACCAGACGCACGCGGTCCGGCTGCTGGGCAGCTTCGTCCGCGGGTTCGTCGCCCTCGAAGCCGACGGCGGCTTCGACCACAGCCCGCCCGCGGCTCCCGAGAGCTGGACCCGCCTCCTCGACGTAATCGATTCCCTGCTTCGCGATTGGCCACGCCCATGATCACCACGCCCTTGACCGACCTCGTCCGCGGCGCCCTCGAACTCGAAGAGACCCCGCGCGGCCTGGTCCCGCACCGGCTGCCGGCCCGCGCGCGGGCACAGAACACCGACCCGCGGCTCGCGATGGCCGAGGCGCAGCCCGCCGGCGTCCGCCTGCGGTTCCGCACGACGGCCCGGGTGATCGAACTCGACACGCTGCCGACGAAGGTCGAGTACCCGGGCGCGCCGCCGCGGCCCGACGGCGGCTACGACCTGCTGGTCGACGGCAAGCTCGCCGCCCAGGCGACCGCGCCCGCCGGCGTGCGGTTCGCGGACCTGCCCGGGCACGACAAGGACGTCGAGATCTGGTTGCCGCACAACGAACTGACGACGTTGGTCGCGTTGCGCACCGACGCGCCGGTCACGCCCGCTTCCCGCGCGGACCGCGTGTGGCTGCACCACGGCAGTTCGATCAGCCAGGGCTCGAACGCGGCGAGCCCGTCGGCGACGTGGACCGCGCTGGCCGCGCTTTCGGCCGGGGTCGAGCTGGTCAACCTCGGCTTCAGCGGGAACGCGCTGCTGGACCCGTTCACCGCCCGCGCGCTGCGCGACACCCCGGCGGACGTGGTCAGCGTGAAGCTCGGCATCAACGTCGTCAACGCGGACGTGATGCGGCTGCGCGCGTTCGGGCCGGCGGTGCACGGCTTCCTCGACACCATCCGCGACGGCCACCCGTCGGCGCCGCTGCTGGTCGTCTCGCCGTTGTACTGCCCGATCCACGAGCGGACGCCGGGTCCCGGCGACTTCGACCACGCGGCGCTGGCTTCCGGTGTCGTGCGCTTCCGGGCGACCGGCGAACCGGGCGACGGGAAGCTCACCCTGGAAGTGATCCGCGACGCGCTGGCGGAGATCGTGGCGCAGCGCGAGGACCCGGCGTTGCACTACGTCGACGGGCTGTCGCTGTACGGGCCCGAGGACTACGCCGAGTTCCCGCTGCCGGACGAGCTGCACCCGGACGGTCCGGCCCACCAGCGGATCGCGTCCCGGTTCGCGCCACTGCTTGACTTCAACCTCCCTTGAAGTTGAAGGCTGGTGGCATGTTCACCGAAGCAGAGCTCGAGTACCTCGCCGCCCAGCCGCTCGGCCGGCTGGCGACCCAGCAGCCGAACGGAACCCTGCAGGTCAACCCGGTCGGGTTCCGGTACAACGCGGAGGAGAAGGCCATCGACGTCACCGGCCACAACCTGAGCGGCAGCAAGAAGTTCCGCAACGTCCGGGAGAACGGCCGGGTGGCGTTCGTCGTCGACGACCTGCCGTCGACGAACCCGTGGCGGGTGCGCTGCCTGGAGATCCGCGGCCGCGCGGAGGCGCTGACCGGGGTGAACCTGCCGGACAACCACTTCGACGACGCCGTGATCCGGATCCACCCCGAGCGGATCCTGGCCTTCGGGGTCGAGGACTGGGATCGCGAGCCGCTGGAGCTGGAGAGCAACATCCGCAACGTGTGACACCCCGGACGACCGCGGCCGTGACGTGGCCGGCGGTCAGCGGCGGCCACCCCGAACGGTGTAGGCCGCCGCGCCGGTGATCGCCAGCGTCACCGCCGTCCAGGTGGCCGCCGACGTTCCGGCCGGCTGCACCATCCAGGCCGCTACCTCGCTCGTCGTGCCGTTCTTGGGCACGAAGGGCGCGATCGCCGCCCAAACCAGCGGCAGCGTCCACCCGAACTGGCCGCCCGCGACCGTCGCCGCCAAACCCGCCAACCCCAGCAACCCCGCCGCGTCACGCACGATGATCGACATGTCGACAGTCGTCGCGCCCAGCTGCTGGACCGCCAGCACCGCACCGCCGGCCGCCAAGCCGATCAACACCAGGTGTGCGAACCGGCGCACCGGCCACGGCAGCGCCGCCGTGCGGTCCAGGTCCGGGTCCTGGCCGCCGAGCCCGATCGCCGCCACCGCGATGCCCGCTGTCAGCGCCAGCACGACCGGGATCACCGACCACGAGTCGCGCGCCAGGAACCACACACCCGCCGTCGCGGCCACGAGCGCGGTGAACGCCGTCGGCACCTGCCGCGAACGCGCGTAGAGCGTCACCCACCTCATAGTGAGTAACCCGGCACGAGCGTGCCGAGCGGGTCGCCCTGGCAGGTCAGGAGCACCTGGCGCACGGCGACGATCCGGGCGAACCGGACGTCCGGGGGAAGCGCGCGGAACTTCTCCCACACCTGCTCGATGGAGCCGAACTCCCGCCTCAACCAGCTCCCGCCGTACTCGGGCAACGGCTTCAGCTCGCCGGTGAAGTACGCCGCCGCGATCATGCGGGCGCCCACGTCGGGCAGGTCGCCGTGGCTCGGTGGCACACACCCGGGCACCCCGGCGCCGGACAACACCGCGAGCCGCAGGGTGCCGGCGTCCGCCGTGAGCAGATCCTCGTCGCGCTGGAAGTTCAGGTAGACGACGCCGGGATCCCGAGCCGGCCGGGAGACGAGGGACCCCGACGCCATCTGTTCCTCGATCCGGCTGGGCGCGCCAGGCAGCTTCGCCAGCATGGCCAGCGCTTCCCGGCCCGGCACGGCCAGCGCGGCCAGCCTGTCCTCGTGCGCCCGGCTGACGCAGATCGGCCCGTCACAGACCTTCTGCGCGGCAACGCCGTCGGGAACCAGGAGCCCGTCGGCGGACGCCGGGAACACCGGCAGGGCGATCGCGACGCCGGCCACCACCGGGAGCAGGCCGAGGAGCCGGGCCCGCACGGAGTTCGCCGCCAGCACCAGGAATCCCGTCACGGCCAGCCCCGCGAACCACACCGCCTGCCCGAGGTCCACCGAACCCGCCGTCGTCACCAGCGAACCCCGTGGCTGCCCGAGAGCCGGCGCCAGCAACCCGAACCGGCTGTACGGCATCGACAGCGCGGCCCCTTCGAGCGTCGTCCAGGCCAGGATCGACCCCACCAGTGTCAGCACGGCCAGCGCGGGCGCGGTCAGCGGGTGCGGCAGCAGCCGCCCGGCCGCCAGCCCCACCCAGCTCCCCGCCACCACGGCGAGCACGCCGACGAGGACGACCGGCACGAAGCTCGCGGAGACGAACCCGCCGTGCCCGAGCACCTCCACCAGGCCGGTGCCGAACACCACCAGGAACCCGAGCGCGCTCAGCAGCCCCACCGCGCCCGCCAGCCGGATCGCCCGGTGCCAGCCCGGCCGGGACGTCGTGGCCAGCAGCTCGACCATGCCGGAGCGGCTGTCGCGCATGCCCTGGATCGCCCCCGCGCCGACGACGATCGGCCACAGGAACACCAGCAGGAACCGCAGCCACAGCGCGGTCGTCGTCGTGTTCGCCGTCCACGGCGCGGGCACCTTCCACCACGGCCCGGACAGCAGGAACAGGAAGCCGAGCGCCACCACGAGCAGCGCCAGCCCGGCCCAGGGCGCGATCGAGCGCCGCAGCTCGGTGCGCAGGATCATCACCACGCCCCCTGGCCCGGCCGGTGGTCCAGCAGCGCCGAGTAGCCGCGCTCGATCGGGCTGTCCCCCACGTGCTCGGCGGTGCCGGCCGCGGCCAGCTCGTCCGGTGTCCCCTGGAACACCAGCTTGCCCTCGGCGAACAGGACGACGTCCGAGCACGCCGTCGCCACGTCCTCGACCAGGTGCGTCGAGATCAGCACGCACGAGTCCTGGCCGAGCTCCTGCACCAGTTCGCGGAACCGCACGCGCTGGGCCGGGTCGAGCCCCGCGGTCGGCTCGTCCAGCAGCAGGATGTCGGGGTCGTTGACGATCGCCTGCGCGATCCCGACCCGCCGGACCATGCCGCCCGACAACGTCTTCATCCGGTCGTCCGCGCGCTCGGCGAGGCCGACCCGGTCGATCGCGCGCTGCACCGCACCGGGAATGTCCTCTTTGGACATCTCCTTGAGCCACGCGATGTACTCGACGAACTCCCGGACGGTGAACCGCTTGTAGTACCCGAAGTGCTGCGGCAGGTACCCGATCCGGCGGCGCAACGCACGCCGCTCCACGCCGCCGAGCAACGTCAACGTGCCCGACGCCGACGGCAGGACCGTCGCCAGCGCGCGGATCAGCGTCGTCTTGCCCGCGCCGTTCGGCCCGAGCAGGCCGTGCACCCCCTTGCCCAGGGACAGGTCCAGCCCGTCCAC
This sequence comes from Amycolatopsis sp. NPDC003865, assembly GCF_053605345.1. Lineage (NCBI taxonomy): Bacteria > Bacillati > Actinomycetota > Actinomycetes > Pseudonocardiales > Pseudonocardiaceae > Amycolatopsis > Amycolatopsis sp. NPDC003865. The sequence continues at coordinate 219,851 of NZ_JBSGJA010000018.1, read as the reverse complement.
CGCCAGCTTCCGCCGCCCTACCCGCACCTTCAGCCCGTCCGCCCGGATCTCCCAGGCGTAGGTCGACGGCGCCACCTCGGCTGCTCCGACTGCCCGCATCTCTTCCTCCCTAGTGGTGCGCGCCGAGCCGGGTGAACGCCGCCCTGCGCAGGACGACGACCACCGTGGTCAGCGCGAAGATCCCCGCCCACACCGGCAGTGCGCCGGTGCTGAGCGCGAAAGCGTGCTCCGGGACCGCGAGGCTCGGCAGCGCGATGACCGTGACCCACACCCCGAGCAGCGCGTACGCCGCCCGGCTGATCCCGATCAGCCCGCCGAGCGCGAGCGTCCCCGTGGTGAACGCCAGGCTCGGCACCAGCCAGAGCCACGGCGCGGTGCCGGTGAGCCACCCGGCGACGCCGAGCGCCGGCAGGACGACGGCGAGCACCGCCACCGTCCGCCGGGCGACCAGGTAGAGCCCGGCCCGCGGCGTCGCCGTGACGACCTCGTACGCCGGGTCGAGCCCCCGCGCCCACGACGCCGCCACCCCGAGCACCGGCAGCACCGGCGCGAAGAGCTGCACGCCGGTCACGTCCTTCAGCGCGACGTGCCAGAGCTGGTCGAGCCCGAGCGCGATCAGCATGACCAGCACGATCATCCCCAGCCACGGCACCATCGCCGGCGTGACCCACGTGTCGAGCCACCGTCGCCGGCGCGGCCGCGGCTGCGGGACCAGCTCGACGGCGACCCGCTCCCAGACCGCGTCGACCACCGGCCGCACCGGCGCCACCGCCGCGAGCCGCGCCCGGCACGGCGCGCAGGTCTCGAGGTGGGCTTCGAGGGCCCACAGCCGGTCACCGGGGAGGTCGTCGCCCGCCGCGTACCCGGCGATGAGCCGATCCGACGCATGGTTCATGACAACGCCTCCCGCATCGCGATCCGCGCCCGGCGGGCACGGGTCTTGACGGTCCCTTCCGGCAGCCCGAGCAGCACGGCGGTCTCCCGGACGGTCAGCCCGTCGAGCACCATCGCCTGCAGGACCTGCCGCAGCTCCGGCGCGAGGTCGCGCAGCGCGTCGCCGACGTCGTCACCCATCGTCGCCGCCAGTGCGATGTCTTCCGCCGCCGGCACGGATGCGACGTCGAGCGCCACCTCCGCCGGCACTTCGGCCTGGCGCGCCCGGCGCCGGAACGCGTCGACCAGCCGCCGCGCGGCGATCGTCCACACCCAGCCGACCGCGGTGCCCCCGGTCGCGGCGCCCGCGAACGAGCCGGCCGCCCGCCACACGGCCAGGTACGTCTCCTGCATGACTTCGGCGACGACCTGCTCGTCCGCGCACCGGCGGCGCAGGCGCACGGCGAGCCAGGGCGACGTGCGGCGGTACAGCTCTTCGAACGCCGCGCGGTCGCCCTTGGCCGTGCGCCGCACGAGGTGCTCCTCGTCGGCGTCCTCCAGTGGCGGCTTCCTCACACCAGGCAAGACGCCGGGAGGTGACGAACGGTTCTCACCCGACTGTGTGCTGCGTCACAGTCAGCGGGAGGGCCAGAACTTCCGCCAGCCGTCGGCTTCCAGGGTCGTCGGCTCCAGGCCGGCGTCGCGCGCGGCCTGCTCGGCGGCCCGGACGTCGGCTGCGAACTGCTTCGCCACCGCCCGCAGCTCACCCTCCGGGTCGACGCCCGCGCGCCGCGCCGTCGCCGCGATGCGGAACAGCTGGGCGGCGGCGCCGGTGCCGGTCGGGAAGAGGTCCAGCGGGATGCCCGCGCGCCCGGAGCGCTGCCCGAGCTTGCCGGCCAGCGCCACCGCGGGCTGGCCGAGCGCCACGCCGTCCACAATGGACTTGCGCTGCTTCTCCTGCTGCTTCAGCTCTTCCCACTTGACGTTCTGGTGCTCGACGGTGTGCACGCCGTCGGCGCCGGCGAACACGTGCGGGTGCCTGCCGACCAGTTTCGCGACGAGCTCGGCGGCGACGTCGTCGATGCCGAACGGGTCGGCGGGGTCCTCGGCCGCGACACGCGCGTGGAAGAGCACCTGGAGCAGGACGTCGCCGAGCTCCTCGCGCAGGGCCTCGCGATCGCCCGACTCGATGGCGTCGAGCAGCTCGTAGGTCTCCTCGACGAGGTACTGCCGCAGCGATTCGTGCGTCTGGGCGGCGTCCCACGGGCAGCCGCCGGGCGAGCGGAGCCGGTCCATCACCTCGGCGGCTTCGACCAGCGGCGGCGCCGGCGTCTCGATGACCTCGGCGCCGGTGGCGATGAGCAGCGACGCCGCGGGCTCGTCGCGGGACCCGGCGAGCAGCACCACGTCCTTCAACGAGGGCGCCTCGGTGACGGCCGGGACGCCGAACGCGTTCGCGTCGACGTCCGTCGCCGCGTACACGGCGGTGGAATCACGCAGGATCTTCAGTGCCGCGGCGGGCAGCGCCGCCCCGCGGACGACTACGACGACACCCGTGCTCACTGCTGAGCGGGTGCGGCACCACTCAGGGGCACGACGGTGCCCTTCGTGGCGTCCTGGTTCGGCGCGAGGTTCATGCCGACAACATCCCACACGCCGTAGCGGGGGTTGACGCGCAGCCCGGCGTCGGACAGGTACGGCTGGAGCAGCCGGGTGCCGATCGAGGTCAGCTGCTGGTCGGTCGGCTTCTGGGCTTCCTGGTCGGCCGGGACGGCCTTGTCGGTGCCGCGGGCGTGGACGACGAAGACGTACCAGTCGGGCTTGGCGGGCATCCGCGCCTGGAACGCGACGACGCTGTTCGCGGGCGAGCCGAAGAGCGGGGTCTGCGCCAGCGAGAGGTACTGCGCGGCGCCGAAGACCTCGGTCATGCCCGCGTCGGAGAAACCGCCCGCGCCGGGCATGCCGGTCTGCTGCGCCTGCTGGGCCTCCTGGCCGGCCTGCTGGATGGTGGCCTGGATCTTGCCGGGGTCGGCCGCGAACTGCTTCGCGAGGTCGAACGCGCGGGTGCGGGCCTCGGGGTCGGTCTCGCTGGTGGCGCTGATGCCGACGTAGTCCGCGCTGACGGACAGCTTCGGCAGGTACTTCTGCGCGAGCTGCATCTCGAGGACGACGTCGTTGGCGACCTCGCCGGGGTCGCGCAGCTTCGAGACGATCTGCGTGACGGCGACCGAGTCGCCCTGCCCGGTGTCGGTGACGGGGGTGGCCTTTTCCTGAGCGGTGAGGGCGGCGACCTTCGCCTGGTCGGCGACGAGGCCCTCCTTCCGCGCGGCGCGCTCGGTGAGCTCGTGCAGGACGGTCTGCCGGACGATCTCGCGGCCCAGCTGGTCGAGCTTGTGCTCGCGGGCGAGCTTCTGGCCGTAGGGCTGTTCGCGGACGGCCTGGTCGATCATCGACTGGACGCGGTCGAGCGAGACCGAGCTGTCGCCGACGATGACGGCGCTGCCGACCTGGCTGGGGCCCGAGCCGCACCCGGCGAGCAGAAGTGCACCGGCAACGACCGCGACCAGCGCGCGAGGGCGCCCCATGATCCGCATCACAGGCCATACCCTCTCACACCATCGCACCCGAAACGCAACACCCATGGGCTACGCGCGGCGCTAATGTCGACTTATGGACCAGTGGCTGACGATCGAGGTGTTCGACGGCGAGTCCACGGCAACACTGTGGCGCCTCGCCCACGGCGACGCACTGACGGAGGCAGCGCTCACGAACGGCGCTGAGCAGTGGGTTTGGCACGAACACCGCTGGGGTGTGGTGCTGGAGATCGAGTTCACGTCGGAGTCGCGCAGGGACGCGTTCCGGGGGCTGCCGGCGGTGACGGCGGCGTTGGACGCGGTCCCGGACCCGGCTCGGGGGTTGTTGGTGTACCCGGGGCGGGGTGGCGGAGCGGGGTCGCGGATGCCGAGGCGGCCTCGGCCGTTGCCGATGGCGGGTGCCGGGGCGGTTCCGGTGCCGGTGGAGTCGGTGCGGATGGGGTTGGCGGAGAGCATGCCGCCGATGTTCAGCGAAGTCGGCTGAGCAGTTCCCGCCAGGTGACTGGGGAGGCGGTGAGGATGCCGCCTTCGCGGTCTTTGGTGTCCCGGACCAGGACGGTTCGGTCGAGGACGACCTCGACACAGTCGCCCTGGCTGCTATGAGTGCTCTTGCGCCATGCTTCGAGCATCTGCTTCTCCGATGAGGTCGGCGATCAGTTCTCTCGATTTTGCCTCATCGAGAGCGCAGCTTTCCAGCCCGCGCAGCACTCTTCGGTAAGCCTCGATCTCGCGGCCTTCTTCCAGGAACAGCGAGGTCTCCTCACTTTCGATGCAGATGACCGGTTGGTACGCGTCCGACTCCATCAGCTGGAAGTGCCCTGCCGAGGCGGGGTGGCCGCCCAAGCAGGCCGGAACGATCCGGATGACCATGTTCTGCTGGTCGGACAGTCGCACCAGCTGCCGCAGCTGGGCGCTCATCACGTGCGGGAGACCCACCGGGAGGCGGAGCACGAATTCGTGCAGGAAGAACCGGAATCGCACCCGCTGCCTGGTCAGGATCGCCTGGCGGGACAACCGGGCGAACACCTGCTCATCGAGCTTGTCGGGATCGGGCTGGTTGCCCATCTCGGCCGCCAGGCTGCGAGCGTAGTCGCCGGTTTGCAGCAGGCCAGGCACCACGTTCGCCTGGAACACCGAGATCGCGATGGCGTGTTCTTCGTGGCTCACGAGGGTTCGAATGTCTTCGGATCGCTCTAGGAGGCCGGGCTTGCGCATCTCGTCGCCCAGGGCCATCAGCTCGCGGAATTCCGCTCCCCGAACCCCCAGTTCCGTCAGAAACCTCGCCAACCGCACCGGGTCGGGCCGCACCTGGCCTCGCGTCACCGAGGAAACCCACTGGGCGCTGACCTCGAGCCTCCGGGACATCTCCCGGACGCCCCACCGCTTCTCCGCCATGCGCTGGAGCAGCCGTTCACCGAGCTGCCTGCTACGGATGTTCATCGGCCGAACGTAAAACCACCGAAAGCAGGAACCCCGGCGCCACAACGAGAAGTCCCCCGAAGTGGCGCCGGGTGTCCGCTGCCCGTTACACCGCCGCGGGCTTCTTCGTCAGCTGTGTCAGCAGCTTCGTGCACCAGTCCAGCAGCTCTTCGTCCCGCAGCGTCGGCGCGCCGATCCGGCCGCCCGCCGGGCCCTCGGTCGGCTTGGGCACCGACACCGTGTTCGTCACCGCCTTGAACACCGCCTTCGGGTACAGCCTCTTCAGCCGGACCATCTGCGAGTCCGCCAGCGGCAGCGGCGCGAAGCGGATCGTGTTGCCCTGGACCGCCACCTCCGTCACGCCCGCCTCGCGGCACGTGTGCCGGAACCGCGCCACCGCCAGCAGCCGGTTCACCGGGGCCGGGGGCTGGCCGTAGCGGTCGATCAGTTCTTCGCGGACCGCGTCCAAGCCTTCCGTGTCCGGCGCCGCCGCGATCTTGCGGTAGGCCTCCAGCCGCAGCCTCTCGCCCGGGACGTAGTCGTGCGGGATGTGCGCGTCGATCGGGAGATCCACGCGGACTTCCGCCAATTCCTCTTCTTCGGCAGGCTCGGCGCCCGCGTGCCGGCGGAACGCGTCGACCGCTTCGCCGACCAACCGCACGTACAGGTCGAACCCGACGCCCGCGATGTGCCCGGACTGCTCCGCCCCCAGGATGTTGCCCGCGCCGCGGATCTCCAGGTCCTTCATCGCGACCGCCATGCCCGCGCCCAGCTCGGTGTTCTGGGCGATCGTCGCCAGACGGTCGTGCGCCGTCTCCGTCAGCGGCACCTCCGGCGGGTACAGGAAGTACGCGTACCCGCGCTCGCGTCCACGTCCGACGCGGCCGCGCAGCTGGTGCAGCTGGGCCAGACCCAGCAGGTCACCGCGTTCGACCAGCAGCGTGTTCGCGTTCGAGATGTCCAGGCCCGTCTCGACGATCGTCGTGCAGACCAGGACGTCGTACTCGTTCTCCCAGAAGCCCTGGATGATCTTTTCGAGCTTCTCCTCGTTCATCTGCCCGTGCGCGGTGACGACCCGCGCCTCGGGCACCAGCTCCCGGATCCGCCGCGCGGCCTTCTCGATCGACGACACGCGGTTGTGGACGTAGAAGACCTGGCCGTCGCGCAGCAGCTCGCGGCGGATCGCCGCACCGACCTGCTTGTCGTCGTACGCGCCGACGTACGTCAGGATCGGGTGCCGGTCCTCCGGCGGGGTCAGGATCGTCGACATCTCGCGGATGCCCGCGAGCGACATCTCCAGGGTGCGCGGGATCGGCGTCGCGGACATCGTGAGCACGTCGACGTGCGTGCGCAGCGCCTTGATGTGTTCCTTGTGCTCGACGCCGAAGCGCTGCTCCTCGTCGACGATCACCAGACCGAGGTCCTTGTAGCGGATCCCCGTCTGCAACAGCCGGTGCGTGCCGATCACGATGTCGACCTCGCCGCCCGCGAGCTGCTCCAGGATCGCGTCCGACTCCGCCTTGTTCGTGAAGCGGGACAGGCCCTTGATCGTCACCGGGAACGACCGCATGCGCTCGGTGAAGGTGTTCAGGTGCTGCTGGGCGAGCAGCGTCGTCGGGACGAGCACCGCGACCTGCTTGCCGTCCTGGACCGCCTTGAACGCCGCGCGGACCGCGATCTCCGTCTTGCCGTAGCCGACGTCGCCGCAGATGACGCGGTCCATCGGGACGCCGCGTTCCATGTCGGCCTTGACCTCGTCGATCGCGGCGAGCTGGTCGTTCGTCTCCGTGAACGGGAAGGCGTCTTCCAGCTCGTGCTGCCACGGCGTGTCCGGGCCGAACGGGTGCCCGGGCGCGGCCTGGCGCGCCGCGTACAGCTGGACCAGCTCGGCCGCGATCTCCTTGACCGCCTTCTTGGCCTTGGCCTTGGTGTTCTTCCAGTCGGAGCCGCCGAGCTTGTTGAGCGTGGGCAGCTCGCCACCGACGTAGCGGGAGACCTCGTCGAGCTGGTCGGTGGGCACGAACAACCGGTCGCCGGGGTGGCCGCGCTTCGACGACGCGTACTCCAGCAGCAGGTACTCGCGGGTGGCGCCGGCGACCGTCCGCTGGACCATCTCGACGAACCGGCCGATGCCGTGCTGGTCGTGCACGACGTAGTCGCCCGCCTTCAGCGCCAGCGGGTCGACGGCGTTGCGCCGCCGGGACGGCATCTTCGTGTTCAGGTCCTTTGTGGACGTTCCGGCGCCCGCGCCGCGGCCGGTCAGGTCCGCTTCGCTCAGCACGACCAGGGCGCGCTCCGGCGAGACGAAGCCGTCGGTGAGGCCACCGCAGGTGACCGTGACCATGCCCGGGGCCGGGGCACCGGTGAGGCCGTCGCCCGCCTGGGTCGCCGGGACGTCGGCGCCCGAGAGCTGCTCGACCGCGCGCGCCGCGGTGCCCTGGCCGGCGACCACGAGCACCGCCGTGCCACCCGACGCCGTGTGGGCGCGCAGGTCGGTCGTCGCGCGCTCGAGCTCGCCGCGGTAGGACGGCGCGGCCTCGACCGACACGCGGTAGACGTCCGGGTCTTCGCTGGTCAGCTGGGTGAGCGTCCACCAGGCGCGCTTGGTGTCCTGCGCGTGGGACGCGATCTCGTCGAGCCCGCGGTAGGCGGACGCGCCGAGGTCGATGGGGGCCTGACCACCCGCGGCGGCCGTCGTCCAGGACGCTTCGAGGAACTCCTGGCCGGTGCGGACGAGGTCGGCGGCGCGGGCGCGGATCTTCTCGGGGTCGGTGAGCACCACGTGGGTGCCGGCCGGCATCGCGTCGGTGAGCAGCTCCAGCTCGCCCTCGCAGAGCACCGGGATGAGCGCCTCCATGCCCTCGACCGGGATGCCGTCGGCAAGCTTGGTGAGCATCTCGGCCAGGTGGGCGTCGGCCTCGTACGTCTTCGCCAGCTCGGCGGCCTTTTCCTTGACCGGCTGCGTGAGCAGCAGCTCGCGGCACGGCGGCGCGGTGACGCGCGGGATCTCACCGGGCAGCGACCGCTGGTCGGAGACGGCGAACGCGCGGATCTCGCTGACCTCGTCGCCCCAGAACTCCACCCGGACGGGGTGCTGCGCGGTCGGCCCGAACAGGTCGAGGATGCCGCCGCGGACGGCGAACTCGCCGCGCTTCTCGACCATGTCGACGCGGGTGTAGGCCAGCTCGACGAGCCGTTCGAGGAGGCCCTCGAAACTCTGTTCTTCCCCCACGACGAGGTCGACGGGGGCGAGCGAGCCGAGGCCGGGCGCCATCGGCTGGATGAGGCTGCGGACGGTGGCGACGACGACGCGCAGGGTGTCGTCCTCGGTCTTGAGCCGGTGCAGCACCTCCAGCCGGCGCCCGACGGTGTCGGCGCGCGGGGAGAGCCGCTCGTGCGGGAGGGTCTCCCAGCTGGGGAAATCGGCGACTCTGGTCTTGCCGAGGAGGGCGCTGAGGGACGCGGTCAGCTCGTCGGCCTCGCGGCCGGTGGCGGTGACGGCGAGGACGGGCTTGGCGGCGCCCTCGTCGGCGGCCAGCGCGGCGGCGACGAGCTGCCGGGCGGCGATCGGGCCTTGCAGCTCGAGCAGCGGCGCACCGGCGCGCTCGACCACGCCGCGCAGGGCCGGGTCGGGAAGGATGGCGGTGAGGAGTCCGGACAGTGGAGCGTCGGTCACGGTCCCAGCCTACGTGCCACCCCCGACAAGTTTCCGATCACGGCTGGTGACGCAGCAGGTTCGCGACCTCCGCCAGCCTCGGCAGCTGCTCGTCGAACACCTTCGGGTCCGTGCTCGCGATCCGCAGCAGGACGTGCTCGGTCCCTTCGTACCGCCGCAGCCGGGCGGCCACCTCCGCCGCCGAGCCCGTCACCTGCATCTGGATGCCCTGGACGAAGTCCGCCGGCATGCCGTAGTTCCGCCGGCAGTACTCCTCCAGCAGCTCACGCCCCCGAACCGGGTCGTCCTCCACCAGGACCGTCGCGAACAACGCCGGCGTGATCGGACGCGACGACAGCGACCGGATCCGCGCCAGCCCCGACACGTAGTCCGCGGGGTCCGGCGGGTACGGCAGCCACCCGTCGTACAACCGCCCGATCCGCGAAAGCGCGCCCGGCGTGTACGCGGCCAGCCACACCGGCGGCCCGCCCGCACGCGCCGGCGCCGGGAACGACGGCAGCGAGTCGTAGTGCAGCACCGACCCGTGGAACGACGACGCACCACTCCACGCCGCCCGCCACAAGCCCACGATGTCGTCCAGCCGGGCCCGGCGACGGGCCCACGGCACCCCCACGAAAGCGAACTCCGGCTCACTCCGCCCGGCGAAACCGGCGCCGACCGCCACCGTCAGCCGGCCGCCGCTCAGCAGATCCAGGGAGAGCAGCTGGTTCGCCGAAAGCACCGGGTCCCGCAACGCCGGGAGCAGCGCGGACGTCCCCAGCGTCACCCGTGACGTCCGGGCCGCGAAGGCCGCGAGCATGGCGAACGCGTCGAGCGGGGCGCGCGCCAGGGTGTCGCCCACCCACACCGAGTCGAGGCCGAGCTCTTCGGCGGAGACGGCGGCCTCGACCAGCTCGGGCGCGGTCCGCCCGGCGTCGAGGATGGGCTGGTAGGTCGGCAGGACCAGGCCGTATTTCGTCATGCCGGAAGCGTCGTCCACCCCGGGAATGCCTTCAATTCCCCGAAGGGAATGGCGCGGCGGAGCAAGATGAACCCGTGGACTTCGGAACGGCGCTCAAGGACTGGCGCACCCGTCGCCGCCTCAGCCAGCTCGACCTGGCGCTGCGCGCGGGCACGACGCAGCGGCACGTCAGCTTCATGGAAAGCGGCCGCTCGCTGCCCGGCCGCGGCATGGTGCTGCGCGTCGCCGAGTCGCTCGAACTGCCGCTGCGCGAACGCAACGGCCTGCTCCACGCCGCCGGCTACGCGCCGACGTACCCCGAGACGCGGCTCGACGACCCGGCGATCCGGCCGGTGCTCGACGGCCTGCGGCGGCTGCTCGACGGCCACCGCCCGTACCCCGCGATCGTCGTCGACCGCTACGGCCTGCTCGTCGCGAAGAACGACGCGTTTTCCCTGCTCACCGAAGGCGTCAAACCCGAACTGCTGGAGGAACCGGTCGACACGCTGCGGCTCGCGCTGCACCCGGACGGCATGGCGCCGCGCGTGCGCAACCTCGACGACTGGGCCCGGCACATCCTCGAGCGCCTCCGCAACGACCTGGCCCGCACCCCGGACGACCGGCTGGCCGCGCAGCTCGCCGAACTGGAGTCCTACCTGCCGCCGCAACGACCGCCGTCCGACGGCCACCTCGGCTTCGCCGTCCCGGTGCGACTGTCCACTTCGGTCGGTGAGCTGCGGCTGATCACGGCGATCACGACGTTCGCGACCGCCGCCGACGTCACGGTGTCGGAGCTGAAGCTGGAGACGTTCCTGCCCGCGGACGCCGAAACCGCGCAGCGCCTTCAGACGACCAGCGCGGTGACGTGACCGGCCAGCAGTTCCGCGCTCGCCCACAGCACCGCCGCGCACACGCTGCCCGCCGCGAACCGGCGGTACGGCATCGCCGCCGAGCCCGCGACGCGCGGCACCAGCGTCCGCAGCCCGGCCAGGCAGCGCCCCGCGATCACCGCCGGGACGCCGTAGCGCGCGACCGCCTTTTCCGCGCGGTCCCAGCGATCCTGCCCGATGCGGCCGGCGAGCCGGGATCGGCGGAGGCGCCGCCCTTCCAGGTACGCGAACTGGTCCCCGAGGACGGCCGCGACCACGGCCACCGGCAACGCGAGTCCGAAGTGGAGCGTGCCCCGCTCGGCGAGGAAGCCCATCAGCAGCAACGTCGACAACGTCGGCAGCACGATCCCCGGCAGCAGCGCCGTCTCGGCGGCGATGACCAGGAAGCAGACGAGGTAGACGACCGGCGCCGGCGCGTCAAGCAGTGGCCGCAGCAGGCTGTCCATCCCGCGTCCTCCCCACCGCCACCGGAAGCGCCGCGCGGTAGACGAACGCGGGCGGCAGGTTGCCCCAGACGACCGAAGTGCGCTCCACGACGGCGAACCGGCTGCGCAGCGAAGCGGCGAAGCGTCGCGCGGGCGGCGTCCAGGCCGCGTGGGCGTACGCGAAGGTCGTGAAGCGGCCATTGGGGGTCAACGCCGTGGTGACGGCGTCGAGGATGCGGCTTTGGCGGTCCGCGGTCATGGCCGTCCACGGCAGACCCGAGACGACGACGTCGACGCCGTCGAGCGCGAGGTGCTCGGCCGAGCCCGTGACGACGTCCAGGCCCGGGAACCGCTCGCGCAGTGAGGCCGCGAAGCGCGGGTTGATCTCGTAAGCGGTCAGACGTGCTTCGGGGCGAAGCAGCGCGAGGACCGCCTCGGTGCACACGCCCGTGCCCGGCCCCAGCTCGGCGACGCGCGCCGCGCGCTCCAGGCCGAGGCCCGCCGTCATCGTTTCGGCCAGCCGCGGCGAGCTGGGCGCGATCGCGCCCGTCAGCACCGGGTGGCGGAGGAATTCCCTGGTGATCGACATGCCCTCGACGCTAGGAACGACCGGGGTGGCCGCGAATCCGTCGGATCGACCGGTCCGGTCCTCCCGGAGGAGGACACGGCCGGACCGGAAGGATGACGACCCGGGCCCGGTCCCGGCGCTACGTTCGGTGCGTGGAGCGACTCGTGAGGTGGGTGCGCAGGCACCGGTGGACGGTGGACCTGCCGCTGTACGCCGTCTTCGTCTTCCTCGCGCCGAGCTGGGCGGGCGAGGAGCCGTGGGCCACGCGCGCGATCCCGATGCTGTTCCTGCTGCCGCTGCTCGTGCGGCGCCGGTACCCACGGACGGTCGCCGTGCTGATCATCGCCGGCGCGGTGGTGGTGTACGTCAACGAGATCTGGGCCTACGACCGCGGCCGCACCGAGCTGGCCATGGCGGTCGTGTTGTTCACCCTCGTCAAGCTCGGGCAACGGCGGTTCGCCGCCGTGATCGCGGTCGCGATCTTCGCGCTCGGGTGGGAGTGGGGGTTCGCCTGGGGGACCTACACCGACAACCCGACCGCCACGATCGTCGGCATCTGGCCCCTGCACATCGCCGCCTGGGCGCTCGGGGAGTTCTTCCGCAGCAAGGAAGAACTCACCGCTGAGGAGCAGAAGCGCGACGAAGCCCAGGCGCGGGCGGCGGTCGCGGAGGAGCGCACGCGGATCGCACGCGAGCTGCACGACGTCCTCGCGCACAGCATGAGCGTGATCGTGCTGAACGCCGAGGGCGCGAAGCTGGCCCGGCACCGCGACCCCGAAGCCGTCGACCGCACGCTCGACACGATCGGCCGCACGGGCCGGACCGCGCTCGCCGAGCTGCGGCGCCTGCTCGAGGTCCTGCACGCCGGCCAGGAGGCGCGCAGCCCGCAGCCGAGCGCCGGCGAGCTGCGCCGGCTCGTCGAGCAGACGGGGCGCGCCGTGACCCTCGACGTCACCGGCGACGCGGCCGGCCTGCCCGCGAGCGCCGCGCTGCAGACCTACCGGATCGTCCAGGAGGCACTGACCAACATGATCAAGCACGCCCCGGCCGACGCGACCGGCCGCGTCGAAGTCGCCTTCGCACCGGAGGAGATCCGGATCGAGGTGACGAACAGCGGCGGGAAGTCCGCGCCGGCGCCCGCGTTGCCGTCGTCCGGGCGCGGGCTCACCGGGATGCGCCAGCGCGTCGAGATGTACCACGGCGAGCTGGCGGCCGGCCCGCTGCCCGACGGCGGCTACCGGGTGCGCGCGAGCCTGGTGGTGGGGACATGAGGACGCGGGTGCTGCTCTGCGACGACCAGGAGCTGGTGCGCGTCGGGCTGCGGATGATCGTCGAGAGCCAGGACGACCTGGTCGTCGCGGCCGAGGCGGCCAACGGCGAGGAAGCCGTCGCGAAGGCGCGCGAGCTGCGGCCGGACCTGGTGCTGATGGACGTCCGGATGCCGGTGCTCGACGGCGTCGCGGCGACCGGGCGGATCTGCGCCGAGCTGCCGGACGTGCGGGTCCTGATCATCACGACGTTCGACCTCGACGAGTACGCCTACGCCGCGCTGCGCGCCGGGGCCAGCGGGTTCCTGGTGAAGGACGCCCCTTCGGAGGAGATGCTCGTGGCGATCCGCGGGGTGCTGCGCGGCGACTCGATGGTCTCGCCGTCGGTCACCCGGCGGCTGCTCGACCGCTACCTCGCCGACGGCCGCGATCCGGTGGACGTCGCGAAGCTCGACGTCCTGACCGAGCGCGAGAAGGACGTGCTGGGGCTCATCGCGCGCGGGCTGTCCAACGGCGAGATCGCCGCGAAGCTGTACATCGGCGAGACGACCGTGAAAACGCACGTCGGGCGGATCCTCGGCAAGCTGCGGCTGCGCGACCGGGTGCACGCGGTCGTCTTCGCCTACGAGTCGGGGCTGGTGCGGCCGGGTTCGTGAGCGGTTCCGAACGGCGATTTCACCGGTTGCTGGCAGGATGAACCGTATGCGACGTGTGCTGGGTCTCATCGGTGCCGTGTCCCTGCTGACCGCGGCCTGCTCGGGCGCGGCGAGCGCACCGGTCCAGAGCGTCCCGCCGGCGTCCACGCCCCCGGCCTCGACCGGCAAGTTCAAGGTCGAGACGGTGACCGCCGGGCTCCAGCACGGCTGGGACATCGGCTTCCTGCCCGACGGCGGCATGCTCGTGCCGCAGCGGCCCGGCAAGCTCGCGCTCGTCCGCGGCGGGAAGGCGACCGACGTCAAGGCGGACTTCTCCGACGTCCTCGTGCAGGGCGAAGGCGGCCTGCTCGGCATGGTGATCAGCCCGGACTTCTCGACCAGCCGCGAGTTCATCACCTGCCAGGACCACAAGGAGGGCGGCAAGGCCGTCGACATCCGGCTGGTCACGTGGAAGCTCGCCGAGGACGGCACGAGCGCGTCGCGCGTCAAGAACCTGCTCACCGGGCTGCCGGTGAACCCGAGCGGACGGCACTCCGGCTGCCGCCCGACGTTCGCCCCGGACGGCGCGCTGCTGGTCGGCACCGGCGACACGGCCCGCGCGTCGATCGCGCAGGACCGGCATTCGCTCGGCGGCAAGGTGCTGCGGCTGGACGCGAAGACCGGGAACCCGTTGCCGGACAACCCGTTCATCACCTCGGCCGACCCGCGCGAGCGGCTGATCTACACCTACGGGCACCGCAACGTCCAGGGGGTGGCGATCCGGCCGGGCAGTGGCCAGGTGGTCACGGCCGAGCACGGGCCGACGTTCGACGACGAGGTCAACCTGCTCAAGCCGGGCGCGAACTACGGCTGGGACCCGTCGAAGGGCGGCACGGACTCCAGCTACGACGAGAGCGTGCCGATGACGGACCTCAAGCGCTTCCCGGACGCGGTGAGTCCACTGTGGACTTCAGGGAAGATCACCGAGGCGATCAGCGGTGACGCGTTCCTGACCGGCGCGCAGTGGGGCCCGAACGACGGCGCGCTGGTCGTCGTGGCGCTGAAGGGCCAGAAGCTGCTGCTGTACCACTTGGACGCGGCGGGCAAGGTCCTGGACGTCTCGCTCCCGCCGGAGTTCGACGACAAGTTCGGCCGCCTGCGCGCGGTGCGAAGCGGGCCGGACGGCGCGCTGTACGTGACGACTTCGGACGGCACGGACGACAAGCTGCTGAAGGTCACGCCCGCCTGATCATGAGAAAAACACGGCCGTGGCGTGCCGTGGACACTTCCGCCGGGGCGGCGGATCGCGGAACATGGTGTGCACCAAGAGTTTTCGCCCGCCCCCGACGAGTGTTGGACGCGGTCCGAAGAAAGCGTTCCCGCGGCAGCACCGCGCCGGTCCTCGATCGTCACCGCCGACCTGACGATCGGGGACCGGTATCCAACGTACTATTTCCCCAGGTGAGCCCCGCCGTTGACGTGCACCACTTGTCCGGTGACGTGCCCGGCGGCGGGGCTCGCCAAGAACGTCACGACGGCCGCGATGTCGTCCACCGTGCCCGGCCGCTTGTTCATCGTGTTCCCGATCAGCTGTTCGCGCCGCCGGTCGGAAAGCTTGCCGTGGAAGAACTCCGTCTCGCCGATCAGTCCCGGCGCGACGACGTTCGCGGTGATCCCGCGCCGGCCGAACTCCTGGGCCACGCTGACGTTCCAGCCCTCGACCGCGGCTTTGGCCGCCCCGTACGAGCCGGCGCCGGTGCGGGCGGCGATGGACCCGATCGTCACGATGCGCGCGTCGTCGGCGAGCCGCTCGCGCAGCGCGTGCGTCACCAGGGCGGCACTGACCACATTGGACCGGAGGTTGCGCTCGAACGCGGCCGCGAAGCCGGCGAGCCCGTCGCCTTCGGACTCGAGGAAGTCCGTGTTGCCACCGGCGTTGTTGACGAGGACGTCGACGCGCTCGGGCAACTCCCCGAGTGCGGACTCGACGGCCGCGGGATCGGCGGCGTCGAAGACGACGGGCCGCGCACCCAGCAGCGTCGCGGCTTCGGAGAGCACCTGCTCGCGGCGCCCGGTGATGGTGACCCGCTCGCCGGCCTCGGCGAACGCCGCCGCGACGGCGTACCCGATGCCGGTGCCGCCGCCCGTGACCACGACTTCCCTGCTGTTCCCCATGCCTTCGAGCTTAGTGCCTAGGATCGGGGCATGACCGAGATCGATCCCGCCACGTCCGCGCTCGTGCTCGTCGACCTGCAGGAACGGATCGTCGCGCTGCCGACCACGCCGTACTCGGGCGAGGACGTCGTCGCGAACGCGCTGCGGCTGCGGACGGCGTTCCGCGAGGCCGGGGCGCCGGTGGTGGTCGTCAAGGTGTCGCGGCCGGACAACCCGCCGGGCAGCGACCTCGTCTTCGACGCGCAGGACGGCAAGATCGTCACGAAGCACACGATCGGCGGCATCGCGACCGAATTCGGCGTGGAGTCGACGCTGCGCGCGGCCTCCGACCACGGTTACGACGTCGTCGCGGTGGCGGACGCGATGACGGCGCTGTCCGACATCTCGCACGAGAACGCGATCACCAAGATCTTCCCGCGCCTGGGCGCGGTCATGACGACGGACGAGGTCCTGGCGTGATCGACAAGGTGGCATGGATCGAGGTGGCGGGCGGCCGGGTCCTGGCGGCGCGCTCGCGGGGCAAGGACAAGTTCTACCTGCCCGGCGGCAAGCGCGAACCGGGCGAGACGGACGCCGAGACGCTGGTCCGCGAAATCCGCGAGGAACTCGACGTGGCGATCGACGAGAAGTCGATCGCCCCGGCGGGCACGTTCAAGGGCCAAGCGCACGGGAAGGCCGAGGGCACGATCGTGCGGACGTCGGCGTACACGGCGGAATACGCGGGGACGCTGAAGGCGAGCAGCGAAATCGAAGAGATCGCGTGGCTCGGCTACGAGGACCGGCCGCGGGTGTCGCTGGTCGCGCAGCTGATCTTCGACCACCTCCACGAAACCGGCGCGCTGCGGTGATCGACAAGATCGCGTGGCTGCACCTGGTCGACGGCCGGATCTTGAGCACGCGATCGCGCGGCAAGGAGGTGTACTACCTCCCCGGCGGCAAACGCGAGCCCGGCGAAACGGACGCCGAGACGCTGGTCCGCGAAATCCGCGAGGAACTCGACGTGGCGATCAGCGAGGAGTCGATCGCCCCGGTGGGAGTGTTCGAAGCGGAGGCACACGGCCACCCTGGCACGCTCGTCCGGATGACCTGCTACACGGCGGAGTACGCCGGGACGCTGGCCGCCAGCAGCGAGATCGAAGAGATCGTTTGGCTGGCGTACGCGGACCGGGGCGCGGTGTCGGCGGTGGACCGGATCATCTTCGACCACCTCCACGAAACCGGCCGGCTCGCGTAGCGAACAGCTAACCCAGCCGGAGCTTCGGTTTGTCCTCCAGGTGCGACAACCCGTTCCAAGCCAGGTTGACCAGGTGCGCCGCGACCTCGTCCCGCTTCGGCTTCCGCGCGTCCAGCCACCACTGGCCGGTCAGCGCGACCATGCCCACCAACGCCTGCGCGTACAACGCCGCCAGCTTCTCGTCGTACCCCCGGGCCGCGAACTGCTGAGCCAGGATGTGCTCCACCTGGCTCGCGATGTCGTTCAGCACCGTCGAGAACGTGCCGGTCGAACTGGCCACCGGCGAGTCGCGCACCAGGATCCGGAACCCGTCGTGGGAGTCCTCGACGTAGGACAGCAACGCCGTCGCCGCCTGTTCGAGCATCACGCGGGGGTGGCCGCCGTGCAGGGTGGACACCATGCGGTCCAGCAGCAGCTGCGTTTCGCGGTCGACGACCACCGCGTAGATGCCCTCTTTGCCGCCGAAGTGTTCGTACACCACGGGTTTCGAGACGTTGGCGCGGTGGGCGATCTCCTCGATCGACGTTCCGTCGAAGCCCTTCTCGGCGAACAACGCCCGCGCCACGTTCAGCAACTGCTGGCGCCGCTCGGTGCCCGTCATCCGGACGCGCGTCACCGGGGCGACCGGACGCGCCCCGGTGACCTGCTGTTCTCGCTTGGAACGTCGTCTCCCCGCCATCGGGGCAGCCTAGTTGACTAGCCCTTTTCCGTCGCGATACGGGCCAATCGCTGGGGAGTCGGCCAACGGACGTCGTGCACCCAGCCGAACTTCTCGAAGATCCAGATCAGCCGCGCCGAGATGTCGATCTGGCCGCGCTTGACGCCGTGGCGGGCCGACGTCGGGTCGGCGTGGTGCAGGTTGTGCCACGACTCGCCGAACGAGAAGATCGCCAGCGGCCAGAAGTTCGCCGACTTGTCGCGGGCGGCGAACGGGCGCTCGCCGATCATGTGGCAGATCGAGTTGACCGACCACGTCACGTGGTGCAGCACGCAGATGCGCACCAGGCCCGCCCAGAAGAACGCGGTGACCGCGCCCCACAGCGACCACGAGATCAGGCCGCCCAGCAGTGCCGGCAGCACCAGGCTGACCAGTGCCCAGAGCCAGAACAGGTCGTCGACCTTCTTGATCGCCGGGTCCTTGACCAGGTCCGGCGCGAAGCGCTCGGCGTTGGTCTGGTCGCGCTCGAACAGCCAGCCCATGTGGGCGTGCCAGAAGCCCTTCGCGATGGCCCACGGCGAGGTGCCGAACGCCCACGGCGAGTGCGGGTCACCGTCGCGGTCGGAGAACGCGTGGTGGCGGCGGTGGTCGGCGACCCAGGTGATCACCGGGCCCTGCAGGGCGATGCTGCCCGCGATGGCCATGAACACGCGCAGCCACTGCTTGGCCTTGAACGAGCCGTGCGTGAAGTAGCGGTGGTACGACACCGTGATGCCGAGCCCGCTGACCGCGTAGAACACGACGAAGATGGCGACGTCGACCCAGCTCAGTCCCCAGCCCCAGGCGAAGGGCACCGCGACCAGCAGTGCCACGAGCGGCGCGATCACGCCGAAGTACACCGACAGCTGCACGCCGATGCCGCGCGTGCCTTCGATAACGGGTTTGGGGCCCTTCGGGGCCGAAGGCTCCCCGGCGGGCTGAGAACGGTCGAGCGTGGCCGTCATACGCTTCACTTCTTCCTACGCGGGCGCCCTTACGAAGGGTGACCTAACCTACGATGCCGTAAGTTACGGTACAGGAGGTTTCGGCGGCTGGGGAGAGCCTGAACCTCACACCGGTCCTTCGTAGGGGGATACCCGGCGGACAGGTGCGTAACGCATCCCCCGCGCGGACGACACCCGATCGTCGCTATCCTGACCAGGTTCGATCCGCCGTAGTGTAATCGGCAGCACTTCAGATTTTGGTTCTGACAGTTCAGGTTCGAATCCTGGCGGCGGAGCAGCAGAAGGACCCGAACCCACGACTCCGGGAGGTTGGCGCTGACCGACGAGGCGACCGACCCGGTGGCGGCCAGGCGTCCCGCGCTGGCCGAGATGTCCGACGCCTGGCTCGTCGGGCGCGCGCGGGAGCTCATCGCCGCGGTCCAGCGGCAGGAGTACACCCAGCAGCTGCAGATCGTCGAGATGATGGACGAGCTGCTCGACGAGACCCAGCGCCGCGGCGAGCCGACGATGATCGCGCAGCTCCTGCGCGCGTCGGCGATCGCCCGGCTGATCACCAAGGGCCTGGCGGCCGAGGCCGAGCCGCGGCTCGACGAGATGCTCGCCCACACCCGGCGCCACGGCCTCGCCCTGCTGCGGGCCGACGCGCACGCGCTGCGCGGCCGCCGGCTGGTGATCGCCGCGCAGGAGGATCCCGCGCTCACCGAGATCGCCCGCGCGCTGGCCATCCTCGACGACTCCGCGATCCCGAACCGGCAGGTCGGCATCCGCGCCTGGAACCGGATGCTGTGGTCGGCGCTGAACGATTGCTGGATCGTGCTGAACCAGCTCGGCGTGTACGAGGCCGCCGAAGAGGTCATCGGCCGCGCCGCCGGCGCCATCCGCGAAAGCGCGAGCCCGCACGAGATCACGCTGCAGCTGATGAACCGCGTCAAGATGCTGCTCGGCTGGGGCCTGCGGCTCGAGCGCATCGACGAGTACGACGAGAGCGCGGAGAAGTTCCGCACCGCCGCGTCGATGGCCGTGGCCGCCGAAGGCCCGTTCACCGAGTCGCTGTTCCCGCGGAAGGCGGGCGTCCCGGCCGTGGACCAGGTCGGCGTCCTCGCCTCGGCGCAGGCGCTGCACAACCCGAGCGCCGACCAGATCGACCGGCTCCGCCAGCTGCACGAGGGCACCGGCTACCCAGGCGAACGCGAGATCGTCGCCATCGCGCTGGCTCGCTGCCTCGACACGGCCGGCCGCCGCGAAGAGGCGCTCGACGTGCTGCGCCACGCCCGCGAGTCGCTGACCGACGACACCTCGCAGCCGTCGATGCGGTTGAACATCGCGCGCGAGCTGGCCCGGCTCGACACGAGCCCGGACTACGCGTCCGGCGCGAGCCAGTCGCTGATCGACTACGCGACCCGCCTCGAGTCCGAGATGTGGAGCCTGCGCGAGTCGCAGATCGCCACGCTGAACGCGCGCCGCGAGCACGAACGGCTGTCCGCCGAGCACGGCGCGATCACCCAGCAGGCGCTGCAGGACCCGCTCACCGGCCTGCCGAACCGGCGCGCGCTGGACGAGAAGCTGCGCCAGCTCGCGTCCTCGGCCGACGCGCAGCCCCTCGCGGTCGCGCTGGTCGACCTCGACGGCTTCAAGGGTGTCAACGACAAGCAGTCCCACGCCGAAGGCGACAACGTGCTGCGTGTCGTCGCGAGCACGCTGCGTGACGCCCTGCGCGGCGACGACCTCGTGGCGCGTTACGGCGGCGACGAGTTCATCGTCCTGCTGCCGGGCACGCCGGCGTCCGCGGCGAAGATGGCGCTCGGCCGCGCGGTCAAGTCCGTGTCGAACCTGCCGCACCACCTCTCGCACGGCGTGACGCTGTCCATCGGGCTCGTCTCGCTGCGGCCGCAGGAGCGCGGCGAGCAGGTCCTCGCGCGCGCGGACGCGGCCATGTACCAGGCGAAACGCGGCGGCGGCAACCAGGTGGCGTCGGCCAACTCGATGGCCGCCGACCCGGCCGCCGCGTGGGCGGGCGAGGCCCCACCGACCGACCCCGCGTGGGACGCCGAGGACCACAGTTAGGATCTGAGCCCGACAGAAGCCACCTGCTGGTAACCGTTGGGAGCGCCGTTGACCGGCCCGCTGAGCACGTTGATCCTCGCCGCGGGTGAGGGCACCCGCATGCGATCCGCGACCCCGAAGGTGCTGCACCCGATCGCCGGGCGGCCCCTCGTGGAGCACGCCGTCCGGGCCGCCGCCGGCCTGGGTCCCGAGCACCTCGTCGTGGTCACCGGCCACGGCCGCGAAGCCGTCGGGGAGCACCTCGCCCGGGTCGGGGAAGCCCTCGGGCGCACGGTCGGCACCGCCGTGCAGGAGGAGCAGAAGGGCACCGGCCACGCCGTGTCCTGCGCGCTGGCGACCCTGCCCGCCGACCTCACCGGCACGGTGATCGTCAGCTACGGCGACGTCCCGCTGCTCGACACGACGACGCTGCGCGCCCTGCTCGACGAGCACACCGAGGCGAAGAACGCGGTCACCGTGCTCACCGCCGTCGTCGCCGACCCGACCGGCTACGGCCGCATCGTGCGCGACGCGGGCGGCAAGGTCACCGGGATCGTCGAGCACAAGGACGCCACCCCGGACCAGTCGGAGATCACCGAGATCAACTCGGGTGTCTACGCCTTCGACGCCACTGTCCTGCGTGACGGCCTTTCGCGCCTTTCGACCGACAACGCGCAGGGCGAGCTCTACCTGACCGACGTCCTCGGCATCGCGAACGGCGACGGGCTGCACGTCGGCGCGCTGGTCGTCGACGACCCGTGGCTGACCGAGGGCGTCAACGACCGCGTCCAGCTGTCGGTGCTCGGCGCCGAGCTCAACCGCCGGATCGTGCGGCGCTGGCAGCGCGAGGGCGTCACGGTCGTCGACCCGGCCACGACCTGGATCGACGCCGGCGTGACGCTGTCGCGCGACGTCGTCATCGAGCCCGGCGTGCAGCTCAAGGGCACGACGTCGGTCGGCGAAGGCGCCACGGTCGGTCCGGACAGCACCCTGACGAACATGACCATCGGCGCCCGCGCCTCGGTGGTGCGTGTGCACGGCTCGGACTCCGAGCTGGGCGACGGGGTCAACGTCGGGCCGTTCACCTATCTGCGACCGGGCACCAAGCTGGGCGAGAAGGGCAAGCTCGGCGCGTTCGTCGAGACGAAGTCCGCCGACATCGGCGCCGGCACGAAGGTGCCGCACCTGACCTACGTCGGCGACGCCACGATCGGTGAGCACAGCAACATCGGCTGCTCCAGCGTGTTCGTGAACTACGACGGGGTGAACAAGCACCGGACCGTTATCGGGTCGTATGTCCGGATGGGCGCGGACAACACGTTCGTCGCCCCGGTGCGGGTCGGTGATGGCGCTTACAGTGGAGCGGGTGCCGTGATCCGCGAAGACGTCCCGCCAGGCACACTCGCGGTGTCGGCGCCGCCGCAGCGCAACATCGAAGGCTGGGCGATCCGGCGCAGGCCGGGTACGCCCGCGGCGGAAGCGGCCCAGGCCGCGCTCGACGCCGAGTCAGCAGCAGGAACCGACGGGGAGTCGCCAGCATGAGTCCGAAGTCAGGTACGCCGAAGAAGAACTTGATGCTCTTCTCCGGACGGGCGCACCAGGAGCTCGCCGAAGAGGTCGCGAAGCACCTCAACGTGACGATCACCCCGCAGACGGCGCACACGTTCGCCAACGGCGAGCTGTTCGTCCGCTTCGAGGAGTCCGTGCGCGGCACCGACGCCTTCGTCATCCAAGCGCACACCACGCCCATCAACGAGTACGTGATGGAGCAGCTGATCATGGTGGACGCGCTCAAGCGGGCGAGCGCGAAGCGGATCACCGTGGTGATGCCGTTCTACCCGTACGCGCGCCAGGACAAGAAGCACAAGGGCCGCGAGCCGATCTCGGCGCGGCTGATCGCGGACCTGTTCAAGACCGCGGGCGCCGACCGGATCATGACCGTCGACCTGCACACCGCGCAGATCCAGGGCTTCTTCGACGGCCCGGTCGACCACCTGATGGCGCAGACCGTGCTGGCCGAGCACATCAAGAAGACCTACGGCGACGCCGACATCACGGTCGTCTCGCCGGACTCCGGCCGCGTGCGGCTGGCCGAGAAGTGGGCGCAGACGCTGGGCGACCGGCCGATCGCGTTCATCCACAAGACGCGCGACCCGGACAAGCCGAACCAGGCCGTCGCCAACCGCGTGGTCGGCAAGGTCGAGGGCAAGCTCTGCGTCCTGATCGACGACATGATCGACACCGGCGGCACGATCGTGAAGGCCACCGAGGCCCTGATCGACGAAGGCGCGGCCGACGTCGTCATCGCGACGACCCACGGCATCCTGTCGGACCCGGCGACCGAGCGGCTTTCGCAGTGCAAGGCGCGCGAGGTCATCGTGACGAACTCGCTGCCGATCCCCGAGGAGAAGCGCTTCGAGGGGCTGACGGTCCTGTCGATCGCGCCGATGCTGGCGGAAGCCATCCAGCAGGTCTTCGAAGACGGCTCGGTCACGTCCCTCTTCGACGGCAACGCCTGATCCGTCCGCCGGGCGCGAACTCCGCGCCCGGCGGCGGTTCCCGGCGCTAGCGTCGCCGGCATGGGGAACTTCAAGTTCGGTGTCAGCCTCCGCGAGATCGGCGGCCGGGACGCCTGGATCGCCAAGTGCCGGCGCGCCGAGGAACTCGGCTACGACGTCATCACCGTGCCCGACCACCTCGGCACCGGCCGGTTCGCGCCGTTCCCGGTGCTGGCCATGGCGGGCGCCGTCACCGAGCGGCCGCGGCTGGGCACGCTCGTGTCCAATGTGCCCTTCTACAACCTCGCCCTCTTCGCCCGCGAAGCCTCCTCGACGGCCGCGTTGCTCGACGGCCGCCTCGACCTCGGGCTCGGCGCCGGGCACATGAAGGCCGAATTCGACAACGCCGGACTGCCCTGGCACAGGGCGTCGGCCCGGATCGGCTACCTCGAGGAGAGCCTCGGCTACCTGCGGAAACACTTCGAGGACGAGGGCATCCCGCAGCCGCGGCTGCTCATCGCGGGCAACAGCGACGGCGTCCTGGAGCTGGCCGCCGGCCACGCGGACGTCGTCGGGTTCGGCGGGCTCCGGCAGCAGCCGGGCAAGCCGCCGGGCACCTTCAAGCTCGACAACGCCGAGGCGATGGACGAACGCGTCGCGTACTTCCGGGCCAAGACCGATCGCGACGTCGAGTACAACATGCTCGTCCAGCACGTCGAGGTCACCGACGACCGCGAAAAGGCCGCCGAAGCCTGGCACGAGCTGACCGAGCGCAGCGCCGTCCCCGACGCCCGGGAACTCCTCGACGCGCCCCAGCTCCTGCTGGGCACGGTCGAGGAGATCGCCGGGCAGCTCGAAACGCGGCGCGAGCGCTACGGCTTCTCCTACATCACGGTCTTCGAGCCGTTCACGGAGACCTTCGCGCCGGTACTGAAAGAGCTTCAGTAGGCGACCGTGAACCGCGCGCGGTGGTGCTTCGGCTGCTCGATCTCGTCGACGTACGCGATCGCGAAGTCGTCGCCACCGATGTGCGACTTGCCGTTCTCGTCGGTCACCAGGACCTCGCCGCCGACGCGGTAGGCACCCTTGCGCTCGCCCGGGGTCCAGGCACCGAACTCGGCGGCGGGGCTGACGTAGAACCAGTCGAGGCCCTCGGGCTGCTCACGCAGCAGGCCGAGCACCTCGGCGTGGCTGCCGGCCTCGTCCTTGTACTCGGCCGGGAACTCCGGGGTGTCGAACAGCCGCGGGCCGCCCTCGGCGACCAGCAGGCTCGCCGCGCCACCCACGAAGGACAGCCGGACGTCGTTCTCGCGCGCGATCCGGGCCAGCGACGGCACGGCGTCGATCAGCTTCTTGCCGTCGATCGCGCGGGCCGGGGTGGCGACCACGAAGACGTCGGCGTCCTTGGCCAGCCCGGCCACGAACTCCTCGTCGTGCAGCGAACCCTGCCGCTCGTCGACGCCTTTGGGTGCGGAACCCGCGTTGCGCGCGACGCCGACCACCTCGTGCCCGCGGCGCACCGCCTCGGCGCCGATCTTGCCCCCGGCGTAGCCCGTTCCCCCGAAAATGACCAGCTTGGCCATGTCTGTTTCTCCGTTCAGTTCGGCTGTCCGCAGCCGATGCTAGGAACGGAAGATCACCTACTTCAACGGAAGCAACGCACCCCGGGGTAGGTGTCCAGCTCAGCCGCCCAGGCCGGCGAACTCGGCCGCGACCTGCTGCTTCACGGCGTTGACGTCGAGGGCCGCGCGGACCTCCGCGGTCGCGTTCGGCTTGGACAGGACCTGGTAGCTCGCCGTGCGGTTCGGCAGCTTGAACTTGACCGTGCAGGACATCTTGACCGTCGCGTACGGCTCGGCGTCGGCCGCCGCCGTGCAGGTCTGCGAACCGAGCGAATCGGCGCTCACCTCGACCGAGAGGTTGATGTGCACGACGCTCTTCCCGCCGCCCGACGGCGAGCCGACGACGCTGGTGGAGACGTCGACGGTCGTCGTGCAGGAGCCGACGAAGTCCTTGCAGTCGAGCTTGTCGTTCGTGACGACGGCGCTGGCCTGCACCAGGCCTTCGAACGGCTGGCCCAGCCCGCCGACGGTGTTGTCGAGGTCGGTGTGGAACGTCTTGAGCGCGTCGCCGGTGAGCTGGTCGACGCGGAATTCGGTGCCGAACTTCGGGCCGGCCTGCGGGTCGAGCAGCGCCGGGGCGAAGCTGACCACCCGGTTCGGCTTCGCCGTCGTGACGCGCAGGACGCTGGGTGCCGCGCCGAGCTGGTAGACCTCGGTGCCGTCCGGGAGCTTCGCCTTGACGGGGTCGCCCAGCCGGTCGAGGCCGGACAGTGCCTTGCGCAGCCCGTCGGCCAGCGCCTTCGGGGCGAACCGCGCGGCCGGGTCGAGCGGCAGCTCGGAGCCGAGGGAACGCACCCAGCTCGTGCCGAACTGCGTGCCCTCGTCGATGGCGTGCGCCTTCCAGTAGTCGGCGTCGGCCTGCAGGTAGAACTGCCCCGCGGCGGCGGTCACCTGGACGACGCGGCCCTCCAGCGGCAGCCCGCCGAGCGCGTTGCCGCCGCGGGTGACCCGGAACTGCTGCTCGGCGCCGTTGACCGCCGACTTCAAGGCGAGCGCGGGTGCCTGGCCCAGCGCGGTCAGCGCGGCGTCGACCGCGGTGCGCTGCTCGGCGCGCCGGTCGGCCGTCTGCTGCCCGGCCGCGGAGACCCCGGCGGTGCCGGGGACCGCCACCTGGCAGCCGGCCAGCAGTCCGCCCAGCAGCAGCACCGCCGCCGCCGTCGTGGCCCGTCGAGCCCGCATCTTCCGCCCCCTGCTCTCCCGCTGTACCCGAGGACACCTCGGCCGGTGAAGTCCCGCCACCGGATTTGTGTCGTCACGCACCGGGGTTCAGGAGGGTTCTAGCCTGGGCCGGGCCCCCGCCGCAACCCACCGTGATGAGGTTGGTTTACACTCTTGAGGTTGTCTCGGCGAGGCGGGGCCCTTCTGGGGTGCCCGGCGTGATCGACGCGGCGGCTCGAGTAGCCCCCGTCGTCGTGCACGCCCGGAAACTCGCCGCCGAACGCAACCGCCTGAACAGAACAACGCAAGCATCCCCCGCCGCAGCATGCTGTCTCCCGCACCATGTTCGTGATTTGAAGGAGTGCCACACCGTGTCCGAGGTACGTCTGTCCGTCGAGCCGCGCACCGAGTTCGGCAAGGGCGCCGCGCGTCGCACGCGTCGCGCCGGCAAGATCCCCGCCGTTCTCTACGGCCACGGCTCGGACCCGCGGCACTTCGCGCTGCCGGCCATCGAGTTCGCCCGCGTCGTCCGTGAGAACGGCTCCAACGCCGTCATCACCCTCGCCATCGAGGGCTCCGACGAGCTCGCGCTGACGAAGACGATCGTCGTGCACCCGCTGAAGAACTACATCGAGCACGTCGACCTGCTGGTCGTGAAGCGCGGCGAGAAGATCGTCGTCGACGTCCCGGTCGTCGTCTCCGGCACCCCCGGCCCCGGCGGCCTGGTCAACCAGGACGTCGACACCCTGCAGGTCGAGGTCGAGGCGCTGCACATCCCGGAGCAGTTCGAGGTCTCCATCGAGGGCCTCGAGATCGGCAGCCAGGTGCTGGCCGGCCAGGTCGAGCTGCCCAAGGGCGCGACCCTGGTCACCGACCCCGAGGCGCTGGTCGTGGCCGTCAACGAGCCGCAGCGCGAAGAGACCGAGGACGAGGCCGCCGCCGAGGCGGGCGAAGAGTCGGCCGAAGCCGCCGAATAATCCGCCTTCCTCCCCACCACCACCCTCAACGGAGGAGCTTCGCTCCGCTGTTACATTTTTGCGCATGACCGAAGACCTGCCCGGGGCCGGCGAGCTGATCCTGCTCGCCGGCCTCGGCAATCCCGGGCCCCAGTACGCCGGAAACCGGCACAACGTCGGCTTCATGGTGCTGGACGAGCTCGCCACCCGCATCGGCGGCAAGTTCAAGGCGCACAAGAGCGGCGGCGAGGTGCTCGAAGGCCGGCTGGGCGGCCGCCGCGTCGTGCTGGTGAAGCCGCGGTCGTACATGAACGTTTCCGGCGGCCCGGTGGTCGGCGCCGCGCGGTTCTACAAGGTGCCGCCGTCCGGCGTGGTCGTGGTGCACGACGAGCTGGACGTCGACTTCGGCGCGCTGAAGCTGAAGTTCGGCGGCGGCGACAACGGCCACAATGGACTCCGCTCGATCACGAAGTCGCTCGGCACCCGCGACTACTACCGGGTCCGGTTCGGCATCGGCCGCCCGCCCGGCCGCCAGGACCCGGCGGACTTCGTCCTGAAGGACTTCTCGACGGTCGAGCGCAAGGAGCTCCCGTTCGAGGTGGACCGCTGCGCGGACGCGACCGAGGCGCTGGTCGGTACCGGCCTCGCGGCCGCGCAGAACGCCTTCCATGCGGGCTGACTCCGGTGGCAAGGTGAGCCCATGACCCCTGACGAAGTCCGGGCGATCGCGTTCGGCAAACCCCGCTTCGGCCGGCGCGGCTACAACGAGGACGAGGTCGACGCGTTCCTCGACCTGATCGCCGAGGCGCTGTCCGGTCGCAACATCCTGACCGCGGACGACATCCACTACGTCGAGTTCACGATCATGCCGGTCGGCATGCGCTCCTACGACCAGGGCCAGGTGGACCTGTTCCTCGACGAGGCCGAGGCCGCACTGGTGGAGCTGCGGAACCCGCGGCCGGCCGTCGAGGAGCGCCCGCAGGGCCCGAAGAAGTGGTTCGGCCGGTCCTGAGGCGTGTGAGACCGGCCACAACGCGCTGGGTAATCCCTGCTCACCCACAGGCGGCCGGCGACCGCCCGTCGGGGTGAGCTTCGGGGTCCGACTCTTCCGGGGGAGCCCGTCCGCGGGTTAGGACGGTGTACGGCAGTTAGCACCGCCCAACCCCCGGAATCGGAGAGTTGCATGTCGTTCACCGCCGAAGACCTCGCCGAGGTCACCTTCGGTAACGCCCCGATCGGCCGCCGCGGCTACGCGAAGCAGGAGGTCGACGAGTTCGTCCGGCGCATCGCCAAGACGTTCGCCGAGGAGGACGACCTGACCGCCGCCGAAGTGCACCACGTGGTGTTCGCGAAGCCGCTGATCGGCAAGCGCGGCTACGACGAGCGCGAAGTCGACGACTTCCTGGACCGGGTCGAGGACCAGCTCGCCGCCCGCACCGGCCATGCCCCGGACCTCCCGGGCGCCCGCACGCCCTCGGAAGCCACGGCCTCGCGCGCCACCCCGCCGACGTTGCGCGCGGAGCGCCTCCAGCAGCGCTGACCACGCCGGCGGCGGGTCGTCACGGCCCGCCGCCGGAGTGCGTCAGGCGTCGGCGTTCTTCGAGATCTTCTCCGCGAACTGGACCGCCGTGGCCGCGCGCTTGACCTTGCCCGACGGCGTCTTCGGCAGGCTCCCCGCCGGCAGCACGACCACCGCGTACGGCCGCATGTCCACGGCGTCGCGGACCCGCGCCGAGACCTGCTTCATCAGGTTCTTCTCGGCCTCGGCGTCGCCCGCCAGCTTCGACTCCACGACCACCGCGAACCGCTCGCGGCGGCTGCCCGCGTCCAGCCGGACCGCCACGGCGTTGCCCGCCCGGACCCCGTCGACCGACGTCGCCGCGCGCTCGATGTCCGTCGGGTACAGGTTGCGGCCGCCCATGATGATGACGTCCTTGCGGCGGCCGCAGATGACGATCTGACCGTCCACCAGGTACCCGAGGTCGCCGGTGTTCAGCCAGCCCTCGTCGTCCTGGGTCGCGACCGGGCCCTCCATGGTCAGGTAGCCGGGCGTCACGGCCTCGCCGCGCAGCCGGATTTCGCCGACCTCGCGGTCGCCGACCCGCGCCCCCGCTTCGTTGACGATCTCCGCTTCCAGCCCGTCCAGCGGACGGCCGAGCAGCGCGAACGACCGGACGCTGTCGGTACCGCGGCGCGGGTCGCCTTCCGGCACCGGCACCGCCCGGTTGTCGGCTTCGAGCGCGTCGGCTTCGACGACGTCGAGCGTGAGCCCGGTGAACAGCGGCGCGAACGACACGGCCAGCGTCGCCTCGGCCATGCCGTAGGCCGGGAAAACGCATTCCGCGGGCATCTTGAACCGCGCCCCGGCGTCCACAAAGGTCTGGACGGCGGTCTCGTCGATGGGCTCGGCGCCGTTGAGGGCGATGCGCAGCTTCGAGAGGTCGTAGGCGTTGTCGTCGTCGACGCGGGCCATCCGGCGCCCGACGATGGCGTAGGCGAAGTTCGGCGCCGCCGTCGTCGTGCCGCCGTACTTGGTGATCAGCTCCGGCCAGATCAACGGCCCGGAGAGGAACTCGACCGGCGTGATCTTGACGAGCTCGACGCCGAAGGTCATCGGCACGGTCAGGAAGCCGACCATGCCCATGTCGTGGAAGGTCGGCAGCCACGACACCATGACGTCGACGTCGAAGTCGAACTCCGCGCGGTCGACCATGGCCTTGACGTTGGAGTACAGGTTCCCGTAGGTGATCCGCACGGCCTTGGGGTCGGCGGTCGAGCCGCTGGTCAGCTGCAGCAGCGCGGTGTCGCCCTCGTCGGTGGCGACGACCTCGTCGAGCGGCGCGGCCTTCGTGAGGTCCGTGATCAGCTTGAACCCGATGCCCTTTTCTTCGAGCACGGGCGCGAGCTGGTCGAAGGGCTCGCCCAGCAGCACGAGGTCCGACCCGATCATCCCGAGCACGCGCACGGTGTCCTCGGCCCACTCGGCGAGATCGGTCCGCGGGGTCGGCTGGTGCAGCATGGTGACGCTGCCCCCGGCCAGCCAGACGGCCTGCACGGTCGGCGCGATCAACACGGGCGCGGCGGCGAGCACGCCGACGGCGGTTCCCGGCCGGAACCCCGCGGCGACGAGGCCCCCGGCGATCCGCCGGGCTTCTTCGTGCACCTCACCCCAGGTCCGCCGGACCGGCTCCTTCGGCTCCCCGGTGACCATGCCACGCTGCTGACCCCGGCCCGCCGCGGTGGCGACGAGCGTGTCCACGAACCTGCTCATGGAGCAGACATTACTGGGAGCTGTGTCACTCCAGCAGTTCGGAGGTCTCCAGCCACCGGCCCTCGACGTCCTCGATCTCGCCCTGGACGCCCTTCAGCTCCGCGTTCAGCTCCATCAGCTTCGCCGGGTCCGTCGCCGCCTCCAGCAGCGACGCGTGGAGCTTCTCCTCCTTCGCGTGCAGCTGGTCCAGCTTGCGCTCCAGCCGGCCCAGTTCCTTCTGCGCCGCACGCAGGTCCGCCGCCGACTTCTTCGCTTCGACCTTCTCCGCGGAGGGCGCCGGGCCCGCGGCCGGCTGAGCGGCCGCGCGGCGGTTCAGGTACTCCTCGATCCCGCCCGGCAGGTGCGTGATCCGGCCGTCTCCGAACAACGCGACGATCGTGTCGCAGACCCGTTCCACCAGGTAGCGGTCGTGCGACACCACGACCATCGTGCCCGGCCAGCCGTCGAGGAGGTCCTCCAGCTGCTGGAGCGTGTCGATGTCGAGGTCGTTCGTCGGCTCGTCCAGCAGCAGCACGTTCGGCTCGGCCATCAGCAGCCGGCACAGCTGCAGCCGGCGCCGCTCGCCGCCCGACAGGTCGCCGACCGGGGTCCACTGGCGGGCCTGCGGGAACCCGAGCTTCTCGCCCAGCTGCGACGCCGTCATCTCCTGCTTGCCGAACACCACGCGCCCGGCCACCTGCTCGATCGCCTGCAGCACGCGCAGGTCGCCGGGCAGGTCGTCGAGCTCCTGGCGCAGGTGCGCGAGCGCGACCGTCTTGCCCTCGATGCGGCGGCCGGTCGAGCCCTCGACGTCGCCGCCGAGCAGCTTCAGCAGCGACGTCTTGCCCGAGCCGTTCACCCCGACCAGGCCGATCCGGTCGCCCGGGCCGATCCGCCAGGTGACGTGGTCGAGCAGCGTCCGCTCGCCGACCTGGTAGGTCGTGTCCTCCAGCTCCAGCACCGTCTTGCCGAGCCGCCGCTTGGCGAACGCCTGCAGCTCGACGGAGTCGCGTGGCGGCGGGACGTCGGCGATCAGCGCTTCGGCCGCTTCGACGCGGTAGCGCGGCTTCGACGAGCGCGCCTGCGGGCCGCGGCGCAGCCACGCCAGTTCCTTGCGGGCCAGGTTCTGCCGCTTCTCCTCCGCCGTCGCGGCCAGCCGCGCCCGCTCGGCGCGCGCGAAGATCCAGTCCGCGTAACCGCCTTCGTACTGCTCGACGCGGCCGTTCGCGACCTCCCACGTCAGCGTCGCGACCGTGTCGAGGAACCACCGGTCGTGGGTGACGACCACGACGGCGATCCGGCGGGACAGGAGGTGGTCGGCGAGCCAGCGGACACCTTCGACGTCCAGGTGGTTGGTCGGCTCGTCGAGCACGACCAGGTCGAGCTCGCCGGTCAGCGCGGCGGCGAGTGAAACGCGGCGCCGCTCGCCGCCGGAGAGGTTCGCGGTCGGCGTGTCCAGCCCGATCGCGGTGATCCCGAGTCCGTCCACAATGGAGCGAACGCGGGCGTCGGCGGCCCATTCGTGCTCGGCGCCGTAGCGTTCGAGGACGACGTCGCCGACCGTACTGCCGTCCGGCAGCTCGGTGCGCTGGGTGACCACCGCCATCCGGAGGTCGCGAACCTGGCTCACCCGACCGGAATCCGGCTCGGCGAGTCCGGAAAGGACTTCCAGCAGGGTGGTCTTGCCGCCGCCGTTGAGGCCGACGACGCCGATGCGCTGCCCGGCCGCGACACCCAGCGACACGCCGTCCAGGAGCGGGCGAACCCCGTAGGACTTGCTCACCGCCTCCAGGTTGACCAGGTTGGCCATCCGGATCCTTTCCTCAGTAACAGAAGTCCACAGTGGACGATCAAGCGTGCACGCGCGGCGGGGCCGGGCGCGGCGCGTCGTCGCCACCGACGACGCGGGCGCCGGGGACCGGGCCGTGCGCCACCCGGACCGTGCGGCACACCCCGGCACCCGACAGCTCGGCGGCGACCTCGACCGCCGTCTGCGCGTCCTCGCAGAGGAACGCGCAGGTCGGGCCGGAGCCGGAGACCGTGCCGGCGAGCGCGCCCGCGTTGACGCCCGCGCGCAGCGTGCGGCGCAGGCCCGGCCGCAGCGACACCGCCGCCGCCTGGAGGTCGTTGCCCAGCAGCAGCGCCAGCTGCCGCGGGTCACCCGATGCCAGCGCCTCGACGACCGGGGTGTGCGAGCCGATCCGCGGCGGGTTGCCGTCCGCGCGCAGCCGGTCGAGCTCGCCGAACACCTTCGGCGTCGACAGGCCCTGCTCGTCGAAGGCGAGCACCCAGTGGAAGGTGTGCCGGGAGAGCACCGGGACGAGCCGCTCTCCGCGCCCGGTGCCCAGCGCGGTGCCGCCGTAGAGCGCGAACGGGACGTCGCTGCCCAGGCCGGCGGCGATTTCGGCGAGTTCGTCGCGCGTGACGTCGAGGTTCCACAGGCTCGCCAGCCCGACCAGGGTCGCGGCCGCGTCGGCACTGCCGCCCGCCATGCCGCCCGCGACCGGGATGCCCTTGCGCAGCACCACCCGGACCTTCGGGTCGCCGGAGCGCCCGACGTGCGCGGACAGCGCTTCGACCGCGCGCCAGGCCAGGTTTTCGGGGCCGGTCGGGACCGAGCCCTCCCCCTCGCCGTAGACCTCGATGCCGGGCTCTTCGGTGACCGCGACGGTCACCTCGTCGGTCAGCGACAGCGCCTGGAAGACGGTCACCAGCTCGTGGTAACCGTCTTCGCGCAGGTCGTCGACCGCCAGGTGCAGGTTGACCTTGGCCGGAACCCGGACGGTGACTGGGGGCGGAACTACGGCGAGCACCCGACCAGCCTACGTGCCCGCGAAAACGCCCCGATGCGCCATGCGCATCGGGGCGTTCTCGGGGTTCGGGTCAGGCCGCGACGCCCTGGGGGCCGCGAGCGGTGTGCGTCACGTGGCCGCCGCGCTCGGCGACCCAGGCCAGGGCCGCGTCGGCGCGCTCGCCGCGGACACCCAGGCGGAAGCGGCCGACCGGGGTGTCGCCGATCCGGGTCAGGCCGCCGCCGATGGTGGCGAACTCGACGTCGAAGCGGCCCGCCGCCTCGGGCAGCAGCGCGCCGACCGACGCGAAGCCGACCAGCACGACGTCGACCGAGCGGTCGTAGCGCGACGCCTGCGAGCGCGTGGTCTCGATGGCGGGCAGCAGCGCCTGCGCGGTGCGGCTGGCCGGGTTCGAGATCAGGTCGAGCACCGTGCCGCGCTCGACGACTGTGCCGTCCTCGAGCACCGCGACGTCGTCGCAGACCCGGCGGACCACGCCGGCGTCCGGCGTCGTGATGACAACCGTGGTGCCCAGCTCGGAGCGGGCGCGGTCGAGCACGGCGAGGACCGAACCGGCCTCCTCCGGGTCGACGCCGGCCGTCGGGTCGTCGGCGAGCAGCACGGCGGGCGCCGCCGCGAGGGCCTTGGCGACCGCGACGCGGCGGAGCTGACCCTCCGACAGCTCGCCGGGACGCTGCGTCGCGCGCTGCGTCAGGCCGACCAGGTCGAGCAGCGAGCCGACCCGGCTGCGGCGCTGCGGGCCGTCGACGCCGAGCTGCTCGAGCGGGGAGGCGATGTTGCCGGCGATGGTGCGCTCGGCGATCAGCTCCGGCTTGGTCGAGACGACGCCGAGCTGGCGGCGGATCTCGCGCAGGCGGCGGCCGTCGAGGGTGCCGGTGTTGAGGCCGTCGAGCCGGACGACACCGCGGTCGGGCCGCTCCTGCAGCGCGATGCAGCGGGCGAGGACGGACTTGCCGGACCCGGCGGGACCGACCACGCCGAACAGCGAGCCCGCCTGGACGTCGACGCTCACGTCGCGCAGGGCGAGGACCGAATTTCCGTTGGTGGCAAAGGATTTGGACAGGTTTTCGACGGTGATCACGAAGGCTCCAGAAAACGGGGTGCGCGCGGCGCGCGGCACCCGGCCGCAAGCGAAAGTCGTCCTAAGTGGACGGTGCGTGAAGAAGAGGTGGACCGGCTACGACGAGCTCAGTGGGAGCGTCGACATGCGGTCACGGAGCGGCGGCCTTCGTCGACAACGCGACGCCTGGTCAGGAGCAGGGGGCGGGCTACCCTCTTCATCGGAAACGGCCTCCATCGGTCCTGGCGGTAGCACCTGCCCTGCGGAGGGTGGTTGCTGCGACTTCGGCGAGCCAGGTCTCTCAGTCGCTCGGGATGGACGTACTGAGTAAAACCGATCCCGAGGAGCGAACGCAAGCCCGTCGGCCCAGATCACACGACTGGAGGTGTCCGAATCGCGACATGGCACGGCAAGAGGCGTGCTTTTCGCCGACCGGCGTCGACTTCCACTGTGGACCTGCTAACGGACGGCGGCGATCCGGGCGAAGTCGTGCACGTCCAGTTGTTCACCGCGGGTCTTCGGATCGATCCCGGCGGCCGTGAGCAGCTCCCCCGCGCGCTCGGCGGAGCCCGCCCAGCCCGCGAGCGCGGCGCGGAGGGTCTTCCGGCGTTGCGAGAAGGCGGCGTCGACGAGGCCGAAGAGCCGATCGCGGTCGTCCGACGCCGGAGCGTCACCGCGCTCGAAGGCGACGAGCGCCGAGTCGACGTTGGGCACCGGCCAGAACACCGAGCGCGGCACGGCGGCGACCTTGCGCGCCGGGCCGTACCAGGCGAGCTTGACGCTGGGGACGCCGTAGATCCGGCTGCCGGGTCCGGCGGCCATCCGGTCGGCGACCTCGGTCTGGACCATGACGAGACCCTTGGCGAGCGAGGGCACTTCGGCGAGCAGATGCAGCACGACGGGGACGGCGACGTTGTAGGGCAGGTTGGCGACGAGCGCGGTCGGCTCGCCCAGTTCCTCGCGGGTGACGCGGAGGGCATCGGCCCCGACGACGGTCAGCCGGCCCGCGGCCTCGGGCCCCCGCTCGGCGACGGTCTTGGGGAGCCGTTCGGCGAGCTTGGGATCGATCTCGACGGCGACGACGTGCGCACCGGTGGCGAGCAGGCCGAGGGTCAGCGAGCCGAGCCCGGGCCCGACCTCGAGGACGACGTCGTCTTCGGCGACGCCGGCCAGCTCGACGATCCGCCGGACGGTGTTGGGATCGTGCACGAAGTTCTGCCCGAGCTTCTTGGTCGGCCGCACGTCGAGTTCGGCCGCCAGCCCGCGGATTTCGGCCGGTCCCAGCAGTTCAACCACCGGACGAGCTTACCGATCGTGGTCCGGCGGGCTTCCGCTCGGTGCAAGTCGTCGTGGCAGACCCAGGAACGCGAACGGCCCCCACCTCGTCGAGGTGAGGGCCGTTCGGAAAAGCTCTCAGGCCTTCTTGCCGCAGACCGGCCAGGCGCTGTAGCCGCCACGGGCGTCGCGGACCTTCTCCGCGATCGCGATCTGCTGCTCGCGCGACGCCTGGTTCGGGTACGCCGCGTACGCGTCGCCGCCGTAGGCGTCCCACGTGCGCTTGTCGAACTGGAGGCCGCCGTAGTAGCCGTTGCCCGTGTTGATGGCCCAGTTGCCGCCCGACTCGCACTGCGCGATGCGGTCCCACGCCGAGCCGTCGCCGATCGCCGGCGTCGGGGCCTGCTTGGTGCCGACGTGGATGATCTTCGGCTTCGGCTGGGTGATGACCTGCTCGGAGATGCTCTCGCGGGAGACCTCTTTGCCGTTCTTCTGCGTGACCTTGTAGGTCACCATCTTCTCGCCCGGCGTGCCCGGGTCCTCGACCGAGGTCTTGCCCTTGGCGAGGTCCGGGTCGTCGACGCGCTGCTCGGGCGGGTCGATGCTCTCCTTCTGGACGACCGTCGAGACGCCGGTGCGGCTGATGTGCACCTCGGCGCCGTCGGTCAGCTTGACGTCCAGGCCGCCCTCGGCCTGGTCCTCCGGGCCCAGGGTGAGCTTGTACTCGCCCAGGAACTCCTTCGTCGTGACCGCGGTCGTCTTCACCTGCTTCGGCGCGTTGGCGCCGTCGTACAGGGTGATGTTCTTCAGGGTCTTGATCTCGACGGTGGCGCCCTGCAGGGGCAGCTCGCCGTCCTTCGGCATCGACATCCACGTGCCGGGCTTGTCCAGCTCGGTCATGCCGAGCTGGCCCAGGGCGTCACCGAGGTGGGTGGCGCGGACCCAGGAGGTGTGCTCCGCGCCATCGACGATCATCTTCAGCTGGCGGCCGCGCTCGAGCTTGATGACGCCGCCGTCGCCGACCTCCGCCTGTGGGGAGGGGGAGAGCGAGTCGTGCGCGCCCACGGACAGGCCGGCGTCCTCCAGCACCTCGCCGACGGTGTCGCCGAACGAGTGCACGGTGGTCTGCTGGCCGTCGACGTCGACGGTGATGCTCTTGTTCATCGCCAGCGCGGCCGCGCCGCCGCCGGCGATGGAAATCATGACGCTGAGGACGGCGCCCTTGAGGAAGCGGCGCTTCCAGACCTTGGTCGTCTGGCGGAGGCCCTCGTCCAGAGCCGCACGACGCGCTTCGGGGGAAGCGGTGCGGTCCTCCTCGAGGCCGTCCGGGATGACGATCGGCGGCAGGTACGTCGTCTCGGCGTTGATGAGGCGGATCAGCTCGTCGACGTCGACGTCGATCTCGGCCATCATCGCGTCGGCGTCGGGGCCGAGCGCGGCGAGGATGTCCTGCTGCGTGATGTTCGGGTCGTCGGAGAAGTCGAGCTGGCCGTATGCGGTGTCCTCGAAATAACTGCGTTCGAGGACGGCGGAGCGCGCTCCAGCCTGTCTGCTACCTGTCACCGGGGATCGTTCCCTTTCACGAGACGGCGGTCGGGGGCGCCGTCTCTACGACTGGGCGTGACGATCGGGAACTGCTGAGCGCAGGTCCGACCGGCACGATCACGGGACAGTAACGGGTCGCGGCGGGTTGCGCAAACACCCCCCGGAGTGTCGTGATCCCCGTCACTCCATCAGGTGGACGATCAAGGACCCCTGATGTCGCAATGCGTTCAACCCGTTGTGACACTGGGGAGTCGGTAGACGCGCTCGGCGGTGGTCCGGACCGATTCGGCGACTTCGTGGACAGCTTCGCCCCTGAGCGCCGCGAGGTGACGGACGGTGTAAGCGGCGCCGAACGGCTCGTTCGGCCGCCCACGGAACGGGTGGGGGGTCAGAAACGGCGCGTCGGTCTCGACGAGGTACTGGTCCGCCGGGCAGAGCCGGGCCGCCTCGTGCAGTCCCTTCGCGTTCTTGAACGTCACCGTGCCCGCGAAGGAAAGGACGTATCCCGCGTCCAGGCACTTGCGGGCCATTTCCGCGTCCCCGGAAAAACAATGGAAGATTACGGCGTTCGGCGCATTCTCTTCGGCCAGGATGCGCAGCACGTCGTCGTGGGCCTCGCGGTCGTGGATCATCAGCGGCTTGTCCAGCCGCTTGGCGAGGTCGATGTGCCAGCGGAACGCCTCCTGCTGGGCGTCGTGCGGCGAGTAGTCCCAGTAGTAGTCGAGGCCGGTCTCGCCGACGGCGACCACGCGGTCGGTCGCGGCCAGGCGCTCCACCTCGGACTTCTCGGCCTCGCCGAACTCCTTGGTCCGCGTCGGGTGGACGGCGACGGCGGCCCAGACCCGGCGGTCCCAGGTGGCGGCCTCGGCGGCCCAGCGGGCCGAAGCGAGGTCGTCCGCCACCGTGACGACGCGGGCGACGCCGGCGCGCTCGGCGCGGTCGACCATGGCCGTGACATCGGCCGCGGTGACCGCGCCGCACGCGTCGAGATGGGTGTGCGCGTCCACCACCGTCACCGGGAGCCGGTCCGGGACCGGCGGCAGCTCGCGCTTCTGATCACCCATGCGTTCTTCTTACTCCTTGATGATCGGCGCCCACTCCGGACCGGTCTCGCCGAGCGCCGGGTCGAGCTTGGTGAACAGCGGCGACGGCTTGGCCAGGGGCTTGCCGACCTCGATCGGCGTCGACTCCCACTTCGCCTGCTCGGCCGCGTAGTCGCCGGTCAGGATCGGGTTGACCCGGCCGTCGATGTCGAGGTCCTCGACCTCTTTCAGCTCCGGCTGGGCGGCCCAGACGCCGGTGCCGCCGAGGGCCTCGTGCACCTTCTGGGCCGAGTGCGGCAGGAACGGCGTCAGCAGCGTGTTGGCGTCCGAGACGACCTGCAACGCGGTGTGCAGCACGGTGTCGCGCCGCGTCGGGTCGTCCTTGAGCTTCCACGGCTCCTGGTCGGAGATGTACTTGTTCGCCGCGGTGACGACCTTCATCGCCTCGCTCGCCGCCAGCTTGAACCGGGACCGGGCCAGGTGCGCGCCCGCGGTGTCGAACGCCTTGCGGGAAAGCGCCTTCAGCTCTTCGTCGGCCGCGGTCGGGGCCTCCGGCCGCGGGATGGCGCCGACGTTCTTGTGCGCCATCGAGATGGACCGGTTGACCAGGTTGCCCCACTCGTTGGCCAGCTCGAAGTTGGTCCGGCGGACGAACTCGTCCCAGGTGAAGTCGGTGTCCTGGGTCTCCGGGCCGGCGACCGAGATGAAGTACCGCAGCGTGTCCGGGCCGAAGTCGCGCAGGAAGTCCTCGACGTAGATCACGCGCCCGCGCGAGGTCGAGAACTTCGAGCCGCTCATGGTGAGGAACTCGCTGGAGACGATCTCGTCGGGCAGGTGCAGCCGGCCGTACTTGCCCGGCTCGCCGCCCTTGTCGCCCTCGCCGTTGTGCCCGAACAGCAGCGCCGGCCAGATCTGGGCGTGGAAGGTGATGTTGTCCTTGCCCATGAAGTAGTACGACCGGGCGTCGGCGTTGTTCCACCACTCCTGCCACGCGTCCGGATTGCCGGACCGGCGGGCCCACTCGACGCTGGCCGAGAAGTACCCGATCACCGCGTCGAACCAGACGTAGAACCGCTTCAGCGGCTGGTCGCGCCAGCCGTCGAGGGGGATCTTGACGCCCCAGTCGAGGTCGCGGGTGATCGGCCGCGGCCGCATGTCGTCGATCAGGTTCTTGGTGAAGTTGAGGACGTTCGGGCGCCAGTCGGTCTTGGTGCCCAGCCAGTCGCCGAGGGTCTTGGTGAACGCGGGCAGGTCGAGGAAGTAGTGCTCGGTCTCGACGAACTTCGGCGTCTCGCCGTTGATCCGCGACTTCGGGTTGATCAGCTCCGCGGCGTCGAGCTGGTTGCCGCAGTTGTCGCACTGGTCGCCGCGCGCGCCGTCGTACCCGCAGATCGGGCAGGTGCCCTCGACGTAGCGGTCGGGCAGCGTGCGGCCGGTGGACGGGCTGATCGCGCCGCGCGTGGTCTTCGGCACGACGTAGCCGTTGCGGTGCAGCGCCAGGAAGATCTGCTGCGTCACCTCGGCGTGGTTGCCGGTGGTGGTCCGCGTGAACAGGTCGTAGGACAGGCCCAGGCCCTGCAGGTCGTTGCCGATCTGGCGGGTGTACTTGTCCGCCGTCTGCTGCGGGGTCGAGTTCTCCTTGTCGGCCTGGACGGTGATCGGGGTGCCGTGTTCGTCGGTCCCGGACACCATGAGCACCCGGTTGCCGGCCATTCGCTGGTAGCGGGAGAAGACGTCGGACGGGACGCCGAATCCGGACACGTGGCCGATGTGGCGGGGGCCGTTGGCGTAGGGCCAGGCCACCGCGGTCAACACAGGGGTGCTCATACCTTATTAGCCTACGGAGGGCGTCACGCGCTTTGTCGGGAGGGAGGCCCCGGTTGCCGGACTCGGGGTGGTGCGAGCCGCCCGGCCGGCAAGTGGCCGAGGGAGCCCGCGACCGGCCGGGGGTGCCCGAGCGACCGGCTACGTCACCCAGGGCGGCGGCCGCACGCCGGAGACCGAGGTTGCCGGCGAGCTCGACC
Source organism: Amycolatopsis sp. NPDC003865 (assembly GCF_053605345.1). NCBI lineage: Bacteria > Bacillati > Actinomycetota > Actinomycetes > Pseudonocardiales > Pseudonocardiaceae > Amycolatopsis > Amycolatopsis sp. NPDC003865. The sequence goes on along the minus strand of NZ_JBSGJA010000018.1, from coordinate 180,205 downwards.
TGGCCGGCCCGGCGTCGCGCCGAGGTGGTGATGTCGTCCGGGGCGGTGGGCCGGCCGGCCGTCCAGCGCTACCCCCCGCTTGTCGAAAACGCCTGATCAACCAGCGGGTTGTCACTGCGGGTCCGCCTCCGGCGACGTATGGTGTGCTCTCCACCGACGTGCCGGGGGCGGACTGTGACGGAACCGGAGAGCGAACGCGGGATCTCGCTGTCCCACCGGGAGCGGGTGACCGACTGGCACGCCGTCCGCGGGGCGGAGACCCGGTTCGTGTCGGTGACGATCAGCGAGAACGTCAACTGGACCAGCTCCGCGGCCGAGCGCAACCTGGCCGGCGCGCAGGAGGCGGGCCTGCACGTCGGCGGCCGGCACTACGCCCGCCCCGGCGCGGCGCACGACCAGGCCGACCACTTCGTCCGCACGGCCAGCAGGCTCGGCGCGTTCGCGCCCGGTTCGCTGGCGCCGGCGCTGGAGGTGGCGGCGCCGAGCGTGGACGACCGGTTCATCAAGACGTGGATCAAGCACGTCCGGCACGCGGCGCGCATCGAGCGGGTGCTCGTCTACGCCGACCACGACTGCTGGGCCAACCGGCTGCACCCGGACCGCTGGGCCGACAGCGAGGTCGTGCTGTGGCTGGTCCGGCACAACGGCATCCCCGGGCGGCCGGGCTGGTTCCACTCGCGGCTCGGCGTGCACCAGCACGCGTACGGCCCGGACGTGCGGGGCGTCGACGGGCCGGTGGAGCAGAACGCCGTCGTGTACCCGTTCACATTGGGTGACCTGCTGCTCTGACGTGTGGTGGTATGTCGCCATGCGCGTGACGAGCAGGGCACTCCGGACGGAAGTCACGCCCGCGCGCGCTTTTTCGGTGCTTGCCCACCACAACGCGTCGCGCGGGCTGCCGCCACCGGCGATGGTGTCCGGCGACTGGTTCTCTTCACGGGCGGTCATCGCGCCTTCGCTCGCGGTCGCGCCTGGCGGCTTTCCCGCGTGCCCGGAGGTCGATGCCCCGCCGGGCGTGATCGGCGGCGGCTGGTTCGGGTACCTGGCGTACGACGGCTCCGGCGCGCTCCCGCCGGCCGCGTGGGGTTGGGCGGACCACGTGCTGCGGTGGTCCGCTTCGGGCACCTGCTACCTGGAGTCCCTCGACGGCGGCGGGCCGTCGGTGTCCACAATGGAGTCACTGCTGACGTCTTCGGCCGGGGCGCTTTCCTGGTCCTCGGGACCCCTGCGGCGTCCGTTGCCGTCGGAGCACCGGGACGCGGTGAAGGCGTGCGTGCACGCGATCGAGGCCGGCGAGCTGTTCCAGGCGAACATCTGCAGCCGGTTCACGGGGTCGTTTTCGGGGTCCCCCGCCGCTTTGTTCGCGGCCGGGGTGTCCTCTTTGGATCCGCGGCGGGCGGCGTTCGTCTCGGGCCCGTGGGGGTCGGTGGTTTCGTTCTCCCCGGAGCTGTTCCTCGCCCGCCACGGCCGCGCGGTCCGGTCGACACCGATCAAGGGCACGCTCCCCCGCCGGGGCCCGGCCGACGACGGGAACGCCCTGTTGCTGCGCCAGTCGGTGAAGGACGTCGCCGAGAACGTGATGATCACGGACCTGGTGCGCAACGACCTCGGCCGGGTGTGCGAGGTGGGGTCGGTGACGGTGCCGTCGCTGCTGCGGGTCCGGCCGGCACCGGGGGTGTGGCACCTGGACTCGACGGTGACGGGGACGCTGCGACCGTCCGTTTCGGACAGTCTCCTGCTGGCGGCGGCCTTCCCGCCCGGTTCCGTGACGGGCGCGCCGAAGATCCGCGCGCTGGACCTGATCGCCGACCTGGAACCGTGCGGACGCGGGGTCTACACGGGAGCGATCGGCCTGGTGTCCCCGGCGGCGGGGCTGGAGCTGAACGTGGCGATCCGGACGTTCGAGATCGCCGACGGCACGGTGTCCCTGGGCGTGGGCGGCGGTATCACGGCCGATTCCGACCCGGAGGCGGAGTGGCAGGAGTGCCTGCACAAGGCGGCACCCCTGGAACGCCTACTTGCCGGGGTCGAGCAGTAGCTTGCCGACCGTCTTGCGGGAGCGCAGGGCCTCGTGCGCGCCGCGGGCGTCCGACAGCGGGTACTCGCCGCCCGGGATCGCCTTGAGCCTGCCTTCTCCGACGAGCGCGAACAGCTCGTTCAGCGCCGTCCCGAAGACGTTGCCCGGCAGGCGGAAGACGTGCGGCAGCCACATGCCGCTGATGGTCGTGCTGTGGCCGAGGACGTTGCGGAGTTCGACGGGCTTCGGCGCCTCCCGGCCGGCCATGCCGTAGAAGGCGAGCCGGCCGAACGGCGCGAGCGCGGCGATGCTCTGGTCGGTCGTGGTGCCGCCGACCATGTCGAGCACGACGTCGACGCGGCGGCCCTCGTTGGCCTCGACGAGGGTCTGGGTCATGTCCTCGGCCCGCGAGTCGACGGCGACGTCGGCGCCGAGTTCGAGCGCGAGAGCGCGCTTCTCGTCGCTGCTGGCGGTGGCGATGACGCGGCCGGCGCCCCAGGCCTTGGCGAGCTGGACGGCGACGGTCCCGACCCCGCCGGCGGCGGCGTGCACGACGACCGATTCGCCCGGTTCGAGGTGGGCGTTCCGCTTCAGCAGAACCCACGCGGTGGTGCCCTGGACCAGCATGGACAGCGCGGCGAGGTCGTCGACGCCGTCAGGGACGGGGAAGGTGGTCGCCTCGGGCGCGACGGCCTTCTCGGCGTACCCGCCACCGCCGTTGAGCAGGGCGACGACCCGCTTGCCATCGTGCGTGCCGACCACCTCACCACCGGGCACGAGCGGCAGCTTCGACGGCGCGAGGTAGGAGTTCTCGGCCTGGTGGGTGTCGGCGTAGTTGACGCCGATGCGCTCGACGTCGATGAGGACCTCGCCGGGGCCGGCCACGGGATCGGGCAGCTCGACCGGCGTGAGCACCTCGGGTCCGCCGAACTCGGTCACCTGCACTGCGCGCATCTGCGTTTCCCTTCCCGTGGTGGCTGTGAGACATTCTGGCATATGTCTCAGGAGTTCGAGCGGGCACGTGAGTGGTTCCTGTCCGGCCGCCGCGTCGACATGGGCGAACTGGCGGAGTCGCTGTCGATCAGCCGGGCGACGCTGCACCGCCGGGTGGGATCCCGGGATCTGCTGCTGGGGGAGATCCTGTGGTCGCTGTCGTCGGCGTCGATCGCCCGGCTGTGGCCGTCGTGTGTCGGCCGAGGGGCGGCCGGGGTGGCGGACTTCGTGCGCGGGTACGTCCGGTTCGCGAACGAATCGCCGCCGTTCCGGGACTTCCTCCGCCGCGAACCGGAGCGGGCGTTGCGGCTGCTGACGACCCGCGCAAGCGTTTGCCAGCAGCGGACCACGTCCCGGCTCGCGGAGCTGCTGTCGGAGGAGGTCGCGGCGGGACGGCTGGAGCCGCCGTTGCCGGTGCCGGACCTGGCCTACCTGCTGGTGCGGATCGGGGAGTCGTTCGTGTACACGGACGTGATCACCGGGGATGCGCCGGACGCGGAGAAGGCGCATGCCGCGGTCACGGCGTTGCTCACTTGACCCGCGACGCCAGCACGGCGTCGTAAAGCTCCTTTTTGGACACCCCGGCGGCCTCGGCGACCTCCGCGGCCGCGGACTTCAGGCGCTCCCCCGACGCCACCCGCTCGGAAACCTCCGACACCAGGTCCGCCACCGAAACCGAGCGGGGCTCGGCGCCCGCGAGCACCACCGTGATCTCCCCGCGCACGCCCTCCTCGGCCCACGAAGCCAGCTCCGCGAGAGACCCGCGCTTCACCTCTTCGTACGTCTTCGTCAACTCTCGGCACACCGCGGCCTGCCGGGAACCACCCAGCACCGAAACCGCGTCCGCCAGCAACGACGCCAACCGGTGCGGAGACTCGAAGAACACCGCCGTGCGCGGCTCGGACACCAACGTCGACAACCACCGGGTCCGCTCCCCCGGCTTGCGCGGCGCGAACCCCTCGAAACAAAACCGGTCACACGGCAAACCGGACAAAGCGAGCGCCGTGGTCACCGCGGACGGGCCGGGCAGGCACGTCACCGGCAAGTCCGCGGCGACACAAGCCGACACCAGCCGGAAGCCCGGATCGGACACACTGGGCATACCGGCGTCGGTCACCAGCACCACCGTCTCGCCCGCGCGTAACGATTCGAGCAGCTTGGGCAGGCGCGCCGTTTCGACGTCCTCGTAGAAGCTCACCACCCGGCCCCGGGGAGTCACCTCCAGCGCGGCAGCCAGCGATCGCAGCCGCCGCGTGTCTTCGGCCGCGATCACGTCGGCTTCCGCCAGGGCCGAAGCCAGGCGCGGTGAGGCGTCACGGACGTCGCCGAGCGGGGTCGCGGCGAGGATGAGGCGGCCGGAGGTCACCGGGTCAGCCTAGGCTGATCAGCGGATCCCGACGACGTACGCCCCGCCGCGCCCGTAGGATCGCCCCCGTGACCGCGCTGCTGACCCGTGCCGACGACGAGAGCGTCCGGCCGGACCCGGTCGAGGCGCTCCGGCCGCCGACCGACCGCGAAGTGACCCTGCTCGGCCGCGGCATGCCGACCGACCGGTTGCGCGGCTGGGTCGTCACCCTCGTGCTGACCGTCATCGGCGGCATCGTCCGGCTGCAGAACCTCGGCGTGCCGACGGACAAGGGCAGCCCGGTCTTCGACGAGAAGCACTACGTGCCGCAGGCGTGGCAGGTGCTGCGCAACGGCGGTTACGAGGACAACTACGGCTACGAGCTGGTCGTCCACCCGCCGCTGGCGAAGCAGCTGATCGCGATCGGCGAATGGCTGTTCGGCTACAACGGCTGGGGCTGGCGGATCATGCCCGCGCTGGCCGGCACGCTCATCGTCTTCCTGACCATCCGCGTCGCCCGCCGCCTGACGCGCTCGACGCTGCTCGGCGGCATCGCGGGCATCCTGGTGATCAGCGACGGCGTGCTGCACCTGCAGTCGCGGATGGGGATGCTCGACATCTTCATCGCGCTGTTCGTGCTCGCCGCGTTCGCGTGCCTGCTCGTCGACCGCGACCAGGTGCGCACCCGGCTCGCGACAGCGGTGCGCGAAGGCTGGGTCAACGAGTCCGTGTGGGGCCCCAAGCTGGGCTTCCGCTGGTGGCGGTTCGCGACCGGGCTGATGATCGGGCTGACCTTCGGCGTCAAGTGGTCGGCGCTGTACTACATCGTCGCGTTCGGGCTGCTGTGCGTGTTCTTCGACGTGGCGGCCCGGCGCGCGGCCGGCGTCGAGCGCCCGTGGCTGGGCACGATCCGCCGGGACGTGCTGCCGGCGCTGTGGGCGATCCTGCTCATCCCGTTCCTGATGTACCTGGGCGCGTACTGGGCCTGGTTCGCGAGCGAAACGGCGACCGACCGGCACTACACGGAGATCAAGGACATCGCGCCGGGCTTCTGGTCGTGGGTCCCGGCGTCGCTGCGGTCGCTCGCCGACTACACGGGCAACGTCCTGCACTTCCACGAAACGCTGGTCACGCCGAAGGACAACCCGCACCCGTGGGAGTCGAAGCCGTGGACGTGGCCGATGGGGCTGCGCCCGATGCTCTACAGCTACGACGGCGACGTCACCGGCTGCGGCGAGGCCCGCTGCGTGAGCGCGACGATGCTGATCGGCACGCCGGCGATGTGGTGGCTGGCGATCCCGATGCTCGGCTGGTCGGTGTGGCGCTCGGTGTTCCGCGCGGACTGGCGCTACGCGGCGGTGCTGGTGGGCTACCTCGGCGGGTACGTCTTCTGGTTCACCAACATCGACCGCCAGATGTACTTCTTCTACGCGACTCCGCTGGCCGCGTTCCTGGTGCTGGGGTTGACGTTGTGCCTCGGCCAGATCCTGGGCAGCGCACGGCGCGGGTTCGAGAGACGCGGGACGGGCCTGCTCGTCGTGTCGCTGTACGTGGGGCTGGTGGTGGCCAACTTCGCGTGGCTGTGGCCGATCCTGAACGGCGTCGCGATCACGACGGGCCAGTGGGAGGCCGAGCGCTGGCTGCCGTCCTGGCGGTGAGCCTGGTCGAGCCGTCGCCGCGGTACCACCGGTCGTTCCTCGCCGCCCTGCGGGAGTACCACCGGGAGGGTTCGCACACCGAACTGGACCCGGACCTGCTCGCCGACCCGGAGCAGTTCCGGCGCTGGCTCGAAAGCGTGCGCGACGCCGGTCTGCGGGGCACCGGCACCATCGACCGCGACCGGGTCCCGCATCGGATCCTCTGGTGGGTCACCGGCGACGAGTACCTGGGCCGCGTCCGGCTCAACCTCCGGCTCAACGACGAGCTGGCCGAGTTCGGCGGCCACCTCGGCTACGACGTCCGGCCGTCGGCGCGCGGGCGGGGCCACGCCACCGCACTCCTGCGCGCGGCTCTGCGGGTCGCCCGGGAGTCCGGCATCGACGACGTCCTGCTCACCTGCGCTCCCGACAACCACGCTTCGCGGCGCGTGATCGAGCGCAACGGTGGCGTTCTCGCGGACACCAGCCGTGCCGGGCGGCTGCGCTACTGGTGCCGGCTCACCCCGCGAAGTACGCCCCCGGCGTGACGCCGACCGCGCGCCGGAACGCCGCGACGAACGCGCTCGCCGAGCTGTAGCCCACCCGGTGCGCCACCGTCTCCAGTGGTGCTCCCTGGGCCAGCAGCGGCAACGACGCACGCAGCCGCACCTGCGTGCGCCACGTCCCGAACGGCATCCGGCACTCGCGGACGAAGATGCGCGCCAGCGTCCGCTCCGCCGCGCCGACGTCCCGGCCGAGCTCCGCCAGGCTCCGCGGGTCCGCCGGGTTCGCGACCACCGCGCGCTCGACGTCGCGAGCCCGCGGGTCGGACGGCGACGGCACCACGATCGGCACCACGTCCAGGGGTTCCAACAGGTCGAACGCCACCGCCTCGGCGCGCAGCCGGGCGTCCGGGGCCACGCCGTCGCCGGTCAGGTACTCCAGCAGCTCGCGCAGCAGCGGCCGGACCACCACCACCCGGGGCACCGGCCACGAGACCGGGGACAACGCGGGATCCGCGTAGATGCCGCGCAGCGCCGCCCGGCCGATCGCGCCCGTGCGGTGCTGGACGCCCGCCGGCATCCACAGCGCGCGGGTCGGCGGGAGGACCCAGCCCGCGTCGCCCGCCTTCACCCCGACGACGCCGCGGGCGGACCAGACCAGCTGGTGGACCGGGTGCTCGTGCCAGGGGAACCAGGTGCCCGCGGGCAGGTCGACCTCGCCGATCAGCATGGCTTGGCTGTTTCGCGACATCAGTTGGCAGGCTATCGGCTACCGGCCACTCCCGCCCCGAAATAGCGTCGGACGCATGCCGATGAACCTGATCCACCGCAAGATCTGCAGCTCGGAGAAATGGGCGGCCACCGTCGAGGAGCGGCTGACGCCGTGGCTGGAGCAACGCGACCTCGGTGACGACGTCCTCGAGATCGGGCCCGGCTTCGGCGCTACCACGAGCGTGCTGCTCAAGGCGGTCCCCAAGCTGACGGTCCTGGAGATCGACCCCGCGTCGAGCGAGCTGCTGCGGGCGAAGTACGGCGACCGCGCGGAGGTCGTCGAGGGCAGCGGCGCGGAGATGCCGTTCGAGGACGGCCGCTTCTCCGCCGTCGTGTGCTTCACGATGCTGCACCACGTCCCGACGAAGGAGCTGCAGGACGCGATCTTCGCCGAGGCCGCGCGGGTCCTGCGCCCGGGCGGCACGTACTGCGGCAGCGACGGCCAGCTCAACCTCAGGTTCCGCCTGCTGCACATCGGCGACACGATGAACGTCGTCGACGCGGCGACGTTCCCGGCGCGCCTGGAGAAGGCGGGCTTCGAGCAGGTGAAGATCCAGCACCACCCCAAGGAGCTGCTGATCTTCGAGGCCGTGAAGCCCGCTTAGCGGCGGGGCATCTGGCCGCCCGGCTGACGCGGCACCACGCGCGTCACCGGGCCGTCGGCCGACTTGCCCGCCCGCGACAGCCAGCCCTCGACCTCGCGCCGCACGGCGTTCAGCGTCGGACGCCGGCGCGGCTCCGGGTCCAGTGAGGCCGCCAGCAGCCGCGCGTGCGCGCTGCGCTGGGGCAGCCGGGACACCGGTTCGGCCCGGGCCGCGGCCATCAGGGCCGCCATCGGAGTCTCGCGCGTGCCACGCGGGGGCTGGCCGGACAGGGCGTAGCTGATCGTCGCCGCCAGCTGCCACGCGTCCGACGCCGGCGAAGCCGCCGAACCCATCGCCTGCTCCGGGGCTACGAAGTCCGGCGTACCGATCATCATCCCGGTCGCCGTCATCTTGGAGTCGCCCTGGCTGCGGGCGATGCCGAAGTCGATCAGGTGGGCCAGGCCGCTCGGGTCGAGGATGACATTCGACGGCTTGATGTCGCGGTGCAGGACGCCCTTCTCGTGCGCCGCGGCGAGCGCGCCGGCCATCGTCGCCCACAGGCGGCCGGCCGCGACGTCGTCGAGCGGGCCCTGGCCGTCGACCAGCTCGGCCAGCGGACGGCCTTCGAGGTACTCCATGACCAGCGCGAGCCCGTCCGGCTCCTCGGCCAGGTCGTACACCTTGACGCAGTTCGGGTGGCTCACGACGGCCAGCGCGCGGGCCTCGCGCTGCATGCGCTCGGCGGTGTCGCGGTCCGGCGCGTGCGCGATCTTCAGCGCGACCGTGCGGTTGAGCTGGGTGTCGACGGCCTGCCAGACCGTGCCGAAGCCACCCGCGCCGAGCTGCTTGACGCGGCGGTAGCGGCTGCCGCCCGCGTTGCGCGAGCCGGGCGGCGGCGGGATCGGGCCGGGGGCCGCGGCCAGCGCGCCGGCCATCGGCGGGGGCTCGGGTGCCGACGCAAGCGCCGTCTTGGGGTACGGCCGGTTGACCGGGGGCGGCGGAGGCGGTGGCGGGGTCGGGCGCGGCTGGACCTGCGACGGCGGCGGGCCCTGCGGCTCCTGGTCGCGGCGCGGCGGCGCGTCCGAGCGGTTGATCACCGACCACGGCGGCGGCCCGACCATCGCGACCGGGATCAGGCCCAGCACGCTGAACGGCAGGAAGCCGAGCCAGAAGTGCAGCGCGGTGTTCGCCTCCATGCCGACGCTGAACGCGAGCATCGCGGCGAACGGGATCCAGAAGAACCGCGACGGCCACTTCGGGCCGCGGCGGAAGGCGGTGCGGCCCTGCAGCATCACGAACAGCAGCGAACCGGCACCCAGCACGATGAACGCCAGCAGGTAGACGAAGAACGGGAGGTCGTCGGCGCCGGTGCTGCGGGAGGAAAAGACGTCGAAGACGGTCTGCCGGCCACCCAGGTAGTCCACCTGGGAATCGACCCAGCAGCCGCCGGGGCCCCGCAGCGTCGACAGCTCGGTCGCCGACAGCCCGGTCTTGCCCTTGGCGAACGCGGCGCGGTAGACGCCCGAGACGCCGTTGGACAGCAGCCACGGCAGGACGAGCGCACTGACCAGCCCGATCGCGGCGAAGACGCCCAGCGTCGTGGCGTCGTAGCGGTTGCCGGTGCCCTTCCGGATGATCGACACGGCGAGCGCGCCGGCCGGCGGGATCAGCGCGACGAGCGCGCCGGCCGCACTCGTGGCCCAGACCCAGTCGCCGGGGCAGAAGCCCGGGCCGAACAAGGAATGGGCTAGCGAGAGCAACGCGCTCGCGAGTCCGTTCACCGCCGGATCCCCTCACTGTCCGTGTTCACTTCGCACCGCCACGCGGCATTTCCCCGCGGTCCAGCTTAGGACGCGGCCGGCCGCCGTGAGGTTGCCGGGTCTTCAGCCTGCCCGGAATCCGGCGAGCCCGCCGCTCCCGCGCCATGATGGGGTCGGTGCGGACGTTCGACGCGAAGGAGCGGGGCATGGGCGCGTACGCCGAGGCCTACCGGCGCAGCCTGGCGGATCCGGAGGCGTTCTGGCTGGCAGCGGCCGGGAACATCAGCTGGACGAAGGTCCCGCGACGGGCTCTGGACAGCTCGAACCCACCCTTCTACCGGTGGTTCCCGGACGGCGAGCTGAACACCTCCGCCAACGCGCTCGACCGGCACGTCGAGGCCGGCCGCGGCGGCCAGGCCGCGCTGATCTGGGACTCCCCCGTGACCGGACAGCAACGGACCTACAGCTACGAAGAGCTGCGGGACACCGTCGCGAAGTTCGCCGGTGCGCTCAGCTCACTCGGGGTCACGAAGGGTGACCGCGTCATCGTCTACCTGCCGATGGTGCCCGAAGCGGCGATCGCGATGCTGGCCTGCGCGCGGATCGGCGCGGTGCACTCGGTGGTCTTCGGCGGCTTCGCGCCGAAGGAGCTCGCGGCGCGGATCGAGGACGCGAAGCCCAAGGTGATCCTGGCGGCCTCCTGCGGCATCGAGCCGACGCGGGTCGTCGAGTACAAGCCGATCATCGACGCCGCCCTCGGGATGACCGAGCACCAGCCCGACCACGTCGTCGTGCTCCAGCGCGAGCAGGCGCCGGCCCAGCTGGCCAAGCGGGACCTCGACTGGCGCGAGCTGGCGGCGGCCGCCACGCCGGCCGACCCGGTGCCGGTCGCGGCCACCGACCCGCTCTACATCCTCTACACGTCCGGGACCACCGGTAAGCCGAAGGGCGTCGTGCGCGACACCGGCGGCCACGCCGTCGCGCTCGCCTACTCGATGGACGCCATCTACGACGTCCACGCCGGCGACGTCTGGTGGACGGCGTCCGACGTCGGCTGGGTCGTCGGGCACTCCTACATCGTGTACGCGCCGCTGCTGGTCGGGGCGACCACCGTGCTCTACGAGGGCAAGCCGGTCGGCACGCCGGACGCGGGCGCGTTCTGGCGGGTCATCGCCGAGCACGGCGTCCAGGCGCTGTTCACCGCGCCGACCGCGCTGCGGGCGATCAAGAAGGTCGACCCGGACGCGCGCGAGCTGGAGAAGCACGACCTCAAGGCGTTCCGGACGCTCTTCATGGCCGGCGAACGGCTCGACCCGGAGACCTACCACTGGGCGCACGAGAAGCTCGGCACGCCGGTGATCGACCACTGGTGGCAGACCGAGACCGGCTGGCCGATCGCGGCCAACCCGCGGGGCCTGGAGCCCCTGGAGGTCAAGGCCGGGTCCGCGACCAAGCCCGTCCCCGGCTGGGACGTCCGGATCCTCGACCAGGCGGGCGACGAGCTGCCGGCCGGGCGCGAGGGCGCCATCACGGTCAAGCTGCCGCTGCCGCCGGGCTCGCTGCCGACGCTGTGGGGCGACGACGAGCGCTACCGCGAGGCCTACCTCTCCCGCTACGACGGGTACTACCTGACCGGCGACTCCGGTTTCCTCGACGAGGACGGCTACCTGTTCGTCATGGGCCGCACCGACGACGTCATCAACGTCGCCGGGCACCGGCTTTCGACGGGTTCGATGGAAGCCGTGCTGGCCTCGCACCCGGCCGTCGCCGAGTGCGCGGTCATCGGCGTCGCCGACCAGCTCAAGGGCCAGCTGCCCCGCGGGTTCGTCGTGCTGAAGGCGGGCGCGGACATCGGGGAAGAACAGCTGCGCGACGAGCTCGTGGCGCTGGTGCGCCGGGACATCGGGCCGGTCGCCGCGTTCCGCGATGTGTCCATTGTGGACGCACTGCCGAAGACGCGGTCGGGCAAGATCCTGCGCAAGACCATGCGCGCGATCGCCGACGGGCGCGACGAGGCCGTGCCCTCCACGATCGAGGACCCGAGCGTCCTGGAAGCCATCCGCGCCGCCCTTCGTTAAGGACTGTTCCAAATGCCCCGGCTGGTCTGTACCTTTGGGAGGAGTCCCCGACCGGAGGTGCCCTGATGCGCTTGTCCAGAGCCGTCTTGACCGCGGCGATCGTGAGTCTCACGGCCGTCGGCGTCCCCGCTGCCGCGGTGGCCGCGCCGGCCGCCCCGGAACGCAGCGTGACCGACGTCGTCCCGGCGCCCGTCTCGGCGAAGGCCGACCCGCGAGGCGGCTTCAAGCTGACACCGTTCACCGTGATCACCGCCGGCCGCGGCGCCGGCCAGGTCGCGGACTACCTGCGCGGCCTGCTGCGCCCGGCCACCGGCTACCCGCTGCCGGTCGTGCCGCACGCCGCCGGCGGGCCCGCGATCGCGCTGGAGCTCGGGCACGACCCGCGGATCGGCACCGAGGGTTACGAGCTGAAGGTCGCGCGCGACGGCGTCTCGCTGAAGGCCAACACCGCGGACGGGCTCTTCGAGGGCGTCCAGTCGCTGCGGCAGCTGCTGCCGTCGGCGATCGACGCGAAGCGCGTCCAGCACCGGACGTGGACGGTCGCCGGCGGCACGATCCTCGACTACCCGCGCTTCGGCGAGCGCGGCGCGATGCTCGACGTCGCCCGGCACTTCTTCCAGCCGGACCAGGTCAAGCGGTACATCGACCAGATCGCCCAGTACAAGATCAACACCCTGCACCTGCACCTCGCGGACGACCAGGGCTGGCGGATCGAGATCAAGAGCTGGCCGAAGCTGGCGACGGTCGGCGGCAAGACCGCGGTCGACGGCGACCCGGGCGGCTACTACACGCAGAAGCAGTACCAGGACATCGTCGCCTACGCGGCTTCGCGGCACATCACGGTGATCCCCGAGATCGACATGCCGGGTCACACGAACGCGGCGCAGTCGACGTACGCGGAGCTGAACTGCGACGGCAAGGCCGTCCCGGTGCGCACGGACACCGAGGTCGGGTACAGCTCGCTGTGCATCTCCTCGCCGATCACGTACAAGTTCGTCGAGGACGTCGTGCGCGAGCTGGCGGCCATCACCCCCGGGCCGTACCTGCACATCGGCGGCGACGAGGCGCACTCCACCCCGCCGGCGGACTACATCGCGTTCGAGAAGAAGGTGCAGCCGATCGTCGCCAAGTACGGCAAGAAGGTCACCGGCTGGCACGAGATCGCCAAGTCGGACCCGCCCGCGTCGGCGGTCCCGCAGTACTGGGACTTCGGCGGGGACAACCCGAGTGTCGCGGCCGCGGCGGCGCGGGGCAGCAAGATCCTGATGTCGCCGGCGAACTACGCGTACCTGGACATGAAGTACAACCCCTCGACCCCGCTCGGCCAGGACTGGGCCGCGTTGATCGAGGTGCGCGACGGGTACAACTGGGACCCGGCGTCGCTCGTGACGGGCGTCGGTGAGAAGCAGGTGGCGGGCGTCGAGGCACCGCTGTGGACCGAGACGATCCGCACGAGCGCCGACATCGAGTACATGGCGTTCCCGCGCCTGCCGGGCATCGCGGAGATCGGCTGGTCCCCGAAGGCGACGCACGACTGGGATGCCTACCGGGCGCGCCTGGCCAAGCAGAGCCCCCGCTGGGTGACCCAGGGCATCAACTTCTACCGGAGCCCGCAGGTCGACTGGAAGTAGTCACGCACCGGCCAGGCGGGCGCGAATCGCTCGCCTGGCCAGCGCGTACGCCTTCGTCCCCCCGTGGAGGACCGCGTCGGCGTTGGCCGCGCGGCCCAGTGCGTGCAGCTCGAAAGCCAGGACTTCCGGGTCCGCGTCGAGGTGGCCGAGTGCGACCGCTTCGACAGCCGTCTCGCGGATGAACGCGGCGAACGAGCCGCTCGCCGAAGCCACCGCGTCGTGGACCCGGCCGGGTCGCGCGTCGAACTCCGCGCCGACGTTGAAGAAGAAGCAGCCGCCGGGAAAGACGCGTTTTTCCGAATACTCCAGCCAGTTCTCGCAGATCGCCCGCAGCCGCGGCAGGCCCGGCCCGACCTCGCGGGACGGCGTCACGACGTGCGCCTCGAAGATGCCGAAAGCCGCTTCGATCGTCGCGAGCTGCAGCTCCTCCTTCGAGCCGAACAGCGCGAACACGCCGCTCTTGCTCAGCTCCAGCTCGGTGGCCAGCCGGCCGAGGGACAGCCCCTCCAGCCCGTCGACCGACGCGACGTCCGCCGCCCGGCGCAGGACCAGGCGGCGGGTCGCGTCGCCGCGGGCGAGGCGGCCGTCAACCGGCACGCCGCGCCCGCCATCGGTCCACAGTGGACTGGACGCCGGCGCTCCACTGCTCCGCCAGCGCCGGGGTCGCCAGCACGCGATCGGCGAGGTCCAGCGCCGCCTGGACGTGCTCCTCCGGCAGCTGACCGTAATTCGCGAACGAGATGACGTACACCTCGGCGACCGTCGGCCCGTCCGCGCGCTCGACCACCTCCAGCGCGCCGGACGTCGGCACGACACCCGGCCGCAGCACGCGCAGGTACCAGCCGCTGCGCCCGGAGTCGATCATCGCCGGCGCGATGTCCTTGCGGCCGGTCTTCATGGCGAGCTTGAAGCACGGCGACCGCGGCTGCGAGACCTGCACGAGCGCGTCGCCCCAGGCCCAGACGTCCCCGATCCGCACGTCGTCCTCGGTGAGGCCGGACAGCGAGACGTTCTCGCCGAAGTCGGCCGTGCCGACCTCGAAGCCGTCTTCCCGCCAGGCCGCGTAGTGCTCGGCGGGATAGACGTAGACCGCCTTGTCGGGACCCCCGTGGACGGTGAGGTCGGCCTGCCGGTCGCCGTCGAGGTTCAGCTCCGTCAGCCGCAGCTCCGGCGCGGTGACCAGCGCCTTCGTGATCCCGCTCAGCACCGGCCGCTCCCGCCGGTACCCCAGGACGCTCGGTTCGCCCACGTAGACGCTGTCGACGTTCATGCCCCGAAGATAGCACGACCGTTCGTATTGTTTTTGCCCTTTAGGCTGGCGGTCATGGAACTGCTCGACCAGGCCCGCGCCCACGTCGACTCCGGCGCCTTCTTCGCCGAACTCGCCCGGCTCGTCTCCTATCCCACGGTGAGCGACGCTCCCGAGGGCCGGGACGCGATCCAGGCGTACCTCGACGAAGTCCTGACCCCGGCGCTGGCCGGCCTCGGCTGCGAGGTGTCCCAGCACCCCAACCCGGACCCGGCGGGCGGCCCGTTCCTCGTCGGCGTCCGCACCGAGGGAGAAGACCTGCCGACGCTGCTCTGCTACGGCCACGCGGACGTCGTCGGCGAAGCGGGCCAGTGGCGTGACGGCCTGGACCCGTGGACGCTCACCGCGGACGGCGACCGCTGGTACGGCCGCGGCACCGCCGACAACAAGGGCCAGCACCTGATCAACCTCACGGCGTTGCGGCTGCTCCTCGAAGCACGCGGAAGACTGGGCTTCAACCTCAAGTTCCTCTTCGAGACCGGCGAAGAGATCGGCTCCCCCGGCCTCACCGAGTTCGCGGCCCAGGAGAAGGACCTCCTCCGAGCCGACGTCCTGATCGCCTCCGACGGCCCACGCCTCGACGCGGCGACCCCGACGTTGTTCCTCGGCGCCCGCGGCGGCGTCCGGATCGCCCTCGACGCCGACCTGCGCCCGGACGCCGCCCACTCCGGCAACTGGGGCGGAATCCTGCGCAACCCCGCGACGACGCTCGCCGCCGCGATCGCGAGCCTGGTCGACGGCCACGGCCGCATCCAGGTCCCGGAGCTGCTGCCGCCGGAGCTGCCGGACACCGTGCGCGCCGCGCTGGCCGACGTGGCCGTCGACGCGGCGGACGAGGGCTGGGGCGACCCGCGGCTCAGCCCCGCCGAGCGGCTCTACGGCTGGAACACCCTGGAGGTGCTCGCGCTCGGCGCGGGTGACCCCGGCCGCCCGGTCAACGCGATCCCCGGCCGGGCGCGAGCGGTCCTGCAGCTGCGGTACGTCGCGGGCACCGACGTCGACGGCGTCGCGCCCGCCATCCGGAAACACCTTGCCGCGCAGGGTTTCCCGATGATCCACGTCAAAGCCGACGCCACCTTCCTCGCCAGCCGCACGCCGGTCGACGACCCGTGGGCGAGCTGGGCCAAGTCCATTTTGGACGCGGTCGCGGGCAAGCCCGTCGCGTTGCTGCCCAGCTTCGGCGGCGGGCTGCCCAACCACGTCTTCACCGACGTCCTCGGGCTGGCGACGCTGTGGCTGCCGCACTCCTACCCCGGCTGCCTGCAGCACGCGCCGGACGAGCACCTGCTCGCCCCGGTCGCCCGGGAAGGCCTGGTGCTCGCCACGGCGTTGTTCGGCGCTATCGGTTCAGCGCCGCCGACTCTTCGTCGGTGAGCAGCCGGGAGCGGATCAGGAAGCGCACGCCTTCGGGCGCCTCCAGGGAAAACCCGCTCCCGCGGCCGGGCACGACGTCGATCGTCAGGTGCGTGTGCTTCCAGTACTCGAACTGCGGCCCCGACATCCACACCGGCACGTCCTCGATGCCCTCGACTTCGAGCGAACCGAGGTTCACGTCGGACGCGCCGGTGCGGAACTCCCCGGCCGGGTAGCACATCGGGGCGCTGCCGTCGCAGCACCCGCCGGACTGGTGGAACATCACCGGGCCGTGGAGCGACACCAGCCGCCGCAGCAGCACCGCGGCGGCCGGTGTCAGGTCGACTCGGTGCGTCATCAGAAGAACCCGAGCGCCTGGTCGGAGTAGGAGACGAGCATGTTCTTCGTCTGCTGGTAGTGGTCGAGCATCATCTTGTGGTTCTCACGGCCGATGCCGGACGCCTTGTAGCCGCCGAACGCCGCGTGCGCCGGGTAGGCGTGGTAGTTGTTCACCCAGACGCGGCCCGCCTGGATGTCGCGGCCGGCGCGGTAGGCGGTGTTGCCGTCGCGCGACCAGACGCCGGCGCCGAGGCCGTACAGCGTGTCGTTGGCGATCTTCAGCGCGTCGGCGTAGTCGTCGAACTTCGCCACCGAGACGACCGGGCCGAAGATCTCCTCCTGGAAGATCCGCATCTTGTTGTCGCCCGCGAACACCGTCGGCTCGACGTAGTAGCCGCCGGACAGCTCGCCGCCGAGGTCGCTGCGCGCGCCGCCGGTGAGGATCTCGGCGCCCTCCTGCTTGCCGATGTCGATGTAGGACAGGATCTTCTCGAGCTGGTCGTTGGACGCCTGCGCGCCGATCATCGTCTCGGTGTCGAGCGGGTGACCCTGCTTGATCTTGCGGACGCGCTCGACGCCGTCGCCGAGGAACTTGTCGTAGATACCGGACTGGATCAGCGCCCGCGACGGGCAGGTGCAGACCTCGCCCTGGTTCAGCGCGAAGAGCGCGAAGCCCTCCTGCGCCTTGTCGTAGAAGGCGTCGTTGGCCGCGGCGACGTCGTCGAAGAAGATGTTCGGGCTCTTGCCGCCGAGCTCGACGGTCACCGGGATGATGTTCTCGCTGGCGTACTGCAGGATCAGCCGCCCGGTGGTGGTCTCGCCGGTGAAGGCCACCTTGCGGACGCGGTTGCTGGAGGCCAGCGGCTTGCCCGCTTCGACGCCGAAGCCGTTGACGATGTTGACCACGCCCGGCGGGATCAGGTCGCCGATGATCGAGAACAGCAGGTGGATCGACGCCGGTGTCTGCTCGGCCGGCTTGAGCACGATCGCGTTGCCCGCGGCCAGCGCCGGGGCGAGCTTCCAGACCGCCATCAGGATCGGGAAGTTCCACGGGATGATCTGCGCGACCACGCCGAGCGGCTCGTGGAAGTGGTAGGCGACGGTGTTCTCGTCGATCTGCGAGATGCCGCCCTCCTGGGCGCGCAGGGCACCGGCGAAGTAGCGGAAGTGGTCGATGGCCAGCGGGATGTCGGCGGCCAGGGTCTCGCGGACCGGCTTGCCGTTCTCCCACGACTCGGCGACCGCGATCGCCTCGAGGTTCCGCTCCATCCGGTCGGCGATCTTCAGCAGGGTGTTCGCGCGTTCTTCGATCGAGGTCCGGCCCCAGGCCGGCGCCGCGCCGTGGGCGGCGTCGAGGGCCTTTTCGACGTCGTCGGCGTTGCCCCGGGCGATCTCGCAGAAGGTCTTGCCGGTGACGGGGGTGGGGTTCTCGAAGTACTGGCCGCTCGCGGGCGGCACGTACTCGCCGCCGATGTAGTGGTCGTAGCGCGCCTCGTAGCTGACGACGCTGCCTTCGGTGTTCGGTGCGGCGTACTGGACCATCTTCCCTGCCTCGTTGCTCGGAGTGACGGAGTGCCGCGAACGTAGGTCCGGCAACGTTGCAAGCGCGTTGCACCGCGGCGTGCGGGCTATCTACGCTGGTGAACGTGGCAGAGGCGCCCGAACCGGAGATGCTGCGGGACCCCGAGTCCTACGCGCGGCTGCTGAAGCACGTCCGGGACGCGGTGCTGGCCGGGGTCCCGGGCCCGCGCTCGCCACGCTCAGTGGTCTCCGCCTCGTGGAACCGCTCACTCGCCGCCCGGGTCGACCCGGACGACGGCGAAGCCCCGTTCGTGTACTCCTCGGACGCCCTTTCGTCACTGCGCGAAGCCCATCCACTGGCCCCGGTGCTGCCGGTGCTGCGGCAGATGCTGGTGAGCATCGCCGACGACGCCGAGCACGTGATGATCGTGACCGACGCCGAAGGCCTGATCCTGTGGCGCGAGGGCGCGGCGGGCCAGCTGCTGCGCGGCGACCGCGTCGGGCTCACCGAGGGCACCCGGTGGAGCGAAGCGGCGATCGGCACCAACGCCATGGGCACGGCGCTGGCCACCGGCGAGCCGGTGCAGATCCACTCGGCCGAGCACCTGGTCCGGCGCTACCACACGTGGACGTGCGCGGCGGCGCCCGTGCGCGACCCCGAGACCGGTGTCCTGCTCGGTTCGATCGACGTCAGCGGGCCGTTGCGCACGGTGCACCCGGCGATGATCTCGCTGGTCACGGCGACGGCCCAGCTCGCCGAAGGCCAGCTGCGCGCCCAGCTCGCGATCCGCGACGAACGCCTGCGGCGCGTCAACATGCCGCACCTGGAATCCCTGCGCGGCCGCCCCGGCGCGCTGCTGTCGGCCGGCGGCCGCGTGCTGGCCGCCCAGGCGTGCCTCCTGCCATCCACAGTGGACGTCCGGCGCGGCGGCGGCACGGTCGCCCTGCCCGACGGCCGGCTCGCCACGGTCGAGCCCCTGGACGAGGGCTACCTGCTCCGGCTCGCTTCCGGCGGTGGCGGCGGCCGGCGGTCGCGGCTGCGGCTGGAGTACCTGACCGACGGCCCGCACACGACCACTGTGGATGGTCGCGAAGTCCCGTTGACGTTGCGGCACGCGGAGATCCTGACGCTGCTGGCGCTGCACCCCAAGGGGCTTTCGGCCGAACGGCTGGCCCTGCAGCTCTACGGCGAGACCGGCAACCCGGTGACGGTCCGCGCGGAGATCCACCGCCTGCGCTCGCAGCTGGGCGCCTCGGTCGTGCAGACGCGCCCGTACCGCCTGGCGGCCGACGTCGACGCGGACTTCGCGACGGCCAAGGCGCGCCTGCGTGCCGGATCGGCGTCCGACGTGCTACGCCTCTTCCGCGGACCGCTGCTGCCGGAGTCGGAGGCGCCCGCGATCCGCGAGGAGCGCGAGACGCTCACGGCCCAGGTGCGCCAAGTGGCGCTGAACAGCGGCGACCCGGGTGTGCTGTGGTCGTTCTGGGAAACCGCCTGCGGCGTCGACGACTTCGCGGTGCTGGACGCCCTGCTGCGGACGCTCCCGGCGGCCGACCCGCGGCGGGCCGCCGTCTCGGCCCACCGCGCGCGCCTCGCCTGAGCGTCACGGCTCGAGGTCGGTCACGCCCTTGCCGGTCGCGAAGTCGAACGGCACGGACGCCTGGTCGTGGACGATCGACCAGCCGTCGCCGGTCTTGCGGAGCACGAAGGTGGCCCGGACCCACATGCCCTGCGCCACCGTCCCGTCGCGCAAGGTACCGCTGACCCGGCCGAAGCCGTGACCGACGGCCAGGTCGGTGTCCAGGAGGACGGTCAGGTCGCGCAGCTCGTAGTCCACCTCGTCGAAGAGGGCGAAGACCTTCGCCCAGTTCTTGAGCTTCGCGTCGACCCCGACGTGCTGCAGCGGCGGCTCGACGTCGTAGGACACGACGTCGGAGACGTAGAGCCGCCGCAGTGCCTCGAGGTCCTTGGCTCGCAGCCCTTCGACGATCTTGCCGATGTGCTGCCGGATTTCCGATTCGAGTGTCATACCGGCCTGACGAAGCGGGACCCCGGATTGTGACGACCGATGTAGACAGCGTCTACAGAAGTTTGATAGACAGTGTCTACAAGGTGAACCAGGGGTTACGGAGATCGGGATGAGCTACCACCGTTTCGTCGTCCTCGGCGACAGCTGCGCCGAAGGGCTCGACGACCCGTACCCCGGCCGGCGCGCCTACCGGGGCTGGGCCGACTTCGTCGCCGCCCGCCTCGCGCAGGACGAGCCGGACTTCCGCTACGCCAACCTGGCCGTCCGCGGGCGGCGGCTCGACCAGATCGTCCCCGAGCAGGTCCCGGCCGCGACGCGGCTGGAGCCCGACCTCGTCGCCCTCTTCGGCGGCGGCAACGACGTCATGAGCCGAGGATGGGACGCGCGGACCGTCGCCCGGCGGGTCGACGCCGCCGTCCGCGCGTGCACCGAGATTTCGCCCGTCGTGGTCACCTTCACCCTCAGCGACGTCTCCCACCGGATGCCGCTCGGCCGCCGGATGCGGCCGCGGATCGTCGCGCTCAACGAGGCCATCCGCGAGGCCGCCGTCAGCTACGGCGCCCTGCTCATCGACCTGTGGCCCGACCAGGCGGTCACCGACTCGCGGTACTTCGGCGCCGACCGGCTGCACCTGTCCGCGCACGGCCATCGCCGGCTCGCCGCGTACGTCCTCGGCCTGCTCGGCGTCAGCCACGACCCCGCGTGGCTCGAACCCCTGCCCGGCGTCGCGGCCCCCGGCAGCTGGCGCGCCGACGCGCACTGGCTGCTGCGCGAGGTCCTGCCGGTCGCGGTGACGCGCACGCGCAACCGGCTGATCGGCCGCCAGCCCGGCGACGGCTTCTTCCCGAAGCGCCCGGAGCTGCTCCCCATGACCCGGGACGAGGCATGGGCACCCGGCAACGCCTGATCGACACCGCGTCCGAGCTGCTGGCCGGCAGCGGCGTCGACGCGGTGACGCTGCGCGGGATCGCGAAGGCCGCGGGCGTTTCGCACGGCGCGCCGCTGCGGCACTTTTCCGGCCGCGCGGAACTGCTCTCCGCCGTGGCGACGCGCGGGTACGCCGAGCTGCTCTCCCGCCGTGACACGCTGCCGGGGAACACGCCCCGGGAACGGCTGACGGCCGCGTGCCACAGCTACCTCGACTTCGCGCTGGCGAACCCGGCGATGTTCGAGCTGATGTTCCGCCGCGACCTGGTGGACGCGGACGACCCGGCGCTCTCGGCGGCGGCGAGCGCGGTGTTCGACACGTTCGCGGTGCTGGTGGCGGCGGTCCCGACCCCGCTCGCCCGCTCGGGCGCCGACCTGCGGCTGGTCGCGGCCTCGCTGTGGGCGGCACTGCACGGGCTGGCACAGCTGTGGTTGTGGGGCGGCCTGGCGGGGGCGAGCTTCGCGCCGTCGCCGGAGTCGGCGCTGGCCGTCACGCTGGACGCGTACCTGGGCTGAGCTCCCGCTGCACGGCGATCATCGACGGCAATGTCCGGTAGCCGACCTCCTGGTTGACGCGGATCATGTGCTCGTTTTCGGCACCGGTGGTGGTGCTGATCCGGGCGACGGCGGGCCGCTCGGCGAGCAGCCACCGCGCCATGTGCGCCTTCACGCAGCGGCCGAGGCCCCGCCCCCGGTGCGCGGCCACCACGGCGGTGTCCCGCTGGTAGCCCCAGTCCGGCCGGCGAGGGTGCACGCAGACCTCGGTGAAGGCGGCGACGTCCCCGGTGCGCTCGTGGACCGCGGCCACGATCCGCTGCTCGAGGCCCTGCGCCCGCGCCTCGGCTTCGGCGGCCCGCACCCGCGCGGGCGACCACTGCGGCCAGCGGAGGTCCGACTCCCCGAGCGGGGCGTCGTGGATCGCGTCACGCGCGGCGGCGTAGGAATCGAGCACCGCGTCCGGCGCGGCACCGGTCCACCGCAGCAGCCGGTAGCCCGCCGGAACCGGGACGTCCCAGCGCGACCGGTCGGCTTCGGCGGTCACCAGCTCCTGCCGCACGATCGTGCGCACCGGCCGGAACCCCATCGCCGCGGCCCACGGCTCGCCCGCGGTGCCGGCGACGACTTCCCAGCCTTCGATGACCCGCCGGTCCCGCTCCCGCAGGAGGGGCAGGACCGCGCGCAGCATCGCGCCGCCGATCCCCGCGCGCCGGGCGGCCGGGTGGACGACGACGTGCGTCAACCCGATCGCGCTGTTCTCGGCTTCGAGGAAGTACACCTGGGCGAGCGCGACGAGGTCGCCCCCGCGGAAGCCCAGCAGGCGCTCGGCCGGCCCCATGCCGGGCAGCGACCGCGTCCACCGCCCGGCCAGTTCCGCCAGCGGCAGTGGCGGTTCGCCGGGCCGGTCGGCGTGGTGGCACGCCACCAGCAGGTCGTGGCAGCGGGCGATGTCGGCCGCCGCGGCGTCGAACCGCACGATCTCCAAGTCCAAAGCTCCCCCTCCGGTCGTCACCTCCAGTGTTCCAGGACACGCCGACCCCCGGTGCGCGCGTCCGAACACCTGATCGAATACCCTGCCCTCCATGACCGAGTCAGACCCGCAGCTCGAGCGCATCCGGAAGCTGCTGGCGAAGGCCGAGGACCCGGCGGTCACCGAGGCGGAGGCCGAGGCCTACAACAAGAAGGCCGCCGAGCTGGTCGCGCGGTACGGGATCGACCAGGCCATGCTCGCCGCGTCCGGGGCGAGCTCCGACGACATCGGCACGCTCAAGATCCCGATGAACGACCCCTACAGCCGCGACAAGGCGAGCCTGCTGACCTCGGTCGCCTACCCGCTGCGCTGCCGGACGCTGCTGCACCGGTACGGCCAGAAGGTCGACAGCGTCACGGTCTTCGGCTACCGCTCCGACCTCGGCCGGGTCGAGCTGCTGTTCACCAGCCTGCTGCTGCAGGCGAGCACGCAGCTGACACGCGTGCGGCCGGACGGTTTCTTCCCCGGCGAGTCGCTCGCCGCCTACCGGCGCACCTGGCTGCACGGCTTCGCCCGCGCGGTGCACGAGCGGCTGTCCGAGGCCGAGCAGGAAGCGGTCCGCACGGCGGCGCCCGGAGAGAAGTCGGCCGAGCTGGTCGTCCGCGACCGCGCGCAGATGGTGCAGCATGCCTTCGACGCCGAGTACGGCGACCTGCGCTCGGCCGCGCCCCGGCGGCTGTCCGGCAGCGGCTACCTCGACGGCCACGACGCCGGCACCCGCGCCAACCTCGACCCCTCGGCGCTCACCCGCCGGCTCAAGGCCCTGCGCTGAGCGTCGCCCGGTTGCCGGTGTCCGCCCGGTGATCTTTTCGCTTCACTGGGCGCATGCGCGTTGTCGATCTTGCCTCCCGTCCGGATCTGCTCGACGCCGCACTGGGCCTCGGCGACGTCGGCGGCCAGTTCATCTACCAGGGCGCCAGTGGCCGGATGATCACCGGCGAGCGGTTCCTGCGGCACTGGGCCCGCTACTTCCTGATCGCCCTCGACGACGACGGCGTCCCGATGGCGCGCGCGTTGTCGGTCCCGCTCGCGTTCCCGGCGGAAGACCGCGCTGAGCTCCCCGACCACGGCTGGGACCAGGCGATCGAGTGGGCCGCCCAGGACGTGATGGACGGCCGTGCGCCCACTGCGTTGTGCGCCCTGGAAGTCGTCATCGCGCCACACGTGCGCGGCCGCGGGCTGGCCGCGCCGATGCTCAAGGCGCTGAAGGCACGCGCCGCGGAAACGGGACTGCGCAAGCTGATCGTGTCGGTCCGCCCGATCGGCAAGGAGGCCGAACCGGCGGTCCCCATGCCGGAGTACGCGGCCCGCCGCCGCGAAGACGGCCTGCTCGCCGACCGCTGGCTGCGCACCCACGAGCGTCTCGGCGCGCGAGTCGTGAAGGTGTGCCCGTTCGCGGTGACACTGGCGGGTTCCCTCGCCGACTGGCGCGCGTGGACCGGCGTGAAGCTCGAGGACGGCGAGAACTTCATCCCGGGCGGCATCGCCCCGGTGTACGCGTCGACCACCTACGACACCGCGACGTACGTCGAGCCGAACGTCTGGATGGACCACCCGATGTGAAACCGGGGATCACCCTGATACCCCTGACCGGCGGCACCTGCTAACTTTTGTTGGCATGTGGACCACGGGCGACGACCTGCTGCGGCAGCTGGGCGCCCTCGGCAACCCGCACCGGCTGCGGATCGTCGCCGCCCTGCGCGCCGAGCGCACCTACGTCAGCAAGCTCGCGCGCGAGCTGCGGATCAGCCGCGCGCTGCTGCAGGTGCACCTGCGCAAGCTCGAAGCCGCCGGCCTGGTGCGGGCCAGCTTCGAGGTCGGCGACGACGGCAAGACGCTGCGGTTCTACGAGCTCACCCCGTTCTCCGTCGTGCTGACGCCGGAGACGATCGCGGCCGCCGTGCCGACGCTGACCACACCGGAATCCGTCCAGGGGGACGGCGAGGAGGGACGGACATGAACTGGCACCAGTGGCAGGAGATCATCGGCGTGACCGGGGTCTTCGTCCTGATCACCGTCGTGCTGTCGATCGCGATCGTGCAGCTGGCCTCGACCTGGCGCGCCAAGGCCGCGCTCGCCCGCGAAAGCGAATACCGCTCGCTGGCCGAAAAAGCCGTCCGGACGCAGGAGGAGACCGAACGGCAGCTGAAGGACGTCCAGGACCGGCTGCGGTCCATCGAGCACGTGCTCAAGGAGGTCGACTGAATTGAGGCCCTGGGCCACCGAGCGGCAACTCGGCGGCCCAGGAGGAAGAAGCACCCACTCGCCCGAGGGCGAGCTCTCATCGGATCACTCCTTCACGGAAGGACCTTAGTTCATGCTGCCCGCGAAACCCCCGCTGGTCGAACGCGTCACGAACTGGTCGCTGCGCCACCGCGCCGCCGCGATCCTCGGCTGGCTGGCACTCGTCATTTTCGCCTGGGCCGTCGGCACCTTCGTGCCCGGCACCGACGCGCGCTCGAACCCCGCCGGTGACGCCGGGACCGGCCAAGCCGTCCTCGACCGCCAAGCCACCCGGGAACCGTTCTTCGAAAACGTCCTCGTACCCCGGGACTCCCCGGCCGTGGCCGACCTGGTGACGACATTGACGACGTCCGGCGCGGTCGCGGACATCCGCTCCCCGCTCGATGACCCGGCCCGGGTCTCCGCCGACGGCCGGTCCGGCCTGGTGACGTTCCGGATCCTCGGCACCGGCACGGAAGTCCGGGCCCACCTCGCGACGGCGACCGCCGCCGTTCAGGCCGTCGCTTCGCGGCACCCCGGCGCCCACCTGGCCCAAGCCGGCGACCTCAGCGTGTCCGGCGCGGTCGACCAGAGCATCAAAGAGGACATCAAGCGGTCGGAGACCCGGTCGCTGCCCATCACCGTGCTGATCCTGCTGGTCGTGTTCGGCTCCCTGGTCGCGGCCGCGATCCCGGTGCTGCTCGCGGGCACGACGGTGGCCGCCGCGTTCGGCTTTCTGTCCCTTGTGGACAACTGGATCCCGGTCAACAGCGCCACTTCCGCGATGACGTTGCTCATCGGCATGGCGGTCGGCGTCGACTATTCGCTGTTCTTCCTGCGCCGGGCCCGGGAAGAACGCGCCCGCGGTGCCGACGAGTCGATCCGGATCGCCGCGCGGACGTCCGGACACGTGATCGTCGTGTCGGGGCTCACCGTCGTGCTATGCGTGACCGGATTGCTGTTGACCGGACTCGACAACCTCCGCGGCCTGACGGTGAGCACCGTCCTGGTCGTCGGCCTGGCCGTCCTGGCCGCGGTGACGGTGCTGCCGGCGACGCTCTCGCTGCTCGGCCACCGCGTCGACCGCGGCCGGATCCCGTGGCTCGGCAACCACGGCACACGCTCGCGGTTCTGGGCGGCGGTGGCCGGGGTCGTCACCCGCCGGCCGGCACTCTGGAGCGGAATCGCGGCCGCCGCACTGGTTCTGCTCGCCTTGCCCGCCTGGGGAATCCGGCTGCAGGACCCCGCACCGACCGAAAGCCTGCCGCGCGGCATCCCGGTGATCGACGCGGCCGCGCGCGTCCAGGAAGCGTTTCCCGGCGTGACGATGCCCGCGCACGTCGTCGTCTGGAACGAACGCGGCGGCCCGGTCGACACGCCCGCGGTCCGCCGGGCCATCGGCGAACTCACCGCGAGCACGCCGAAACCGGCCGTCGTCGTGCCGGTGGACCAGGCCCTCGTCGTCCGGATCCCGCTCGGCGGCACCGGCAACGACGAAGCCGCGAGCCGCACGCTCTCGACGTTGCGGGAAACCCTGCTGCCCCGGACGATCGGCCGGGTCGACGGCGTCGGTTACGCGGTGGCGGGCCGGACCGCGGAGGCGCACGACTTCACCGCGCAGGTGCTCGCGCGGGCGCCGTACGTCTTCGGGTTCATCCTGCTGCTCGCGTTCGTGCTGCTGCTCGCGGTGTTCCGGTCGGTCGCGGTGCCCGCGGTGTCGATCCTGCTGAACCTGCTCTCGGTCGGCGCTGCCTACGGCGTGCTCACGCTCGTCTTCCAGAACGGCTTTCTCGCGCCGTTACTGGGTTTCACGCCCTACGGCGGGGTCCTCGGCTGGCTGCCGATGTTCCTCTTCGTGCTGCTGTTCGGGCTCAGCACCGACTACCACGTCTTCATCCTCAGCCGGATCAGGGAACGCAGGCTCGCGGGCGGTTCGGCGCGGGACGCGATCGTGGAGGGCACCGCGCGCAGCTCCGGCGTCGTGACGAGCGCCGCGCTGATCATGACCGGCGTGTTCAGCGTCTTCCTGAGCCTGGCGGCGATCGAGTACAAGATGCTCGGGCTCGGGATGGCGTTCGCGATCCTCCTCGACGCGACCCTCGTGCGCGGCGTCCTGCTCCCGGCGGCCCTGGCGCTGCTCGGCGACCGGCTCTGGCCCCCGAAAACTGTAGCAAGTCTTAAAGATCGCTCCAGAACTCTTCACTTGTCCTGACGGGTTCACTTCGGCACCGTGGATCACGTGATGCGCATAGCCGTGCTGGCCCTGCTGTGGGGTTCGGGGTTCCTCTGGATCAAGCTGGCCTTGACCGGGCTGAGCCCCGTCCACCTCACGCTGATCCGCTGCGCCCTCGGCGCGCTGACGCTGCTGGTCCTGGCCGTCGCGGCGGGCCAGCGGCTTCCGCGTGACCGCCGGACGTGGGGGCGGCTGGTCGTCGCCGCGTTCTTCTGCAACGCCCTGCCGTTCGCGCTCTTCGGCATCGGGGAACGCACGGTGGACTCCGGGGTCGCCGGTGTCATGAACGCGACGACACCGTTGTGGTCACTGCTGATCGGCGTCCTGCTCGGCACCGACCGCCGCCTCGGCCCGGCGCGGCTGCTCGGGCTGGCCCTCGGTTTCGCCGGCGTGCTGCTGATCTTCGCGCCCTGGGAGCAGGCCGGGCTGCTCAGCACGGGCGCGCTGGCGTTGCTCGGCGCCGGCCTCAGCTACGCGATCGCGTTCGCTTACATGGCACGGAAACTGCCGCCCGGCGGGGCACCGCTCGCGGTCTCGGCCGCCCAGCTGACGACGGCGACCGCGTTGACCGCCTTGGCACTGCCGGTCTCGACCACGGCCCCGCACCTGAACGTGACGGCGCTGGTGGCGGTGACGGTCCTCGGCGTGTTCGGGACCGGCATCACCTTCTACCTCAACTACCGGGTGCTCACCGACGAAGGCCCGACGGCGGCGGCGACGGTCGGTTACCTGCTCCCGGTGGTCTCGGTGGCACTGGGCGCGCTCTTCCTCGGCGAACCGCTGTCCCCGCGGGTGCTCGGCGGCATGGTGGTGGTGCTGATCGCGGTCGGCCTGACGCGGACCCGCCGTCCGGCTCAGGCGAAGCTGGCCGCCAGCTCGCCCGGCGCCCTCGCGACGCCGAAGTAGCTGCCCGTGCCGAGTTCCGCGCCGGCCGTGCGCCACCAGCTCGCCTGGTCTTCGGTGTGGATCCCGTCGACGACCAGGGTGGCGCCGACCTGGCGGACCAGCGGGACCAGCGCGCTCAGGAACGTCGAATCCGACCACGCCTGCCACTCCACGAGCCTGCGGTCGACGCGGACGATGCCGACCGGCAGGTCTTCGACCGCGCGCAGGTCGTCCGGGCCGAGCCCGAACTCGTCGAGCATGACCGTCACCCCCAGCGTGGCGAGCGCGGTGACGTTCTCGAGGACACCGGACACCTTCAGCGCGCCGACCGGGACGCCGAGCATCAGCTGCTCCGGCGGCAGGCCGGTGTCCGAGAGCAACCGCGTCACGCGCGTGCCGAGCGCTTCGTCCGACACCTGGTGACCGGTCAGCCCGGCCACCACCGGCAACCGGGAACCGGCGCGCTGGCGCCACCATTCGCCCTGCCGGGCCGCCGCGCGCAACAGCCAGTCCCCGAGCGGCAGCACCAACCCGGTCGACTCGGCGAGCTCCGCGCAGCGTTCGTGCTCCAGGGCCGCTTCGCCCGGCCGGTCCCAGTGCAGCCGGGCCTCGTACCCGGCGACCTCGCCGTCCGCCAGCCGCGCGAGCGGCCGGTAGCGCACGGCGATCTGGCCGTTCTCCCAGGCGCCGGCCATGCCCACGGCCAGCGCCTGCGTCCGCCGGTCTTCGACGTCGGCTTCGGGGTCGAACATCTTCCACTGGCCGCGCCGCCGCACCTTCGCGCGCCGCAGCGTCTGGTCGGCCGCGCGCAGCAGCTCCGCCGGGTCGATGCTCTTGGCGGGCCGGTGGACCACGCCCGCGCTGGCCGACAGCGCGAGGCCGTGGCCGTCGACGAAGAACGGTTCGGCGAGCTCGTCGTTGATCGCGCGGACGGTGGCGTCGATGTCCGGCGTCGTCGCGGAGTTCTCGACCAGGATGCCGAACTCGTCGGCGTGGAACCGCGCGATCATCGCCTTTTCGCGGGCCATGACGGACTTCAGCCGCTGGGCGAAGTGCACCAGCAGCTGCTCGCCGACGCGGCGGCCGAGGCTGTTGCAGACCATGCCGAACGCGTCGAGGTCGACGTGGAACAGCGTGACCCCGTACTCCGGGTCGGCGCGCCGCAGCGCCGCTTCGAGGTGGGTGCCGAAGTACTGACGGTTCGGCAGCCCGGTCAGCACGTCGTGCAGGGCCTGGCGGCTCAGCTCGCCCTGCAGCAGCATCAGCTCGGTGCCGTCCTCGACCACGACGACGAAGTGGCCGGGCTGGTCTTCGGCGTCCCGCAGCAGCGACGCGGTGAGTGAGATGCGGGCGACGTCGCCGTCCCTGCGCAGCAGGCGCTGGGACTGCCGGATCCGTTCCTTGCCACCGCCGACCAGTTCCGCCATCGCCTCGCGGAGGACCTCGACGGTCTCCGGGTGCACGTGGTCGGTCAGCTGCGTCCCGGTGAGCTCGCCCGCCGGGTGCCCGAGCATCTCGGCCAGCGCCGCGTTCGCGCGCACGATCCGGCCGTCGAGGTCGACCAGCGCGATGCCGCTCGCGGACGACGTCACGACCTCTTCGAAGCGCGCCTCGCTCTGCTTCAGGTTCCACTGCGCGTCCCGCACGGCCTTGAGCAGCGACAGGTGCATGATCTCCTGCTGGTCCAGCACACTCCGCTCGTGCGCGAGCAGGAACCCGCACGAGAGCGCGCCCAGCGCCACCACGATCCGCTCGACGAAGCGGTCCGCCGGCCGCAGCTCCGGCAGCGACGGCAGGCCCTTCCCGAGGACGTCGAGCGTGCACCGCAGCCCCGGCTCGCCGACGTAGCCGAGTCCCACCAGCCGCGCGCCGATCCGCTCGGCCGGCGCGGTGTCCGCGGACGTGCTCCGGAGGGAGTCGACCAGCGTGTCGAGCATTCCGCGCAGTTCTTCGTCGAGGAGCTCACGGCTGAGCGAAACGACGGTCACGCCACTGAGCAGGTAGGCCCATTTCCGGGCGAGCACGGTCCGCGCGCGTTCCGGGTCCGGCCCCACCGGGCGTTCCGGTCGTTGTTCGATCATCGGCATGTGCGGCGCCCGTTCAGCTCTTTCGGCCGATGCCGGCGTAGACCAGCATGTTCATCTCCGCCGCCGCGGAGATGTCCGCCGGCCCGGACGGGCGCCATTCGCCGCAGCCGACCAGCCCGGGTTCGACGATTTCGAAACCGGAGAAAAGGGCGGTCACCTGAGCGTGCGTTCGCAGTGTCACCTGATCGGGACTTCGGCTTTCTTTGATCACGTCAGTCGCGTCCTCGAGGTTTTCGCCCTGGTGGTCGCCGGTGACGTGGGTGATCGCGAGGAAACTGCCCGGGACGAGCGCCGAACTGTACCGGCCGACGAGGTCGAGCGGCCCGGATTCGTCCGGAACCCAGTGCAACATCAACAACATCAGCAGGCCGATCGGCTTTTCGAGGTCGAGCAGCCCGCGCACCTGCGGCGATTCGAGGATCTTCTCCGGATCCCGCATGTCGGCCTGCACGATCGCCGCGTGATCGTTTCCCGCCAGGATGAGCTCGCTGTGGGCGACCGCCACCGGGTCGCGGTCGACGTACACCACGCGGCAGTCCGGATCCTGCGCCTGCGCGACTTCGTGGACGTTCGCCACGGTCGGGATCCCCGAACCGATGTCGAGGAACTGGCGGATCCCGTTGGCCGTCATGAACCGCACCGCCCGACCGAGAAACGCGCGGTTCACGCGCGCCGCGTCGCGCAGGCCGGGCATCGCGCGCTCGATCTGCTCGCCGACCGCGCGGTCGACGGCGAAGTTGTGGCCGCCGCCGAGCATGAAGTCGTAAGTGCGCGCCATGCTGGGCACGGAGATATCGACACCCGGTGGAACCCATTCCGGTGATCGTGTCACGAGAAACACCTTCTCAGCCGCGTCGGACCGGAAAGAGCTTAGCGATTCCCGAACGACCGGTGACTGCGCCATCCGCGTGAGGGCACACCACCCGATCGGGCACTGTCCCGTTCGGCCGGACGCGCCTACCGTAGGCCGTCTCCTTGGGAAATCCACACAATGGCGCAACGAGGAGTCCGCATGACCGTCCCGGAGGCCCCGGGCCGGTGGCCTTTTCTCGGGCACACTCCGGCACTGCTGCGGCGACGCTTCGCATTCACCGATTCCCTGCACGAACACGGAGAAATCGTCAAACTCCACCTCGGCCCCATGCCCGCCTACTTCGTCACGAGCCCGCGACTGGCCCACGAAGTGCTGGTCACGGCGGGTCCGAAGTTCCGCAAGGGCGTCATGTTCGACAAGTTCAAGCCATTCGTCGGAAACGGCTTGGTACTTTCGAACGGCGACTTCCACCTCCGGCAGCGGCGGCTGATGCAGCCCGCGTTCCACCGCGACCGCCTGGCCGCGTACGCCGAAACCATGCGGCGCGCGGCGACTGAACTGAGCGACTCGTGGCAGCCGGGCGAAGTGCGCGCACTCGACGAAGACCTGCAGCAACTCGCGGTGACGATCGTCGGCGAGGCCTTGTTCCACACGGAAATCGGGAAACAGGCGGTCGACGAAGCGCGGCGGTCCATTTACCTCATCATCCAGCAGGGAATGATTCGCGCGTTGTCGCCGAAGTTCGTCGAAAACCTGCCGGTGCCCGGCAACCGGCGGTTCGACGAAGCGATCGAGCGGATGCGGGAAATCGTCGTCGACGTGATCCGCGACTGGCGCACCGAGAGCGTCGACCACGGCGACCTGCTGTCGACGCTCCTGCTGGCCGGCATGACCGACGAGCAGGCCCGCGACGAAGTGCTCACCCTGCTGACCGCCGGCATCGAGACGACCGCGCTCGCGCTGGCGTGGACGTTCCACGAGCTCGGCAGGCACGCGGACGTGGAAGCCCGGGTGCACGCCGAGGTCGACGAGGTGCTGGGCGGCCGCCCGGTCACCGTCGACGACCTGCCGCGGCTGACCTACGTCCGGCAGGTGGTCGACGAGGTCCTGCGCTGCTACCCGCTGTGGATGCTGATGCGCCGGACGCTCGAAGAGGTCGACCTCGGCGGCACGCGGATCCCGGCGGGCGCCGAGGTGATCGTCAGCCCGCACGCCCTGCACCACGACCCCGCGTCGTTCCCCGACCCGGACCGGTTCGATCCCGGCCGCTGGGAGCCGGACCGGGTGGCACGGCTGCCGAAGGGCGCGTTCATCCCGTTCGGCGCCGGCGGACGGCAGTGCATCGGAAACCGCTTCGCCCAGAACGAAATCGTCATCACGGTGGCCACGGTGGCCGCGCGCTGGCGGCTGGTCCCGCTCCCGGGCCGGCCGGTGCGCGTGAAGTTCACCTCCGCCGCCTACCCGGACAGCCTGCCGATGACGGCTGTCCCCCGTCACTAGCTGGAGGTCTTTCCCCTTGCTACGCCGAATTTGTGCTGTCCTCGTGCTGTTCGCGGCCACGTTGTTCGTGCCCGCCCCGGCTTACGCGACGACGTGCGAAGACCTGTACGTGCCGGTCACGGTGGCCCTCCTGCCGCAGACGATGCACGGCCGCCTGTGCGGCCCGCCCGGCGCGTCGACGGTGGTGGTCCTGATCCCCGGCGGCACGTACAACGCGTCCTATTGGGACATCGGCTACACCCCGGAGACGCGGTCGTTCCGCCTGGCGGTGAACCAGTCGGGGATCGCGACGCTCGCGCTCGACCGGCTGGGCACGGGGCAGAGTTCGAAGCCGCTGAGCACGCTGCTGAGCGCGTCCGTCCAGGCCACCGCGGCGCACCAGGTGGTCCAGGCGGTGCGTCCTCGGTACGCGAAGGTGGTCATCGGCGGCCATTCGATCGGCTCGGCGATGGCGATGATCGAGGCCGGCCGCTACGGCGACGTCGACGGCGTGCTCGTCACCGGGATGACGCACCGGATGAACCTGGTCTCGGTGATCCCCACGCTGGCGGGGATGCACCCGGCGACACTGGACCCGTCGCTGCCGGGCCGCGACGCGGGCTACCTGACGACCGACGCGGGCACCCGCTACACGGCGTTCCACACCCCGGGCCCGTACGACGACGGCGCGATCGCCTACGACGAGTCCACAAAGGACGTCTTCGCGGCGACCGAGGCGGTGGACAGCCTGACGCTGACGACGGTGGTCAGCCCGGCATCGCAGCAGATCACGGTCCCGGTCCTGCTGGTGGTCGGCAACGACCCGAACTTCTGCGGCCTGCTGGGCAGCGACTGTTCGTCACCCGAGGCGTTGCGCGCGTCCGAAGCACCGTTCTTCGGCACGTCGAACCTGCAGACGTACATCCTGGACGGCTACGGCCACTCGATCGACTACGCCCCGGACGCCCCGCTGTACTTCGGCGTGGTGGGAAACTGGCTGAAAGCCCTGTAGTAACGGTGGATCGGGCGGGCGCGACCCCTAAGCGGCGACGAGGGGAGCGCCCGCCATGCCCGACTACGCAGACCAGCACGAGCTTCTGGACGAATGCGTCCGCGGCGAACACCGCGACGAGTCGTTGACGGCCCTCAGGTACTACTTCGACGGCTGCACGGGCCGCTGGTTCGAACGCTACGCCGGCGGCGGCGACGGACCATCGGTCGCCAACACGGTGACCGAAGCCGACGTCCTGGCGCTGAACTTCCTCAGCATCAGAAGCCTGGCGGACGTGGCGATCGACACGACGATGACGTACGGCTACCAGATCCGCGCCCTGCTGGAACAGATCCCGGTGGACGTCCCGATGCACGCGACAGCCTGGTCGACGTACGAAGAGGGCGCACCGGCGTACCGCTTGTGGAACCTGTTCCGAACCTGCGGCGGCGGCCACCGCCCGGTGACGGCGGCCAAGCTCCTGGCGCGAAAGCGCCCCCAGCTGGTCCCGGTGTACGACAGCCGCGTCAGAGCGGCACTGAAGGCACCGAAGAGCGAGTGGCACTGCCTGTGGAGCTGGTTCCACACGGACCCGACGAGAGCACCGGCGCTCGAGGAGCTGCGGAAGGAGGCGGGCGGCATCGAGGACATCAGCCTGCTGCGCTGCCTGGACGTCGTCCTGTGGATGCGCGCCCGCCGCGGTTTCACCAGCTGACGGGCAGCTCGTGCACCCCGTAGATGGTCATATCGGTCCGCAGCTTCACCTCATCAGCGGCAACAGCGAGCCGCAACGTCGGGAACCGCCGCAGCAACCCCTCGAACCCGGCCCGCATCTCGATCCGCGCCAGCTGCTGCCCGAGACACTGGTGAACGCCGTGCCCGAAGGACAGCAGCCCCCGCGCGTTGCGCCGGAAGTCCAACGCGTCCGGGTTCTCGAACCGCGAAGGGTCCCGGTTGGCGGCCAGCAGCGAGACGACGACCGTCGAGCCCGCAGGGATCGTTTCACCTCCAAGCGAAAGGTCCTCCGTCGCGTAGCGGAAGAAGATGTCGGCCACCGACAGGTACCGCAGCAGCTCCTCCACCGCCCCTGGCATCAGCGCAGGCTCCGCACGCAGCGAAGCCAGCTCGGCCGGGTGCTCCAGCAGCGCGAACGTCCCCAGGGACAGCATGTTGGCCGTGGTCTCGTGGCCGGCGATCAGCAGCAGGAACGCGGCCCCGGTCAGCTCCTCGATCGTGAGGTCCTCGTGCCGGGCCAGGTCCGAGAGGATGTCCTCGGTCGGCGAAGACCGTTTGCGCGTGACCAATTCGGACAGATACGTGTTCAACGCGATGTACGCGCCCATCTTCTGCTCGAGCGTCTGGTCGCGGACCATGAACTGCGCCGAGTTCGCCTGGAAGCTGTCCCGGTCCTCGTACGGGACGCCGAGCAGCTCGCAGATCACCAGCGACGGCACCGGCAGCGCGAACTCCTTCACCAGGTCGACCGGCGGAGCCAAGCGAGAAAGGTGGTCCAGCTGCTGCTCGACGACCTCGGCGACGCGCTCCTCCAGCTGCTTCATCCGCTTGACGGTGAACGCGCCGGTCAGGCGCTTGCGCAGCCGGCCGTGGTCCGGCGGGTCCATCGCGATGAACATGCCCGGCAGCTGCGGGGACGGCTCGGTGGCGACGGGCATACCGGGCGTCTCGTACGGCACGTGGACGACGTCGAGGTCCAGCCGCGAGCTGAACCGCGTGTCGGCCATCATCTGGCGCACCGCTTCGTAACCGGTGACGAGCCAGCCCTCGTGCCCGTCCGGGAAAACCATCGGGCTGACCGGCCGCACCGAGCGCAGCCGGGTGATCTCGCGGGGCGGGTCGAAGGGACCCGCGTCCCGCTCCATCGGCAGACCCTGCGGGATGTCGCTCATCGGAGGTCCTTTCGTGGTGGTTGTGCCGACCACCATCGCCGCCGGGCCTGACACGGCGCTGACACGGACCGGTCACCAGCCGCGACGTGGCATCATCGGCCGAGTGCACATCGGGATACTGGGGTCCTTCGAAGTCCGCGCGGATGACGGCGTCGTCGCCGACGTACCGGGCGCCCGCCTGCGCGGACTGCTGATCGCCCTCGCGCTGGATCCGGGGCGGGTGGTCCCGAAGGCGACGCTGATCGACTGGATCTGGGGCGAGCAGCCGCCTGCCGACGCGGCGAACGCGTTGCAGCGCTTGGTTTCCCGGCTGCGGAAGGTGCTGCCGGACGGCGCCGTCGAAGGCCGCCCGGCCGGCTACCGGCTGGTGGTGGACCCCGACGCCGTCGACGCCGTGCGGTTCGAACGCCTTGTCGCCCAAGCCGGCGACGACGTCCGGCAGCTGCGTGAAGCGCTGGGGTTGTGGCGGGGCGCGGCCATGCAGGACGTCGGCCTCACCGAGAGCGCCGCGTTCGACGCCGCGGTCACCCGGCTCGAAGGACTCCGGCTGGCCGCCCTCGAGGACCGCTTCGACGCGGAGACCACCTTCGACCAGGGTGTCGTCACCGAACTCACCGACCTGGTGGCCGCGCACCCGGCCCGGGAGCGGCTCGTCGGCGCGCTGATGCGCGGCCTGGTCGCGACCGGCCGGGACACCGAAGCCCTGCGCGTCTACGAGCGCACGCGCGAGACGCTGGCCGACGAACTGGGCGTCGACCCGTCGCCGGAGCTGGCCGCGCTGCACGTCGCGCTGCTGCGCGGTGAGCTGACCCGGCGCGAAGAGCCGCGCAAGACGAACCTGCGCGCCGAGCTGACCAGTTACGTCGGCAAGGAGGACGACGTCACCGCCGTCCGCGGCCTCGTCGCTGAACACCGGCTCACCACGCTGGTCGGACCGGGCGGCTCGGGCAAGACCCGGCTGGCCACCGAGACGGCACGCACGCTGCTCGGCGACGTCCCGGACGGCGCCTGGCTGGTGGAGCTCGCGCCGACCGAGGGCGACGTGGCCCAGGCGACGCTCGCCGCGCTCAAGCTGCGCGACTCCCTGCTCGGCGACACCTCGGACGTCGAGCCGATCGACCGGGTCGTCGCGGCGATCCGCGACCGCGACATGGTGCTGGTCCTCGACAACTGCGAGCACGTCATCGAGTCCGCGGCGGCCTTCGCCCACCGGCTGCTCGGCGAGTGCCGCCGGCTGCGCATCCTCGCGACGAGCCGCGAGCCCCTCGGCATCACCGGTGAGGCGCTGTGGCCGGTCGCGCCGCTCGTCCTGCCCGCCGAGGACGCCGACCCCGCGAAGATCGAGGAAGCTCCCGCCGTCCAGCTGCTGCGGGACCGGGCCGGCGCGGTGCGCAAGGACTTCGTGGCCGACGCCCCGACGCTCGCCCGCGTCTGCCGGGCGCTGGACGGGATGCCGCTGGCCATCGAGCTCGCCGCGGCGCGGCTGCGCACGATGTCCCTCGAGCAGCTCGCCAACCGGCTCGACGACCGGTTCCGGCTGCTGACCGGCGGCAGCCGCACCGCGCTGCCGCGGCACCGGACGCTGCGCGCGGTGATCGACTGGAGCTGGGAGCTGCTCTCCGACGAAGAACGTGCCGTCCTGTGCCGGCTCTCGGTGTTCGCCGGCGGTGCGAGCCTGGAGGCGGCCGAGCGGGTCTGCGCGAACGACGCCGTGGAGGAGATCCTGACGGCGCTGGCCGAGAAGTCGCTGGTGGTCAGCGAAGGCGACCAGGCGCCGCGCTACCGGATGCTCGGCACGATCAAGGAGTACGCCGAGCAGCGGCTCGCCGAAGCCGGCGACACCGATGCGGCGCGGCAGGCGCACCTCGCCTATTTCACCGAGCTCGCCGAAACCGCGGAGCCGCACCTCCGCCGGGCCGACCAGCTGGAGTGGCTCGCCACCCTCGACGCGGAACACGACAACATCGCCGCCGCGATGCGCGGTGCGCTGGCCGCGGGCGACGCGGCCGGGGCGATGCGGCTCGCGGCCGGCGCGGGCTGGTACTGGTGGCTCGCCGGGCACAAGTCCGAAGGCAACGAACTGCTGATGGCGGCGACGGCCGTGCCGGGCGAAGTGCCCGACGAAATCCGCGCGACGGTCTACGCGTTCGTCACGGGGTTCCTGACCGCCGGCCGCGGCAGCGATGAGAACCAGGCGGTCGAGTGGATCCGCCAGGTGCACGAGATCGCCTCGCGCCTGGAGCACCCGCACCCGGCGGTGTCGCTGGTCGCCGCGCTGGAACGCATGGTGCAGACCTCGGGGGCGTTCGAGTCGGCGTGGGAGCCGCTGATCACCGACGACGACCCCTGGGTCCGCGCGCTGGCCCGGCTGCAGCTCGGCAAGATGCGGATCCAGCTCGGGCAGGAGGGGCAGGACGCGCGGGCCTACCTCGAGGCGGCCCTCGCCGAATTCCGCACGCTCGGCGAACGGTGGGGCACGTCGTTCGCCCAGACCGAGCTGGCCGATCTGATGGCCATGCACGGCGACTTCGCCGGGGCGTGCGGGCACTACGAAGCCGCGACCGCGATCGCCACCGAGGTCGGCGCCGTCGAGGACGTCGTGCGGATGCGGGCGCGACAGGCCCAGCTGCACTGGCTTTCCGGCGACGAGGCGGCGAGCGCGAGCGCCATCGCGGAGGCGCAGCGGTGCGCGGAACGGGTCGCCTGGCCGGAGGCGCTGACCGAGCTGGCCCTGTCGAAAGCCGAGCTCGCCCGCTGGAGCGGCGACCCGGGGCAGGCCCGCCGCCAGCTCGACGTCGCGAAGGCGATGCTCGGCACCGCCGCCGAGCGGGCCCAGATCCGCGCGATGTTCCACGACCTGCTCGGGTACCTCGCGGAGGATCTCGCCGAATCCCGCGAACACCGGGCCGCCGCCTTCGCGGCGGCGGCCGAGGTGGGCCACCCGCCGCTGCTCGCACAGGTCCTCGTCGGGATCGCCGACCTGGCGTCGCGGCGCGAACAGCACGAGCAGGCCGCGCGGCTGCTGGCGGCGAGCGCCGGCGTGCGCGGCCGGCCGGACCGGTCCCGGCCGGACCTGGCCCGGATCGAGCAGGCAGCGCGAAGCCGCCTCGGTGACGAGGGGTTCACCGAGGCGGCTGCGGCGGGGGCGCGGGCGGACTGGCGGGAACTCGCCGAGGTCACGCTCGCTTCTTGAAGGTCGACCGCGCCCAGAAGTAGCCGGCGAGGGCGATGCCGAGGCACCAGGCGACGGCCGTGATCGCGTACCCGGTGGACGGGGTGCCGTTGAGCAGCCCGCGCACGGTTTCGATGATCGGCGTGAAGGGCTGGTACTCGGCGAACTGCCGCAGGCCCGGTCCCATCTTGTCCGCCGGGGCGATCGCGCTGCTGAAGAACGGCAGCATGACCAGCGGCACGGAAGCGAGGCCCGCCGTCTCCGGCGACTTGGCGAACAGTCCCAAAGCGACGGTCAGCCAGCCGGCCGCGAAAGCCAGCAACACGACGATGCCGAGCACGCCCAGCCAGTCGAGGAAGCTCGCGTTGGGCCGGAAGCCCAGCGCGAAGGCCACGCCGACGAGGGCGGCGATGGCGACCAGGTTCGTCAGGACGCTCGCGACGACGTGCCCGGTCAGCACCGCGCCGCGCGAGACGTCCATGACCTTGAAGCGGTTGATGATGCCCTTGGTCATGTCGGAGTTCACCGAGGTCGCGGTCGCGCCGAGGCCGTAGCAGATGGCCAGCAGCATCAGGCCGGGCGTGGCGTAGTCGACGTAGTTCACGCCGACGTCGAACGCGTCTCCGAGCATGTAGACGAACATCAGCATGATCACGATCGGCATCAGGACCGCGTTGAACACCGAGGTCGGGTTCCGGGCGATGTGCTTGAAGTTGCGGCGCAGCATGACGGTCTGGGCGTTCATTTCGCGGCTACCTCCGTGGTGTGGCCCGTCAGGGCGAGGAAAACGTCGTCGAGGTCAGGGGTGTGGACGGAGAACTCTTCGGCGCTGACGGCGTACTCGTCGAGCCGGTCGAGCAGGTTGCGCAGTGATTTGGTGCCACCGTCGCCGGGAACGCGCAGGGTGAGCGACTCGTCGTCGCGGGTGGAGCCGGAGATGACCCGCGCGGCGGCGTCGAGTTCGGCGACGGAGGTGAACCGCAGCCGGACGTGCGTACCGGGGATCAGCCGCTTGAGCTCGTCGGGCGTGCCCTGAGCGACGAGCCGCCCCCGGTCGAGCACGGCGATCTTGTCGGCGAGCTGGTCGGCTTCGTCGAGGTACTGGGTGGTGAGGAAGATGGTGACGCCGTCGGCGACGAGGTCCTTGACGATGGACCACATGGTCCGCCGGCTACGCGGGTCGAGGCCGGTGGTGGGCTCGTCGAGGAAGATGATCCGCGGGTTCCCGACGAGGGTCATGGCGAGGTCGAGCTTCCGCCGCATACCCCCGGAGTAGGTGGAGGCGGGCTTCCGCGCGGATTCGGTGAGTTCGAAGCGCTCGAGCAGTTCGGCAACGACCGTCTTGCCGTTCCCGACGGGACTGAGATCGACCATGAGCTGCAGGTTTTCCTGCCCGGTGAGCAGTTCATCGACGGCGGCGAACTGCCCGGTGACCCCGATGGCCTTCCGCACGGCTTTGGCATCGGAGCCGACGTCATGCCCGGCGACGCGCACGGTCCCGCCATCGGCCTGGGCGAGGGTGGTGAGGATGTTGACGGTGGTGGTCTTCCCGGCCCCGTTGGGCCCGAGGAGCGAGAAAACGCTCCCCGAAGGAACATCGAGATCGATGCCGTCGAGGACGACTTTGTCTTGGTAGGCCTTCCGGAGGCCGGTGGCGGTGATGGCTGAGGTGGTCATGGGAGGAACTTTGAAGGCCCGCCCTGACACCGGCCTGACCCCGAACTGACACGGCCCCTGTCACGCACCGCGCATACGAAAAAGGCCCGCACTCTTGCGAGTGCGAGCCTTCACAACGTGGAGGTTAGGGGACCTTACTCGAACATAAAAGACCAGGTCAGAGCACTGGAAGAGCTCCGCGAGAAGCTTCCCAGCCTCGATACACCCGCGCCACCGTCGGTCAAGCGCGTCCGCCCCGGCCGCGCTCGGCAACTCGGCACCGAGCAGGTCAAGCAGCTGATCGCCGACTACCGGTCCGGCGCGACGGTGTACGAGCTCGGCGACCGGTTCGGCATCGAACGACGAACGGTCAGCAACATCCTCCACCGACACGGCGTGCCGATGCGCCGCCGCGGCCTCTCGCCCGCTCAGGTCGACGACGCCATCCATCTCTACAACCTCGGCTGGTCGCTGGCCCGAGTCGGCGATCACCTGGGCGTCAACCACACCACCGTGCTGAACAAGCTGCGCGAACGCGGCATCCCCACCCGAGACACCCACGGGCGTCCGCGCGTCGAAGCAGGTGGTCCTCAATGAGCCGACCTGCAGTTATGTCAACTCGATCAGGTTCGGACGGGGCTTCTATCGTTCACGTTGTCACTGTGATCATGGGCGTCGTCGTTGGCCTGACCTTCCTGTTCGGCTTCGGTAACGTCCTCAACCTTGCGCTCCGGCTCGGCGTCCCGGTCTGGGTCGCGCCGCTCGTCGCACCTGCGGTCGATCTGTCGATCCTTGGTTTGCTGCTGGGTACCCGGCATCTGGCGCTCGCGGGCGCGTCGGCGGACGTACTGCGGCCTGCGCGTCGACTCCTGATCTTCGCGAGCGTGGTCACGTTGGCGTTGAACGTGGCCGACCCTGTAGTCGCAGGTGAGTACGGAAAGGCGGCCTTCGACGCCGTCGGGCCGCTGCTCTTGATCGGCTGGGCAGAAGTCGGCCCCGGCTTCCTTCAGGCGATCGGTGAATGCGGTTCTTCGACGGCGCGCAGCACGGTTGCCGGGCGAAGGCCGCCGGTGCTCGTGCGGGAACAGCCGGAACCCAGCGCGGCGGGCCGCGCGATCGACCAAGACGAGGCTTGCGACAAGGACGGGCCTCGTCTGACGCGGCAGAAGCGCTCGCCGGAGAAGCTGCTGGAGTTGGCGCGAGGAGAGGACGCGGCACATCGCGCCGCTCACCAGAAGCCGATTTCGGCAGAGACGCTTCGGGGTCGGTTGGGCATAGGTGCGGCTCAGGCACGGCGGTTGGTCAAGGCCGTGCGCTCCGAATTTCAGGCGGGAGCCGCAGGCGGTCAGCAGCAGGCCGGCGTCTCGCGGGAGACGAAGCGAGTCGACCCTGCTGCTGCCTGATGCTGAGCTTCGGGTATCGGCCGTGGTCGCGACGTTGATCGGGTCAAAGCCGTGTGGATGTCGCAACTGCGGACTGATGGGACGAAGGGTGGCATGGTGGCGGCGGTGCGGCCTTGGTCGTCGCGTGGAGGTGAATCTGGCGTCGGTTCAGCCTGAGCAGGAGCGGGTCTCGGAGACGGGGTGCTGATGTTGCGGCGGCGAGTACCCGGAGGCACAGCTGGTCCGGTTGGGCAATCATCCGGAGGTCGGGGTGTGCCTGCGGTGCGCGCGGTGGCTGCAACGCCGCGCCGTTCAGCGCTACGACGAACAACACCCTTCGCCGGGTGCCCTGCTGCGCAGCGGGATCCAGACCGTCCGGGCCGCGGTGATCCGGAAAGGCTGGCACCGGCGAGGCACGCTGGGAACCGTGCTGCGCTGGATCGACCGCCATCTTCCCTAGCAGGTCGCGGATGGATGACGTCGCGGTGGACGGCGTCGACGTCACGTTTCTCCCAGAACGGGCAGGACTGGCGGGTGGCCTGGTTCCCGCCACCGAACCCACCAGCGGGAACCCCGCACGGGGCCGCGGCGATCTGCGTGGCCGGCGACCAGGTCGTGCGGGTCGGCACCAACGGCGAGACGTGGGGCCTGCCCGGCGGGCGTCCCGAACCCGGCGAGATGATGATCAACACGCTGCGGCGAGAGGTGGGTGAGGAAGCCTGCGCCGAGGTGGGGTCCTGTCGGTTGTTGGGGTTCAGCCGCGGCACCTGCGTGCGCAGGCACGAGCAGGACTGGTGCTGGTCCGGTCGCTGTGGCGGGCCGAGGTGGCGGTCGAGCCCTGGGAACCGCGGTTCGAGATCACGCATCGGCGGCTCGTGCCGGCCGCTGAGGCGTTCGGGTGCCTGGCGCTTCCGGCCGGGCTGCGCCCGCTGCACCGGCGCGCCTTCACCGAAGCTGGACTCGTTACCGATCGCGGGGACGTCGGTGACAGTCCTGCCTAGCAGCACCGCCCTGGTCGGCGCCGGAGCGCCCGAACCGGGTCACGCGCAGTCGGCGCAGCGTCGCGGCTCACCGGCCCAGCCGTTCGACCTCGCGCGGCCCGCCAGTTCCGCGTGGTGCGTGGCTTCGAACTCGTCGATCCGTTCCCGTGTCCGCTGCAGTTCCGCGAGGCGCGCATCCAGGCGGGCTCTGGCAGTGCGGAGCAGTCCGGCGAGGCGGGGGCCGATGAGCTCAGCGTCATTTCGTGGGCAGTCGCGGGCCAGGTCGCGGATTTCGGCCAGGGTCAGCCCGAGGCCGCGCAGCTGCCCGATCCACTGCACGCATCGCAGGGCGTCGCCGGTGAACAGGCGATAGTTGGCCTGGCTGCGGCCCTCCGTGTAGATCAATCCGGAGTCGGTGTACTCGCGCAACGCCTTGATCGGCACTCCGGTGCGGCGGGACAACTCGCCGACCGTCATCAACTCCGAACGGGTTCCGCTGGTCATCGGCTACTCCCTTCCTGATCAGGAGGCGCAGCAGGACAGCTTGGACACGTCGCGGGTGAAGGTTTGCGCGGCGAGTTTGATGCCTTCGGCCATGGTCAGGTACGGGCACCAGAGGTCGGCCATCTGCTGCACGGTCATCTGATTGGCCAGCGCGTAGACGGCGGTGGCGATCACGTCCCCGGCGCCCTCGGCGATCACGTGCGCGCCCAGCAGGCGGCCGGTGTCTTGGTCTGCGACGAGTTTGATCAGTCCGTGGGTGTCGCGGTTGACCAGTGCCCGCGGTACGTACTCCAGGGGCAGCGTCCGGCACTCGCACCGGTAGCCCTGCTCGACGGCTTGCGCATCGGTGAGTCCGGCTGAGGCGATCGCGGGGCTGGTGAAGGTCACGCGCGGCAGGTGGTGGTAGTCCAGCGTGCGCCCGGCGTTGTCGAAGGCGTTGTCGGCGACGAGGGTGCCGTGGGCTCCGGCGACGTAGACGAACTGCGGGTGCCCGGTGACGTCCCCGGCCGCCCAGATCCGCGGGTTGTCGGTGCGCAGGTAGTCGTCGACCACGACCTCG
The DNA here is from genome assembly GCF_053605345.1 of Amycolatopsis sp. NPDC003865. Classification (NCBI taxonomy): domain Bacteria; kingdom Bacillati; phylum Actinomycetota; class Actinomycetes; order Pseudonocardiales; family Pseudonocardiaceae; genus Amycolatopsis; species Amycolatopsis sp. NPDC003865. The sequence goes on along the minus strand of NZ_JBSGJA010000018.1, from coordinate 137,007 downwards.
CCGCGCCGTCCGGTTTTCACCCCGACCGCGGCCAGGTTCAACCCGGCGGTGACCGGACGACGGCCGGTCACCACGAGCAGCTGCTCGCCCCGCAGCTCGGCTGGGTGACCGTCGGCGCCGGTGAGTCCCACCCGGTAGCCGTCGCCATGGCGCTCGGCGCGGGTGATGGTGGCGCCGGTGACCACGCCAATGCCGTCGCGGGTGAACGCCTCCTCGATCATGGCGGAGACTTCGGGCTCCTCGAACGGCGCCAGCCGATCCAGCGCCTCCACCACGGTCACCTCGACACCGAGGCGGTTCCACAGCTGCGCCTGTTCCAGGCCGATCGCGTTGCCGCCGATCACGATCATCGAGGCCGGCAGCGCGTCGAGTTCCATCGCGGTGGTCGAGGTCAGATAGCCCGCCTGGGCCAGCCCGTCGATCGGCGGTGCCCACGGGGTCGAACCGGTGGCGATCAGGTAGTGCTCGGCCACCACCGTGACCGCATCGCCGTCGGCGAGGTCCACGTGCAGTACCGGATCCGTCGCCTCGTCAGTGGTGAAGGTGGCGGTGCCGTGGAGGCTGTCCCAGCCGTACTCTGCGGCCAGGTCGGTGTACTTTTCCGCCCGCAGTGAATCGACCAGGTCGCGCTTGGCGTCGATCAGGCGTGGCAGGTCGACCCCGAATGGGGTCACGCTGATGCCGGCGAACCGACCATCCAGGCTGACGTGGCGGGCCTCGGCGGCGGCCAGCAGCGCCTTCGACGGCACACACCCGGTGTTCACGCACGTCCCACCGACGGTGTCGCGCTCGATCATCACCACAGTGCGGCCCTTGTTCCGGGCCGCGATCGCCGCGGCGAACGCGCCCCCACCCGAACCGATCACCGCCAGGTCGTACCGCATCCCGAGGCTCCTCTCCGCCCTTGGCCGACACCTACCGCCAGACGTATTCGCTATGACGGATACGACGATGCTAACCTTATATCCGCTCATCCGCATACGTTGCATATCTGATGTGAGGACGGCGAGTCGATGGCCAGGGCACCCGAACCGGTAGCGCTGCTGCCGACCGAGCGCAGCGGCGTGGAGATGATGGCCAAGTTCTTCCGCGCCCTGGGCGACCCGGCACGCCTGCGCCTGCTGGAGTTCCTGCTGCACGACGAGCACACCGTCACCGAATGCGTCGCCCACGTCGGCCTGTCCCAGGGCCGGGTCTCCACCCACCTGGGCTGCCTGGCCGACTGCGGCTATGTGCAGGTCCGGCGCCACGGCCGGTTCGCCCACTACAAGGTCACCGACCCGCGCGTGGCCGAACTGGTGCTGCTGGCCCGCTCGCTGGCCGCGGACAACGCCGCCGCCCTCGCGGCCTGCATGCGCATCACCCCCACTCCCTGAGCGACGGCGGTCTGGCGATGTCCACCAATCCTGATCGCGACGGCAAGCGCACCGCCCTGGCCACCGGCGCTCTCTTGGTGCTGCCCGCGCTGTGTTACGGCCTGCCGCTGCTGATCGCCGGAGGCGCGCTCGCCGGGCTCGGATCGGTCCTGGGTAACCCGTGGGTGATCAGCGCGGCCATCGCGCTGCTCGTCGCTGCCATGGTCTGGCGAATTCGTCGCCATGTTCGCGGCGCACGCTCATCGGACTCCGCGTGCTGTGCACCGGAACCACCCACCCGCCTTCAGCGACAGTAGCTCCGACACGTGCCCCGTGCCGCGATTTCGGTGCACGGCAACGGCTTGACCCTCACCCCAGGGGCAGACCCTAGCGTCGCGCTCGTAGTCGCAATCGGCGCTTGTTCCGAGTGCCCGACCTGTGAGGTGATGATCATGAGCACTGCTCCCGAGCAGCTGGTCGACCAGCTCGCCTGCGCTCTGCACGGCACCGGCCACCCTGCCGCTCAGCCGTGGTTGTTCCGTCCGCTGCTGCGGCTGCTCGCCGAGGGCGAGCCCGTCGCCCTCGACCAGTTGGCGGAGGCCGCCGGCACCGGCGTCGACCAGGTGCGCCAGGGGCTGGCCGCCGAGCCGGACACCGAGTACGACGCCGACGGACGCGTCGTCGGTCTGGGCCTGACCCAGAATCTCACCCCGCACCGCGTCGAGACAAACGGGCGGACGCTGTACGGCTGATGCGCCATGGACACCCTGATGTTCCCGCGCATCCTGCAGCGCCCGGTCCGCGTGATCTCGACCTGCCCGGCGACCGGGACCGAGATCCGCTTGACCGCCGAGCCCGAGCGAGTCACCGACGTTGAACCGGTTGCCGCGGTCGTGTCCCAGGTCCCGGCTCCTGACGCCCCGTGCGGCGTGCGCGCGCCGGTGTGCGACCAGGGCCACTTCTTCGCCTCCGCACAAGCCGCCACCGACTGGCAACACCAGCATCCCGAGTCGGTCGTCCTGCCAGTGGCCGACGGCTACCTCTTCGGCCGCCGCCTCCTCGAAGCCCTCTTCAGCGCGGACACCTCCACCGGGGCACGCGCCATTGCGCCAGGAGTGAACCGATGACCGACCTTCCCGATCTGGAACTGGACAAGGCATCCGCGGCGGCCTCGCTGTCTCCGGCAGCACGTGCGGTGCACCGGTGGGTGCAGACGGTCTTCGCCGAGACCGGCCGGGCACCATCGCGAACGGACCTGGAACGAGCGGCCCGCGAGCACACCGCCGACGCGGGTGTCGATCCCGACGCCGTCGTGGCCGAACTGACCGGACGTGACGTGCTTGCCGTGGACGAGCGGGGCGAGATCCGCGCGGCCTATCCGTTCTCGCCTGTCCCGACCCGCCACAAGGTCACCTGGGAAGCAGGCCCGACCGTGTATGCGATGTGTGCGATCGACGCCCTGGGCATGTCCGCCATGCTCGGGCTTCCGGTCACCATCACCAGCGCCGAACCCGACACCGAACGCACCGTCACCGTCACCGTCGACCACGACACGGCGCGCTGGGAGCCCACTACCGCCGTCATCTTCGCCGGCCACACCGACGGCGACACCGCCTGCTGCCCGTCGGTGGACCGCACCTGCGGTCACATCAACTTCTTCACCACCGCCGACGCCGCCCACGCCTGGGCCGCGAACAACCCCCGTATCACCGGGGCTGTCCTCGACCGGCACCAAGCGCTGGCCACCGGCATCGCCGAGTTCGGCGCACTGATCCGGGCCGGCAATTCCGCGACACCCCACGACCGTTGATCGGGAGCTGCCATGACCACCATCGACACCACGCACGCAACCGGGCATTCCGTCGAGGACTTCCGCGAGCGGGGCTTTACCCATGTGCCGAACCTGCTCACCACCGAGGAGGTGACCCGCTTCCGCACCGCCGCCGAGGAAGCCCTCGCCGCCCAGAGCAACACCGACGAGGAGTTCGGCACCCGCATCGTGGCCACCACCGACGCCTGGGAACACCACCCCTTTCTGCGCGAACTCGCACTACACCCGCGCATCGGCGCGCTCGCCGAGCAGCTGGCCGGGATGCCGCTGCGCGTGTGGGGCGGCGAAGTGCTGCGCAAGGACCCCGGACACAGCGCGCCCACCGGCTGGCACGACGACCTGACCTTCGCGCTGCTGGACTCCCGCCTGATCTTCAACGCCTGGATCGCCCTGGTCGACGTACCCGCCGAACGCGGCTGCCTGACCTTCTGCCCGGCTCGCACCGCCGCGGCGGACCGGATCTCGTCGAGTTGGCCGAACACAAGTCCGATCCGGACAACTACCTGTTCAACCACTGGCCCGAACTGCGCTGGAGCCCACGCGTCACCGTGCCGCTGCGGGCCGGCGACGCGACCTTTCACCAAGCTCGCATGGCCCACTACGCCGACGCCAACACCACCGACGAAGCCCGACTGTCCTTTTTGGTCACTTTCACCGACGCCGACGCCACCTACCGGCCGCTACCCGGCCACGACCCACTCGACCTGCAAGCTGGCCAACCCGTCCCGGACCACCGCTACCCCCGAACACCCCGCCGCGACAGCACCCCGTGACCAGCGCCCAACTCAAGCACCGTGAGCGGCTGGTCGCCACGCCGACGAGCACGCCGATGGCGATCGGCGAGCTCTCGGCACGCACACCGATGTACCGGGGAAACGCTTGCGCCGTTACGACCTCGGATTTTCTCTACACGGTCGAGCGTAGTGCCGGCTATCGCACCGTCGGCATCCGAGACCGCGTCGCCCAACGCGATGGCACTTGCGCGACACCATCCTCATCGAACGCCGCTCACCGTGAACTAACGCCAGACCGGCGATTCGCGAGGACACTGGAAACGTGGATTGGCAAGCAGTACACGACGAGATCGACCGAGCGCGAGCGAGCTTCCACGAACTCCTCGACCACGCCTCGGACGCTGATCTTCGCCGCCCGACCAACGGAACCCAGTGGCAGTTTCTGGCCGCAGTTGTCGTGTCTAGAACAGTTCGCGTCCTGGTATGAGCATTCGCAGTAACCGAGCGGGTGGTCCAGTGTGGACGGTCATGTGTCTCGTTTGATGCCGCTGTCCTGTGCTGTAGATCATATTCGTTGGTGCATGTCGCGTTGGCGGGACCGAGGTCGAACGCAAGAAGCGCGACGCGCTGCCAAGTGGCACGACTGGAGAGAACCGACAGGCCCTGCTAGACGACCTTTCGGTTGTGGACTCGATGCGCGGCGTGGAGTGGCTTATCGACGACGAGGTATTGAGCCGGATCTCCCTGCCGCACAACGAGAACATCAAAACCTCCGGCGACGTAGACGTCGAGGGTGACCCGAGCAGTTCCGCCCGACCGGCTCTATCGGCCGCTGCGCGTACGCGATACCCCGCTTTGACGTTGAGCAGGCCTACGCTGCTGATTAGGGACTGGTGGTCCGTTGGCGGTCGGGAACGAGGCCGGGCACAAGGCGGACGTAGGCGAGCATGCCGAGGACCTCGATGAGGGTCTGGGCTACGACGACGGCCGCGGCGAGTGCCAGGCGGTCGGGCAGGGCGAGCGCCAGGGGCAACACGACGAGGAGTTGGGCCCACTCGTCCGAGCGGCCGTTTGTCTACTCCAGTAGTCTCGACCGGTCACGACGGGAGCTACCTGACGAACCGGACATCGGCGCGTGTCGCGAATAAGCGTGGAACGGAGCGTCGCGGGTCGCCACCGTGCTGACCGTGAGCAGACCCCCCGCAGAGTTGTCATCGTCGCAGCTGGTTATTATCGGCATGTGGCGATCAACCGTGGGGCTTCGCTCGGTGCAGCGGCGGCACCAGGCTCGTCGACCGACATCGGTCGCCGTCGTGAGACTCAACGGCACGGTCGCGGTAAAACGCCCTGTCGAGGTTGTGTGGCCACTAACGGGCAGTCGTCGACCAGAGCCGCCTCAATGGTCTCACCGCGCGTTGTCCCGCTGGCCGTGGGCGCACCTGCCAGCCCGACGCTCCAGTGGGCTGCTCGGTTATCCCGGCGAGTGCGAGCGTGGCCCCGAGGGCGGCCGTTGTGATGCCATCCAAGACCCTGGTGACCGTCCTGGCCTCCGTGCGCAACACCTGGCGTGGCCTCACAGCGATGCGCACCGCGTTGACGCTGCTGTTTCTGCTCGCTCTGGGCGCGATGCCGGGTGCCCTGCTGCCGCAGCGCTCCCTCAACGCGGGGAAGGTTGACGAGTACATCGCGGCGAACGGTTGGTGGGGCCGGTTGCTGGATCGGCTGCAGTTCTTCGACGTCTATGCCAGCGTCTGGTTCTCCGCGATCTACCTGCTGCTGTTCGTCTCCCTGGTGGGCTGCCTGCTGCCGCGCGCCTGGGAGTACTTCAACCAGATGCGCGCCCAGCCCGTACTCACCCCACGCAATCTGGCCCGGATGCCGCACCATGCCACCGGCAGCACGGCGCGCGTACCCGACGAGGTCGTCGCTTATGCCGTGCGTCGCCTCAAGGGCTGGCGCCGGGTCACCGGCGAGGAGCCGGGCGGCGTGCGCACGGTCAGCGCCGAACGCGGCTTCCTGCGCGAGGCTGGCAACCTGCTGTTCCACTTCTCGCTGCTGGGCCTGCTGATCGCGTTCGCCCTCGGTAAGATGTTCAGCTACGAGGGCCAGGTCATCGTGCAGACTGACGGCGGCGAGTTCTGCAACGCCGGCGTGTACAACTACGACTGGTTTCGACCCGGCCTGCGCGTGGATGGGACCCAACTGACTCCGCTGTGCGTCAAGGTCGACGACTTCACCGCCACTTACCTGCCCAACGGCCAAGCGGAGGGCTTCCGCGCGGACATCGGCTACCAGTCGGGCACGGACCTCGACAGCGACACCTGGCGGCCGTACCCGCTGGAGGTCAACAGCCCTCTGCGCATCGCCGGTGACCGCGTCTACTTGCTCGGCCACGGCTACACGCCACTGTTCACGGTCACCTTCCCCAACGGTGAGGTCCGCAGCGGCGCAACCCAGTGGCGGCCCGTCAACCCGATCACACTGGCCTCCGAGGGCGCCACCAAGTTCGATCCGCCGCATTTGACCGATGGCGAGCAGCGCCGCCGCGGCCAACTCGCCATCACCGGTCTGCTCGCGCCCACCGCCGTGTTCCGCGGTGAACTGCTGGATTCCGCGTTTCCCGCCGCGAACAACCCGGCCGTGGCGGTTGACGTCTACCGCGGCGACCTCGGCATTGACTCCGGCCTCGGGCAGTCGATCTTCTCCATCGATCAGAAGATGGTCGCCGACGGCAGGCTGGCCAAGGTCGCCCGACAGAACCTGCGCGTCGGCGAGGAGTTGAGGCTCGACGACGGCACCGTGGTCCGCTTCGACGGCGTGCGCGATTGGGTGTCGCTGCAGATCTCCCACGACCCGACCCAAGGGTGGGTTCTGCTGTCCTCCGTGCTGATTGTCGTTGGTCTGGGGATGTCGCTGACCATCAAGCGGCGCCGAGTCTGGATGCGGGCGGCACCGGGAGCAGACGGGCGCACCGTGATCGAGGTCGGCGGTCTCGCTCGCACCGACCAGGCCGGATACGGCGAGGAGTTCACCGAACTCTCCCGTGACCTGCTCGTATCCAAGGAGGACAGCTGATGCCGGTCAACGCGACTCTGACGACCTACAGCGACTGGACCTACGGTTCGGCCGTGGCCGTCTACGTCCTGGCCACGGGGCTCTATCTGTGCGAAATGGCGTTCGGCCGCACTGAGGCGCGGGACCGCGAGTTGGCCACCGCTGGTGCTCGGATCGCGGGCACCGGCACGTCGGGCCTGGTGGTGCAGCGGGAATGGTCGCGCCCCGAGCGCCTAGGCCGCATGGGCGTAGCGCTGACCGTGCTGGGCCTGCTGCTGCAAGCCGCGTCGCTGGTGCTGCGCGGGCTGGCCACCCAGCGCGCGCCATGGGGCAACATGTACGAATACGGCTCGCTGCTGACCCTCGCGGGTGTCGCCACCTGGCTGGTACTGGTGCGGAAGTTCCCGGTACGCAAGCTCGGCGGGTTCGTGCTGATCCCGGTCATCATCCTGCTGTTCGTCGGCGGCACTTCCCTTTACACCGACGCCGCGCCCGTACAGCCCGCGCTGCAGTCGTACTGGCTCGTGGTGCATGTGTCTGTGATCTCCGTTTCCAGCGGAGTGCTGCTGGTCCCAGGCGTGGCCAGCGTGCTCTACCTGCTGAAATCCAACAAACGCGGGCGGTTCGCCAAGCTACCCGACCCCGACGTGCTGGACCGGATGGCCTACCGCAGCACCGTGTTCGCGTTCCCGCTGTTCACCATCGGCGTCATCTGCGGCGCGATCTGGGCCGAGGCTGCGTGGGGACGGTTCTGGGGCTGGGACCCCAAGGAGACCGCAGCGTTCGTGTCCTGGGTCGCCTACGCGGCCTACCTGCACGCCCGGGCCACGGCCGGCTGGCGCGGGCGCCGAGCCGCGTGGATCAACGTCGTCGGCTTCGTCGTGACCGTGTTCAACCTGTTCTTCATCAACCTGGTCATCGCCGGTCTGCACTCCTACGCGGGGGTCGGCTGATCGACGTGGCGTATCTGAGGGTCGTGCCATGCCCCAACAGCCTCGGTATCGACTGCAACCCACGTCGGGCGCCGACCCGACCACGTGTAGCAGACGGTGCACGCCGACATCACCCGACTGCTCACTCCATTACTCCGTGTCCCGCGCCGAGGAACCGCCACAGCAGTCCGCAGGGGGAATACCGCACCGTAATCCCGCTGATCTGAGCGGACGGCGGTCGTCGCCTTCCTTTGGTTGAGCTTGGCGGCGAGCAGGGCGCCCATGCCGTCGTCGGCCCGACCCCGCAGCGCGAAGGTGATCGCCACGAGGACCTCGGGGGCTTCGGAGGCGATCGGGGCCAGCCATTGCACGAGCAGGAACCGGTCGATGCCGAGTTCGCCGCCGGCGTCGACCAGGGCCTCGCCGAACGGTTCGGCGGCGGCCAGGATGACCACGGCCGCCGCGGCGAACCTTAGGGTGACCAGGATCCGTCGGCGGGTGCGGGGTTGGGTGGCCACGGTGGCCGCCACGCCGGTCAGTTCCTCCTCGGATTCCGCGCTGCCGCGAATGCGCCACAGGTAGGCGCCGAACAGGCCGCCGAGCACGATCGTGTCGTACCAGGCCAGTTGCCGGGTCAGCGGGATGACCAGCGCGTAGACGGTGGCCGCTGCCAGGAACACCAGCTCGACGCGCCGGTGTGGGGCCAGGGTGACCCCGCCGCGCAGCCAGCCGGTCGGCTCAGCGGGGGTGCCGGCTTTCGCGCGAGCGCGGCGGCGCAGCGCCCAGATCGCGGCGAACACCAGCAGTGGCCAGGCCACCCCGATGAGCAGCCGGTTGGCGCCGGTCATGTTGGCGGTGGCGAACGCCGCGTACTCGGGGCGGCTCCCGGCGGAGTAGGCGAAGAAGATGTCCACCGCGTACTCGGGCAGGATCGCTACCAACGCGAGTAAGCGCCAGCGCCAGGCTGCCGGAGATATCGGCGCGGGCCGCTTCGGCCGCCCACATCAACAGCGCCACCGAGGCCAGCACCGCGGCCCCAAACACCAGGACCGCGAGCGGCGGAGTCAGGGCGACACCGCTCACGCGCAGCACGACCGCGGGCGCGGCGGCCAGCAGCGCGGCCAGCACCCGCAACGTCGCGGTACGACCAGAGAGGGTCTCGTCGATATCGGGTTCTGCCGAGTTCGCCACGAGGCTGCTCCAGGAGAAGGAACGGAAAGATCATCCCAGTGTCAGGGCGCCGCGAAGATCCGCAATTCGCTGCCCCGGATCCGAGGCAGCAGACGGCGGCCTCGCCGCGCATCATCCATAAAGATCGGACGTTGTCATCGGCATATACCGATGGCGAGTTGAGGTGCGCCCGCCGCCCTCTGCGGGTTGTCAGCGACGCCGGGGTTGCCGACGATCGGGCACGCCATCGAGGCTCGCGGTCCTGCGGCGCGCGCGGAGACGAACTACTAGCGCTGCCGTGACCCCGGTCAGGCCGGCGATGGTCAGGGCACGTTCGGTCCATCCGCCGAGCCGGTCGGCGACTGTTGTGGTCGTGCGGAGCGGGAGTTGGGCGGTCAGTGAGCCGGCGGTGAACATGCCGAGCGACGCTGACACGCTGCCGTCGGGGCGGATGATGGCGCTGACCCCGCTGGTCGCCGCGACGAGCACGGCCCGGCCGTGTTCGACCGCGCGCAGGCGTGACATCGCCAGCTGCTGGTAGGTCATCTCCCCGCGGCCGTACCAGGCGTTGTTGGTCGGTACGACCAGCAACTGAGCGCCGGTTCGCACACTCTCGCGGAGGATGGCGTCATAGGCCACCTCGTAGCAGATCGCCACGCCCAGCCGGGTGCCGGCGATGTCCAGCGCGCCGGGTTGGGTGCCCGGCCGCAGGTCGCCGGTGTCGGCGAACGGCGTGAACCAGCGCGCGATCGGCCGCCACGGTACGTACTCGGCGAAGGGAACGAGTTCTTGTTTGGCATAGCGGGGGCCGGGGCCGGTGCGCGGGTCCCATCCGATCACCGCGTTCTCGTCCTGGCCGGTGTTCAGCCGGTGCAGTGCCCCGATCAAACTCGGCGCCCCCAGGTCGGTCACCGCCTGATCGATGGCCGGATCGTCGCCGGTGATCGCGGTCGCGGTTTCCGGCCACACCACCAGGTCGGGCCGTGGCACGGCGCCCGTGCGGACACGGGCGGCGAGGTCGCGGCTGGCCCGCAGGTGGTTGTCGCGGAGGGTCGCCCGCTGGTGAAGCAGTCCGAGACCGACGTTCGGGGCGTTGCCCTGCACCACGGCCACAGTGCGGGTCCCGGTCTGCGCCTCGGTGCCGATCGCCGGCCACAGCGCCAGGGCGGCGGCGAGAGGTAGGACGGCCGCCGCGGTCGGGGGAATCCAGCCGCGCGCCCGTCGCGAGCCACCCTGACGCAGCCAGATGACCAGCGCCGCCAGTCCGAAACCCGTGAGCGGGACGGCGAGGGACACCAGCGGGGCGCCACCGATCGACGCCAGCGCCAGCAGCGGTCCTTCCACCTGGCCGAATGCCGCGCGGCCCCACGGGAAGCCGTTGAGCGGAAACCGGGCACGGACCGTCTCCTGCAGCAGGAACACCAGCGCCATCCACACCGGCGCGCCCGGCAATCGGGCCACCAGTGTCATCAGTGCGCAGGCCGCGGCGATGAACAGTGCCATCACCCCGGACAGGACCAGCCACGGAGCCGGGCCGAACTCGGCGCCGAGGAAGTCCTGGATCCAGCGCAGGTGCGGTAGGAAGAACGCCAGACCGAACACGGCGCCGTAGCCGACACCGCCGCGGGCACGACAGCGCCGCAGGACCAAGCCGAGGATCGCGAACCCCACCGGCGCCAGCCACCACCACGACCGGGGCGGATAGCTCGCGTACAGCAGCACACCGGCGACGGCGGTCGCGATCACTCGCGTGGCCAGGACGCGGCCGGTCGATCCGGCTCGTGGCGCGCTGATCACTGCCGATGACGTATCGGACCCGGTCGGTGTCAGCCCGGTGGACAAGCCGACCACCTCGGTTCACAGCAGCGGGCGTCGCCCACGGCGCCACTCCCGTTCCTGTCATAGGCGGACAAATGCATCGTCAGTTGGCAATGATAAACGGACATCAACGATGAATGGAGTGTTCGCTACCTCGATGTGCGGCGGGTTTTCATCCCGTCGGACTGGCCTGCCGGCCGGTGTTGGAACGCGGTGGCGAGCAGCAGCAGACCGGCGCCGCAGATGATGAACACGTCGGCGAGGTTGAACGTGGGCCACCAGCCGGTGTGCAGGTAGTCGGTGACCACGCCGTCACCGGCCCGGTCAATCACGTTGCCGAGTGCTCCGCCGAGAACGGCCGCCAGTCCCAGGCTGCCCGCGAGCGGGATCTTGGGTGCTTCTCGCCAGGCGAATACCGCCACGCCCGCGCTGATCAGTCCGGTGATGGTGAGCACGATCCAGGACGGCATGCCGGCGCCGAGACTGAACGCCACTCCGGGGTTGAACGCCAGTCGCAGGTCGATCAGTCCGAGGGAGATGACCCGGCCCGGCAGGTCGGCCTCGGCCCACCACTTGAGCAGCAGGTCGACCAGCAGGAACACGCCCGCGGCGACCAGGAGAGCAGACCGCCGCCGTCCGGCGTGGCCGGCCGTGGCCCGCGCCATCCCACCAGAGCTCACGACACCCGCTCAGAATCGGTCGTCGCGATGCCGTAATTGGGGCAGAGCACCACCGAGTCACCGGTGCTCGCGAGCACCGCCTCCGCACCACGCAGCACCTCGTCGAGGTCCGGGGCGGTCAGCCGGTAGAACGACTGTCGCCCCATCGGCCGGTAGTCGACCAGGCCGCAGTCACGCAGGCAGGCCAGATGACCCGACACCGTGGCCTGCGACAGTCCGACCGTGTTGACCAGGTCGACCACCCGTCGTTCCCCCTTGCGCAATTCGAGCAGGATAGCCAGGCGTTTCGGGTCTCCCAGGCTGCGGAACAACGCGGCCGCGCGGGTCACCGCACCAGCCTCCACGTCGGGCAATGTGATCGGCATACACCTATGATATCGGGCCCCGACATGTGATTGAGCCGTTCCGCCGACGGCCGTCCACCGCGACGTGGGCGAGGCTCCGCGGTCTGTCGCGGATGCCCCCGCCCGGAGGGCCTGGTCGTCACGACAACGGGAGCGATCAAGCGCGCCGCCCGGACGTGGGCTTCACCGGCATGGCGACCCGGCCGCCTCGCCGTCATCGCGTGCTACGCCGCCGCGCACGCACCGCGGCGGTTACCTCGGCCCGGGCAGGGGTATTCCGCCGGCAGGGCGATGACCGCCGCGCGCAGGAAGGATGACTGATGCCCAGGATTCCGCGTGACACGATGCCGGACAGCACGCTCGCGTTGATCCGCCATCCCTACGAGTTCATCTCGACACGGTGCCGCCGCTACCGCACGCGCCTGTTCGAGACCCGGCTCGCGCTGCAGAAGACGATCTGCATGACGGGGCCGGAGGCGGCGGAGTTCTTCTACGACCCGGGCCGGTTCACACGTCGCGGGGCGGCGCCTGCACGGCTGCAGAAGACCCTGTTCGGACAGGGCGGCGTGCAAGGGCTGGACGGTGACGCGCACCGTCACCGTAAGCAGATGTTCCTGGCGTTGATGACCGTCGAGCGCATTAGCCACCTGTCGGCGCTAATGGCCGATTGCTGGCGCGACCAGGGCCGTCAGGTGGGCGTCGGAGGACTCCGTCGTGCTCTACGACGAGCTCCGCGAGATCCTGACCCGCTCGGTCTGCGCCTGGTCGGGGGTGCCGCTCGCGGAGTCCGAGGTCGACCGGCGGACGCGGGAACTCACCGCGATGTTCCAGTACGCTGGATCGACCGGCCCCCAGCACTGGTGGTCGCGCCGGGCCCGCACGTCGGCCGAGCGGTGGATCGCCGATGCGATCGGTGAGATCCGCGCCGGACGGCTCGAACCACCAGAGCAGTCCGCCGCCCACGTCATCGCGTGGCACCGGAGTGTGGACGGCGAGCTATTGAGTCCGCGGCTGGCCGCGGTGGAACTGCTGAACGTGCTGCGTCCGACCGTGGCGGTCGCGGTCTACATCACCTTCGTCGCCCAGGCCCTGCACGAGCATCCGGTGTGGCGGCGCAGGCTGGAGGCCGGCCAGGACGGTGAGGCGGACATGTTCGTTCAGGAGGTCCGGCGGTTCTACCCCTTCTTCCCGTTCGTCACCGCCCTGGTTCGCGACCACGCCGACTGGAACGGCTACCGGTTTCCGGCGGGGCGGCGGGTGCTGCTGGATCTGCACGGCACCAATCACGACCCCCTGGTGTGGAAGGAACCGGAGAAGTTCCGGCCGGAACGCTTCCGTCCCGGCGATCCGAACCCGTTCACCTTCATCCCGCAGGGCGGCGGGGATCCCACCATCACCCACCGCTGCCCCGGCGAACCCGTCGCGATCGCACTGATGAAGGTCGCCGTGGACGTTTTGGTCCGGCGGATCGACTACACCGTGCCGGCGCAGGACCTGCGGATCGACTGTTCGAAGCTGCCCGCCCTGCCCCGCAGCCGATTCATCATCGGCGACGTCACCCCACGCGCGTGACTGGGACGGAATCCACTCGGCCCGCAGGACTGGTGTGGGTTGGCCGCTGCGACAGCCTCGGCAGGGAGCGTGGTCAGCGTGTCCTCGAACCGCGTGTCGACACCCGATCACTTAGGTGTGTACCGATCACATTGCCGGACGTGAGGTCCGTGCGGTGACCCGCGAGGCCGCGTTGTTCCGCGGCCTCGCGGACCCGTCACGCCTGGCCATCCTTTGCGCTGTGGGGTCGGGTCGACGACGGCATGGGCGCCCTGCTCGCCGCCAAGCTCAACCAGTGGACACTGCTGATCGCGTGTCTGCCGATCGCCTACTACCTCGGTGGCGGCGACGCGGCCGGCCTGTCGATGGACGCCCGCCAGACCGAGGAGTTCGTCCTCACCACCGCCCAGACCGTGCTCGGCGTCGCCGTGCTGGCCGGCCTGCGCCTCACTGGCGGCAAGGCCCTGCTGCTGCTCGGCCTGTTCGCCGCCCAGTTCGTCCTGCCCGACCAGCAGGCCCGATACATCATCTCGGCGATCTACATCCTGGTCGCCGGGGTGTTGTTCATCCTGCAACGCCACGATCTGCGGCTGCTGCTCGCCGCGGCGCGACGTTCCTCCGACCATGAAGAGCGGGCGGCGTGACCAGTTCTCGCCAGGAGCCCGTGATGACCCACCATCTCATGCGCTCCCGTCACCCACGCTCCGTTTCGTAGCCCAGGCGGCGGCCGGCCACAGTCACTCGCCAGTCAGAGCCACGCGCCTTCCACGTCCGCGAGTGCGCAGTTGCCGTTGTTTCCAGCGTTGATCATGTCGAGTTCAAAGTCGGCGCGGATACTCGTCCGGCTGCGTGTCGACGTGGCTGGCGACGACCTGATGGTCGTCGCGCGACGGCTTTACATGCGGGCGAGGGGTGTGCGGCTGGTCGAGTTCCGTCCCGATTAACCTGGTGCGCGTGGTTGACAGGGCGGGCCCCCGGATGGCCGTGCGAGCGACGCTCGCACGGCTGGTCGCTGTGCTCGCTATCGCCGCCGGGATCGTTCTGTTGCAGGGCTCGCTGTGTGATGGCGGAGTGGCGACGGCGGCTCCGTGCGTGGCGTGCCCTGTCGCCGGCCCGATGTCGGTGATGGTCGTGGATGCGTTCGCGTTGCAGCCCAGCGGTGACGAGGCCGCGCTCGATGTCACCGGCTCGACCGACGATCGTGGCGGTTTGATCCAGTTGTGCCTGACGGTGCTGTTGGCGGTGCTGTTCGCGGTCGTCGGGCTGCGTCGGCCTGGCGCGTTCGTTTCCCCGCCGACAACGGGCCTGGCCCGAACCGGGCGATCGGTTCGGCTCCGGGCACCGCGGCTGGAGCAGCTCTGCGTGTTGCGGACGTAGCAGAGCGGCTTGCCCACGTCTTGGGGCCGCTGCTCGGGACGTGAGGCCACCGGTTCCCGGTGACCATGCCGCCCTTTGTCCACCTTCCAGGCTCGTTGGAGAACAGTGCTGTGAGTCCCATTGCCGTTGAGTCGGTTGTCGGCGAACGTCTGTCGCCCGGACAGGGTCGTCCGTCCGTTGACGTAGTCACGCGCGACCGTGGTGCTGGGGTGCGGCCAGCCGAGCCCCGATCAGCAACGTCGCGCCACGCGTCGAAGCTGCCGATCGGCCACGTTGCTCCGCATCGGCGGGCGAACGCCGCCCGTCGGCGGCGGTGGGGCGGCGTCATCGCGTCCACCGTCCTGCTGGCTGTGACCGGTTGCAGCACCGGGACGGACGCGGTGGCCACGGGCAGCGGGTTCGAGTTCGTCGCGCCCGGCGGGCAGACCAGGATCTTCTACGATCCGCCCGAGCAGCGCGGCATGGTCGCGGACATGTCGGGCGAGAGCCTCACCGAGCGGGGCCGTCAGCTGAAGCTGTCGGACTATGCGGGCAAGGTCGTCGTGCTCAACGTCTGGGGATCCTGGTGCGGCCCGTGCCGGGCCGAGACCGGCGAACTGGAAGACGTGTACGCCAAGACCAAGGAGTCGGGCGTGCAATTTCTCGGCGTGAACGTGCGCGACGAGGTCCGGAGCGCCGCCGAGGACTTCGTCGCCAATTTCAAGGTCAGCTATCCGTCGTTCTACGATCCAGCGGGTCGCTCCCTGTTGGCGCTCAAGGGTCTCCCGCGCAACGTGGTGCCCGCCACGATCATTCTCGATCGTGAGCGCCGGGTGGCGGCGGTGTTCCTGACGGCGCTGTTGGAGGAGGACCTGCTGCCGGTGGTGCAGCGCGTCGCCGCGGAACCTGTTCGAGCCGGTGGCCCGTCGTGAGCCTGACCGACCTGGCGATTTCAGGACCGCTGGTAGTGGCCGCGCTGGTGGCGCTGGCTGCCGGCACGATTTCCTTCGCCTCGCCCTGCTGTATCCCCCTGGTGCCCGGCTACCTGGCCTACCTGGCGGGGCTGGTCGGCGCGGACGCCCCGGCCGTTGACGAGCAGGAACCGGTGCGGCGGCGCCGCGACCGGTGGCGGGTCGCCGGAGCCGCGCTGCTGTTCGTGCTCGGGTTCACCGTCGTGTTCGGTGCGGCGGTGCTCACCGTCCTCGGGGTGTCGGACGCGTTGCTGGCCAACGAGCAGTTGCTGCAGCGGATCGGCGGCGTGGTCACCATCGCGATGGGCCTGGCTTTCCTCGGGTTCATCCCCGCGCTGCAGCGCGAGGTTCGGCTGCGGCACCGCCCGCAGCGCGGACTGTGGGGAGCGCCGGTGCTGGGCGCGGTGTTCGGCCTGGGCTGGACCCCCTGCCTGGGCCCGACCCTGGCCGGCGTCATCGCGCTGGCCAGCGGAACGCAAGCCGGGCCCGCCGTGTGGCGGGGCGTGCTGCTCGTACTGGCCTACTGCCTCGGGCTGGGGCTGCCATTTGTACTGCTCGCGGTGAGCGCACGCTGGGCGCTGACCACCGCCGGGTGGCTTCGACGGCACACCCGGGCTGTCCAGATCACCGGTGGAGTTCTGCTGCTCGCGGTCGGGGTACTGCTGGTGACCGGCCTGTGGGGCACGTTAGTGGCCTACATGCGTGGCCCGATCGCCGGATTCACCACCCCCCTCTGACCCGGCCCGTGGGTTGCCCGGCCAAACCCGATGTGAAGGTATGACATGACGAGCAATACCAGGATCTCGTTGACGGTAATCGCCGTCGTGGTGGCGGTGGTGGGTGCGCTGATCCTGTTCGCCCGCCCCGACAGCCCATCTGCGCCCGCGCAGGCCGGCCCGAGCGGCGGCACGCCCACGGCACCGGCCTCGGTGCTGGTCCGGCCAGACAGCCATCGGCTGTCAACCGCCGCTGACGGCAAGGTGACCGTGGTGGAGTTCCTCGACCTGGAATGCGAGGCCTGCGGGGCGGCGTTCCCCGGCGTGGAGAAGCTGCGCGCGGAGTACGGCGACCGGGTGACCTTCGTCATGCGGTACTTCCCGATTCCCAGCCACCGCAACGCCGAGCTCGCCGCGCGCGCGGTGGAGGCGGCTGGTTTGCAGGGCAAGCTGGAACCGATGTACCGCAGGATGTTCGAGACCCAGCCGCAGTGGGGCGACCAGCAGACCTCGCACCGGGCCACGTTCCTGGGCTTCGCCCGCGACCTCGGGCTGGACATGCCGAAGTTCGAAGCCGACCTGGACGCGCAGGCCACCCTCGACCGGGTGCGCAAGGACCGCGCCGACGGCACAGCCGTCGGCGTGCAGGGCACGCCGACGTTCTTCATCAACGGCACGAAGTTCCAGGGAACGCCGTCCTACGAAGGACTCAAGACGGCGCTCGACGAGGCACTGACGAAATGAGCACCGGATCGGGTGTACTGCCTCGTACTGAACGGCAGCCGTTCACCACGCGACTGCTGCCCTGGTTGCTGACGATCGGCGGCATGATCGGTCTGCTGGCTGCCGCGGTGCTGACGGTCGAGAAGATCGCCTTGCTGCGCAACCCCGCCTACATCCCCAGTTGCAGCATCGACCCGATCCTGAGCTGCGGCTCGATCATGCGCACGGCGCAGGCGGAGGTGTTCGGGTTTCCCAACCCGCTGTTGGGAATCGTCGGCTTCGCAGTGGTCACCACTGTCGGCGTGGCGCTGCTGGGCGGTGCGCGCCTGCCCCGCTGGTTCTGGCTCGGGCTGCAGGCCGGCACGCTGTTCGGTGTCCTGTTCGTGCACTGGCTGATCTACCAGAGTCTCTACGTCATCGGCGCACTGTGCCCGTACTGCATGGTCGTCTGGGCGGTCACCATCCCGATCTTCTGGTACACCACCCTGCACAACCTGCACCACGGACACCTGCCCGCCCCGGTGGGATCACAACGCGCCAGCACCATGGTGATCAAGTACCACGGCGTGGTGCTCACCCTGTGGTACCTGGCCACCGCCCTGGCCGTGCTACAAGCCTTCTGGACCTACTGGATGACACTGCTCTGATGACGCACACACGCCGATGGGTCCTCGTCACGGTCGTGCTGGTACTCGCCAGCGCGGTGGCGTTGTGGCCACGTGACGGGCACGAGCAGGGCGGTGCAACGGCGCCGTCCGGCCAGGCACCAAGCCGAGTCGTGCCCGACCTGGCTCAGGCGCGTGCCGAAGCCGCACTCCGTCCCTGTCCGCGACCCGTGCCGCGAGCCGCGGCTTCCGCGCCGCTCAAGGACGTGAAGGGGGATTGTCTCGGGGACGGTTCCGTGGTCGATCTGGGTGCGGCGTTGGCGGGCAAGCCGGCGTTGATCAACGTATGGGCCACCTGGTGCCAGCCGTGCCGGGAGGAACTGCCGGTCCTCGATGCGTACTCGATGTCGACCGGGGCGGTCCCGGTGCTCGGCGTCCAAGTACAGAGCGAGCCCGCGGACGGCCTGGACCTGCTGGCCTACCTCGGCGTGCGGTTTCCGTCCGTGCACGACACGGAGGGCACGATCCGCAGGGCACTGCAGTTGCCCGCGTTCCTGCCGGTGAGCTATGTGGTGCTGCCCGAGGGTGCGGTCCGGCGGGTCGACCCGCCGACGCCGTTTCGCTCGCCCGAAGAGGTCCGGCGCACGGTGGACCGGTACCTGACCGCCGGGCCGACCGGAGGCAACGGCTGACCGCGCATCGTCACGATGCTGCGCAGCCGGGTCGCGCCGGTTCGCTGTCACCGATTCCGTCGGATCGTCTTGCGGTTTGCGTGCCCGGACAGCGCCCCAGATGAGGACGGCGGCACCGAGGGTGATGAAGGTGTTGGCGAGGGTGAACACCGGCCACCAGCCCAGGTCGAGAAAGTCTGCGACCGCGCCATCAGGCGCCCGGTCAAGCACGTTGGCCAGCGCGCCGCCCAGCACGAGGGCGGCGCCGGCGGCCGAGCACGGTGGCCACCGCGATGGCGATCGTGATCACCCCGGTGACCAGGATCAATATCCGTCAGTCACACTTCGCCGACGACGGTCCGGCCTGGGCCTACGCAGTGGTGGGCGACCGTCGGCTGGTTGTGGCCGTGGCCCCAGGTACTGGTGATCGGCAGTCTACGATCCCGACCGAACGCCTTGAGGGTGATCTTCGTGCCGGGCGGGTACTGCCGGCGTTTGTACTCGGCGCGGTCCACCAAGTGTTTTCTCCGGCCAGTTCTGGCCCCACTTCTCCGCCGAATCCGGCGGCACCCGGCCCCACCTGCCCAACCGGAAGCCGGGCGCGGAAATCAGCCCAGTGCAGAGCTTCCCGCTCGACCTTGCTTCTTTGGAGGCGACCAATGGTGGGGCCGAGAACGGCCGGAGGAGTGGAGCCGGACTACCCCGGCAAAGACAACCATGCGCACGACCTGCTCGATCACCTCGGGGTCGAACCCGGCCGCCACCAGGTCGGCGTGGTCGCGGTCGCCTTCCACGTAGTCGTCCAGGATGTCGTCCAGCAGGTGGTAGTCGGGCAGCGAGTCGGTGTCGAGCTGTCCCGGGCGCAGTTCTGCCGAGGGCGGCTTGGTGATCGAGTTCTCGGGGATGGGCGGAATCTCGCCACGTGTGGTCGCCTCGGCGTTGCGCCACCGGGCGAGGCTCCACACGTGGGTTTTGAACACGTCCTTGATCGGCGCGAAGCCGCCGACCGCGTCGCCGTAGATGGTGGAGTAGCCCACCGCGAGTTCGGTCTTGTTCCCGGTCGCCAGCACCAGGTGACCGTCCAGATTGGACAGTGCCATGAGCAGCACGCCCCGGACGCGGGCCTGGACGTTCTCCTCGGCGAGCCCGGAACCGGCCAGCTTCAGCTGGTCGACGACCTCCACCATGTCGGCCACCGGTTCGACCCGGAAGTGGCAGCCCAGCCGCCGTGCCGACTGGGCTGCGTCGGACAGCGAGTGCCGCGAGGAGTACGCCGAGGGCATCGCCACCCCGTGCACCGCGTCCGGACCGAGCGCGTCCACCGCGATCGCCGCGGTCATGGCCGAGTCGATGCCGCCCGACAGTCCCAGGATCACCGACCGGAACCCGTTCTTGTGCACGTAGTCACGCAAGCCCAGCACGAGCGCGGACCACACCTCGTCCTCGTCGGACAGCGGTTGGCTGATCACCGGTCCGGCGATCGGTTCGGCGCGCGACAGGGGTTGGTTGCTCAGCCCGTGCCGCCGCACCCGCAGCCGTGGAACTCTCCTTCTGCGGTGTGCCCTCCGGTGGACAGGTCGAGGTCGGTCAGCAGCAGGTGCTCCACGAACTGCGGGGCGCGCGCGAGCAGGGTGCCATCGGCCGCGACGACGAACGAGTCACCGTCGAACACCAGGTCGTCCTGCCCACCGATCAGGTTGGTATACACCAGCGGTGCACCCGCTTCGCGCGCCCGCCGGGCGGCCAGCGGCAGCCGCAGGTCGTCCTTGGACCGCTCGTAGGGTGAGGCGTTGGGCGCGACCACCAGGTCGACGCCGGCCGCGCCGAGCGCGGTGACGGGGCCGCCGTCCTCCCAGAGGTCCTGGCAAATCGCCAGACCAATGTCGATCCCGTGCAACCGCACGATGTCCAGGGCACGGCCGGGCTGGAAATGGCGGTGCTCGTCGAACACCCCGTAGTTGGGCAGGTGGTGCTTGACCTGGCGGGCCACCACCGCGCCGCGATGGTAGGCGGCCACCGCGTTGCGCGGCCCGGCCTCGTCGCGGTCGAGGTAGCCGCCGTAGGCGAGCACCTCACCGCAGCCGGCCTCGTCCAGCCGCCGCGCGAGACCGTCCGCCAGTCGCTGTGGGCCCGCAACCGAGTGATGAAGCTGATGTCCATTCACGCCGTGGCACTATTCGTCATGAAGAGGACATGGGGCAAAGTCGTCGCCGAGGAGTCAATTAAGTTGAAAGACTACTGACGAGACGATCAATAGGCGGACGGGGAGTTACAAGATTTCGGCATCGACGTACCAGGAGTCTGGCCGGTGGTGTGCGCTGACTGCGTGGGCGGAGGCCGATCGCGGGTGTGCAGGTATCAAGCGATGTGCTGGACTCGGTTGCCTGATCGCCGTCCGGGCACCGTGCCCGCGTTGGTGATGGGCAGTCTGCGGTCGCGTCCGAACGCCTTACCGGTGATCTTGGTGCCGGGTGGGTACTGGCGGCGCTTGTATTCGGCGCGGTCCACCATGCGTATCACCTGGTCGACCACCTCGGGGTCGAAGCCGGCGGTGAGCAGGTCGGCGCGGTCGCGGTCGGCGTGGACGTAGTGGTCCAGGATGTCGTCCAGCAGCCGGTAGTCGGGCAGCGAGTCGGCGTCCGCCTGGCCGGGGCGCAGTTCGGCCGACGGTGGCTTGCTGATCGAGTTCTCCGGGATGGGCGGGGTGCCGCCGTGCTCGACGGCCGTGGTGTTGCGCCACCGGGCCAGCCGCCACACCTCGGTCTTGAACACGTCCTTGATCGGCGCGAAGCCGCCGACCGTGTCGCCGTAGAGCGTTGAGTAGCCGACCGCGAGCTCGGTCTTGTTGCCGGTGGTCAACACGAGGTGACCGTCCTGATTGGACAATGCCATGAGCAGGATGCCCCGCACGCGGGCCTGCACGTTCTCCTCCGCGACTCCGGTCAGGCCGAGCTGCTCGATGTAGACGCGCACCAGGTCGGCGATCGGCTCGACCCGGTAGTGGCAGCCGAGCCTGCGGGCCAACTCTGTCGCGTCCGACCGGGAGTGTGGCGAGGAGTACGCCGAGGGCATCGACACCCCGAACACCGCGTCGGGGCCGAGCGCGTCGACCGCGATGGCCGCGGTCACCGCCGAGTCGATGCCGCCGGACAGGCCCAGCACCACCGTCGAGAACCCGTTCTTGACCACGTAGTCGCGCAGGCCCAGGACCAGGGCGGCCCACATCTCGGCCTCGTCGGACAGCGGCTCGCTGATGATCGGTGCGGCGGGTGCTGCCCGGCGCCGCGGCGGCGCGTGGGTCAGGACCTGCCGCCGCAGTCGCAGCCCGTGGAACTCCCCCTGAGCCTCGTGCCCGCCCGCGGGTAGGTCGAGATCGGCCAGCAGCAGGTCCTCGACGAACTGCGGGGCGCGGGTGTGCAGCGCGCCGTCGGACGTCACGACGAAGGAGTCGCCGTCGAACACGAGGTCGTCCTGGCCGCCGACCTGGTTGACGTAGACCAGCGGGGCACCGGCTTCGGCGGCGCGCCGGGCCACCAGCGGCAGCCGGATGTCGTCCTTGGTCCGTTCGTAGGGCGAGGCGTTCGGCGAGACCACCAGGTCGACGCCGGCCTGGCCGAGGGCCGCGATCGGGCCGCCGTCCTCCCACAGGTCCTGGCAGACGGCCAGGCCGATGTCCACACCGTGCAGCCGCAGCACCTCCAGGGTCCGGCCGGGACGGAAGTGCCGGTGCTCGTCGAAGACACCGAAGTTGGGCAAGTGGTGTTTGAACTGCCGGGCCACCACCGCACCACCGAACAACGCGGCCACGCCGTTGCGCGGCCCCTCTTCGTCACGATCCAGGTAGCCGACGTACACCAGCGCTGCACCGCAGCCGGCGTCGGCCAACCGGCCCGCCAGGCCGTCCACCCCGGCCCGGGACGCGTGCGCGAAGGATTGGCGCAGACACAGGTCTTCCACTGGATAGCCGGTCAGCGCCATCTCCGGGAACACCACCACGTCAGCCCCTGCGGCGACGGCCCGCCGCGTCCAGTCGACGATCAACAGAGCGTTGCGCGCCAGGGCGCCGACGGTCGGGTCGACTTGGGCCAGTGCGATCCGCAACACGGACATGACGTCATCCTTACCCACTTTGTGGTCCACCGCACGGGCACCGCCGCGCTGCCGGGCATACCGAGTTGTGGTCGACGGGCCACACACCGACGGGCGTGCAGAGCCAGTTGCCGGTCATGCTTTTGTCCCAATGTCGCCAGGCGACGTGGTGTGTGGGATGACCGGGCGGTACTTGCCGCCGGTGGTCTGCTGGGGTGGTTCGTCGGCGCGGGTGAGGGTGACGTGGGCGAGGTGGTGGTCGGTCAGCAGGCGGTCGATCTCGGTGCGGGCGGCCTGCCAGACCTGTTCAGGGTCGGCGTCGGCCTTGGCTCGCAGGCGGATCCGGAGTTCAGTGGGTGAGGCTTGCACGATCTGGGCCAAGTCGATGCCGGGGACGTGATCGAGCAGGGCGCTGAGGGTGAGAGGGGTGATGGTGACCTGCCCGCCGCCGTGGGTGGGGAAGGTGAGCAGGTCGGCCGTGCGGCCGTGGACGCGGATGGCGGGCAGCGGGTCGCCGCACGGGCAGGGGTCGGGCCGCAGGAGGACGGCGTCGCCGAGGTCGTAACGCAGGATGGGCTGGGCGTGGTTGGCGAGGTTGGTCAGCAGAGTGGTGTGGGACTGCTGGCCGGGCGGGACCGGTTGATGGTCGGCGTCGACGGGTTCGAGGATGGCCCAGTCGCTGTTGATGTGCAGCCAGTTCTCGCGGCAGCTGTAGGTCAGGAAGGGGCATTCGGTGGCGGCGTAGCCCTGCCGGACGCTGGCGCCGAACGCGGTGGCGATGCGGTCGTATTCGGTGGCGGGCAGGCCTTCGGCGGACAGAACGACCAGGACGGGGTCGATGTGCAGGCGTCCGGCCTGCTGTTCGTTCGCCAGCAGCGCGCCGGTGGTGGCGTAGGGGGCGAGGATGGCGGGCCGGAAGGTGTTGAGCCGGGCCACCAACTCCGGTAGCGGCAGCTGGACCGGGAACACGCCGATACGGCGGCGCCGCAACGGGTTGCGGCGCAGCCCGGCCGCCGCCACCGCGGAGGCGAAGTGCCCACCGGTGGCGTTGACCATGGCGATACGCCCACCACGGGCGGCGATCCGCGCCACGCCGGCGGGACGGAGCCAGGAGCCGAGCATCCGCGTGCTGAGCGCAGTGGTCACGGCCACCGAGCGGCGGTCGAGCAGGAACAGGCCGCGGGTACCGGTGGTGCCCGATGTCGTGAGCAGGGTGTAGCGGCCGAGGAACTTCTCGCCGATCCGGGAGGGGTCGTCGACGAACGTCTGAGCGTGCGTGAGCGTGACCGCCGGGTCGGTGACCCAGTCGTCGAACCGGGGCATCAACTGTTTCTTGCTGGCGACCGGCAGAAAGGTTGGATCGGTGACCCGCTCGGGCAGCCCCTGGTAGAGCTCACGGTAATAGGCCGACCGGCTGCGCGCGTGGGTCACGATCTCGGCGAGGCGATCGCGTTGCCGGCGAAGCAGAGCATCTGGGCCGTGCTTGTGTGCGCGGCGCGCGTCGAGCAAGAGGCGCAAGGTGTGCATCACGACTCCGTGGAGTGTTGTTGCGGTTCCCCGGCTTCTTCCCAGGCCTCGTAGCCGGACCAGGCGGCGAGCGCGGCGACCACGAGCGCGGCGACCGGGTCGGCCCACCACCAGCCGAGGGCGGCGTTGAGTCCGAGACCGGCGAGCACCGAGATCGACAGTGCATTGGACATCCAGGTTTCGGTCGATTGCGCCACCAGGACGGGGTTGCGCAGTGCCCGTCCGGTGCGGCGCTGGGCGAGCCCGACCGGGATCATCACGATCAGCGCGACCACGTTGAGCACGATGCCGACCAGCGACTCGCCTGCCTTGTCCTGGGTGATCAGGTCGCGCACTGCCTCGAAGGCGACGTAGGCGGCGAGCGCGTAGAAGGTGATCGCGATCATGCGCAGCGCGGGTCGCTGCCGGGCGTGGGCGCCGCCGCGCAGTTGCCAGATCACCACCGAGGCGGCGAAGACCTCGATCGCTGAGTCGATCCCGAACCCGACTAGGGCGATGGAGTCGGCCACCAGCCCGGCGGTGACGGCGACGACGCCTTCGATGAGATCCCAGACGACGATGAACCAGGCCAGCGCCAGCCCACGCCGGACGAGCCGGTCCTCACCCTGCGCTGTCACGAGCCGCCCGCCTCGGCGCGGTCCTTGGCGCGGCGTTCGGCGTGCAGGGTGGCCAGGATCAGGGCGGCGGCGCCGAGGGTGATCAACACGTCGGCACCGTTGAAAGTGGGAAACCAGCCGGTGTGCAGGTAGTCGGTGACGACCCCGTCGGTGGCGCGGTCGACGAAGTTGGCGACCGCGCCGGCCAGTATCACGGCCAGCGCCAGCCGCATGGGCAGTGTGCCGGTGCGGGCGGAGCGCCAGGTGTAGATGGCTAGTCCGGTGATGATCAGGCCGGTGATGGTGAGCAGGAGCCAGGCGGGCAGGGTGTCGCCGAGGCTGAACGCCACGCCGGGGTTGAACGCCAGCCGCAGCTGGATCACGCCGAGGTCGACGTACCGGCCGTCGGTGAGGCCGCGCTCGGCCCAGGCCTTCAGGCCCAGGTCGAGCGCGGCCAGCCCCACCGCGACGGCCACCAGAACCAGCCGTGACCGCGTCACCTTCGCAGCGCGGGTGGTGTGGTCGGTGGTCACGAAGGTGCCCCCACCGTCGCCGCGGTCTGCGCCCGTGGTGCCGGGCGGTCGCCCGTGGTGATCGCGAGTGGCTTGGTGCGGCCGGCGCGGACGCCGTTGGCGATGACGACGACCTCGGCTAGCTCGTGCACCAGCACCACGGCGGCCAGGCCGAGCACCCCGAACAGCGCCAGCGGCATCAACCCGACCACGATGGCCAGCGAGAGGCCGACGTTCTGCAGCATGATCGACCGGGCACGGCGGGCGTGGGTGAACGCCTGCGGCAGGTGGCGCAGGTCCTCGCCCATGAGTGCGACGTCGGCGGTTTCGATGGCCACGTCGGTGCCCATCGCACCCATCGCGATC
The DNA here is from genome assembly GCF_053605345.1 of Amycolatopsis sp. NPDC003865. Lineage (NCBI taxonomy): Bacteria > Bacillati > Actinomycetota > Actinomycetes > Pseudonocardiales > Pseudonocardiaceae > Amycolatopsis > Amycolatopsis sp. NPDC003865. The sequence goes on along the minus strand of NZ_JBSGJA010000018.1, from coordinate 111,406 downwards.
CCGAGATCGGCGGTGGCCAGGGCGGGGGCGTCGTTGACGCCGTCGCCAACCATCGCGGTGGACCGCTGGCCGCTCAGTTGCTTGATGAGGGCGGCCTTGTCCTCGGGGCGTAGTTCGGCGTGCACGTCGTCGATGCCCACGTCCTTGGCGAGGGCGGTGGCGGTGGCGTGGTTGTCGCCGGTGAGCATCGCGACGTGGTAGCCGTCGCGGCGCAGCTGGGCGACGACCTCGGCGGCTTCGGGGCGCAGTTCGTCGCGCACCGCGATCGCCCCGATCACCTGTCCGTCCTGCTCGACCAGTACGGCGGTCGCGCCGGCGGCCTGCATCCGCTGCACGTCGCTGGCCAGTGGCCCGGCTTCGAGCCAGCCGGGCCGGCCGAGCCGCGCCGTGCGTCCGTCGTAGCGTCCGGTGAGCCCGGCGCCGGTCACCGCCTCGACCTCCGAGGCGGGCCGGACTTCGTCGACCGCGGCGAGGATCGCCTTCGCGAGGGGGTGTTCGCTGCGGGCCTCCAGCGCGGCGGCCACGTCCAGCACCTGTTCCCGGCTGGCGCCGCCGGTGGTGGCGACGTCGATCACGGCGGGCCGGTTCGCGGTGAGTGTGCCGGTCTTGTCCAGGGCGACCCCGCGGATGCGGCCCAGGGCTTCCAGCGCGGCACCACCCTTGACCAGCACGCCCAGCTTCGAGGCGGCGCCGATCGCAGCGACCACCGTCACGGGCACGGAGATGGCCAGCGCGCACGGCGAGGCGGCCACGAGCACGACCAGGGCACGCTCGATCCACACCAGCGGGTCGCCGAGCAGGCTGCCGATTCCGGCGATCAGCGCGGCGGCGATCATCACGCCGGGCACCAACGGCTTGGCGATCCGGTCGGCGAGCCGCTGGGCGGCGCCCTTGCGGGACTGCTCGGCCTCGACGATGCGCACGATCCGGGCCAGCGAGTTGTCCTCGGCGGTGGTGGTCACCTCGACGGTCAGCACGCCGGTGCCGTTGATCGACCCGGCGAACACCTCGCTGCCGGGTCCGGCCTCGACCGGCACGGACTCGCCGGTGATCGCCGAGACGTCCAGCGCGGTGCGCCCCTCCCGGATGATCCCGTCGGTGGCGACCCGCTCACCGGGCTTGACCACCATCACGTCCCCGACCCGCAACTCCGCCGGAGCGACCACGGTCTCTACCCCGTCGCGCAGCACGGTCGCCTCGTCCGGAACGAGGGACAGCAGCGCGCGCAGGCCGCGGCGGGTCCGGGCGAGCGAGTACTCCTCCAGGCCCTCGCTGATGGAGAACAGGAAGGCCAGCATCGCCGCCTCGCCGACCTCGCCGAGCAGCACCGCACCGACCGCGGCGATGGTCATCAGGGTGCCGACCCCGATCTTGCCCTTGACCAGCCGCCGTAACGTGGACGGGACGAAGGTGTAGGCACCGGCCAGCAGGGCCAGCCACTCCAGCACCGTCACGGCCGTCGCTGGACCGCCCGCCAGGCTGGTGATCCACGCCGCGAGCAGCAACACGCCGGAGACCGCGGCGAACTGCAACTCCTTCACTTCCCACAGCCGTTCCGGCTCGTGCTCCTCGGCCTCCTCGCCGGTGGCGCGGGGCTCGTCGTCGCCACACCCGCACGCGTCGCTCATGCCAGCGTCTCCTTCGTCTCGTCCATCAGGTCGGCTTCGGCCGTGATATTGGTGTCGGTGCCGTAGTTCGGGCACAGCGCCACCGCGTTGCCGGTCGCCGCCAGCAGTGTCTCCGCGCTGGCCAGCAGGTCCATCAGCTCCGGTCGGGTCAGGCTGTAGAACACCTGACGCCCCTGCGGCCGGCCGACCACCAGGCCGCAGTCACGCAGGCAGGCCACATGCGCCGACACCGTCGACTGCGCCAACCCCAACTGCTCCACCAGGTCCACCACCCGCGCCTCGCCGCGAGCCAGCCGCTGCACGATCGTCAACCGGGTCTCGTCGGACAGGCTGTGGAACAACGCCACCGCCGCGTCCAACCCGGCCGCCTCGGCTTCCGCGACCGGGCATGCCTCCACTCTATTAATCGCCATGAAGCGATGATAGCGCTTCCGCATGGTGAATTTCGGTGACCTGTGTGAGTCGTCACTGGATCGGGGATCCCGGATGGACAGCCGTCGCACCGGATGGTATTCATCGTCATGCGGCGATGTAAACGTCAAATTGCGATACTTCTGGAGGGGTAATGGACGGCAGGCAGAGCCTCGGGGCCGACTCGGGGATGCGCAAGTCGGAGGGGCGGCCGTGACCGCAGTCGGGGCGGTGCGCCGGAACTGGCCGCTGGCCCTGCCGGTAGTGGCCGCGATCCCCGGAGTGGTGCTGCGGTTCAGCGGGGCGCCGATGCCCGCGGTGCTCGCAGTCCTGCTGTTGGGTACGGCCGTGGTGGGGGCGGCGTTCTTCCTCAGCTGGGGCACCGAACTGGCCGAACGCGACATCGGACAAGGGCTTGCGCTGGCCCTGTTGGCGCTGATCGCGGTGCTGCCCGAATACGCCGTCGACGTGGTGTTCGCCTGGAAGGCCGGCCAAGATCCGGAGACCTACGCCCCGCTGGCGCTGGCCAACATGACCGGCGCGAACCGGTTGCTGATCGGCGTGGGCTGGTCGCTGGTCGTGCTGGCGGCGCTGGCCGCGCGGCGCCGCCGCGCCCCCGACACCCGCCCGGAGGACCGCTCCGCCGTACGGCTGGAACCGGTGCAGACCGTGGAGATCGCCTACCTGGCGGTGGCCAGCCTCTACGCGCTGACCTTCGCGCTGCGCGACAGCCTCACCCTGCTCGACGCGGTCGTCCTGTTCGGGATCTTCGCGCTGTACCTGGTACGGGTCAGCCGGGTCGACCAGGACGACGACGAGGACGAGGAGAGCGGTGAGCTGATCGGCCCGGCCGCGCGGATCGCGACCGGCCCGGCCCGCATCCGCCGCTGGTCGGCGGTCGGCATGCTGGTCTTCGCCGCCGCGGTGATCCTGGCCGTGGCCGAGCCGTTCGCCGAGAGCCTGGTGGAGACCGGCACCGAGCTCGGGGTCAGCCAGTTCCTGCTGGTCCAGTGGGTGGCGCCACTGGCCTCGGAGACCCCGGAATTCATCGCCGTGCTGCTGCTGGCGTGGAAGCTGCGCGGCGCCGCCGCGCTCGGCGCGCTGATCTCCTCGAAGATCAACCAGTGGACGCTGCTGGTCGGGATCCTGCCGCTGGTGTTCGCGATCTCGGCCGGGTCGCTGACCGGGCTGCCGATCGATCCGCTGCAGCGCGAGGAGTTGTTCCTCACCGCCGCCCAGTCGATGTTCGCCGTCGCCCTGGTCGCCGCCGGAGCGCTGTCCCGGCGCGGCGCGTGGACTCTGCTCGGACTGTTCCTGGCCCAGTTCGCGCTGGCCTGGACACTCCCGCCGGACCTGGCCGCGATCGAACGCATCGGCCTGGGCGCGCTCTACCTGCTGCTCGCCGTGATCCTGCTCATCCGCAACCGCAAGGCGATGTGGGCAACCCTGCGCGACGGGCTCACCGGCCGCGCCCTGCAAGCCGAGCGCTCGCAGACAACCTGATTCCGCCGCGCCCGATCGAGACAGGAACAGTCATGCCCCAGGAGAAGGTAAACCTGCGTGGCGCGCGAGAAACACTCCTCGCGACGCTGTACGCCCGAGCCCTGGACGCCAGGGCGCCTGATCCCATCCTCGGTGACCGAGTGGCCGCCGAGGTCGTCGATCGCATCGACTACGACTGGGCGCGGACCGGGGTCAAAGCCACCAGCGCGGCCGGGGTCGGGGTGCGGGCCACGTTCCTGGACGGCTGGACCGCCGAGTTCCTCGCCGCCCACCCCGACGCCACGGTGCTGCACCTAGGCTGCGGACTGGACACCCGAGTGCACCGGCTCGCACCGCCGCCCTCGGTGCGGTGGTGCGACATCGACTACGCCGACGTGATTGAACTGCGTGCGCGTCTGCTACCCCAGCCCGCGGCCGACTACCACATGATCGGCTCGTCGGTGACCGACGAAGGCTGGCTATCCCGGGTGCCAGCCGACCGCCCTACCGTCGCCGTGTTCGAAGGCCTGACCATGTATCTGCACAAGAAGGACGGCAAACAGCTCATCCAGCGGATCGTCGAGCACTTCCCCAGCGGACAGCTGCTGTTCGACAGCTGGGGCACACTCGCCATCCGCGTGCAGAAACTGGTGCCCGCGATCCGCACCACCGGCGCACACCTTCACTGGGGCATCGACGACCCCGCCGAGATCGAAGGCTGGCACGACCGGCTGGAGTGCCTCGACGCCTTACGGGTCCCGCAACTGATGGGCATCAACCGGCTCCCGACGTCCGCACGAATCGGCATGCGGGTCATGGCGCACCTACCGGGATTGCGGGACTTCGCGCGGATGCTGCGCTACCGGTTCTAGATGTCGATGATCGTGGTGGGAGAACACCACGGCCCACGTCCAGACGGGCCGATTCACCATGCGACGTGTCCGGTAAGCCGGCGAACAACGTTGCTGTGGCTCGTGGATCCCCTCACCTCACCTGGCAACGCAGCGATGGCGGGATCCACGAGCGACAACGGGCCGGCTGCTCAGCCGAGGCGGACGAACACAGGGTTGGAGTAGAACCACAGGTCGGTCCACGGGTTCTCTGTGCCGTCGGGAAGCGGCTCGGCTTCATCGGTGTTCGTGCCGCGGACCCGGGCGTAGAGGTCGGTGTCGACGTTGCGCAGCGTGTGCCGGATGACGTACTCGGATCCCTGCCGGTGCCAGTCGCTCGGGCCGAACCGGGCGACGACCTTGGTGGTCGGGTTGGTGTCAGCGTCGAGGTTTGAGCTGAGGCCGGTCACGTGGCCGACGATCAGGTCGACCCGCCGGACCTGCGGGCGGTCGCCGTTGGCGTTCTTGCCTTGCAGCGGCCGAAACCTGATCTCGATCTCCACGTCGTTGCGGTCGCGACGACGCAGCACGAGGGTCTCGCCGACCGCGGCCGACCGGTCCCGGCTCTTCGCGGTCAGGTCGAGGGTGGTGATCAGGTCACCGGTCGTGACGAAGATCCTGCCGGTGCGCAGGGCGTCCATGATGTCGCCGTAGTCCTGGCGCGCGTGCACATAGGTCTTGCTGTACTCGCCGGGCCAGAAGTCCGCGCCGCCGCGCGTCCAGTGCACGTGCGAGTCGGACGTCGCGGTGATCCACCATTTCCTGCCCTCGCCGAGCAGCGAGTCCCACAGCCCGCCGACCCGCGCGGTCATCTGGTCGAAGCCACCGTGGGTCGGGTAGTTGCCGTAGGAACCGCGTGCGCCACCGACCAGCGGCCCCGCTTGGTGGCCGGGCGCGCCTTCGAAACCGACGTAGACGTCCGGCGCGGTGTTGTTGCCGTTGCGGAACTCCCGGGGCGTGTCCTGCCCGTACACGCCGAGACCGCGCGCGGACCGTGAGGCGTGGTGGGCGATCACCAGCGGCTTGTGCCGCATGTCCTTGGCGACCTTGAGGAACTCGATCATCTTGGCTTCGGTGTCCCGGCCCGGGTCGGCCGGGAAGGCGTCGTGCTTGGCGAACCGGCTCTCCAGCTCGAACAGTTGCTGCGCCTCGCCGTCGTGGCGCGGGATCATCAGCGTGTGGTGATCCTGGGCTGGGGTGTCGAGTTCCATGCCCCAGAACTGCAGCACGTCGGGCACGAGCTGCCGGGAGCGCAGCAGATCGGGGTAGGCCAGTTCCAGGTTGACCTTCGAGTGTGTCGGGCCACCGTGGTCGGTGCACATCGCCCAGGTCAAGCCGAAGAACTTGGCCATGATCGCGTTCGTGACGATCGGGTACACCGCGTCGGCGCCCTTGGTGAACCTCGGCGGGGTGACCGATGTGTCGAACTCTCCGCTGTACTCGGAGTGCACGTGGTGGTCGCCGGCCCGCCACGACCGGTGCCGGCCGTCGCCGCGCCCTTGCGTCTCCGGGGCATCCTGCGCCCATGCGCTGCCACCTGCCGCCAGTGGACCGGCGGCGACGAATGTCGCTCCGACACCGGCGTATTTGACCAGCTGACGTCGTGAGACCTGCGGACGTTCGGGATCATTCATGGCGGAACCCTCTCGCTGCTGACTGCGGACGAGCGAGTATCAGCGCCGGTCGTGAACTCGGGATGAACTACGTACCGGCCGACCGGGAAACGACGAACTCTGGGTAGGGCGAAGCCCTGCTCGGCACGGTGATTCTCGGGTGGGTCAACGGGCTCGGTCTGCGGTGGTGTCGAGGAACTCCTCGATGAGGGCGACCACCTGACGTGGCTGGTCCTCGGTGACGAAGGGACCGGAGTCTTCGATGATCCGCAGCCGGGCATCGGGCAGGCGGCCGGCGAACCGTTCCGCGTGGGCGAGGGGGAAGAAGTTCTGTCGGGCCCAGGCCAGCAGTACCGGACGCGGGAACCGGGACAGAGCCTCGGCCGCCTCCACGGTGTAGCTGGTGGAGATCGCGCGCACGAGCTGGGCGAAGTTTCGGCGCACGTCGGCGTGGTCGCGCAGCGGAGCGGTGTAGCTGTGCATGATGTCGGCCGGGATGGGGCCGTCGGGTCAGCAATCCGAACGCGATCGGCAGGCTCTGCACCGGCCGGTACCGCAGTGATTCGGCGAGGACCTTGAGCCTCGGGGCGGTGCATCCGAACAGTTGGAGGTGCTTGATCGGCGGCGGCAGGAAGTTGCCGAACGCGTCGCACGGTGTGAGCTCCAGGCGCGACAGCCTGTCCGGGTGGACGGCCTGGCAGATGGCGCCGCCGGTGTCGTTGCCGATCAACGTCACCTCGTCCAGGCTGAGGGCGGCGAGGGTGCGGTCGACCAGGTCGGCGAGACCGTACAGGGGGAGTCGGTGCCCAGTGAAGCAACGCTTTTTACTCCACGGTTACAGTTCGAGGCTTTCCAGCCACGTTTGGTAACTAGTCGCGATTTTGGGGCCGAAATCCGGAGTTCAGGGGTGCCAGCACCTGCAGGTCCACGCAGACAGGCCACGTGCGCCGACACCGTGGACTGCGCCATCCCCAACTCGGCCACCAGGTCCGCGACCCGCGCCTCGCCGCGGGCCAGGCGCTGCACGATCGCCAGCCGGGTGGCGTCGGAGAGGTTGTGGAACAGCGCCACGGCCGGGGCCAACCCTGCCGCGCTCGACGCGAGGCATCCATCCGTGCTATTCATCGTCACAAGGCGATGATAGCAGTGAGATGAGATGGAATCGAGGTTGGACCATGTTGATGAATAAGGCCGAGACAGCGCTGGTGAATTCCCCGCCCCGGCGCTGGCTGCAGCGCTTCTACGAGGCTCAGGTGCTGTTGCGGTTCGGCGGGCGGCTGATCCCTGGGGCGCGGGCGCTGGAGATCGGTTGTGGGTCCGGGTACGGGACGCGGCTGGTGCTGGAGCGGTTTGGCGCCGGCAGTGTGGACGCTGTGGACCTGGACCCGGCGATGATCGAGCGCGCTGGCCGGCGCCTCGCTCGCTACGGAGACCGGGTTCGGCTCGTGCAGGGCAGCGCGACCGACCTGCGCGCCGCGCTGGATGCCGAGGACGGCGGCTATGACGCGGTGTTCGACTTCGGGATCGTCCACCACATCCCGGACTGGCGCGCGGCCATCGCGGAGGTCGCCAGGGTGCTCACGCCGGGCGGGCGGTTCTACTTCGAGGAGGTCACCGCCCACGCCCTGGCCCGCCCCATCTACCAGCGACTGTTCGACCACCCCACCGAGGACCGGTTCACCGCCGACCAGTTCCTCGACCAACTGGCCCACCACGGCCTCGCGGTGCTCGGCTCGGTCACCCGGATCAGCGGTGACTACCTGCTCGGCGTGGCCGCGAAGCCGGTGCTGACAGGGAGTGACGGGTGATGGCCGTCGCAGCCCTGGCCCTGTTCGTCGTCTTCATGGCCCTCGCTGGCGGAGTGCGCACGCTGATCCAGCGCCGCCGCACCGGCGACACCGGCAACCGGCGCACCTGGGCGGCACGCGGCTCGCTGGAATGGTGGGGGCTCGCCGTAGCTGACCTCGGCTACCTGCTGGTGGGGCTCGGCGCGCCGGTCGCCGCGCTGGCCGGCGTGCCGCCGCTGGCCGTCGTCGACTACCCGGTTGTGCGCGGTCTGGGCGTCGTGCTCGTGATATTCGGCATCCTCGCGACCTTCGGTTCCCAGCTGGCGCTGGGCGCCTCCTGGCGGATCGGGGTCGACCAGAGCGAACACACCACGCTGGTGACCACCGGTCCGTTCCGGCTGGTGCGCAACCCTGTCTTCACCGCCGCAGCCAGTGTGTTCCTAGGCTTGGCGTTGATGGTGCCCAACCTCGTGGCGATCGCCGGCCTGGCGGTCACACTCATCGGAATCGAGATCCAGGTGCGCCTGGTCGAAGAGCCCTACCTCCGCGGTGTCCACGGCGCGCCATACACCGACTATGCCTCTCGTGTCGGCCGCTTCCTGCCCGGTATCGGTCGCCTGCGGGCCAGCCGCCCTCACGGGAGTTGACGATGTGGCAGGGAACGGTGGCTCTCCGGCCCGGCCGGTTGATCTACACCGGCCAGGTCGGCGTCGCCCATCGGCACCGACACGCCGCGGTGCAACTCGTGCTCGCCACCGACGAGCCGGTGCGGCTGCGCGACGAGGCCGGCACCGGCCGGCAGGCCCGCGCGGCGGTGATTCCGTCCGGCGCGGAACACGAGATGGTCGGCGGCTCGGCGGGACTGCTGGCATGGATCGACGCCGACGGCCTGCTCGGCCAGACACTGACCGCACGGGTGCGGCGCACCGGACTGCCCGTCGACTCCGTCGCCGCCTGGGCTGCGGCGGCGCAACCACTGCTCGACAACGGCCTCCCGGTCGACGGCACCCCGATCGGGCTGCTTGACCAGATCCTGTCCGAGCTCGCCGATGCGGACACACCTGACCAGGTGCCGTTGCACCCAGCGCTACGGCACGCGGTAGCTGCGCTGCCGACCATGCTTGACCACACTGTCCACCTGGGACAGCTCGCCGCGGCGGTCGGTATCTCGGCCAGTCGGCTCGGTCACCTGTTCAGCGACGAACTCGGCCTCCCGTTCCGTGCCTACGTCCGCTGGGCACGCCTGCAGCGGGCGATCGACCACGCTCGGCAGGGTTCAACACTTACCGACGCAGCGCACGCCGCCGGATTCGCCGACAGCGCCCACCTCACCCGCGTCTGCCACGAGATGTTCGGCCTCGCCCCCTCACTCCTGGCTCGCGCCGTGCACTGGCACGAACCAGTGCCGGAGATGGGTTAGCGAGTCTGTTCAAGGTGGAACGGGTGATCTGCCCGCAGGCTCAACAGCATGAAAACGCTCGTCCGGTACGGCTACGTGCCGTTCATGCTCCTGGCCATCAATGGCGCCGGCATTGCCATCGCCGCCTCCGGCGGCTCTAAACTCTGGCTGCTCGCCCTGCTGCTGCTCGCCATCGCCGCATCGTTCACCGCCGAACGCGTCCTGCCCTACCGCGAGGACTGGAACACTCCGCACGACGACGACCGGCGCGACGCCGTCCACGCCGCGGTGAACGAAACCCTCACCCTCGGCAGCGTCGCCGCCCTGCCTGTGCTCACTGCAGTGGCCTCGATCGACGGCGTCTGGCCCCACGACTGGCCGTTCATCCTGCAGGTGCTCGTCGCCGTTCTCGTGGCTGATCTCGGCATCACGCTGGTCCACCTGGCCAGCCACAAAGTCCCGGCGCTGTGGCGGCTGCACGCGGTGCACCACAGCGTCAAACGCGCTTACGGTTTCAACGGTCTAATGAAACACCCGCTGCATCAGACCCTGGAAACCGCCGCTGGAGTAGCGCCCCTGGTCCTACTTGGCCTACCGACCAGTGTCGCCTACGCGCTCGCGCTGTGCGTCGCCGTCCAACTCCTCCTCCAGCACTCCAATGTGGACTACCGTGTCGGTCGTCTGCGCGTCGTGCTCGCGCTCAACCAGGCGCACCGGTTCCACCACCTGAAATGGGCCGGCATCGGCGACGTCAACTTCGGACTGTTCACCCTGATCTGGGACCACCTGCTCCGCACCTACTCCTACGACCCCGAGCGCCGGTTCAGCAGCGACGACCTTGGCATGGCGGCGAAACCGCACTACCCCAACGGCTATCTCGCCCAGCTCGCCGAACCTTTCCGTCCCAGCGGTGCGTGCGCAGCCGACGAACCGCAACCGGAAACAATGAGCGAACAGGCTCATCCGGCGTCGCGCTGACCCGCTTTCGGTCGAAAGGCGGCTGCTGCGGCAAGGACGGCGCGCCGCTTTGGCGGGCTACGTAGACAGATCGTGAGGTGTCGGGCGGTTTCCAGCCACGACCCCAACGATCACAGTGCGGTCCGTTGTAGCACCGGGTGGACGATGGCGGGCGGCCCAGACCGATTCGTCGACTCGTGGCGCGCCGTCGGGATGTGGTGTGAGGTCGAGTACAAGAAGTTGGCCGAACGGCACGTTGGTGTTGCCGTATTCCGCAGCCTGACGAACGTACTTGCCCTCAAGATTGGTGGGAGCGGAGTTGGCGAGTTCGCGCTTGATCTCAGTGAGGTACCGAAGGGTTCCGAACGTCACGATGACGTCGGCACGCCCCGTCGCGATGTCGGAAGCTTCGACCGAGACCAAACCGCCGAGCTGTCCGGTTGCGAGCCACTGATGGTAGTCCTGTTGCAGGTCCGCCTCGACAGGCCGACGTTCGCCCTTCTTGAGCTGGCGGCGGTAGTCCTTGTCCTTCTCCTTGTGCAGCCCCCACGTCTTGGTCGTGAGGTCGGCGCGGCTGTGCAGGAACCGCAAGGTCTGTTCGAGCAGCAGCCCGAAGGTGTCTCGCACTTCGCCGACAAAGTGCGGTGACTCGGCGAGTTGTCGGAGGAGATCCTCAAGGAGGCGATCGAGTACCGGGTGCGCAGTCCGCGACCGTGCAAGCTCGCTGCTGTGCACGACCCCTTCGAGAACCTGGAGATTGTCGTCGCTGATGTCGGCAGCGAGATCAGCGGCCTGCTGCTCGCCAAGAGCATGGACTAGTGCGGGTGCCAGACGGTGCAACCGAGCGGTATCGGCCGCGTGAGGCTCCTCGTCGTCGTCCCCATCGGTTGCGGAGCGCGACGAATGACTGTGGTCCTCACGTTGTCGTGCAGCGACTGCCTCAATACGGGCAAGGAGCAGCTCTCCTGTGTAGACGTCGAGCGGAGGAGCATCCAACTTGGACACTTCGGTGACCGAGCGGCGAAGCGCCGCAAGCAGACTCTGCTGACGCATGATCGCGTTCTCGATAGCAGGCTCGACAACAGCAGCCAGTCCTGGCGTCGCTTCCACGCCGGGCAGCGGTCGCACAGTGCGGGCCTGGGCGTACGCGTCGAGGACCGTTGCGAGCGCCTCCCACACGTCCATCCAGACCGTTTCGGACAACCGCTCTGCTGCTGCATTGAGCAGGAGCACGAGTCGCTGCCACGCGAGTTCTGCGGCACGTCGAGGCCGAAGCCACGACGGCGCGTGCATCCCACTCAACCATGCCTCGCGCTGGTCCAGCGCCGCGGTGAGCCGATCGACGGCGTCGGTCAACCGGTTCTGGTCGTGGGCGGCGAACGCGAGGATCGCATCACAGGCAGCCGCGTATGCCCTGGCATCGTGACGCGCCTCCTCGGCGGCGTCGACGGTGGCGAAACCTGACCGGGCGGTGGTGAGCGCCTCCATTGCCGCCGGGAGAGTCTCGGCGGCAAGGGCGGATCTCAACTCGTAACAGGCCAGCTCAAAAGCCGCGTCCACCGCTGCCGCTTCGTCGTGGCGCAGTTGATCCAGCGCGCTGCGCAGTGAAGTGGCGATGGTGGCCTCGTTCGCCCAGCGATCCATAGCCGCGCCCAGCAGGCGGGGAAGGCGTTCGGTGAACTCCTCGGGAGCGTCGGACGGCGGTGCGGTGAGGTGGCCGAGAATGCCGAACGGCGTGACGGCACCGGCCACCGCCAGACGCACGGCGCCTTCGAGACGTCCAGCTGCCAGCAACGGATTGGAGTGGATCAGCGGCGCGAGGTCGCGCAGCAACACGTTGTGCAGCTGCACTCCTTGAGTGTCCACTGTGGACGGACTAGCAAGAAGCTCGTCCAGGCTGCCCGCCAGCGCCAGCAGGCTCTGCTGGCCGGTCAGGCCATCGATGAAGCTAGCAGTGGCGGTCTCCCAGCCAGCTGTCTCGGCGCCGACAACTTGGGCTAGCGCGTGCGCCAGCACCGGAGCCAGTGGGCCGGCGGCGATGTCGGCTGCCTCCTCGGCTACCGCCTCCACTCCGAGTTGGGCGAGCGTGGCAGTAGTCCGTGCGGTCGCCGTGTCGGCGAGGTGTTCGGCGAGCCGGGTCATGTCCACAACCGCCATGGTGAGCGATTTTTCCGACCGGTCACGTCGAACGCCGCAGAGCATGCGCCTACAGGACGCTGCAGCGGAGATACCGAGATCACCACAGCGGCGCACCTTCCTCGGCGGTGACAAGGCAGTCGGCGGGCAGAACTGCCTTGCTCAGCTCGCGGTCGGCGGTTGTGATCAGCACCTGGATGTGGTTGTTCGCGGCCAACTCCGCGAGCTCCTTGAAGACGACGGCCGCGTCGAAGTCCTGTACCTCCTCGGCCTTGGGGCTGTCGATCAGGACGAGACCGGGGTGGGTCGAGATCCCGAGCTTGGCACCAACCCGCAGCAAGGCGATCACAACGGCGATGCGCAGCCGGACCTGTTCACCGGGACTCTGCTTGCCGAAGAACGACTGCGCGCCCCCGCCTTTGATCACCTTCAGCTGCGCGGCCCGGTTGACCTCCACCCTTTCCAGTGCGCTCATCCCGAATCGACGTGCAAGATCAGCGATCTCGGCGTTCAGTTCGGTGAACAGGGCGGCGGCAGCGGCCTTGCTGTCCTGATCGAGCACCTTGTCCGCGGCGGCCAACACCTTGAGGACAGTGGACTCCTGGTCTTCCTCGTGCTCGGCCAGTTCGGGCACCATCTCCAACGCGCCCTTCCACCGCGCCACCTCAAGCTCTGCAGTCATGCGCTGGCGCACTGTGTCCGTGGAGCCAGCGGCCCGCAATCGCTGTTGTGCCTCATCCAACTGTGCGGTGAGTTGGGAGAGGGTTGATTCAGCGGATTCCAGCGCCTGCCGTGCCGCATCTTCGGCAGCCCTGCTGGCATCGACACGCGCCTGTGCCTCGGCCTCGACCTCCTCGTCGCTGGCGGTCTCGCCGACGACCTCGGCGGTGCAGACCGCGCAACGGTGCACATCGCGCTCTTCCTGGCGGCGTTGCGTGGTGATCGGCGTTTCGCAGCGCGGGCACGCGCTGGGGTCCAGACCGTGGAACAGCAGCCGAGCGATCTGGCTTTCCTTGACGTCGTTCAGCGCCTTCTCGTCCGCCTGCCGTTGTCGCCGCGCGGCCCGGTAGGCCCGGTTGAGCTCGTCCCACTCCTCGTCGGCATCGGCAACTTGGCGGGCGAGCCGACCGGCTGTGTCTGCCAGGTCGGTCAGCGACGGTCCGGGCGCTTGCTGGACGAGTCGGTCGAGTTCGGTCTGTGCAGCCGTGAGCGCCTCCTGGGCTCGGGCACGTTCAGCCGCCCGCTGCTCGGCCGCTCCCCGTGCGCGCTCACGTTCCTGGGTGACCTCGGACTGCAACACCTCGCGCGTCGCCTTCACCCGTGTGAGCACCGCGGCAGCAGGCAGGTCGAGGAACACCTGCAACAGCCGTCCGGGCAGACCGGCCATCGGCTGATCCCCGAGCAGGGGCTTGTCGGGCCCAGCCGGAAGATTAATCGCGGAGTAGTAGGCAGGCCAGCCATGAGTCTGGGTGCCGACCTGCTTGTCCTTGCTCACCGAATTCACCAACGGCTGCAAGTCGAGCCGATCGAGCATCAACGTGGCCACCTGCGCGGCATGGTCGTCCTCGTCTGCGGCATCAACCAGGATCGAGACACCCTGGCGGTCCTCGGCACCATCCTCCGCCGTGAGGCTCTCCCAGCGTGCGGCAGCGAGCACCACGCCTCTGGTCAGAACACCCTTGTCGAGTGAGAGGCGAAACCCAATCGCCTGCCCCGCGATGGTGGCGTCGAGCTCAACTCCGGAGAGCCAGCGGCGGACATCAGCCTGCAAGCGGTCGCGAGGTGACCCCCGCAAGCACCACGTGATGACCTCCAAGACGCTGGTCTTGCCCCGGAAGTTGGATGCGACCAACGCGGTGAAGTCGGTGTCGAAGGTGAACGTGCGGTCAAACGGACCGTCATGCTTCGTTCCGGCACGCACACCGTGCACGCGCAGGCGGTGGACTCGGACCGACCGAGGGCGTGCCGGCGGGTAGGCCAGCGGGATGCCGTGGGTCGTGAAGACCTCAACAACAGCATCCTCGGTGGTTTTTGCCGCGGCAGCGATCCGCGCGACGAGCGAGCCAGAGTGTTCGGCGCGGGATGCCTCCACGGTCATGCGTCTACCCCGTCCGTCACCGTGGCCTCCGTCCGCAGTTGGGCGAGACGGCTCCGTGCCCGAGCGCTGATGCTGCCAATCCGTGTCCCACGGGCTGCCGTCGCGTACTCGTCCTGCAGGTACTGACGCTCCTTCAACTGGTTCCCCCCTCGTCCGTCGGCCAGATCGAGCACCAGCTGCACACGATCGACGTAATAGCGAAAGGCTGGCGCCTGGGCAACGACCGTTCGGGCGACCTCGCGGCCCCGAGCCAGCAGGTAGTAGTCGTGTCGCGAAGTACGGCCGACCCGGCCGTGGCGCCGCCGCACGACCAGCCCCGCGCTGCGCAGGACCGCCAGCGCGTCATCGAGCGGCTCGTAGGCGCCGAAGTGGTGACGAAGCATCGGGTATCGGCGTACCTCGGGCTCCTCGGAGTCCAGGATCTGTGCCGCCAAGTCCAGCAGTCTGGGTTCGCCGCTGCGCTCGTAGTCGTTGAGCAACTCGTCGGCGAGGAAATCGGGACTCCGTAGCCAGAAGTCCAGTTTCTGCAGCCGAAGCTGCCCCTCCACTACTCCGACAGCGTCGGCCAGGGCGGCGTCGTCCCGGATCGGCGCAGACAAGGGCTCGGCAGCGCCGTCGATCAACAACAAGATCCGCACCGCATCCTGCTCGCGGCTGGTCACAGCCGCACTGACCTCGTCGTTTACGTCGTCACCGCTGCCGCCGTCCACGATCAGTCAGCCTAGGCGACACTGAGTAACAGCCAAAGATCAAATCACCTTCGGGCCGACTTCGTTATCCACGCGAGAGCGACGCTCCTGCCCACTCCCATCTCGGGGCTATCGCGTCCAGAGGTTCTTCCTCGGCGTACCTTGCCGTGCCCCCACGGTGTCCTCGTCCACATGTTCGACTGAGGTAGCTGATGAAAGTGCTAGAGACGATCGACCGTGGCGTCCAGAAGCCGAACGCTTGTCCCATGTGCACCATCGCTCGACGGGTCAGGTCCCGCCTGGCCCCAGGGATCAGCCGTGGCGGAGCGGTGATCGTCACCGCCATCTCGGTGAGCTGATCATCAACACGATCACCGGAGGCAGTGAAGTCGACCAGCTCGTATAGCCGCGGAAGCGGTCCCGCGGCGCTCTGCTGTTCGGTGCTGAGCCGCAACTCGACAGTGGGAGGCGCGGCCCAGAGCCCGCCGTACGGATCCGGGTCGACCAGCGTCGACAGGACCTCCGTCGCAGTCGTCCACGCAACGCTGAAGAACTCGACCAGCTCCTCCATTGACAGCCGGAGGTCGAGGTCGGCCGGCCCGGCTGCTCTGCGCAGCGCATCTGCCCAAGCAGCGACGTCATCCACTCGGAGTTCGGCACAGGTCACGACGGCCGAGGAGATCGAGTTCGGCAGGGCGATCATCACCTCGCCGAACAGCGCAGGTCGGTCGCCGTCTGGGGCCATCCGGAGGGCACCCAGTAGCTGAGCCCTCGGTGTCGTCAGGATTCGACCAGGTTGACCTCGGTGAACGCATTGAGGAACTTCCCGGCGGTCAGCCGTGCCTGGGTGAGCTGTACCGACACTCCCTGCTCGTCGGACCAACGGCCCTGCCCATCGGCCAGTGCCACCGCGAACGACCGCACCGCGGTCTTGAGCTCGTCGAGTTTGGCGGCCGTGATCACCCGCATTCCAGCCACCGGCGTTCCCTGGCGGTCCACGATCCGGCTGGGGTGCACCAGGATCGGGATGCTGGTGATGCCGGGGTGGTTGTCCTGGTCCCAGCGGACGGAGCCGCCGAGCTGGTCGACGTCCTTCTTCGCGATCGTGTCTGTGGTGCAGCCCGTCTTCATCTCGATGACCGCGTGGCGGTCTCCGGCCAATGCCCAGAGGTTGTCCGGGCCTTTGCCGTACAGCTTCTCCGGCCGGATGGACGTGAATCCCAGGTGCGACCCGAGCCGTTCCCAGGCGGCCTCCGCCTGCGGTGTGCGGTCCTCGTCCCACTCGATGTCGGCGAGGGTGGCGT
Organism: Amycolatopsis sp. NPDC003865; assembly: GCF_053605345.1. Lineage (NCBI taxonomy): Bacteria > Bacillati > Actinomycetota > Actinomycetes > Pseudonocardiales > Pseudonocardiaceae > Amycolatopsis > Amycolatopsis sp. NPDC003865. Next base: position 95,012 of record NZ_JBSGJA010000018.1, on the reverse strand, counting down.
TGATGCCGAGCACCAGTTGCACGCCGTCGGTGCCGTACTCCGCAGTGAGGAATGAGGCCGCGGCCTGAGCCTGCGCGACAACCGCCTGGACTCGCATGGTCGTCACCCCGACGAGCGGCTTGAGCAGCGCTCCGTTCTCTTGGATGGCGACGCCTTGCTGTTGCTGCGCGAGCTGGGGGTTGACGTGGTGCAAGTAGCTGGCCTTCTGCTCGCGCAGCAGGCCCCGCAGCAGCCTGTCCTCGATGCCGTTGATGGCGCGTTGGATCTCGTCGGCCGCGGGGCTGTATTGGCCAGCGGATGCGAGGTCGAACGCAGCGCGGATCGCGATGGCTTCCGGACGGATCGTCCCGGTGTCGACGTAGCGGATCTCGGCCAGCGCGCGGCGGCTTCGTTCGACCCACTGGGGATCGCGGTCCAGGCACGCGGTCAGCGCTGATCGGACGGCGTCGAGGCCCTGGCCTTTGAGCTGGCCCGCGACCTGGTTGCTGAGGTCGAGCTGGGCGCGGGTTGCCGGGGAGAACAGCTTCTTCCAGTCCGGGTCGCGAGTCGCCATTGCCAGTTTCGAGCCGACCAGCAGCACAGCGCAGTGGTCGTCGCTGTCGCGGACCCCGCGGCCCATGCCCTGCTCGATGCGCTGCACCTCGCGGATGCGGCGCGTGGGGCTGTTGGCCAGTGCGGCGGCTTCGCGCTGCTCGACGCCGTCCATTGGTTCGGGGATGCCGTCGATGATCAGGAGTTCGCAGGCGGTTTTCGGTAGGTCGACTCCGTCGTATTTGTTGATCAGCACGACGACACCGACGTGCCCTGCGCGCAGCTCGGCGACGCCGGCTTCGAGGGTCTTGACGTTCAAGGTGCGGTCGGCGAAGCGCTCCCAGGATTTCGCGACCTTCGTGCTGGGCACCAGGACGACCACGTTGACCGGGCGAGAGTCCACGAAACCGTCGCCGTTGCGGTCGCCAACGGAGAACTGCTTGGCCAGCATCCGGATCGCCTCGGGATCGAGGGACGGGTTCAGCGCGATGGGGGCCAAGATCATCCGGTCGCCGAGGTCGGCGGCGCTGCCGGGGGTCACAGCGCGGGACAGCAGTGCTGGGTTGGCGTCGAGGTCGGTGACCAGAATGCTGTCGTCGGCCAGGGTCGCAGTCAGGTACACGCGGCGTTGGGCGTTGGTGAACGAGGGGATCTTGCTGATCGGCGGGACCGGCGGCCGGATCTCGACACCGCGGCTGGTGACGGTCGCGGCGCACAGATGCAGCACGTCGGCGATCAGCGGCCACTCGAACTTGAACGCGTCCTCCAGCCTGTACGGATAAAGGATCGTCATCACCTGGCTGATCTTGGTGGCCCAAGCCCAGGACGGGATTCGTTGCGCGGCGGTGTAATCGCCGTACTGGATGTCTTCCCACGCCTTGATCGACTGCTGCTTCAGGTCGTCGGCGAACAGGTCCAGCAGGGCGTTGTGGGCGTCGTGACCGGGCGGAACCTTGAGCCGGAACTGAGCTTCTGTCGTGGCCAGTGCCGCGTGGGCGTCGTCAACGATGACGGCGCCCAGATCGAGCGGTTCACGGCCGTCACCGGTCACCCCGAAGCGGGACTTGCCGTTGACCAGGGTCTGGAATGTCGTCACGAGAATGGCTTGCCGACCGTGGAAGTCGGGGTCATCAGGGTCGCTGACCACGGGCAGGCCGAGTAGGTTCGCCTCTTGGCGGACCCGAGCGGCGAGGTAGGTGTCAGGGGCGAGGTACGCGGCCCGACCGACGCCCTCATTCAACGTGCTCTGCGCGATCAGCAGACCAGCGACAGTTTTGCCGCCGCCGGTGTTCTGCTTGATCACGATGTCGCGATCGTCCTTGCGGAGGTACCACTTCTCCAGCACCTCGCCTTGTTCCTGCCGGAGGTAGGGCCATGGCCGGTGCGGCAGAGCGGCGTAGATGTCGCGGGGGCGCAGCAACGGTTCGTTCCCGTTCGCGCCGATCTTGGACCAGTCCAATGCCATGCGCCGACATCCCTTCTCGATGCCGAACAGCGTCCCACGCCGCCCCTAGGCACGGCGGCACAGGCAGCGTGGTCAGTCACTGCGATGGGATGCCACTCGGCCGGGTGAACCGTGCCGCCGCTGATGTCGTGCTCACGCGTGGTGCCGCCTCAAGGACGCCTCACCAGCGCCTCCTTGCCGCTCTGGTTCAGATCTTGATACAGCGGGTCTAATCGCCCACACGAATCGACCCGGCGGTTCGACTGGTGCTCGTGCGCCGCAGGTCACGGCAGGTGGGTCGACCAGACGCACGGTGAGTCGGCTCGTGATGGCGAGACGGGGTGGGGAGAACGTCACGGTGATGGCGACGCATGAGCGAGCGTCAGGTCTTGAGCAACAGGTAGACCCCGACGCGCCGTCGCTGTCCCGGATCTACGACTACCTGCTCGGCGGTGGGCACAACTTCGCGGCCGACCGCGCCGTGGCCGACAAGATCACCACGCTGGTGCCTGGGTATGACGTATTCGTCCGCGAGGGCCGCACCTTCGTCCGCCGCGCAGTCCTTCACATGCTCACGGCCGGAATCGAGCAGTTCCTCGACCTGGGTGCGGGCATGTTCAGCGCCCACCCCGTGCACCATCTCGCCCAGGCTGAACGTCCTGACGTCCACGTCGTCTACGTCGATCGCGACCCCATAGCCATCGCCGGTCTCGGTCTGATCGTCCATGCGGACGATCCGAGCACCGGGGTGATCGAGGCAGACCTGCGGCACGTTGACGAGGTGCTCGACCATGCCGTGACCACTCGGCTGCTCGATCTGACTCGCCCGGTGGGTGTGGTGGCCGGGTCGGTGTTGCATTGCCTGCCCGACGCCGAGGATCCGGCCGCCGCATTGGCCAGGTACCACGAGCGGCTGGCACCCGGCTCGCTGTTGGCCGCCTCACACGCCGACGGCATCGTCCTCGGGCTGGAGTCGGCCGCTGCAGTCGAGGACTGTCTCGCCAGGGCCGGGATCACGCTCGTCCACCGAAGCCGGCGGCAGTTCGCCGACCTGCTGGGACCGTGGCAACCACACCCGGACGGCGTGGCGCCGATCGGCTTGTGGCGACCGGACGGGCTCACCCTGCCCGTACGCGAGTGCCTGTGGGGCAACGCCGTGCTCGCCGACCGCCGTTCCGAGCCCGCGGAGCGAGCATGAACGAGGCCGAGCACATCAACACCGTGTCCGGATCGGTCCACGGCCAGGTGCTGCAAGCCCGCACGGTAACCGCCGAAACCATCGTCCTGCACGCTCCCGAGCACCGAGTGCCGGTGCCCCGGCAGCTTCCGCCGCCCGCGCACACCTGGGTCGACCGCGCAGATGAATTGGAGCGGCTGGACCGTCTGCTCACCACGGCGGGCCCGACCCGCGTGGTGGTGACCGGCCTGGGTGGGGTCGGCAAGACCGGCTTGGCGGTGCGCTGGCTCGACGGACACCACGACCGCCACCCCGACGGCGTGCTGCACGTCGACCTCAACGGCTGGAGCGGCCACCCGCCACCGGCCACCGCGCAGGTCCTCGCCGGATGGCTCCGCGCGCTCGGCGTCGCCGTCGACGACCTGCCGGGCGAGGTGGCCGAGCTGGTCGCGCTGTACCGGACGGTCACCTCGGACAAGGCGGTGGCCATGCTGGTCGACAACGCCCGCTCCGCCGAGCAGGTGCAGCCCCTGGTACCTGCCACGGCGCGCGGCACGATCCTGGTCACCAGCCGCAATCGGCTCGCCGAGCTGGCCATCGCGGGCTTCCGCCACCTCGACCTCGACTGCTTCCCCGCCGCCACCGGCGCCGCGCTCCTGACCGGCCTCCTCGACGAGGACCGACAGCCCGTCGGCGAGGACCTGCTGCACGCGCTGGCTACCCGCTGTCACGGGCATCCGCTGGCCCTAACCATCGCCGGGGCCCATCTCGCCGCCTACCCCCGGCGCGACCCGGCGCGCCTGATCACCCGCCTGACCCACCTCGCCGAGGCGTCCACTGGCGCTTTGGACCCGCACGAGCTGTCCGTTGAAGGAGTGCTGCAGATGAGCTACGAGGACCTCGACGCCACCACCGCCCGGCTCTACCGCGGCCTGGCCGAGCATCCCGGCGTCGAGTTCACCGCCGAGCCGCTCGCGGCCGGGCTCGACGTGCCGGTCGCCGAGGTCGGCCGCGGGCTCGGGCGGCTGGTGGAGGCGAACCTCGTCACCGAGACTGGAGACGAGCGCTACCGGCTGCACGACGTCCTGCGAGAGCACGTGCAAACCCTGGCAGGCCAGGATGACCAGGCCAAGCGGCTCGCGGTGCGCCGCCGGATGATCGAGTGGTACCTGCGGCGCGCGGCGGCGGCCGACAAGATCATCAATCCTTTCCCTCGCCGGTTCAGCCCCGTCTACACCGGTCTGGACACCGGCGTGTTCGCCGACGCGAAGGCCGCCCTGGACTGGGCCGAGACCGAACGCGCCAACCTTCTCGCCGCTCAACAGGTCGCCGCCGACCAGGGCTGGACGGAGCTGGTGTACCAGTTCGGCGAGGTCCTGTGGAACCCGCTGCGCCCCAACTACACCGCCGGTGAGTTGGTGAGCTCGCAGTTCCTCGGGGCCAATGCCGCGGCCGACGCCGGGCACATCCTGGAGGTCGTCTGCCACACCCGCCAGGGCTTCGGCGAGACCAACCTCGGCCACCACGAGGCCGCCGTCGCCATCTGCACGATTGCCGTAGAGCGCGCCGCCGAAGTCGGCGACCCGTGGCTGCACTCCGGCGCGCTGTCCACCCGCGCCCGCGCCCACCTCAAGGCCGACGACCCGCACGCCGCCCTCCCTGACCTCGAACATGCCCTGGAAATCGCCGAGGGGATGAGCGACGCCCGCAGCATCGCGCTGCGGCACCGCCGCCTCGGCGAAACTGCCCTGCACCCCAAGGTCGCCGACGCCCCGCTCGCACTCCACCACCTGCGGCTGGCGGCGAGCATGTTCACCGGCATCGGCGATGACATCGGCCACGCCCGCACCGTCCTGCACCTGGCACGGGCCCTGACCCTGAACGGGCAAGCCGCCGAGGCAGTGTCGGAGCTCGCCGCGATCGAGCAGGCCGTGCGCGACTACGGCTCGGTCGGCTACTTGGCCGACCTATGCACCGTGCTCGGCGAGGTCCACGCCGCGCTCGGCGACACCGCCGAGGCCCACCGCCGCTACGGCCAGGCCATCGACTACTACACCGCCGCCGGCCCCGGCGCCGACAAGAGCAAGGCCACCGTCATCGCCCGGCGCGACGCCCTCGACTCCGACCAACCGACCGCCTGAACGCGAAGAGGAGCGAACGGCATGGCAGCACACACCACGGCCAAGGGACGCCGGATCACCGGCGAGGTCCGCATCAAGATGGCCGCTGACCTGAAGAAGAAGTACGAAAAGGGCGCCAGCATCCGTGCACTGGCCGAGGCCACCGACCGCTCGTACGGCTTCGTGCACCGAATCCTGTCGGAGTCTGGTGTGGTGCTGCGTGGACGCGGCGGCGCTACCCGGACCAAGCCCAAAGCCTCATAGCCCAGCGACAGCGGGCACGAGAACGGCTCGCGACACCAGCCCATCCGATACGCGAGCGGAGATCATGATGCCCAGACGGGTCTTGCGGGGCTACCGCCTGGGAACGCCCACTGGCGAACCGGATCGCGATGCGCGGCCGGCGCCGCGGATTCAAGTCCGCTTCGCGTGCCGAAGAGGACACGAGTTCACCGTGCCATTCTCGACAGACGCCGAGATACCCGCCGTCTGGAGATGCCCACGACACGGCGTCGAACATTGCCTCCGGATTAATGAAGACTCCGACTGGCAACCGCCCAAGGGAAAGCCCCCACGCACGCACTACGTCATGCTCTTGGAACGACGCAGCATCGCCGATCTTGAAGTCCTCGTCGACCAGGCGCTGGCGGGCATCCCCCTGCAGCGCCGATCACCTTACGGTCGCGTGCCCATCGGCGACCGAACCTACGGTTTCCGGTTCGAGCCATGACCGCCGGCCCGAGAAGGCGTAACAGGCTGACTCTGATGTTTTCGAGCCGACTACCTCGGAGCATGCGAGGTATCGAGCCCGAGGGCGCCTCGCCTCATCATCGACGTGCAGGTCGCGGTCTACGGCTTGGGCTGGCCGGTGCCGGAGTTACGAGCCGGTGAGCCGCGTAGTTCCGTGACGCGCTCGCGGAATGGCGCGCCGACCGGCCCGCGCAAATGCCGACCCACGGGCACCTCTTTGTGTTCACAGTTTCCTTGGCTATGCCCCCAGGTGTTCATACACATGTTTGCTCGATACGGGCCGCGCCAGTACCGGTGGCGATAGTGAGGCGAGCGACGGCTGTTGTCCGACGTGTCGTGGTCGGCGTTGTCCTCTCCGTCGTCGGGAGGCAGGTCTTCGGTCCTGAACCGCGGGTGTACCCGGACGATGTTCACGGCGCTCGTCGCGGTGATGCCGGCTCGGACGTCGCCTCGGGTCACTGATCGCGGAGCTGCGATCACATCGGTGTGGGTCAGCGGCTTCTTGACTTTGTGGTCGAGCAATTGCCATAGGCCGTAGACGGTCTGGACCCATCCGGCGCAGTGGTTCGCGTCGGGTTCGGGGAGCAGTTCACCGAACTGGAGGGTCGCGGTGAAGGTAGCGAGTACCGGCATCGGGCTCATCCGGGCCGAGACAGTGCGGACATGGTCGGCGAAGTAGCCCGCGCTGTAGCAGGTCTTTGTCGCTGCCCACTGGGCGACGAACGTGTCCGGGGGCAGGCCGTCCCATTGGGGCGGCCGATTTGGGGTGTAGAACGACAGTTGGACCCGGTCCTCGTGCGGCGGTGGCAGGCGTGACCAGCTGATGGCGACGATTGGGGCCTCGACGTAACCGGAGACGTCGTGGAGCCAGGGGGCTGGTGTCCATCCTGAGCCTGGCAGGTCTTGCGCACGCGCGGCGTCGTAGAGGGCGCCGCCGATGCAGCTCTCGAACAGCATGAAGCCGGTCATGCTGGGCATTCGGTCCGGGCGGGCGGGTTCGGTGGACGGGGTGGACGAGTAGGTCACGGCCATCTCGATCGCCTCGTGGTCGACCCACGTCAGGCTCGCGTTCTTGAGGCGGCCGGCTTCATCGCGGGCGTATCGGCGTACTTCCCGGTCCTCGCTCTCCGCCGCGGCGGCTCTCGCGACCTGGCCTGTTCGTCCTTGCTGGGCGCCCTCGGCCGCGATGGTGGTGTAGTGGTCGTGAAGCCGCCGGCGGAGGAAGGGAAGCTGCTCGGAAGACGGCGCGACCCACGGCGCGGGTTGGAAGATCGAAGCGTCCGGGATCGGGTCGGGAATCGTGAGGCCATCGGTTGCCGGGTGCATGAAACGGACTCCAGCCAAGGTCGCGGCGGCGCTGGTCACAGGCGGCGCAGTGCTTGCAGCACGCGGTCGAGAAGCGCCAGGTGCTCGTCGTCTGGCCGCGGTCCCTCCAGCGCGGCCCGCCGCGCAGCGGCCCGTTCCTCGTCGAGGTCCAGCGGAAGCGCGGACGGCCCCGTGGCGGGTAGTTGTCCAAGGCTGGGGAGGTACTCGGTGAGTGGTCCGTTGTCGGCATGGCGGCGCGCGGCCTTACCGTGGACAGCATCGAACGACAGTCCGGGAGTTTCCGGCGAGCAGCGAGGACTCGGCAGGATCACCATCGCGTCCGCCTTCGTGTCGGGCTCCTCACTACGGTTCACCGCTCTGCGGCAAGCCGGTCGGACTCATGACGGGTTCGGCTCGGTCGGCATCGGGCCAAAACCGGGTGCCACGCAGGACCCGCAGGAAGGGCAGCAACTCGTCGCGAAGTCTCGGCGTGGTGGCGATCGCGCACCGGGAACGGGTGGTGTGAGGACTGGCGTCGGCATCCAAGACAAGGGCTCCCGCCTCGCGGGCGATGACTGCCCCGGCCGCGGTATCCCAGGTCCGGTTGCCGAGCAGGACGCAGGCGTCAAGGGTGCCGTCGGCGACCCAGACGAGGTCAAGTGCGGAAGAGCCGTAGCGACGAAGCCCTTGTGCTCGTGCGGTGAGTTCCCGGTCCACAGTGGAGCAGAGCAGGTCTCGCAGGGCAGTGTCCTGGCCGCTGCCATAGTCGCTGAACCCGATCAGGGCTCGATCGAGCGACTCGGTGGCCGAGACGGCGATGGGTTCTCCGTCGCGGTAGGCGCCTTGCCTGTCGGTCGCCCAGTAGCGGTGCCCGAGAAAGGGAAGCGCGGTGACGCCGAGGATGGGCCGGTGGTTGTGCACGAGCCCGAGGGCGATCGCACACAAGGGACTGCCGTGGTGGTGGTTGATCGTGCCGTCGATGGGATCGAGAACCCAGTAGGTCTCCTGGCTACCAACCGCGCCGGTTTCCTCTCCGAGGAACCCGATCTCGGTGTGCCCGTCGGCAATCAACCATTGGCGGACAACGTGTTCGACGTCCTCGTCCACTTCGGATACAGGGTCGCGGTCGCCCTTGTACCGGATCGAGCGAGGACGGTGGCTGAGGACATGCTCGACCGCAAGATCGATCGCGGCCTGTGCCGCGGACAGGGCAGTGGTGAGGTCGGGTGCCGACAGCATGGTTCCTTCGGTTCTTCGGGCATACCCGGCTCGTATAGCAGCGCCGAATGGACCGGGCCGTGGACGGTGAAGGTCAGGAGTGGTGCGGCCACCACGGGTGTTCGACGGTCAGCGCGTCGCTTCGCAGTCGTTCCGCGATGACTGCGGGGCGCAGCTCGATTTGGTGGAGGTCCGCTTCGGTGAGCCACCGCAGTTCGTGTTCGCTGGACCGGGCGGCTTCGGGGTCGGCGAGAGTCACGTCGAACAGCAGGGCCAGTTCGTAGAGGGCAGGCCCGTTTGGTGAGGTGTGGTCACGCAGTTCGACGGTGGCGCAGAAGTCGAGGTAGGCGAGGTCGACGTCGGTCTGTTCCCGCAGGGAGCGCCGCAGGGCGTCCTCAACGGATTCACCGGGTTGTACTCGACCACCGGGTAGCCGGAAGGCTTTGGCGTCCCGGTCTCGGACGAGCAGGAGGCGCTCCTCGTGCCCAACGAGGCCGTATGCCCCGACAAGAGGACCGAGAGCTGGAGTGGTGGTGGAGGTCATCATGGTGCTCTCACGATCGACGGACAGGACGATAACCGAGGTGACGCCTCGAAGAGGCCAACGTGGTGGTCCTCATCGCACTACCGGGGCCACCAGGCTCGACTGGTTGTCGACCGGCGCGGGTGAGCGTGCTGGTTGCACCCCGCGCATATCCACTGAAGCAAGCTCACTTTCCGTAGCGAGGGGGGTGGTTGAGACCGGTATGGCCTGCGATGGGCGGTCGGGGGTCGCCCACCGCAGGCCGAATCCCAGTCAACGTCGCCGCCCTTGGCGATCACCAGAGCGGCCGTGCGGCGAGAACGAGGCGTCAACGGGACGACCCAGGCGCTGACCAGCGCGCTGTTGGTCTGCTGGAGCGAGGGGCTTCACCCAGATGAGGCATGCAACTGCGATTGGCGTCAGTCGGGTCGTCAGCCGTGGTCGAGAACGGAGCGGCCATGCGGCAGCGATGAGGCGACACCCTCCCTACGCTGCGAAAACCGGCGAGTACTGTGCGCTATGGAGGGTCTGGAAGGAGGGACAACGCGATGGCAGCACGGCCTCTCACCCCGCTCGCCGTTGCCCGCGAGGCCGCTGGATATACCCAGGAAGCTCTCGCCGTCACCCTGAAGGTCGAACGGACCACCATCGGGCGTTGGGAACGTGGGGTCCAGTCACCTCAGCCTTGGCAGCGGCGCGGCCTCGCCACCGCCCTGCAGGTCTCGCTCGACGTACTCGACGACCTGCTGCGACGTACCCTTCGGCGACCTGCTGCCAACGTCACGACGGTCCTGATCTCACCTTCGTCGAGCCTGGTGACGGCCTCCGTCGAGCGGACCGTTCACGAGGACGGACCGGCGCCCGAGGCCGACGTCATCCATGCCGCCATCCCGCGCCTGCGCCGCGCGCTTGATCGGCTGGACCTGCCCGACGACGGACCAACCAGGTCTCCGGACGACCTGCACGGCGAGATCATCCGCGCCAGCGACGACCGGCTGCAGTCGCGCTACGGCAACCTCGCCCGCCGCTTGCCCGACCTCATCGCCGAACTCGCCCGCGCCGGTCAGCTCGGCGACGCGGCAGGCCAGCGCCACGCCGCCGCCCTGCTGACCTTGGCGTTGCGGGCTGCTGACGGCGTGGCGTTCAAGTTCGGCTACCTGGATCTGTCCGCCAGACTGATCGACTTGATGCGCTCGGCCGCCCAGATCGCCGAGGACCCGCTGCTACTGGCCGCTGTGGCGTACGTGCGCACCGAAACCTTCTTTGCCACCGGCGACCTGGACACCGCCGCTCGCGCTCTCGAACTTGCTGTTGACCACGTGCCCGATCTCGATACGACTTCCTCCTCAGCCGCGTTCGGTGCCTTGCACATGCGTGCCGCAGTCGTGGCCGGCCGGGCGGGCAAAGCCGACGTCGCAGCTGATCACCTGCGCGAGGCCCGCCGCGCTGCGGGCAGGGTGCCCGAGGGAATCTACGTCGGCACCGCGTTCGGCCCGGCCTCCCTACGCATCCATGAACTCGCAGTCGCCGTCGAACTTCGAGATCCACTGGGTATCGAACGCGCGGCGTCCTGGCACCCGCCCGACGAACTTCCCGCCGAGCGTCGCTCCCACTACTTCATCGATCTGGCCCGCGCCCAGCTCACCCTCGGTCGCCACGAAGACGCTTACCTGTGCCTTCAGGCTGCGCGCCGTGCCGCGCCCGAGCACACCCGCACCCACCCGCAGGTCCGCCAGTCCCTCTCGTCCCTGCTGCGCACCCACAGCACGCCCAGCGCCGGCTTGCTCGACCTCGCCGCTTGGGCCCGCGCTCGCTGAGCCGCCACCAGCCGCTCAGCGCGGGGACAACAGATTCGGCAGGTCGTAAAGGGAGTCGATTACCCAATCCGCGTCGCGACGGACCAGTGGGTCGTCAGCCCACAGGTAGCCCCACGGGCCCCGCCGGATCAACGCCGTGCGGAAGCCCGCTGCCTTCGCGGCAACCACGTCGTTGTCCCGGTGGTCACCCACGTACACCGTCTCGCCCGGCCCGTCGGGGACCATCTCTGCCACGCGGGCGAAGAACTCGGGCGACGGCTTGGCGGCACCCCATTCCCCCGAGGTCGCGATCCGGTCCACCGGCAGCTCCAGCGCACGCAACAGCTCGGCCGCGCGAGTGGTCTGGTTTCCAGCTACCCCGACCCACAAGCCGTGTTCTCGCAGCGCAGCCAGGCCGGGCCGCACATCGCTGTAGAGGTCGCTGTCCTCGATGCGCTCACCCAGGCCGGCCTCCTCGCGCAGCCGCCGTTCCCGTGCGAGGTCGAAGCCCGGCTTGAAGTACTGGAACGTCTCGGCATTGTCCCGGCCAGCGGCGGTGACCGCACCCAGCACCGTCGAGAAGGTATGGCGGGAAACGCCGATCCAGTCGGCCCACGCACCCCACTCCCGCGAGTCGTCCAGCAACGTCTCGCCCACGTCGAACACCACCGCGGTCACCATGCTCTTACTCCTACGTCACGTGCTGACACCGCGCGACAGCGAGGGCCCTTCGGCCGCCCAATCCACTGACATCCGTGTCCGCAGCGACCGCCCGGCGTCCGGTTCCCGGTTGACCACGTCGATGCGGATCCAATGGGCTTGACCTGCAGAAACATGGCGACTCGCCGCTGACGATTCCACCGTTGGAGGCACACAACCGTCGGGCGTTCGTGGTGGCGGTGAATTCACGGGCTGTGACACGGAGCGCGTTGCTCTCTCCGCAATGTCCGGCGTGGCCGCGACGTCGGCTTACGCTGGGTCAGGTGATTGACCAGTTGACCGTGGAAGCGGCGGTTGCCGATGCTCGCCTTGCTGCGATGGAGTTCGATGACGCCCAGGCGTGGCTGCGCGCCCATCAGACGCTGATGGAGCCGCTCGCGGCGGAGGTCTGGGTCACCGACCCGACGTGCAGGCACGTCCTGCTCGTACGGCACCGCGTGCGTGGATGGGTACCGCCTGGCGGCAAGGTCGAGCCGGGCGAGACGCCGCGGGCAGCTGCAGCCCGTGAACTCCTAGAGGAGGCCGGTGTAGCGGGCGAGTTGCTGCCTGCGCCGGCCGCGGTGGCTGTCCGCTCTTTCCGTGCCGACTGGGCGCCGACGCTGAGCCTGTCCTACGGGGCCGTCGTCGGCCGTGATGTGCCGCTCGGCGGAGAGACTGGGCAGCCGTCGAAGTGGGTCGACCTGGACGAGATGTGGGAGAGCGTGTTTCCCGAGGACCGCGAACGTATCCGCGCGTACGTGCGGCGATTGGCAGCGGGGAACGTGGTGGGGGCGCACTGAGGCCCGTGGTCGGCGCACGGTCAGAGGACCTTGTCGACCAGGCTCAGGATGTCGTCGGGCAGCGTCACCAGTTGGAGCTCGTGCAGGAATCGAACCCATACCGGCTCCAAGCCGGGTTCCGCGGTGAACTGCTCCTCGCTCAGCTGCCCTGCGGCATAGGCCGCGGTGCGGTGCGCGTACTGCTGGAGCTGGTCTTGGTGCAGCCATCGTGGGGCGCGCACCTCTTGGGCAGAGGGGCGGACCGGTCCAGACGTCTGGGCCTGATAGATCCACCACTGATGGCCCACGCGGTCCCTGGTCGGTCGGCGGCAGTGGTTGGGCCGCCATGCGCTCAGCAGCAGGTGAAGGGAGGTGACGGTCAGGCCCACTTCCTCGGCGACCTCAATGTGGGCGGCTTGCTCGGGTCCTCCGTGCTGGTCGACATGACCGGCGACCGGTGCGATCCCTGCCGGGGGCCTCGCCCGTTCGAAGACCAGCAGCCCGGCCGGTGAGGAGATGAGCACACCGACGGCCGCGTGGTCGCAGTACTTTGTCCCGCTGCCGCGGCTACTGGCCGGCGGCGGGGCGGTCAACGTTGTTCCCTGGGTCGCTGCGCGACCACCACGAGCCAGCTCGTCACGGTAGGTGTGTCGGGCGTGGTCAGCGAGTACGCCTTGTCGAGGATGTCCATCCGCTGAGCGTGCGTGAACTCGCCGTCGGGTCGAGCGAAGACCGGAATCGACAGCCACGCCTTCTTCTCGGCCATCGTGCTGTGCTGGGCGACGACCTCCGTGTCGAGCACGGTCAGCCCGGCGACTGACAGGTGCTCGGCGACCGTGTCCAGCGACAGCTTGGGAGCTGCCTCGGCGGCTGGAGGCGGCGGGGCGTAGCCGTAGTCACGGGCCGCGACCTGATGGATCAAGGTGTTCAGCGACGGTCCGGTGCGCACGCTGGTCTCGTCGGGGTGGCGGACGCCGGCAAAGCCGCCGCCGATGTTGAACGCGAACCGGCCGCCGGGTCGTAGGACCTGATGGACGGCGGCGAAGACCTGTGGCACGTCGGTTTTCCAGATCGCGGAGTTGCACACCACGGCGTCCGCCGCGCCGGGAACGTGGTCGGCCAGGTCTTCGGCTGGGGCGGTGACCCAGGTCAGGCGCGGGTCGGCCAGGGTACGTCGGCCAACGCGCTGCATGGCTGCGGCGTTGTCCAGGGAGACGACCTGTGCGTCGATCGGAACGAGTTCGAGGATTGCGTCTGCGGTTGCGCCGGCTCCGCCGCACAGGTCGACCACCAGGCGGCCGTCGGTGAGCTCAGCGCGGCGGGCAAGGTCTCGGCTGGTGGCCGCGTACATGGGGAAGTCACGGGTGAAGGCGGCGTACGCCTCTGCGGTGGTGTCTTCGTCCCAGCCGAGAAGGGCGTCCAGGGGTGCCATCGCGGGTACCTCGCTTCAGGGTGCAGACCGGGCTCTCGGTGGATGGACGCGACGAGCCAGGCGGGGGCGGTCAGAAGAGAGAGTTCTGGAAGGCGGCGGCGGGCGACGTGAACGTGCCGAGCGTGATATGGCGCCCCTTGAGAGTGCCGAGGTCGAGCATGTAGTCCACCTCGTCGTCACCGTCCAGGACGGCCAGTACCTGGGTGCCGATGCACGAGACGACTGTGAAGCCGTGCTCGCCGTCGCGCAGGTCGTGTGGATACAGCATCCGTACACCGTCGGCGACGCGCATTCGGTCGCCTTCGGCAGGAGGAGTCCACTTCTCCAGCATTGCCGGGGCGTCCATGGCGGCGAGCGCGTCAGCGGCGCGGGAGACGTGGTGGTCGTGGGTCGCGGTCGCGGTGGACAGGTCGGTCAGGTTGGCCAGCGCCTTGAGCTTGGTTGAGGCTCGGACGGTCTGGGGCATCTGCAGGCCGCGGGTGATGGCGTCTTCGAGGTGGCGTACGGCCCGGCCGTCGGGACTCTTGGTCAGGTAGGTGGCGATCAGGGCGCCTTGTTCGTCGAGGCGGGATTGCTTGCGTGGTTCGGCTGCGGTGCCGACCTTGGTGGCGCCGTCGGCGAAGGTGGCGAGGTAGAGCCAGTGCGGCTGGTCCATGTACTGGCGCAGGGCCTTGGGGACGTTGCCGTCCTGGTGGAACTGGTGGGCGAAGCGGAACTCGTCCTGGCGCAGGCAATGGGCGCACTGGTCGCTCTGCTCGGTCTGCGCGCGGTCGGGGCACGCGAGGGCCTCGACGCGCACCGTGTCGGCGAATCGGTACCGGCCGGTGCACCACCGGCCAGTACCCACCGCAAAGCCGAGTCGCTGGTTCATGATCTCGGCGTACACCAGCGGCCCGTCGTTGGGCAGCGGGGCCAGCAGCAGCCGGGGATCTCCTGTCGCCCAGGTGATGCCGTGGCACACGTACTCGCCGTCGGTCGGTCGGGTCACTGGCATGCTGCGTTCCTCGTGGTGGCTGCGGGCGGGTCAGATGGGGAGTTGGAGACGGTCGGCGAGCGCTTCGGCGGCGGTCTTGAAGACCGCGTCGCGGTCCATGTCGGTCACGTCCATCGACAGCCATCCGCCGCGCTGCTCGTGCTCGCGCAGCTTCGCGAGAACGACGTCCTGGTAGCGGATGAAGTCCTCGTCCGCGCCGCCGGAGTGGCCGGTTTCCAGGGAGCTGAATTCGCCCTTGCGGGCGAGCGCGTCACGGGCGCTGATGCGCAGGAAGAACACCAGGTCCGGTTCGGTGAGGTGGGCGAAGACCTGTTCGGCCAGGCTGGTGGAGACGTCGGGATTTACCGCGTAGCGAGCGAGGATCTTGTGGTGGGCGTTGTCGAGGATCACGTGTGTTCCGGCGGCGAGAGCGGGCTGGATGACGAGTTTGTCCTGGAGGGTGTACCAGGCGGCCAACGCCAGTAGCCAGTAGTGGTCGCCGCACGCCTGGGCGACGCGTGCGTCGCGGCGATAGACCAGGGCGTTGAGCCGATCGACGTAGGCGGACAATTCTGGGTCCATCGGGACTTCGGTGCTGTGCTTGCCGATCAGGATCGCTTCGTGGCCGGCCTCGTTGAGTGCTTGGTGCAGGCGGGCGGCGAGGGTGGACTTGCCCGCGCCGTCGATGCCGACGACGGTGATCTCCCGTCCGCGCTCGGGGTTGAAGAAGGGTGCTGCGTTCGTCATGTGGTGCTCCTCCAAGGGGTTCAGATCGGCCGGGCGGCCAGTCGGTTGGCGATGATGTCTTGGATCTGTCTGATGAGGACGGTGCGCCGCCGGACAACGTCGCTGTGACGCTCGTTGGACAAGTCCGCGGGGTAATGGCGAGCGAGGTTGTTGGAAATGACATGTAGATAACCGAAGTCGATTCCGGCGTCGCGTGCTGCCACCCCCATGGGGCCGATCTCCGGATCGACGAATGCGTGCTCGGCGTGCTCGGTCAGCCAGTCCCGGTTCTCCAGCAGGATCGAGGGCGAGGTGACGTGGACGCCGGTGTGCACGCCCGGTTGGGCGGTGGCGAAGTCGCCGAAGAAGTCGGGCCACGTGACGAGGCTGCCGCCTACGAGGCTTGTGTTTCCGGTGGCAAGTTGCGTGTTGGGTTCGATGTCGGGGTTCAGGGCGCCGACTTTGCCGACGTAGACGACTTCGCGGGCACCGAGCTCCGCCAGGCGCGTGACCACGCGCCCGGCGACGTCGCCCCAGATGCTGTGCAGGAAACCGAGGTAGACCACCCGGCGGCCGTGGACCTCGGCGCGTTGCCAGGCGTAGCCGTGCCCGTAGTTCCACACACCGTCCGGCGGGGCGAGGTGCGCCAGACCCCAGCCGACGATCACGAGGTCGCCATCGAGTTCGAGGTCGAGCATCCCCATCGCCTCGCGAGACAACGTCGGGTCGGGCAACTCGTAGGTGACGGTGTCGGCCGGTTTTCCTGTCATGGCAAGGTACGTGGCGATGATCAGCGCGTAGTGGTGGACGTAGTCGGCACCGGGGAATGCCTTGACGGTGAGGTCGCGGCCTTGGACGTCGGCGGTGGGGCGCTCGAAGTTGAACAGCTTGCCGGTCTTCTCGTGCGCGGAGATCACAGCTTCGCGGTCGTAACTGCCGACGACGTGGATGCTGTCCCAGTCGTGGTCCTGGATCAGGTGGTGCACCTTGATCTGGAGGTAGCGCAGAAGGCGGTCCGGGGCCATCGTGTGCCCGTCCACCGCGATGGGAGAACTGCGCAACGCCGAGTCGGGGCGTGCGGGCAGGACGGCATTGGCGAGCAGGTTCATCAGGCGGCCTCCGGGATACGGACGCTGCTGCCGGCCGCCTCGCGGACGACGGCGATGTTGCGTCGGATCAGGTCGAACCGTTCCTCGGGGATGGGGCCCAGGTCCTCGATCCGAGGAGTTTTAGGCTTCTCGTAGGGGCCGCCGGGCAGCATCGCGATGCCCATCGCGCCGAGGATGACCGGCGCGGCGCCGTCGACCGAGGCGATCCATTCGTGCTCGCGCTGTTCGACGAGTTCCAGGTGTCCGGTGCGGCCGAGGCCGAGCAGCCGATAGACGATCCTGTCCTCGATCATGCCGTGGTCTTCCAGGTACTGGGTGGCCGCCCAGCGGGTGCGGCAGAGCTGGTCTTCGGGGGCGGGGCGCCGGGAGGCGGGCAGCGCGATTGCTCCGACGTAGTCGCTGGAGGCGAAGTAGTCGTAGCAGTGCAGCCACTCGTGATCGTCTGCCGCGTGCAGCACGACGCACAGGCGGAACTCGTCGCTCAGGTCAAGGATCTGACGGGCGGCTTCGTCGCTGGCTTGGATGGTGGCGAGCCCGTCGCGCATGACGTCCGGGAGGATGATCTCGCGGGCGTCGACTATGCGGGCTGCCGCGATCAGGTCGGCGGCCGGCAGGGCGTGGCCGAGATCGAAGACTCCGTTGTCGACAATGATCTCTGCGCCCCGCTGGGCCTCGCGGTGGAAGAACGCGCGGTAGGCAGCGTCGGTCAGAACACGCTGGGCTGCCACGTGGTGGACGCTGGCGGGCTCCTGCGCGACGAAGGCGTTCAGGTAGTCGGGCGGCGCGATCGCGGAGAAGGCGATGCTTTTGGCCATCAGGCTGCCCTCCACCTGTCGGTGGCGAGGGTGAGGAATTGTTGGGAGAGCACAGGATCGCTCTCGAATCGACCACCGGCCTGCACTGTGGTGGTACGAGCTGCCTCCATCCGCACACCCCGTGCGCTCATGCACAGGTGCGTGCCGCGGACCGCGACGGCCACGTCGTTACTGCCGAGCGCTAAGGCGATCTCGTCGGCTACCTGCCGAGTGAAGCGCTCCTGCACCTGGAGGCGACCCGCGTACTGCTGTGCGATGCGGCCGAACTTCGACAGGCCCATCACCTCGCCGTCCGGTACGTAACCGACTGCGACGTCCAGGTTCATGGGCAGCAGGTGGTGCTCACACAGCGACCAGACGCTCATGCCGCCGATCACGACCAACTGGCCGCTCAGGTGTTGCTCGGTGAAGCAGGTCGGTGTGGCCGACGGCTCCGGGGAGAAGAAATCGCGCCACCACGCGGCGACCCTGGTCGGCGTGTCCGACAGGCCCTCCCGTCCGGGGTCCTCGCCGATCGCGGCGAGGAGCTGGCCGACAAGATCGGCGACGCGCTCGGTGTCGACCGGGCCCGGCGACGCCAGGTCCTGGCTGTCGCTGGAAGCCAGCCTGTCGAGGGTGTTGGTCACGGACTTCGCCTCGCTTCCGGGTTTGGTAATGGGTCAAAGACGTCAGCAGCGGCGGCTGGAGATAGAGCCCCGGCGCGCAGGCGCTGCGCGACATGCCAGGGCAGCGTTGGGGACTGCGAGCATCAGGGTGGTCCCGGTCAGGTCCTCCGAAGCCGAGTCCAAACGGGAGATCGCCGAGTTGTTGGTGCTGGCGCGGAAACCACGCGATCCAGCGCTCGGTCTGGGAATCGGTGTCACCGCGCTCCGGTCAGGATGTGCAGGCGGGTGGAGACGTTCCACCCGCGTTCAGTGGCCGGGCCGTAGAGCGCATCCATACCGGCCAGAACCTTCTCCTGGGTGGTGCCTTCCGGCATCACCCACACCGGAGCCAGCTGGTGCTCCTCGACGAGCTGGGCGATCTCGTCGAGGTCGCGGTCGGGCTCAGTGACAACGAACTTGAACACCGCGCGGTCTGTCGCGACCAACGCCGAGAGGGCATCGGCCTTAATGCGGGTTGAGTAGGTCATGCCGGAGTTCGCGAGTTTCGGACTCACCACCCAGAGATCGACCAAGGAGGCAAGTTCCGGTGTGGGCGCCATCGTGCCGTTGGTTTCGACCTGCACTCGTACGTTCGCCAGGCCGCGGGCGAGGGCGGTCATGGCGGGCTGCTGCAACATCGGCTCCCCGCCGGTGATCACCATCATGTCCACGCCGCGCTCACGCACCCACGACACCAGCTCGGCGATGGGGACTCTGTCGCTGACCTCGGCCGGGTTGTATCTGCTCCAGTCCCAGCTCTCTGGGGTGTCACAGAAGCCGCACCGGAGGTTGCACCGGGAGAACCGGACGAACACGCAGCGCTGCCCGGTCCACGGGCCTTCGCCCTGGAACGACTCGAACTTCTCCGTGAGAATCGCGGAACCCTCTACACGTTCGGGAGCCAAGGCCGGCGTGTTCACGAGGCATCGCCTCGTTCCCACAGGCCGGTGGTCGTCCCCGAGTCGACCCGTACGGATACGAGTCGACCGCGGATCTCCGGCTCGACGTTGTCGACGAACCAGCCAGCCAGGTGGGCGACCAGCGCAGGGCCGGCAGCACGTAACCCCGCGTCGGCGTCAGGCGCCTGGAGGTACGTCCCGAACGGCTTCAGGTCGCCGAAATCGGTGATGAACCCAACCTCGTTGAGTCCGTCCGCCCCCAGAACCAGCGTGACGTCGCCGTGGCTGGTCTTGAAGGTCTTCGAGATCGTGACCTCGCTGGTGACGCCGTCACAGCGTGCTGACGTGGTCGCGGTCTCCGACACCACCATCTCGACCAGCGTGATCGGCATTGTCGATTCCACATGGTCCCGGAACCACTCGGCAAGGTGCGCAGCGAGAAGTTCGCTCGTCGGGTGGAAGGTGACCTGCTCGTTGAGCAACCGGTGGTCAAACGTCGCGGCCAGATAGTCCCCGAGAGGCGACAGGTCTCCGGGGGCGTCATCGCGCACGAACGCCGAGGCGGTCACCGTGTAGTTGTGGCCGTGGTTGCGGCGACACTTGTGACTGGCCGGTAACTGCCTCAGCTCGTGGCTGGCGCTGAAGCCGAACGACTGCGAGATGGTGATCTGGCCGTCCGCCACACACTTCTCCTCAGTGGCCTTCATGTAGCCCTCCTTCTTCGGTCATGCCGAACGGCACTCGGACGATGTGCGCTGGCGGCCGAACTGTCTTGCCGGCCCGGCTGACGCAGCGGCCGGAAAGTTCGGGGGTCGAGCTGACCAGTGACGATCTGTAGTACCTTCGCTACGATTGACCTTACTGCGATATCGGAAAGGTGACAAGTTCGTCGGATGAGCATCGAACGTGGCCTCGCTGCCTTACGACTAAGGTCAACGGTGGGAGTACCTCCCACCGCGAGACACAAGGAGGGCGAGCGATGACGAGCGCCGGCCCGTGGACGAGCGTGTCGATGCCCTACGTGAGCGGCCACCGGGGCGACGCCTGGGGCGCCGAGGCAGCAGAGCATGGCGGCACGGGGACTCAAAAGTTGCTGAGTGTTGACGAGGTGGTCGCCTCCGCGACGGTCGCCGACATGCTGGGCCTGAATGCGGGCGAGGCGGTGGTCGTGCGGCGCCGCCTCATGCTGTTCAACGACCACCCGGTCGAGCTCGTCGACTCGTACTACCCCGCGAACATCGCTCGGGGCACCAGACTGGCCGAGCCCCGCAAGATCCCCGGCGGTGCTGTCGCACTCCTGACCGACCTCGGACATCCGCCTCGCCGCGTCTGTGAAGACGTCAGCGCACGCTTGGCCACACCACACGAACGGACCGCGCTGGAGCTGGACGACCCGTCCTGTGTGCTGCTGCTCGCTCGCGCGCTCGTCTCCGAGAACGATCTGCCCGTCGAAGCCAGCGTGATGACGATGGTGGCCGAGGGGCGACGGCTGCGATACGAGCTGACGCCATGACCGCCCTGACAGCGTCTCCAGGAGTCGGCCTTGCCTCGCGCCCGTGACATCCGGCCCCGGCATCAGCAGATCGCGGCGGAACTGCGCGATCTCATCATGCGCGGCGAGCTGAGCCCAGGTACGCAACTGCCGTCCACCGCGCAACTCGTCGAGCGGTACGGCGCAGCGAACGCCACCATCCAGCACGCGCTGAAGGCACTGAAGGACGAAGGCTTCCTCGACAGCCGTGTTGGCAAAGGCGTCTATGTCCGTGATCGGCAGCCGTTCATCATCGACGCCTCCGCCTACATCAAGCCTGAACCAGGCCGGTTCCGCTACCAGTTGCTCAACGTCGACAACGTCGTCCCACCCGCGGGCATCGCCGAGGGATTGCAGCTGATGCCAGGTGCTACCACGATCATTCGCACCAGAATTCTCTTCCACGACGAGCAGCCCGTGGAGTTGTCCGCGTCGTACTATCCCGCCGAGATTGCCGCCACCAGCAGCCTGGCGAAGGCCGCGAAAATCCGCGGCGGCGCACCCCAGGCGCTTGCCGACCTCGGCTTTCCTCAGCGGACCTTCGTCGACCGGATTTCGGCACGCCCCCCGACGGTGGAGGAAGCCGAGACGCTGGACCTTCCAGATGGGACGCCGGTGATCCGGCAGTTGCGTGTCATCTACAGCGACAACGAACGCCCCGTCGAAGCCTCGGTCCTCATCAAGGGCGCACACCTGTATGAGCTGTTGTACCGCCAGACCGTAGAGACCGAGTTGGGTTAGAGCCACGATGCCAAGGGTTTCGATTTCAGACACGGCAACTGCATTGGTGACGATCTCCTCATCGGTCACGCCCTGGAATTACGAAACGGTCCGAGATCTCAATGCGGCGCATCGAGCGTGCCCACCAGCACGTCCGCGTGAACGGGAACTCCCCATCGACGTGGAGGGTGGGCTCGCCACCTTGCATCCACAGCGGGGCGTTCTGGTGAAGGTGCTTCTAGGTACTCGGGCTGCTGCCGGAGGCAGAAGCTCCCCCAGACCGCAGCGACCTCAGTCAACTCCCGATGATCAACGGCATCCAGAGCGACGACGCGGCGGCAATGAGGCGGCAATGAGGCGCCACCCTCCCTGACCTGCGGAAACACCTCTTTTGTGGCGGTAGGCCGAACGGGTGCTGCTCGCCGAGCGGGTGATCAGACTTGACCGGTAGCTGGTTATCGTGGCATTGGACCGACGGAGCGAGGTGATGTTCATGGGCGACCGGCGAGAGGCATTCGCTGCGCGGCGTGAGCTGATGGGCTACACCCAGGAGAGCCTCGCGGCTGCCGTCGGTGTGGAGTTCTCCACCGTCGGCCGGTGGGAACGCGGCGATCTGACGCCGCAGCCGTACCGGCGGCCCCGCATCGCAAAGGCGCTCGGTCTCACCCTCGAAGAGCTGGGTACGTTGCTCACACCGACACCGTCCGGGCAGAACGGCACCTCGGCCGTCGTCCCGGCCCAGATCGCGGGAGCGGATGTCCTCCCTGTTCAGCCAGACCTCGCGGAGACAGACGATATGAACCGTCGCGACCTGCTACGCCTGTTCAGCATGACCGGCGCCTTGCTGGCGTTGCCAGCGGCCGAGTCGGCTGTCTGCGACGCGGAAAGGCTCGCCGCGGCAGCCCAAACTGGTGCCGTGGACTCGACGGCAGTCGCTGAGTTTGAGCAGCTCAACAGCCATCTGTGGCGCGTGTATGCCTTCGCTCCGACCAAGAGCCAGGTACTTCCCCTCGTCCGCGCCCAGCTCGACGTGCTGTCCGAAGGCTTGCGTCGACCACAGACATCGGCTACCCGGCAGCGACTTTGCGAGTTGTCCGCCGACCTGTTCCAGTTGGCGGGCGAGATCTTCTTCGACGGTGACCGCTACACCGACGCCGCCCACTGCTACACCCTCGCCGCGACCGCGAGCAAAGAAGCCAACGCCCCCGACCTCTGGGCATGCGCGCTAACCAGACACGCCTTCATCGCCGTCTACGAACGCCGGTTCACCGAAGCCGCCCCGATCCTCGAACTGGCTGCTGACCTGGCCCGCCGCGGCGACCCCGCTCTCTCGACCCGGCATTGGATCGCCGCCGTACAGGCCGAGACCTTCGCCGGACTCGGAGACCTCGACACCTGCCAGCGCGCACTCGACACCGCCGCCGAGGTCGAACACCTGCAGGGGCGGGTGCACAACGGCGGCTGGCTCCGGTTCGACGGCTCCCGCCTTGCCGAGGAACGCGGCACCTGCTACGTCACCCTTGGCCGCCCAGATCTCGCCGAGGCCGCGCTGACCGATGCGCTGGCCGGCAACCTGACCGCGCGGCGAAAGGCAGGCGTCCTCACAGACCTGGCAATGATCGGTGTGCACCGGCGCGATCCCAACCAGGTCGTCAGCTACACCAACGCCGTCCTAGCCACCGCTCGCCAGACAGGCTCCGGAGTCGTCGTGCGCAAGCTGCGCGGCCTACAGCCGCACCTGGCACCCTTGCTCGCCGACCAGCAGATCCAACAACTCGATGCCGAGATCAACAGCCTTATCGGCAGCCACGCCGCGTGATGGAGGACAACAGGATGCAGGACGACCGAGGCCGCGTGTTCCGCGAGGCGTGGATCGCTGGAGTCACCAAGCACTACCCCGGCGAGCCCAAGCCCGGATACATCACGCCGTGGGACCAGACCCCGGACTGGGAGCGCGACGCCGCGACCGCTGTGTACGACCAGGTCTT
Source organism: Amycolatopsis sp. NPDC003865 (assembly GCF_053605345.1). Taxonomy (NCBI): domain Bacteria; kingdom Bacillati; phylum Actinomycetota; class Actinomycetes; order Pseudonocardiales; family Pseudonocardiaceae; genus Amycolatopsis; species Amycolatopsis sp. NPDC003865. Next base: position 71,833 of record NZ_JBSGJA010000018.1, on the reverse strand, counting down.
CGCCTTCATCAAGGCAACCGATGGCGCCACCGCCAAGCTCACCCGCGACCAGAAAGGCCGTTTCGTCGCGCTGTGCTGGATCGGCCAGATCTTCAAGCACTTCCCCGAGCCGAAGGCGTCCTACGTCGCGGACTGGGGCGACCTGCCGGACTGGCAGAAGGCGACGGACATCGACATCTTCGAGCGCATCGAACAGGACGTGTAAGCCCAAGCCGCTGTAGGGCGGCACCGCCTTCAAGCTCCGGCGTGGCGGACGAGTGAACGGGTGGAGTGAGGAAACACGTGGGGAAAAGGCGTGAAGCATTCGCGGCTCGACGCGAGGCGATGGGCTTCACCCAGGAGAGCCTCGCTGCTGCCGTCGGTGTGGAGTTCTCTACCGTTGGCCGCTGGGAACGCGGTGCCCTGACTCCTCAACCGTGGCGCAGGCCCCGCATCGCGACAGCGCTCGAAGTTCCCCTCGATGAGTTGGACGCCTTGCTCGGACAGGTCTCGGCTGACGCCCCGACGAATCCGTCACAGTTGAGCACCGGACAAGAAGTTCCTGGGCAATCCGGTACCTCGCTGGCGCTGCAAGGCTCTGCCGCCACTGGCGTGGCCGGTTACGACCCAACCGCGCATGTTGACGTAGGAGCTGGCCCGGCCGAGTTCCTCAAGCCGTTGACCTTGAACGTGCAGCCTCCCCGGCGTGTCAGGTGGGCCGAGGTCGAGCAGGTAAAGCTGATGACGCGCACGCTGGCCGCCAGCGAGAACCTCTACGGCGGCGGCATGGCCGGCGAGGCCGGGCTCGCTCACCTGCGGTGGGCCAGTCGCCTGCTGAGCTCCCAGGCCGACACCAGCGTCGAAGCAGGGATGTTCGAGGCGGTCGGGAACCTGGCAGGAGTCGTGGCCTTCTCAGCCTTCGATGTCGGTAACCATGACGCCGCAGCACGATGCTTCCGTTTCGGCCTCTGGTGCGCAGAGCAGGGCGGCTCGTGGGAGCTACGTGCTGCGACTCTCGCCGACATGGCGCGCCAAGCCATCTACCTGGGCAATCTGGACGACGCTCTGTCGTTGATCGAGTTCGCTCAGGTCCGAGCTGACCGGCTGAGCGCCACAGCGCGGGCCATGATCGGCGTCGTCCGCGCTCGGTTGCTGGCGATCCTAGGCCGCCACGACGAAGCGCGAGCCGAGGTCGAGCGCGCTGACATGCACTTCGTTGGGCGTCAAGCGGCGACCGACCCGCCCTGGTTGGTCTACTACGACGAGGCTGAACACGCAGGCAGCAGCGCGCGAGCACTCACTCCACTCGCTATGGCCGACAAGCGGCCGGGTGATGCCACGGAGCGCCTCGAAACGGCGATCCGCTTGCACAGCGACGCCTACCCTCGCTCACGGGCATTCTCCAGAACGCGGTTGGCGACCTTGCACATGACGATCGGCGATCCGCGCGAGGCAGTCGACATTGGACAACAAGCCATCGCCGATGCCGCGATGTTGCACTCGCGGAGGATGAACGAGGAACTGTCCAAACTGGTACGTGCGTGCGAAGGTCACCTGTCAATACCAGAAGTGGCTGACCTCTCCGACTTCGCTGCATCGGCCATGACCAATGTCTGATGTGGACACCGAGCTGGTCCTCTCGGGAGATCCGCGTGACGTGCTAGCGGCAGCGGGCAAGAAAGCCGGTGTGCCAACCGCGAAAGCGACGCTGATCCGTGACGGCACGAACGTCATCTACCAGATGACCGGTGGTGTCGTTGCTCGTGTGGGCCCTCCAGGCTCGCAGCTTGTCGCCGCCCGTCAAATCCAGGCGTCGCGTTGGCTGGCTGAGGCCGGGATCCCCGTTGTGCGCGCCGTCGACGACATCGACCAGCCCACGGTTGTTGGGAGCCGACCCGTCACATGGTGGGTAGAGCTTCCTGATCATCGCCACGCCACGCCGGCCGAACTGGGCGAGGTCCTCGGACGCCTGCACGCCCTGGAGATACCGAAGTCGACTTCGTTCCCCGCAGTCGACCCCTTCGAAGGGCTGCGCGAATCAATCGACGGCGGAACCGTCCTGCCCGAAGATGACCGGGCCTGGCTTCGAGATCTCGCAGAGCAGCTGCGCAGTGAGTACTTGGTGCTGGTTCCGGGACTGCCTCGGTGCGTCATCCATGGCGATGCCTGGCAGGGCAACGTTGTTGTGCCCAGGGCGGGCGGCGCCCCCGTGCTGCTGGATCTCGACCATGTCGGGATCGGACCTCCCGAATGGGACCTGGTCTCGTTGGCGGTCGACTACACCGACTTCGCCCGGATCACGGACTCGGATTATCAGGCTTTTGTGGACGCCTACGGCGGGTACGACATGACCGCTGGGCCTGGCTACCGCACCCTGGCGACGATCAGAGAACTACGGTGGACCGCCTTCGTCCTCGGCAAAGCCGCGACCAACCCGGAAGCCTCCGAACAGGTACGACACCGGGTGGCGTGCCTGCGAGGCGAGATCGAACGGCCGTGGTCGTGGTCCGCCTTCTGAGCCTCCGACCCCCATGCAGCGTCATGCTCCCGTACAGGTCGCCGTCGCCACCCCGTCTCATCATCCTCCAGCACCGACACGTCCCGAATGTCGTGGCACTGGTTGATCCGCCACTGCTAGCCTGCTCGGCTGCACGAAAACGGCGTGGGAGGAGCACATGACGGTGGAACCGCGAGTGGAGGCGATGGCGCGCCGTTTGTCCAACTTCGGCCACCTCATCAGGCTCGACAGCCAACTGTTCCTGCTCGGAGCATCCGCTGAGGCGTACGTGTACAAGGACGCGAACACCTCTATGTTGAAGTCCCGCCAGTTCGGTGAGCGACTGACGCAACTGCTCTGGACAGAACTCCGGCTGACCGGCCACGCGGGGACCCAGCACGAACGGGTGCAGACCCTGTATGCCCAGGGCGTCATTAACGACGTCGTCCGTGCGCTCTTCACCGATGTACGCAGGACTGGCAACCAAGCCAACCACGAGGAACTGCTGGACGATCGGAACCAAGCGCTTCAGCTCGTGCGCGCGTGTTACGACTTGGGCGTCTGGTATCACCGGACAATTCCCGATGCCGCCGAACCGCCGCCATTCATTCCGCCAGCCCTTCCGGATTCCGAACCGTCGACTGGCGGCGACGAGTTCGAGCTGTACAAAGAAGAGCTTGTGCGCATGAACTACGCGATCAACGCACAGACCGCTAAGCTCGACGAACAGACCGCACGTGCACGTGCAGAGGCGGCGGCACGCGCAAAGGCGGAGCGCGACATTCTCGACGCCGTTCGCGCCAACAGCATGTTGCGCGACGAACTTCGTGAGCTGTCGGATAAAGTCAACCGGCTGTACGAGGCGTTTTCAGAGAAAGAAGCTCCATATTCAGGAAGTCGCGCGGAGTTCACGTCCCGCGCCCGGACATCGAATGACCGAATACTCGCCGATAAACTGTGGTCCCTGAGTCACGTACTTCGTGACGAAGGGATCTCCACGGTGGACTATCTGGATATTCTCGCCCCGCTGTTGCTTCTCAAGCTATCCGAGGAGCGAGCGAACGCGAACGATGAATCACTGGTTCTCGTACCCGAGAGCATAAGCTGGCACACTCTGGCGAGCGCGAGCCAGAACGACCTAATTGAACGCCTTCAGCGCATCATGGATCAGCTCGGCCGGCTGGACAGCTATGTCGGCGAGGTCTTCCAGAACACAATCGCCAGGATCACAAACCCCGTCATCCTGCGAAGGCTCGTCGACCTGATCGACGGAGAGAACTGGTCTGCCTCGGACAAGGCGCACCCTGGCTACGCTTTTGACGCGCTGCTGGAGCGGCCCATGTCGGAGGCCCGATCAGGCGCAGGGCAGTACTTCACACCGCGGGCACTGATAGACGCCATCATCGACTGCGCGGCTCCGACACCTCGCGATACAATCTTCGACCCGGCCTGCGGCACCGGAGGTTTTCTCGTGGGTTGTTATGAATACATTCTCAGAAACCATCGAGACGAATTGACTGCGAACGATATCGAGCACCTGGCTGACGGCGGCATCAGCGGTATGGAGCTTGTTCGCAATACAGCGCGCCTCGCCGCGGTGAATCTCGCCCTTCATGGCCTTGGCCGCGTAGAAGGCAGCAGTTTGATCGAGATCGGCGACTCTTTGGCACAACGCCCGAAGAGGCGGGCGTCGCTCGTGCTGTCAAATCCGCCGTTCGGCCGAAAAATGCACGTTGTCACTATAGGTGCAGAGGGAGCGGTTCAGCGGATACAGGCTCCGTCGCGCCAGTCGTGGGTGCAGACCACAGACAAGCAAATGAACTTCGTTCAACATGTGATGGATCTTCTCCGCGTCGGCGGCCGAGCAGCGATGATCGTGCCTGACAACGCCCTCTTCCAGGGCGGTGCGGGTGAATCTGTCCGACGGAAACTGCTGGAGAAGTACAATCTTCATACCGTTCTTCGCCTGCCGACCGGCATCTTCTACGCCGGCGGCGTCAAGGCGAACGTGGTCTTCTTCGACAAGCCGGCCACTTCGCCAGACAAGCCAGCAACAAACCGCGTCTGGGTTTACGACTTCCGTACCGATCAACAGTTCAGGCTGAGCCGGCCGATGCGACGCGAGGATCTCGATGATTTCGTCCGCTCGTACCTGCCGAATGAACCCATATCGAATCGGACAGAGTCCGAAAGATTCCGCGCTTTCGATTACGAGGAGTTGACTACCCGCGAGCACCTGAATCTCGACATTACCTGGCGCAGATCAGCTGCCTCGTGAGCGGTGGGCTGCTCGCGAGGACAAAGCGTGTCAGTTCAGTACGGCGCCGATCGCATCGACACCCATGTCGATCTCCTCGCGGGTGATAACCAAGGGCGGCGCCACCCAAGAGTCGTGTCCTGGGTTCCTTGCAAACCACTCCACGCTTAGCCAGCGCCTCAGAAGCCACCCGGCCCGCTACACCGTGGTCAGAGGGCTACAGCGGCGGGCAAGCGTCCGAGGACGGGAAGCGGGACGAAGTTCTCCGCGTGGGAAGCGCTAATGCGTGCGCCCCATAGCCGGCCGAGGGTTTTGGCCATCGGCCCGAAGTGCTCGGCGATCGGCTGGGAGACATGGGCAGCCAGTGCGCGTTGCTTGGTGGTCCAGGTGCTGGTGATGTCGATGATGGTGTGAGCCGGGACAGGGCCGTCGAGCGTGAGGCCGTTGTAGGTGTCGGCGGCGTAGACCCGCTGAGGGTGTCCGGTGGCGATGACGACCTCGGGAAGTGCCTCCAGCACGGCTTCGGCAATGCGTCGGTGGTCAGGGTGCACATCGCGCAGGGGGTGGGTGAGGACGACTTCAGGGCGGGTGTCCAGCAGCAGCTCGCGTACGGCCGCCGCGGTGGGCTCGTTGATCTCGTGGAGCCCGGCGCCGAGTAGGGCGGCCCCGGCGACGGCCTCGCTGGCGCGGGGCTCCGGGTGGCGTGGGACGGCGATGGTGACGTCAGCTCCGGCGGCGGCGCAGAGAGCGAGCGTGCCGCCTGCCCAGAGTTCGGCGTCGTCGGGGTGGGCCATCACGGTCAACACCGAGCCGGGCGGGATGAACGCGGTCGCGGTCACCGGAGTCACCACAGCCCGAGCTTGTCGATGACCTCGGCGGGCGTGGGCAGAGTCCGGCTGCTGCGGCCGACAGGTAGCAGGGGCAGGTCGAGATCGGTGCGCATCCTGATCAGGTCGCGCCAGCCGAGGACCCGGTCCCAGGCTTCGACGACGGCCTTGCCCTTAGTGCCGATGAGCCGCCCGGCGTCGGCGAGCTGGTCGAGGGTGAGGCCGCCGGCCAGGAGCTTGGCGGCGGTGCCCGTCCCGACACCGCGCACGCCGGGAATGTTGTCGGCCGGGTCGCCGGTGAGGGCCCGGAAGTCCGCCCACTGGGTCGGCTGGACCCGGTAGCGGTCGAACACGGTATCGGGCTCGATGTGGCGGCGTCCTCGCTTCATGGCGGTGTTGAGCACCCGGACGTGGTCATCGATGAGCTGGTAGAAGTCGCGGTCACCGGACATGATCCACACCCGGCGCTCGGGGTCGTCGCGGCGGACGTGGGCAACGAGGGTGGCGATCACGTCGTCGGCTTCGGCCGTCTCGATCTCGATCCACGCCAGCTCGTAGGCGGTCAGCGCTTCCTGGACGTGCGGGATGGCGCGGATGGGTTTGAGCGCGGCTTCGTCGAGGACGCGGTTGGCCTTGTAGTCGCTGTCGGTGGCTTGGCGTTCGGCCGCGCCGTGCTGGCCGTCGAACACCACGATCACCTCGGGCGGCGCGGCGAACTCCTCGCGGATGGCTACGCGCAGTAGCGCGAAGAAGGCGAACTCGGCGGTCAGGTCGCGGGTCTTGTCGCGAGAGTGGATCGCGGCGGGGAAGCCGAAGGCTCCGCGCCAGAGCAGGTTGTGGCCGTCGACCAGCAGAAGAGGGACATCGTTCATCACCGCACCGCCTTGAGGAAGTCATGGGCGACTGTGGTGGGCAGATAGTCCCGCGAGCGGTAGTACGCAGCCCGTGATAGCGCTGCGTAGCGTACCGGATCGTCGAGGAGGACTTCGGCGGCACCCCACAGCCCGAACTCGCCGTGGGTGCGGGGCACCACGATCCCGCCCGCTCCCTCCCCGGTGCCGATGAGGGCGGGCAGGTTGTCCACGTCGAAGGCGACAACCGGGGTGCCCATGCTCATGGCCTCCAGGGCGATCAGCCCGAAGGTCTCCTTGATCGAGGGCACGATGACCACGGCGGCGTCGGCCAGCCACGGCTGGACCTGATCCCACGGCAGGCCGCCGTCGCGGATGCTGCCCATCAGCAGGTGGGCGGCAGAGTGGGCGCAGCGACGATATTCGGCCGTCTGTGCACCGGCAGCGTGCTCGAACCCGGCCTCGGCGAGGACGACCTCGATGCCGCGGTCGACGAGGCGGCCGACGTCGAGCAGGGCGCGGACGTTCTTCTCCGGGCCGAGCCGGGCCAGCACCCGTACCGGCCCGCCCTGCCGCAGCACCTCGCGCTGGCGGGCGTCGGGCGCGCCATGGTCGACGAGCAGCGCGTTGGGCACGGTCTGCCAGCAGGTGCTGTCGTAACCCCGGTCGTGGGCTTGGCCAAGGACCGTGGTCGACGGCGCGATCACCGCGTCGGCACGTTCCAGACCGGGCACGAGGTCCTGGTCGTGGCCGACGACATGCACCGCAAGCACCGTCCGCACGCCAAAGCAGGCTGGGGCAAGGCGCCCGAGTCCCCACAGGGCGTCGACGTAGACGGCGATGTCGACGCGGTGGTGGCGGAAGAGGGCGCGTAGGTCGGCGGCGATGATCTTGTCTTGGCCGTGGGTGCTGATCGCCTCGCGCAGTTCGTCGTCGTCGGCGGGGAAGGCGACGCCGACTGAGCCGAGCACCACCAAGTCCTCATCCACTTCGTCCTTGGTCGGATCGGGTTCGACGGCGGTGATGGTCAGGGCGCGGTGCCCGAGCTGTCGCAGTCCGCGGGCCAGTGCGGCGGTGGCACGTTCCATCCCAGCCGGCGCGTCACGGGTGTAGGACGCCAGGACGAATGCCACGGTCAGCGGCTTGATGGCGTCAAGCATGGCTGGTCACCCGGTCCGGGATCGGCATGTCGGTGGTCGGCTGGTCGGGGCGCTTCTCCCACGGGAAGCTGACCCAGTCCGACACGGTCCACACCGAGTAGTCCGGGCAGGTCTCGGCACCGGTGTTCAGGCACAGCGTTGCGGTGATGACTCGGGCGTCCGGGGCGAGGACCGGGGTGAGCACATTGCGGAGCTTGCGCAGGGTGGCGCCGCTGCCGCATATGTCGTCGACGACGAGGATGGTGCCGTCGAGCTTGCGGCGGCCGAGGGTGCGGCGGAAGGCGTCGAAGTCGACGGTGACTCTGCCGGTGGCTTGGCGGTAGAGGCCGTCGTCGGCGTTGTGCCGGGCCTGCACGGTCCGGGGCTTCACTCCGAGACGGCCAGCGAGGACGCGGGCGGGAGCGACGCCGCCGTTGGCGATGCCGATGAGGTGGTTGACCTTCGGGTGGTCGCGGCTGATGGTGGCGAACAGCAGCAGGCAGGCATCGCTCAGGGCCTCGGGGGTGACCCGCCAGATGCGCTGGTGCTCGAACACACGCTGTGCGGTGCGGGTCATGCCGAACCGTCCCGTCCGGTCACGGCCAGGCTGACCGGCCCGGTCAGCGGGCGCAGGGCGGCGATGGCGGTGCTGTCCGGGGCGTTGCGCCAGACCTGCCCGTCGGCGCGCACAACGGTGAATCCGGCCGCGTCGGCGCGGGTGCGCAACCGAACCGGAACCGGGGCGGGGCCGAGCGCGCCGACCAGGTCGAGGGCCTCCTCATCGGGCACCTGTTCGGCATTGGCAAGGGAGGCGCCTTCGCCGAAGGGCAGGTACTGCAGGACAGTCACGCCGTGGACGCCGAGCCGGTCGGCCAGCTCGACCAACGCGGGCAGACCAGCGGCGGTGGAGCGCATGAGCACAGCCTGGATCTGGGTGGGGATGCCGTGGGCAAGGGCGGCGCGGATGCCGGAGACGGCCTTGGCGAAACTTCCCTCACCGCGCCAGCGGTCGTGCTGCTGCGGGTCCGGGCCGTCGAGGCTGACCCTGATCGCGTCCACCCGGCGGGCGAGGGCTTCGGCGCGGCGGGGCAAGTGGGTACCGTTGGTGGTGACGCTGACCGCGCAGCCGCCGTCGACCAGCACATCGAGCAGGGTGGGCAGGTCCCGGATGAGCAGCGGTTCACCGCCTGAGACGTCCACGCCGAGCACCCCGGAGGCCGCGATCCTGGCCGCGACCTCGGCGCGCCCGCCGCGGCCGAGCTCCGGGACGGACTTGTCGTCCAGGCAGTGCGGGCAGGCCAGGTTGCAGCGCACGATCGGCGACCAGCACACGCTGACCGGCATCACGTCGCCCAGCCCACCGGGGTGTACCTCGGGCAAGGCCGCGATGCTCTCGTTGGCTAGGGTGGCGCGCCCGGTCAGGGTCGGCTCGCCGGTTCGGTGGGTCAGGCCGGTGAGTGGGTCGTAGACGACACCGGTCCCGCCGCGCGTGCCGCAGCCGACCCTCCGGCGCGCCGAAGCGCGGCCGGTAGTCGCGGTCGAAGTGATCATGGGCGTACCTCGCAGTGGGTGAGCAGAGTGTTCAAGGTGGCGATGAAGTCCTGGGTGCGGCCTCGCGGGGCGGGCAGGTCAAGCAGCTCGCGGTAGCGGGCGAGGGTGCGCGGCCAGCCGGCGAGCTTGTGCTGCCACTGCTCGGCGGCGTCCGGTGGGTCGAGGTGGAAGCCGACGACCTGGCGCAGCGGGATGACCAGCAGTCCGGCGGCGATCAGGCACGCTCCGAGGTAGGTGTCCTCCATGCCCCACCCGAGGCGGCCGAACTCCGCGTCGAAACCCCCTACGTCCAGCACGGCGGCGCGCGGTACCGCGACCAGGGCGGTGACGACCATGCGGGGCAGGTCCCAGTCGTAGTAGGACTGCCCGTACCCGAGGTCGATGAAGTCGTGGGTGTCGTCGAGTGGCCGGCCGTCCAGCGGCTCGGGCAGCGTGATCCCGCTGTAGGGCAGCACGGTGTTCGGCGGTGGCCGCCACACGACGCGGTGGTCGGCCGCGAGGTTCGGGATGCGCCCCAGGATGGCCGGCTCCTGGGAGTGGACCTCGTAGCGCAGGTTGTGGCGGAACCCGACCAGCACGCTGGTGTCGGTGGCGCGGGAAGCGACGTCAGTGATCACGTGTGGAGGGATCACCATGTCGCCGTCGAGGTAGAGCACCGTCTGCCCTTTCGCCAGCGCTGTGCCGACGTTGCGGGCGGTGGCCGCGCCCATCCGCTGCGGCAGCCGCACCAGCCGATCGACCACCCGGTGCCGAGCGGCGACCTGGGCGGTGTCGTCGGTGCTGGCGTCGTCGACGACGATGACCTCGAACTCGTACTGGTGGTGTTGAGCGTCCAGGGCGTCGAGCACCGTGGGCAGGCTGTAACCGACTTGGTGGGCGGGGATGACCACCGAGATCGTCCGTGCGGACGCCAGCCAGCAGTCCGACGGGGTGGGCTGGTGCCAGCTGATCCCGTCGGCGAGGGCCTCCCAGGCATGGGTGCTGGAGCTGTAGTTGTTGCCGTGCCGCAGCAACTCCTCCTGCAGCGGCACGGAGTTGTCGGTCATAGCCAGCCCCACCGGGACAGCCCTGCGCTTGCGCTCAACCAGTCGGTCGGTTCCGGCAACAACGTCAACTCCAGCGGCGGCACGTGGTCGAATAGGCACTCGGCGGCGATCACGTAGAGCGGCTCAAGGACCACCAGCACCTGCCGCAGCGCCTTGCCGCGCAGGTCGGTGGCCAGGCGCGAGGCCACCCGAGCCCGGAGGGCTTCGGCCTCGTCGCGGCTGCGCAGCTTGTGGTCGTAGGTGCCGACCAGGTCCTCGGGGTGCAGCAGACCGTGTTCCGCGGAGAGGATCCTGATCCGTGCTTGGTAGTCGGAGGCCAGGTGCTCGCGCAGGAGAGGCACCAGCGCGCCCTGGTACAGCTCCAGCGCCGGAGTCGGGTCGGTGGTGACGAGCTTCTCGCGGCTGCAAGAGACGATGACCAAGCCCTGCTCGGGCTCGATGGCAGCGGCGAGCGTCATGGTCGGCGCACCACCCGAAGCCCGATGCCCTCCGAGGCCAGCTCGGCGGGCGCGGCGTTGAGGAACGTTGACCGTGCGTACAGCGGGTGCGAGGCGTAGGACCCGCCGCGCAGGACCGCCCCGTTGCCCATCGTCGAGCGGGCGGTCCACTCCCACACGTTGCCCGCTACGTCCAACAGTCCTTCAGGGGTAGCGCCGGCAGGGTGGGCGTCGACCGGGCTCGTGGCGTCCAGCCCTGAGCCATTCAGGTTCGCCAGCTCCGGGATCCACTCCTGATCGCCCCACGGCCAACGGCGGCCCGTGGGCCCGGCCGCCATCCACTCCCATTCCGCCGAGGTCGGCAGCCTGCCGCCCAGAGCGTGCGCGACCTGAACGGCCTGAGCGTGCTTGAGGCCAGTGACCGGGTGCAGGCCGCATGTGCCGGTGCGTCCGCCGTGCAGTTGGGCGTAGGTGATTGGAGTGCGTGTCCACAGCAAGGTACCGATCTCGACCGGTCGGGCGTCGTCGCCGAACGCGCAAGTCCCGCCAGGCACCTCGGTCCACTCGATGTTCACCTCAGTCAGCCCCCGATCAGGAAGAGGTCTTCGACGTTCGCGCGTGGCCGCACCCGGCTCTTGGACTCGTTGGGACGGAGCCCGAACTCGGCGAGCGCGGCACTGATGACCGCGAAGGCGTCCCGTGCTTCTGCCTCGTCGGCGGAGAAGACCGCGTAGTTGTCGGCGAACCGCACCACCCGCAATCCGTCCAGCAGCGCGTCCGGCCTCGACAGGCGCAGGTTGATCAGCATCGGTGCGAGTCCCGACCCAGGAGCGATTGGATGCGGCATCGCGGTCAAAGCGGTGCGCATACGGCCGAGGAAGGCGCCGTCGTGGACGTGCTGGGCACACCAGTCCGCGACCTGGTCGACTGTGACGCCCTCGGACACCGAGGCCACGTCCACGTCGGCCACTGCGCGGAAACCTGCCTCGGCGTGGGCCGCGGCGTGCCGCAGTGCGGTGATGCGGTTGCGGCGAGGTCGGTAACCCGACACCCAGTCGCGCAGCACGCGGGCTTCGAGAATCGGTTCGATGGCGTTGCGCAGTGCGCGGTGTACGAGCCGGTCAAGCAGTGTGGGGACGCAGACCACCATCGACTTGCCGGTGTAGGTCGGAAACTGCACCTCCCGCAGCGGTCCTGGTTGCCAGGTGCCATCGGTGGCCGTGACTGTGTTTGGTGACGTCAGATGCCCGTGAATCTCGACGTCACTTGCGGGCTCAGAGCATGATCAATGTCGGCGAATTCTGACGTCACTTGGTGGCGCGTTTGCGGGTCTGGGCGAGGCGGTAGGAGTCGGTTCCGGTCTCGATGATGTTGCCGCCGAAGGTGAGGCGGTCGACGATGGCGGCGCAGAGCCGCGGGTCGGTGAAGGTCTTGGTCCAGCCGCCGAAGGACTCGTTGGAGGCGATCGCGACGGAGGCCTTCTCCTCGCGCTCGGTCAGTACCTGGAAGAGCAACTCGGCGCCGCGGCGATCAAGTTCCATGTAGCCGAGTTCGTCGATGCAGAGCAGGTCGACGCGGCCGTAGCGGTTGATCGTCTTGGACAGCACCAGCTCGTCGGCGGCCTCGACCAGCTCGTTGACCAGTTTGGTGGCCAGGGTGTAGCGGACCCGGAATCCGGCCATCGCGGCCTCGGTGCCCAGGGCGATCAGCAGGTGCGACTTGCCGGTGCCGGAGTCGCCGATCAGGCAGAGCGGCAGGCCTTTCTTGACCCATTCGCAGGTGGCGAGGGTGTGGATGACGGCCGGGTCGACGTTGGGATTGGCGTCGAAGTCGAAGGCGCGCAACGACTTCTCCCGCGGGAAGGCTGCGGCCTTGATGCGGCGCTCGGAGCGGCGCCGGGCTCGGTCGTCGCACTCGGCCATGAGCAGCTCGGCGAGGAACCCGCGGTAGGACATCTGCTCACGGGCCGCCGCGTCGGCCATGTCGGGGAACTGGGTGCGGATGGTGGGCAGGCGCAGCATCCGGCAGGCCTGGTCGACGGCGGCGTCGGCGGCCTGCTCGGTCAGGCCGCGGTGGCGGGTGGTGCTCATGGTCCAGTCGTCCCTTCCTCGTCGGTGCCGGTGGTGGTGCGATGTCGGTGCAGCAGCTGGTCATAGACCGCGACCGAGGGCAGCGGCCTCGGGTCGGGTGGCAGGTGGGCCAGCCGGCGCCGGGTCAGTGAGGTGACCTGCTCGGGCGTGCCGGGTTCGGCGGTCGCGCCGCCGGTGACGGGTACTTCGAGCTCGGCGGCCTTGCGAGCTTCGAGTGCGACCGCGTCTGCGGTCAGGGCGCCCGCCCGCAGGGCGGCAGCCAATCCGGCGACGACGTGGTCGTGGGCCAGGTGGCGGTGCAGCAGCAGGACCTCGATCAGCGCGCGGGTGCCGGCGGCATCGCCGTGGGTTCTGCGGGCCGCGGCCCACCAGGCGTCGTGGACCGGGGTGAACTTGCCCGCCGAGCGGGCCTGCTCGAGCGCGGTCGCGCCGGGCAGTGCGCCGGGTTTGCGGACCATCGCCTCGAGGTAGTGGTCCAGTTCGAGACGGGTGCCGCCCTTGGCCAGCAGCCGCTCGTGCCGGGCGACCTCGACCCGACCGTCATAGACGATCAAGTCGTTGGCGTTGAGCAGAACCCGGACGCGGCGGCCGATCAACCGGACCGGGACGGAGTATCGGTTGGTGCGAACCGGGATCTGGGCGTAGCGGTCGACGCGCGGGGTGAACCAGCGGCCGGTCTCGAACGGTTCGGCCGGCAGCGGCTTGAGCAGCGGTGCCTCGATGGCGAAGTGCTCGCCGATGGTGTGGCTGCGGGAGCCGATCCGTCGCGACAGGTCGTCGGCGTCCCACTTGTCGACCATGCCGTTGAGCTCGGCCAGCGAGTCGACCTCGGGGACGGGGACCAGGTGGTTGCGGCGGAACCAGCCGATCTGGCCCTCGACTCCGCCCTTCTCGTGGGCGCCCTCGATGCCGGGCCGGCAGTAGAAGGGCTGCAGGTCGAAGTGCGACCGGAAGACGGTCCAGCGTTCGGTTTCGACCCGTTGCCGGGAGAACCCCAGGACCCGGGCGACGGCGGCCTTGAGGTTGTCGTAGCGAACGACACCGGTCGGGACCCCGCCCAGCGTGGTCAGCGCGTGCAGGTGGCCCTCGAAGAAGGCTTCCTGGCCGCCGGTGGCGTAGATCTGGTGCACCGACCGGCCGGAGAAGGACATCCGAAACGCGAACAGGAAGCACGTCACCTGCTCTCCGCGCAGCCGGACCGCGACCTCACCGAAGTCGACCTCGGCTTCCGCCCCGGGGTGGTGGGTCTGCGGGACGAACACGTTCACCGGTCCCCGCCCGGCTTCGGCACGGATCTGTGGGCGCCGGGTCGCGATGTAGCTGCGGACCACCTGGTACGACACGTCAGTCATGGCCTGCTCGTCGATCAGCCGGTCGAAGATCCGCTTCGCGGTGTGCCGTTGTTTCCGCGGCGCGTCCAGGTCTGCGCGCAGGATTTCATCGATCACCGCCTTGAAGGAGTCCAGTTTCGACGGCCGCTTCGGGTACTTCTTCCGTGGCTGCGGCCACGCCGACTCCAGCGCCCGCCGCACCGTGCGCCAGCCGACCCCGTGCTTGCGCTCGATCGCCCGGCCGGACATGCCCTCGCGCGCGTCACGCCGGATCGCGGCGTACAGCTCGACCTTCGACATGCCCGGCATCGACACTCCTCACTTCGAGGCACACCGATGCTGCCACCGCAAGACCCAAGTGACGTCAAAATTCGCTGACAGCAACCCGCCCCTCACCGGCAGTGCCGTCACAGGTCGCGGACAAGTGACGTCGCATCACACGTTCAAAACCACATCGGCCAGTTGGTCTGCCAACCGAGGCAGCAGTTCACCGGAGCGCCGACGCAACTCCGCCAGGGTCATCCGGTCCACGCCGGGCGCCGAGGTGCGCCGGCCGCACTGCCGCAAGGCCGTTCGCAGGTGCTTCTCATCCAGCATCGGCATCAGCGAGTGCGCTTGCGGGCCGCGGGGTGGCGGCGCGGCGCGGCGGGGTGGCGGCGCGGCGCGGCGGGGTGGCGGCGCGGCGCGGCGGTGCGCTAGCGTCGGCGCCGCTTGGGCGGCAGGCACGATCCCCCGGTCACTGACGTCAGGCTCGCAACCCAACACGCGCGAGCTGTGACCCGAGGAAAGACGGCCCCGCTCAGGCCCGGCTCCGGAAGCGTCTACGTCCACGGTCGTCACGCCCTCTACGCGGCCCGGTACACGGTGGGGTCGGTGATGTCGTTGCCACGGAAGGCTTCCCGCCGTTCCGTACAGGTCCCGCAGGTGCCGCAGTGCACGTCCTGACCGCGATAGCACGACCACGTTCGCGCGAACGGCACTTCCAGTGCTTCCCCGAGCCGTACGACGTCGGTCTTGGACAGGGTCAGGAAAGGTGCGAGCACCTGGAAGTCCGGCACGAGTAGGCCCTCGTTGGCGGCCTGCGCGCTGCGGGCGAACCGCTCGACGAACTCGGGCCTGCAGTCGGAGTAGATCGTGTGGTCTCCGGCGTGTGCGCCGAACGCCACCGCGTCGGCCCGGACGGCGATGGCGACCGACACGGCGACATCGAGCATGATCGCGTTGCGGTTGGGCACCACCGTGGCAGCCATCGACTCATCGGTGTAGTGCCCGTCCGGTACTGCCACCGAGGCGTCAGTCAGCGCGCATCCGGTCAGCAACGCGCCCAGGCTGGTCAAGTCGATGATGCGGTGTGGACTGTCGAGCAGTTGCGCGATCTCGGCGGCATGATCGAGCTCAATACGATGCCGCTGTCCATAGTCGAACGACAGCAACGTTAAGCGGGCGTGTCGGGCCGCCAGCCAGTAGGCCAGGACCGTCGAATCCAGTCCGCCGGAGGCGATCACGACGACGTGTTCGGGGTGCCGGCGCTCGGCCTGGGCAGTCGACATGCTCACCACGCCCGTGACAAGGTGCGCCGGACAGCACCGACGACGACACCCCAGGTCGGCAACTCCAGACCGGCCTCGGGCCACGCCAGCCAGCGCAGTCCGCCTTCAGTGCAACCGAAGGCGGGCAACGGGATCGTCGTATCAGACTCATACCAACCGACCTGTATGGACACCAGGTCGGCGATGGTGGACTCCCGCATGCGCGTGCGGGGCTGAGTCAGGAAGATCCAGTCGTCGGGCTTCGTGCCTGGTACGCCGGGCACGACGATGATCGGGGCCGTGAGAATCGCTTGGACGAGTTGATGGTTTACCTCGTCGCCGAGCCCGGCCCGCATGACCAGCGCGTCCACAGTGTCGCCCAGACGCAGCCGAACTTCGCCGGTCGACGGCTCGATGGTGGTCGGCCAGCTGAGAAACTTGGTGTACTGCGACTGCGAACTTTCGTGAACCGCTTCACGCTGCTGAACGTCAGCTGCTGTGGCGGTGGTCATGGTTGTGCTCCTTACTGCAAGGGATGGTGCGGCGGAGCCGGAGTGCCTCAACGGGAAAACCCCAGCTCCGCCGTGATCGAGGAGGCGGTGGTGACACCGCGCGAGATCGCGCCGGACGACAGGCGGGCGAGGCAATTCAGGTCAGGCAACGTCAGGCAATGCTCGGAACTGCCTGGGAAGTGCCGGGTTTATGCGACGCCTTGATGTAGGCCACCTCATGCGGCTTCGCTTTCTCGAATGAAACCCAGGCCGTGTGTGCCAACCGTCTTCAGCGCGTGCACGAGTACCGGCGACGGGTTTTGGTCCGGCTCGCGCCAATGCCTTCCGACGCGCGGCAACTTGGCAGGTCGGTGCCTGCCAGTGGAAGTCGCATCGGAACGACGGCGCTGCCGGAAGGCGCGGCACAGCAGGCAACTGACGAACACCACGGCGGCGATCGCGGTGATCACCGGGGCAAGTGGGATCATGCGATCTCACCTCGCAGGGCGGGGATCGCGGCGGAACCAGGTATCGGGGTCGTGATTCCGCCGCGACATGGCGGTGAAGCAGGGCGCCCCGCGACGGCTGGGGGATGACCGCCGCTGTACTGCTTCACCGTGCTCGCCGTGCCGGTCTCCTCGGAGGCGCCAAGTCCACCGGGGGCCGGGGTGGCGGCCACCTCCTTGGCCTTGGTGAAGACGGAGCGGAACTGCTCGGCCTCGGCAGCGTCGAGCGAGGCTGCCTCACCCGCGGGCGCCACCACTACGACCTCCGAGCCGCGCACGATCACCGTCAGGCTCCGAGAGCGGCCGGCGACATCGCGGCACGTCACCGCCCAAGGTCCGCGGTCGTTCATCGTGCGTCACCGCCTCGTGCGGTGGCCCAACTCCGTACCCACACCGGCTGCACGAGGAAACGCGGCACAGCGAGCTTTGCTTGTGGGCATCGCGGAACCGAAAGTTCCGCGAATCGCTGGGAGAGTTTCATCATCTACTCCGATACTCAGCGAGTCCCGATTTACTTATGTCCCGAACTTCTGCTACTCCCATAGCGTCGAGCGTTTAGTCGTTCGCTCGGCCAAGCCGGGCGACCGGCGGGCTCTAGCGGCAACGGTGCTGGTAGAGCCGCTGCGAACCCGCCAATGCAGCTAAACGTCCGCGGCCCGACACGAACCAGAGCGCGGGCGTGGCGGCCATGGGGCGTGCACGGGGCGGCAGGTGTCATGACCTGCGGAAATCCCGATCGAGCACGGTTGTGCCGAATGGGTGAAACCGCGCAATACTCTGGGTACTGGCCGCAAAAAAGCGAGACACCACGGGGCGATTTGTGATAACTGGCGCCCACTTGAAGCAGTTGACCGGAGGCGGGTGCGCGGTACCCCTCTCACGGTGATATCTCGGGCTACCAGTGTCATCGTGGCCGGTATGACCGACGACGAGGCCCGCTTCGCCTACCTGGCGGAGGGCAACGCCAAGCAGGCTCGCAAGCGTGTGGCCGCCGACCTGCTGATCCGTGACGAAGCCGGACGCATCCTGTTGGTGAACCCCACCTACAAGGAGAATTGGGACCTGCCTGGCGGCATGGCGGAAAGCAATGAACCGCCGAAGGCTGCGGGCGAGCGCGAACTGGCCGAGGAACTCGGGCTCACCGTGCTCGCTGGCCGCGTCCTACTTCTGGACTGGATCGGACCTCACGGCCCGTGGGATGACCAATTGGTGTTCATCTTCGATGGAGGAACGCTGTCTGCCACGCAGGTGGAGACCATCAGCATCTGCGATCCAGAGATCAGCGAGTTCGCGTTCGTCGAACTTGCCGAGGCGAAGGCCATGTTGCGGCCCGACATGGCGCAGCGACTGGCCCGTGCGCACGATGCCCTCGCCACAGGCGCCACGGACTATTCCGAGTGACACGCCCGGCTCCAGCGCTGGAGATGCGTTACCAAGCGGCGGTCGACAGACCGCCCGTGGACGCCGTCAATTCGTCGGTTGGATGAGCACCGCCGCGAAGGCTCCGATGATCAGGAACGGGCCTAGCGGCACGTCACGGCCAGTCCTCGATCGCCGAGCGATACGCAGCACGAGCAGAGCGACGGCAGCGCTGAACCAACCGAACAGCGTGCCGCCCAGAACCGCCGACCAGCCTGCCCACCCGAGAGCAAGGCCCAGAAGGGCGCCGAGTCGGAGGTCTCCGCCGCCGAGCTGGCCAGGCTGAAGGAAATAGAGCGCTCCGTAGAACGCGAGTAGCGCGAGCATGCCGGCCGCGGAGCGAATGAGCGGGTACGCATCGCGATTGAGGACGGCGGCGAGGCTGAACAGCGCGGCCAGGATGATTCCGCTGGGCCAGATCAGCTTGGTGGGCAGCATGCGGGAGTTCCAGTCCACCGCGGCGAGCAAGACACCGGCAGCGGCGAGCCAGGAGTAAGCGAACAGGTCAGGTTCCGCGCCGATGCGCCAGGCCAGCGCCGAGAACAGGGCGGCGGTGACTACTTCCAGAACGGTTGGTGGCGCCAGCCGATCGCACGTCGCTGGGAGGATCGAACTCCGTTGGACGGCGATGCGCAGGATGCTGGCAAGTACGAGCCCTACCAGGCCCCAACCGGCGATGCTGACCGGCGTCACCGTGAATCTCGTGCCGCTCGTCGGTTCGCACGAGTGACAGAGTTCGTCAACGATCTACCCCCTGTAGCCCCCTGGTTACGGCTTTCCGGTGTAGTGAACCTACTACGCAGCGCCATTTGGACACGCTGTCATTAGCCCATTCGGGTGAACTTTGACCAGTTTTCGCTGTTCCGACACCTGTGTCCCTTCATAGGGACATTGCGGTCTCCTAGGGGGCGGCAGGTAGACGTGAGGAGTACCACACTAGATCGAAAGGAATTTTCGCAGATCCGAGGGGGTGCACGTGGTCGGGGGCAACGTACACGGCCGCAACGGCCGGCGCAGGGTGGGACTGGCTCTTGTTGGACTCGTTGCGCTGACGTTGGCGGCCTGTAGTTCGAATCCGTCTTCGACGCCTGGGGGCACGACTGGGGCGGCAACGCCGCCACCAACGACCAGCGCTCCGCCGTCGTCGGTCTCTCCGGCGGACGCGGCGCGTCAGCAGGCGACGGCTGCCTACACAGGCATGTGGCGGCAGATGGCCAAGGCCGGTGAGACCGGAGACTGGCAGTCGCCCGAGCTCGCGAAGTACGCCACCGGCGACGCGCTCGGGGTGATCAATCGCAGCCTGTACACGGACCACCTCAATGGTGTGGTGACGAAGGGCGAGCCGAAGACGAACCCCGAAGTGTCCAAGGTGGAACCACCGGACAATCCCACCACGGTCATGATCTCGGACTGCGGAGACGACAGCGGCTGGCTCAAGTACAAGAACGGCCAGTTGGTCAACGACACACCGGGCGGGCGACGCTCGATCACCGCGGAAGTCAAGAAGCAGCAGGACGGCACGTGGAGGGTCACCCGCTTCGCAGTAGAGGCGGTGGGCTCGTGTTGAAACGTTTAGGAGTCGTTGCCAGCCTGTCTGCGGCCGTGCTCGTGGCGACCGCGGTACCCGCGTTCGCGGACGGCGGCTGGGGATTCACCGACTGCAGCCAGTACCCCAACCCTGGTTGCGAGCTCGGCGCAGGCAAGAACCCTCGGCCTGGAACCGGTAACCAGGGCAACGGAAACGGCAAGCCCAGCAACCCTGGCCAGACCAATCCCGGCACGGGGCAGGCCAACGCCAACGGCGACACGATCATCGGCGGCAACAACAATCTGGCCCAGTGCGGCTATGAACGCAGTGACTATCAGGGCCCGCCGCCGGGAGGCGCGCAGCCGGCGGCCTTCCACGTGCCGCCCAAGTCGGGTGCCGTCACCGCGGTGCCCGCGGTGTACCGGCCGCAGCGCGAGCCGGCCACCGCGCAGTTCGCGGTCGCGCAGCCGCGGTTCGCACAGGCCCAGCCGCCGTCGGGTGCCTGGTACGTCTACAAGTGCACTGGGCCCGGTTTCGCGGATGCGCTGTACCGGCCGCCGGTGTGGATCGCGGACGGCCAGCCTGGCCCGGTGCCGTTGCCGTCGCCGGCTGAGCTCGCGGCGCAGGCGCGGAACCAGTTGCGGCTGCCTGCTCCGAAGATCGCGGCGAACCCTGCTGGTGACCAGCTGGTTAGCCTGCCGACCTGGTTGTGGCTGGACCGCAGCAGCTGGGGCGATGTCTCGGCTACCGCGTCCGTGCCGGGCGTGTCGGTGACCGCGGTCGCGAGGCCGACCTCGGTGACGTGGTCGATGGGTGACGGTGGCTCGGTGACCTGCACCGGCCCTGGCTCGCCGTTCCCCGCTGGTGGTGATCCGAAGAGCGCCTCGCCGGATTGCGGCTACACCTACAAGACGTCCTCGGCCGGGCAGCGCGCCGACGCGTTCCCGGTGACCGCCACGGTGAACTGGACCGTGACGTGGTCCGGCGCTGGCCAGGGCGGCACGTTCCCGAACATGACGACCTCGGCGTCGGTGGCGTTCCGCGTGGCGGAGAGCCAGGGCATCGCGACCGGCTGAACCGAAGCCTCCCGCCTCACGAGGGCGGGCGTGCACAACGAAACAACCCTGTTGAGAGCAAGGCACGTCGAACACCCGAGTCGACGCGTCGCGATGGCGTCATGCCTGAAGGAGGTCGGTGGTGACCACTACCGCAGGTTCGACCAGCACGGACACGACGACGCAGAAGCCGGCGTCGCCGAACGCGTGGGCTGGCCGTGACGGCAAGACTCCTTCGCGCTTGAGCGGCAGCGGTCGGCGCCGCAGCGTGCCCTACCTGCTACTCGGTGTCCTGTTGGTTCTGGTGTGCGCGGCCGGCGGTGTGTTCGCCGGAATGCAGCTGGGCGAGCGGGAAAGCGTTCTCGCGCTGGCCCGTCCCGTTGCCATAGGCCAGATCCTCACCGCGCAGGATCTCAAGCAGGTCAGCATGGCGGCGGACTCCGGTATGGACGTGCTGCCAGCATCGGCTGCGTCCACAGTGGTAGGACAACCGGTCGCGTTCAGCCTGCCCGCTGGCTCGCTCATGACCCGATCTGTCCTCGGGACACCGCAGATTCCCGCGCAGGGCAAGGCAATCGCCGCTGTGGGGCTCAAGCCGGGACAGTTCCCGCCCGACCTGTCGCCCGGCACCACCGTCGCGGTCCTCACCACGCCAGGGCAGGGCACGACGACAGGGACGTCGACCGGCTCCGGACAGACGTCGTCGTGGACCGCGGTGGTGACCGGTATTGCCACGCGCGATACCGAGCAGACCACGGTGGTGTCACTGCAAATGTCCGAATCGGACGCTCGCGCGCTGGCCTCAGCCCCAGCAGGGCAACTCAGCCTGGTCGCGATCGCGGGAGGAGGCCGCTGATGCTCATCGCCGTCTGCTCACTCAAAGGATCGCCCGGCGCGACCACCCTGGCGACCGCGCTCGGCGCCCGCTGGCCGGGACAGGAAGATCCGATCGTGGTCGAAGCCGACCCAGCCGGCGGTGACCTCATGGCCCGCTTCCGGCTGCCCGACTCACCGGGCCTGGTGAGCTTGGCCGCGGCGGCGCGAGGCCGCGGCGGCGCCGACCCGACTTTGCTCGCTCAGCACACCCAGCTTCTCCCCGGTGGCCTGCGGGTGGTGCTCGGTCCGGTCGGCGCCGAACAAGCTCGCGCCGCCCTGGCGGTGCTGGCCTCGGGGCCGTCCTCGCCGCTGCGGCGGGCTGCGGACCAGCCGGAGACCACGGTCATCGCCGACTGCGGCCGGGTTGATCCCGATTCACCCGCGTTCCCGATCATCCGCAGCGCGGATGCGATGCTGCTGGTCGCCCGTCCCCACGACGACGAGCTCGCGCACGTCGCGCTCAAACTGCAGGCCGCCCAGCAGTGGTCGCGCCGCCCGTGCTTCGTCCTGGTCGGCGACGGCTACCCGACCGCGGAGGTCTCCCAGGCGCTGCGCATCCCGGTGATGGGTCGCGTGCCGCGCGACGACAAGGGCGCCGCCGTGCTGTGCGGCCAGGGCACGGGTCGACGTGGGCCCGACAAGTCCGCGCTCGGCCGCGCCGCCGCCAAGATCGCACTCAACATTCACGCGCACTGGCACGCGCCGACCACGAGCAACGGCACTCGTGCACCGCACCTGCGGGTGGCCGTTCCGGGCGACCCGGTCTCGGGCGCGGCACTGCAACCGCTCGGGCCGCAGACCCGTAACGGAGCGACGTCATGACCCGGCCCGGCCTCGGCGACCCGCGCCTGACCACCTCGAACAACGGCACTGGCCCGAACCCGGTCGCTGCCCAGCCCCTGCCTGGACCGGCGGAGCTCCCTCACCGGCCCGCCGGTGAGGCCGCCGCGGTGGAACGGCTACGCCAGCACCTGCGCGACGAGTTGTCCACCCAGCTCAGCCAACGCATCCGGGCCGACGAAACAGCGGGCCGCCCGCCGATGGACGCCCCACAACGCCGCCGGTTGGCCGAGGCGATCCTGACCGACGCGGCCGAGGCGCACGCGCAGGCTGAACTTCGCAACTCCGCCACCGGCGGGATGCTGGTGGCGCCCGAGGTCGAGCAGCGACTGATCCGCCAGGTCCTCGACGAGGTCTTCGGCCTGGCCGGCCTGGAACCGCTGCTGGCCGACACCGACATCGAAAACATCAACATCAACGGCGACCGCGTCTTCGTCAAGTACGCCGACGGCCGCCGCAACCGTTTGCCCCCGGTAGTCGGCTCAGACACCGAGCTGATCGACCTCATCCGCGACCTCGCCACCCGCTCCGGGGTGGAAGAGCGCCGCTTCGACCGCGGCAGCCCGATCGTGAACTTCCAGCTGCCCGGTGGCGAGCGCGTCTCGGCCGTCATGGCGGTCACCACGCGGCCGTCGGTATCGATCCGGCGACACCGGTTCGCCAAGGTCACCCTCGCCGAGCTGCGCGAGAACGGCACCATCGACCTCGCCCTGGAGAGCTTCCTGAAAGCCCTGGTGCGGGCCAAGCGCAACATCCTGGTCACCGGCGGCACGGCGATCGGCAAGACCACGCTGCTGCGCGGCCTGGCCTCGGCCATCCCGCCGTGGGAGCGACTGATCACCATCGAGGACGTCTTCGAGCTCGGCCTCGGCGAGGACGCCGACGCCCACCCGGACGTGGTGGCGCTGCAGGCCCGCGAACCGAACATCGAGGGCCAGGGCGAGATCTCCCTGTCGGACCTGGTGTGGCAGTCCCTGCGCATGTCGCCGGACCGGGTCATCGTCGGCGAGGTCCGCGGCCCGGAGGTCATCCCGCTGACCAACGCCATGTCCATGGGCAACGACGGCAGCATGGGCACCCTGCACAGCAGCTCCAGCCAGGGCGCGTTCACCAAGCTCGCCGCCTACGCCGTGCAAGGCCCCGAGCGGCTGCCGATGGAAGCAACCAACCTGCTGGTCGCCGCGGCGCTGCACTTCGTGGTGCACCTGGAAAAGCCCCGAGACGACCCCAGCAAGCGCGTCGTGTCCTCCATCCGCGAAGTCGTCGGTGCCGACGGCGCCCAGATCATCAGCAACGAGGTCTGGCGCCCCGGCCCGGACCTGCGCGCCGTACCGGGCGCACCGCTACGTACCGACACCGTCGACCTGCTCGTCGAGGCGGGCTACGACCCGGACCTGTTCGAGCGGCGCGAAGGGTGGTGGACGCCATGACCACGACCGCCGCCCTGTTCGGCCTGCTCGGCGCCGGTGCGGCCGTCGGGGTCCTGCTCATCGTTGCCGGACTGCGCGGCCGGCCTGCCCGCGCGGCGACGCCGTCGCGGCTGAGCGCCTGGCTGGCCGCACGGCACGACCGCAAGCGGGTCGGGTGGCTGGTCGTGGCCGTGCTCGCCGGCCTGGCCGTCGGCGCGGTCACCGGCTGGGTGGTCGCCGCCATCCTGACCGCCCTCGCGGTCGTCGGCCTGCCGCGGATCCTCGGCTCGAACGTCGACCACAAGCACCACCTCGAACGCATCGAGGCAATCGCCGGCTGGACTGAGATGCTGCGCGACACCCTGGTCGCCGCAGCCGGTCTGGAACAGGCCATCCTCGCCACCGCCCCAGCCTGCCCCGAGGCGATCCGCGAGGAGATCACCGAGCTCGCCGTCCGGCTGGAACGCGGCGAACGCCTCGCGCCCTCGCTGCGTCACCTCGCCGACCAGCTGCGCGACCCCACGGCGGACCTGGTGATCTCCGCGCTCGTGCTGGCTGCCGAGCACCAGGCCCGCCAGCTGGCCGACCTGCTCGGCGAACTGGCCAGCGAGGCCCGCGAGCAGGCGTCGATGCGGATGCGGGTCGAAGCCGGCCGCGCTCGCACCCGGACCAGTGTGCGCGTCATCGTGATCACCACGCTGTCCTTCGCGATTGGTCTGGTGCTGCTCAACCGCGGCTACCTCGCCCCGTACGACTCCGCGTTCGGCCAGATCATGCTGCTGTTCGTCGGCGCGCTGTTCGCTGCCTCTTTTGCTTGGCTGGCAAGGATTGCGCGGCTGCGGGAGCCTGAGCGCTTCCTCACGGAACTGGCCACGATCCGGCCACACGACGCCGACGTGGACGTCGATGACCTGCTCACTGGGAAGGGGGCGTCGTCATGATCAGCGCGTTGCTGTGGGGCGCCGGGCTCGGCGTCGGGTTGTGGGCGCTGGTGGTCTACGTGTTCCCGCCCCGGCCGCCGCTGCGAGCGCTGGTCGACCGGCTGCACGCGACCCCCGCGCCACCGCCGATCCTCACCGCGGACTCCGACGGCTGGGCCTTGCGCGTGGGCCGTCCGTTCATCAAACCGTTGGCCGCGCTCGGGTTGCCCAACCGCAAGCTACGCAACGACCTCGCGGTCACCGGCAAGAGCATCGAACACCACCTGGCCGAGAAGGCCACGTTGGCGCTGACCGGGCTGCTGCTGCCGATCCTGATGCACCTCCTGCTCGTCGTGGCCGATGTCGGTCTCGGCTGGGAAGTCCCCGCGGTCGCCAGTCTGCTGTTCGCGCTCGGTGGGTTCCTGCTGCCGGACATCAGCGTCCGGCAGGAAGCCGAGCGGCGCCGCTCCACCTTCCGGCACGCGCTGTCGGCCTATCTGAACCTGATCCGGGTCCTGCTGGCCGGCGGCGCCGGAGTCGACGGTGCCCTGTCCGACGCGGTCGGTATCGGCAAAGGCTGGGCCTTCCAACAGCTGCGCCGCGCACTCGTAACCGCCAAGCTGACCCGCACCACGCCGTGGTCCACCCTCGGCCAGCTCGGTACTGAACTCGATGTGCACCAGCTGTCCGAGCTGGCCGCGTCGGTGAGCCTCGCCGGCACCGAAGGCGCCCGCGTGCGCGCCAGCCTCGCGGCCAAGGCCGCCGCGCTGCGCACGCGCGAGCTCACCGACGCCGAGGGCGAAGCCCAGGCCGCCACCGAACGAATGAGCCTTCCCGTGGTGATGCTGTTCGGCGGATTCCTGATTTTCATCGGGTTCCCTGCACTCGCGAGCGTGCTGGGAGGTCTCTGAGTTCCACAAGAACTGTCCATACCGGACCCCGAACCACAGGGGAGAAGCTGATGTTCACCGAAGTTCAGATCCTCATGGCCCGCATCCGGGCCGAGCTGGAGCGGCTGCGCCGCGACGAAGGCGGTTACTCGACCGAAGCGGTCGTGGTCACTGCCCTGCTGGCGGCGCTGGCCATCGCGGTCATCGCGATCATCGTCATCAAGGTCACCCAGAAAGCCAACGGGATCAACCTGTAGGCCGGTGACCACGATGCCTCGACGCCACAGCCGACCCCGCACGCCGAACACACGCGAGCGTCCACGCCGGACACGCGTGCAGGCGGCGCTGCGCCGGCTGCGGACGGATCAGCGTGGCGCCGGCACGGTCGAACTCGTCATCGCCACGCCGCTGCTGTTGCTGCTGATCCTGCTGATCGCGCAGTTCGCCCTGTACATGCACGCCACCCACATCGCCCAAGCCGCAGCATCCGAAGCACTGTCCGCGGCACGGGTGTACGGCGGCAGCTCCGCCGCAGGCAACACCGAGGGGCAACGAATCCTCACGCAACTGGGAAGTGGTCCGCTGCAAGGAACTTCGGTCAACGTCCAGCGGGGACCAACCCAGGCATCCGTGACGATCACCGGGACAGTGATCAACGTGATTCCGTTCGCGACCTTCACGGTTCACGCCGAAGCCGTTGGGCCCGTTGAGAAATTCACCCCGCCGACCGGCACCGGGGCGGTGGCCCCATGACCGCGTCCCCGTGGGTTGCCGCCTTCGCACGCTCGGCGTGCGCGCGAATCCGCGCGCTGCGCCGTGACGAACGGGGCTCCGCCGCAGCCGAGCTCACTCTACTGACTCCGCTGCTGATCCTGCTGCTGTTGTTCGTGGTGTTATGCGGCCGGCTCGCCGACACCAAGTTGCGGATCAACGACGTCGCGCACCAAGCCGCCCGTGCCGCCACCCTGGCCCGAACCCCATCGCAGGCCACTGCCAACGCCCAAGCCACCGCCAGCGCAGCCCTGGCCTCGGCCGGAATCAGCTGCCAGTCGCTGTCGGTGTCCACCGATACCCAGGGTCTCAAGCCGGGTTCCACGGTGACCGTCACCGTGTCCTGCAGCGTCGGCCTCGGTGACCTGACCTCGCTCAGTGTGCCCGGCAGTCGGACCTTCGAATCCAGCTTCTCCTCCCCAGTTGACGTGTGGCGCGGCACCTCCCCGAACGCCCAGGCGGGAGGTGCGCCATGAGATGGGCCGCATCGCTGCGCCGCCGAACGCACCGGCTACGCAAGGACGAGGACGGTCGGGTGACTGCATTCGTCGTCATCATCACGCTCGCCGCGCTGCTGTTCGCCGGGCTCGTGCTCGACGGCGGGCTCGCGCTGGCCGCCAAGGTCCGCGCGATGGGCGAGGCACAGGAAGCCGCGCGGGCCGGCGCCCAGGAAATCGACCTGGCCGCCTACCGCGCCGACGGCACGCTGCGCCTGGTTCCCCAACAAGCCAGCGCAGCCGCTCACAGCTACCTCGCCGCCGCGGGCCACACCGGCACCGTGTCGGTCGCCGGCAACACCGTCAACGTGACGGTCAGCATCAACCAGCCAACCCAGCTGCTCGGACTGGTCAGCATCGGCTCGATCACGGTCACCGCAACCGGGCAAGCCCAGCCACAGCGCGGAATCTCCGGAGTACTCCCATGACCACCTCCACACGCTCGTACCCAATTCAGTGCCACAACGCGGAAGGAGACCAGGATGGCGACTACTGAAGAGATCGAACGCCGCGTCGAGGAAGCCGACGCGGCCCGCAGCGCGAAGAGGGCCGCTGCGGCAAAGCGCGTCGGTGAGCTCGCACAGCTGCGGGCAGAAGTGGCCGAGAAACTCGGCGACATCGAGCGAGAGCTCGGGGACGTCCTCGCCGAGTCCAGCGACGTCATCGGCGTCGACGAGCTCGCCAAGTTCACCGACGTACCGGCCGCCGACCTCACCCAGTGGCTCAACGGCCGGAAAGCGACTCGCCCCAAGCGCAAGCGTTCCACCGCCAGCACGCCAACCACCAAGAGCGACGCGAGCGGGACACAGACCACAGCGAAGACACCGCCGGCCAGCCAGACGTCCGCATCACCCGAGCTCACCGGGCCTCGCAGCGGCGCGGCGGACACGTCCAGCCGGGTTCCCGCGGCGGTGACGTGACATCGCCGCTCCGGCTCGTTCAGCGTCCGCCGCTGTCTCGGGTGGCGACCGCGGAGTCGTAAACCTGCACGTTCCAAGGAATTGAGTACGTCGTGACCGCACACTCGCACTTCTCCCGCCGGAAGCCGATACGGCCGAGCACAGGCCAGCCCGGCTGGTGGGCGCTGGCCGCCAGCCTCCGGTTCGTGCGCGGGCTACTCGCGTTCGTCGTCCTGCTCGCCCTCGTGGCGGGTCTGCCTTGGGCCCTGGTGCACTTCGTGGGTTGGCCGCTGCCCGACCACGTGCCGACCTGGGACGAGATCCAGGCGACGCTGCTCAACCCGATGAGCGCGCAATTCCTTCTCAACACCTTGGCGGTGCTGTGCTGGATCGCCTGGTTCTTCTTCGCGCTCGACGTCCTGCGCTGCACCATCGACGCGGCGCGCGGGATCACCTGGCCGCAGGTCCGCCCACCCGGCCCGCTGCACGGGCTCGCCGCGGCACTGATCGGCACCATCGTGCTGACCCTGCTCGGCAACCGGACCCCGTACACGACGCCCACCCCAACCACAGCGGACCTGACCGCCGATCTCACGCCCGTCGCGGTCGTCGCACCGCTGACCCCAGGCCCAGTCACGCCCGCCGCGGCTCCGCAGATCGCCGTCGTCCCGGCGACCACGTTGGTGGTCGACCGGGCAGCGCCGGCCCCGCCGGGCATGGTCCAGGTCACCGAGGAAGTCCGGCTGCCGCACGACGGGATCTACGACAGCCTGTGGCGGGTCGCCGAACGCATCTACGGTCCCGGCGGCGGCAGCCGCTGGCCCGAGTTGTTCCAGCTCAACCGCGGCGTGGAGCAGCCCGACGGCCACGCGCTGACCAAGCCCAACCTCGTGCGCCCCGGCTGGAAGATCACCGCCTACATCCCCGCCCCACCCGAACAGCATCTCCCCGGCGAGCAGCAGCCGCAGGTGCCGCCCCAGCAACCACCACCTCCGACGGGCACCGCGCCGACCACACCACCCTCAACGCAGCCCGCACCGAACACGACCCCGGCGCCGGCCACGCCGGACCAGGCCGGCGAGCACCGCGAAGACCACGCTGAACCGGGCCTGGACCTGCTGACCGGCGTGTTCGTCAGCCTCGGCCTCGCCGGAGCCATCACCGCGGCCACGGTGTCAGCCAGGATGTGGCGCCGACGCCGCTACCGCATCGGCAGCGGCGACCGCGCCGACCTGCAGCGCCCGATCGCGCCCGTGGTCCGCGCCCTGCGGGCCGCGCACGACCACGACGACAACGACCAGCGGCCCAGGGACGACGTGGAGTTCGTCGACCTCGCGCCGGCACCACCGCGGATCCACATCACCGCCGCCGGGGCCCTGGAACCCGACGACAAACCAGTCCCGGTACCGGCGAGGGTCGGCGTGCGGCGCGGTCACGAACTTGCCCTGAACCTCGCCAGCACCCGCGGGCTCGGCCTGGCCGGTCCCGGCGCGCCCGCCGCTGCTCGCGCGCTCCTGCTGCACCTGCTCACCGAACAGCAGCCCGGCGAGGGCATCTGCGTGCTCGTGCCCGCCGACGACCTGCACCTCGTCTTCGACGGCGCCGACGTCGAGAACCTGCCGTCCACCGTCCACGTCGTCACCTCGCTCGACGCCGCTCTCGACGAGATGGAAGCGGCCCTGCTCACCCGCACTCGCCACGCCATCGAGGAGACCGAATCCCAACTCACCCCGACCTCGCTCGTGCTGCTCGTCAGCCCCGCGCCTCACGCCGAACGGCGCCTGCAGGCCGTCCTCGACAACGGCTCCACCCTCGGCCTGGCCGGCGTGCTCCTCGGCCAGTGGCGCCCCGGCGCGACAGTGCGCGTCCGCCACGACGGCACCATCAGCGCAACCAGCCCCGGCCTCGGCGACGCCCTCGCAGACACACGCCTGTTCAGCCTGCCCGCCACCGACGCCACCGAGCTTCTTGCCGTGCTCCGGGACGCCGAAGGCTGCGCCGACCTGGCCACATCCGACCACGCAACCAGCAGCCTCACCGGCGACGAGCACCTACCGCCCGCGGACGATCACGACGTTGTACGCACGCCACCCGTCCCCGAGCAACGTTCGGTCGACGAGATGACACAGCTCGAATCCACCCACCCGCCGGAACAGGAAGACAACCGGCAGCCCCCACCGGTTCCGAGCCTGCAACTGCTGGACGTCCAGCCCATCCCCGTGGACGTCCAGCCGAAGGGCCCGGCCTCAGCCACCCCGGACGACGACACCGAGGACCGCCGCACGGCCGCCGAGGACGTCAAGCCAGCCCCCGACCAGGCACCGGCCGCCGAGGAACCCCACAAACCGAACAACGGTGACCGGGCAGCGCCGCAGCGCCCGCTGGTCGTACGCGTGCTGGGACGCCTGCACCTGGCCCTGCGCGGCGACGAGGGAGAACGCGAGCTCAGCGGCGCGCTGACACCGAAACAGCGGGAACTGCTCGTCTACCTCGCGCTGCACCCCCACGGCGTCCGCCGCGAAGTCCTCAACGAGGCCGTCTGGCCCGACAGCCGGCCGCCGCGGCCGTACAACTCGTTCCACAACACCCTGTCCATGTTGCGCCGCGCGCTCACCGACGCCACCGACGGCCTGATCACCAACCTCGTCCTCAACGACGATGGCCGCTACCAGCTCAACGACGAACTCGTCGGCATCGACTACTGGCAACTCCAGCACGCCCTGCAGGCGCCCCGCCCACCCGACGCCGAGGCCCAGGCCCAGCTGCACGACGCCGTCGAGCTCTACCAGGGCGACCTCGCCGAAGACCTGCTCGTGCCCTGGATCGAACCGTTCCGCGAGGCCACCAGGCGCGACATCCTGGATGCGCTCGGCGCCCTGATCCGCGCGCACGGCGACAGCGCCCCAGAAACCATGCTCACGCTGCTGGAACGCACCCGGAAGCTCGACCGCTACAACGAAGGCGTCTACCGCGACATCATCCGCACCCAAGCCCGCCTCGACCAGTACGCCGCTATCCCCCGCACCCTCGCGCTGCTGACCACCACACTCGACGAGATCGGCCAACGCCCCACCGCCGACACGCTCAACCTCGCCGACTTCCTCCAGCGCCGCGGCAGCACCCGGCGGTCGGTCTCCACCGACAACGCCGCGGCCAGCTGAACGGCTTCCGCCAGCGCAGCGTTGTCTCAGTCAGGCTGTTCGTCGTCGTCCTGCGGCTGATCGCCGTCGTCCGGCGCCTTCTGCAGCTGCTCGATCAGATCGAGGTTCTCTTCCGCCCAATCGATCAGAGGCCGCGCCCGGACCAGCAGATCAGCGGCGGCGGGAGTCAGCGAGTACACCACCGACCGCGGGAACGTCCGCTCCTCGACCCGGTCCACCAGACCGGCGGTCTCCATCCGCCGCAAGGTGCGACCCAACGCCCGGCTCTGAATCCTGCGTACGGTCCCGGTCCACGGATCGAACGTCGTCATTTCCTGAATGGCTGCATGAAGCTCGCTGTAATGCAGCGGACCAGCGCTCAACGCCACGAGAATGTGCGTGATCCATTCACCGTTCAGCACGTGGCGGAGATCCCGCGACCGCGCTAGGTATCTAGCGTCCCCCGTTACCATGTACACCCCCCATACTTGTTCGCGATGGCCCGCCTACACCCCGCCCCCGCGGCACAGGCGAGCCCTGACATTCAAAAATGAGAATCGCCTCCTTTTCCGACCAGAAGGCGTATCATCGTCTCCGCCATCAGCCACCTTCGGTTGATCAGTGTCAAGGTTGTCAACGCTACGTCAAACGGGGTACCCGGTGCAGCGTATTTCTACTTAGGACGAGCTGCCGTCACCACATCGAGTGACCAACTAGTAGATCAACAGCACGGTCAGTGATCGTTCTGCAGTGTCCTGGTCACCTACCGGACGACGGTCCGATTCAACTGCCCGCTAGAGCGGTAGCCCTCCGACTCCGCGAAGTGCCTGGTCACCAGGGCCGCAGGGGCTACCGATGTAACGCCCGACTCGGTGGCCGGCAGGCACATGAACAGTCGATTTGGGTGGGTGGTCACCTGTCGTCACTCGTGATCCCGTGGTCACCCTGACTGCGATGGTCGCCATCCGTTCGTACCCCACTTCCCGCCGTCTGATCGTCATGCACTGCCCACCTCTCGCTGCCCCTTTGGTCACGGTCACAGCCCGCTTCTGCGCACTCGCCGTTGATCAACTTGGCTCGAATTCGACACTTGCATCAATTCGCGTCCGATTGTCGCTTTGCGCTTGACAATCACATTTCGACGGCGCGTCAATACTCAACTTTGTTTGAGTTCTCTCGGATTGAATCGCTTGAGCCGAAACCTAGATTAAACCCGCTCGCGATTCACCGTTTCTTGGCATTTTCGCCATTCATAACCCAGAAAAGCAAAAGGTGAGCTGTCCGCTCCGCTGGGCTCCGCCGTGCCGGCCGCTGTCCGCTCCGCTGGGCTCCGCCGTGCCGGCCGCTGTCCGCTCCGCTGGGCTCCGCCGTGCCGGCCGCTGTCCGCTCCGCTGGGCTCCGCCGTG
>NZ_JBSGJA010000018.1:0-39553 GCF_053605345.1 Amycolatopsis sp. NPDC003865 | reverse complement strand
GCCGGTAGTTCGCTTCCTATGCAGTCCTAGAGCACGCGGCTACGCGTGTTCGCGTCATGCGCGCATGGCGGCTGACCAGCGCCTTTTCAAGATCATGTAACGAGGAGGTCACGACCAGGGAGAACCCTCTTGCAGAGTGTCCTACTTGGGTGTCTAATAGACATGTCAACAGGACAGCTGCCGGGGGGGCGACGAGGACCAGGGCACGGCGTCCCTGCGAGTCGATCACCACGGTGACTTTCCCAACAACAACAACCTTAAGTCCCGTATAGCGCGGGCAGCGGCTTGGGCCGTGCGGTCAGCAGCGAATCCGTGCAGAGCGAAATGGTGAACGACGCGTAGCCAAACGCTCATTCCGAGAGGGAATGTGTAGTAACTGCGCTTGCAGCACCATTTGTATAGCTCTTGCTATAGAGCGGAGTAGCGCGCATAAATGGCATGCCTGCCACAGGTGTGTCCCCAAGATAAGTCAATGGTGGTCTAGCACCGAAAAACGTCGCAATGTGTAGGCGTTCGGGGTTGTTTTAGGCGGTTGCCGACATTGGGTTTCTCTGGCTTGAGAGCGTCGCTCTCGCCTGCCCATAGCACGCTAAACCCTTACGGGCATGGTCCTTGCGTTGCGCGCTAGACATAACGGCTTATCTCAACAGCGTTTTAGAGATTCAGGGAATGTGCTATCGAAACGCGCAACCCTCACCCGTGAGTAGTGCCGTATTGCCCGGATACAGGATGTGTCCCCTTTGCGGAGATCTCACAACGGCGAGGGTTGCGCGTTTCGGTGCCAGTTCACAACTGGCCTGAATCGCTGCCAGTCAACCACTTTCCCTCATGAAATGGAGTGCCGCCATGACTATGTCTCTGATCGATTGGTCCGCCCGTATTAGCGCGATGGCGGACGCTCTGTCCGTTCCGGACGGCGGTTTTTCTGTCAAGCCTGACGACGGTTCAGACGTCCGTACCGGCTATGCGGTTGCCGTACATCCGGAACACGAACGCGTTTTCGATGGTCCCGTGACCAGCAACGATCTACACGAATACATCGCGCAAGCGAAAGACGCGCTCTCGCTGCCCGGTCGCGTTCTCGGCGGATGGCGCGACCCTGCGACCGGCAGTGTTTACCTGGACGTTTCCGTCGTGACGGCAGAGCTGTCTGAGGCAATGACCCTCGCGCGGGAAACCGCGCAGCTCGCCATTTTCGATTTTTCCGCCATGGAATCCATTCCGGTTGCAACCCCGGTCGCGGCGTGAATTAGGGGGCAACCAATGAGTGCAGTCACCGTCATGATCAGCGATGGACAAGCGCGACGCATTGCGTCCGATTGGCACAGCGGCATGTCGTCCGCTCTGTATTCCTTCGCGTCATCGGGCGCAATTGACCGTGACCGCGTGCGAGACGAGATCTCCCGTGAGCTGTGGCAATTGGACGTCGGAGAAGTGCGACGCGAATTGCTCGCCCTGGACAAGTACGTACGAACGGCCGGCGCGCGTCTCGTGCAATCGGGATGGTCCCGCTTGTGGGACGACTCGCCGGTGACCGTGAATCACACCTAAGAGGACTGAATTGTCATGCCTGCCCCCAGTGATCACCCATGGTTCCGGGCGCACCCTGTGAGCCACGAAAACATCGTGTGGCACTGGGAACAGGCCACACTCGACGAAATCGCGCAAGGAATGCGCTGGTATGCCGATGCGCACCACGTGGCAACCGCCATCGCGAACGGTGACGCCCATCTCGGCGCCGGAATGCTCGCGATTTACTCACCACAACAGGGATGGATCGGCAACGTCCTTAATGCCGCTCGCGTACTACGCGAAGGTAAGGGAATCGGCGGACCCGGTTCCGGAATGTTCGCCACGACCGGCCAGAAACGCGCTGCGGATCGGCTGCTCGTCGGTGAGCGGTATGAGGACATCCTCAACGGTCCGAAAATCCGCGACTTTGCCCACCTGATCGAGTTCGGCGGAGATCAAGACCCGGATGACCCGCGCGTGGTGATCGATCGGCACGCGCTGTCGGTGGCGCACGGTCGCGCGCTCACCTCCGAGGAGTACGACTCGGCGCCGGTCAACGGGTTCCGCCGTAAGGACGGATCGGTTTCCCGTCGGCAGTACGACCACGTGGTGAGCCTGTACCGCCGTGCCGCGGAGCTGATCTCCGCACGCGGGGGAGAACGGGTCTCGGCGCACCAGGTGCAGGCCGTGACCTGGTTGGTCCGTCAACGGCTCAATCAGGAAGCCGAGCAACGGCGCGGCCCCAACCGGCTGGACAGGGGACGCAACCATGCCCGCGCGAATTCCGAACGCGCGTGGAACGAATTCCGGACCGTCTACCTGCCTGATCTGGCCACGTGCCCCGGTACGGGTTACCAGTCGGCTGCCTAAGTGAGGTCTCACGATGACTGACACGCAAAACCGTTCGATTCCGACAACTGTTATTCGGGTCGGTGACCGTATCTTTCTGGACAGTTTCTCCGGACTCGTACCGGCCAAGGTGACCGGGTACACCCCGCGCGGCGAAATCGCCGTATTGGTCACCGCCACGCGCGGCGCCTACCGCCGTGGCGAACACACCACATTCACCCCGAGTGGCTGTGTCCCGCGCGCACACGTCCGCGTGCGTTGCGGACAGTTCCGCATCTTCGGCGCGTGGACCTTTGACGGACTGCGCGACGAATTTCAACCGCGCTGGGCCTGAAACCCGCGCACGTAACCGACCCGATCGGCCAACGTCAAGGGAGATCACATGTCCACCGACACGGACAACGTCGTAGAGCTTCACTTTCAGTACGCCCAAAACGGCTACGTCATGACAGACGACACGTACGGCGAACAGGACGCCGATAGCGCGGTCGCGTTCACGCGCGATGGGTGCGCGTTTGTCGCCTGCGAGCGCGCACCGCGCGGACGTTGGCGTATCGATTCCACCGACGGGGCGCCCGTTCCGGTGCCGCTGTCCGCGTACCGCTACCGATTTTCGGACCTGGCGGACGCTGCGGAGTACGTCGCCAAGAAGTGCGGCGCCACGGTCCGCCGAGTCGATTCCTGGCTCTAGCGAAATCGTCCACCGCATCCCCGGAAATTTCACTGATAGTCAGCCGCGTGTCTCGGCGCCCGTTCATACGGGCGCCGCGCAGCTCTCACCCGCGCGCAACGGTTGCAACGGCTCGGCCTTTCCGCTGCGGATTGTTCGACTCATCCGCGCGCACGTCATCACCACCGTTTCCCGAATCAGCAAAGGAGTTCAACCATGTTCGTGTACGGCGTGTCCCTCACCGATATTCACAGCGTCGTACGCGACGTGTCCAGCGCGCTCTACGACGGAAACATTACCGTGCGCACGGGCGAGGATCGCAGCAACCGCGCCGGCCCCCGCGCCACGTTCACCCTCCGCGCCACCGATACGGCGGGTTGTGGCGCCAAGGGAAGCGCGTCCGCGTTCGGCAAGGGCACCGGCCCGAACGGCAGGCGCCGCACCATTTCCGCGTGCTGGCACGCCCACTACGACGTGCTGGCCGAGTTGTTCGCCCGATTCCCGGCCGCCCGCGTGGTTACCGCGATCGCTACCTACACCGCGCCCACCTTCCGGGAACGCGCGCTGGCCACCGCGTACCTGAACGTCGGAAGCCAGTTGTACCCGGTAAACGCGCCGGACTGCTGCGAGTGCGACCACACCGGCTACGTCGACACCTTCGACCAGGTCGCCGGCACCGGTTACGTCGACGACTCCGACTGGATGCCGTCGGGCGACGCGATGCGCCCGAACACGGACGTCGACTACTTCCTTGATCAGCTCGACCGCGTGCTCGCCGAACAGTGACCCCCCTTTCCCCGCACCTCCGCAATTCACGCTATTCGATCGACGAAAGCGAGCATCACGATGACCACTAACAACTCGACCACCCTGGACGCTCTGCGCACGGAGCTCGAACGGGAACGCGCACGGGCCGAGTCCCTGGAGACGGTGAACCGTGTGCAGGCTGGCAGCCTCACCAGCCTGGCCAGGCTCGCGGAGGAACTCCGCTGCCAGGTCGCCGACCTGCACGACGACGCGCTGAGCTCGCACCCCATGCCGGTGCAGGGCCTGCGCAACGTCACCGGCCGCATGGACGGCTTGGCGACGACCTTGAGCCGCGCGGCACGCGGATACTCCGGCGCACGCACCACGGACATGATCTACCCGACCGTGGACGACGACCTCCGCGCACACGGGTGGACGCCCCGACCGGACCGGGGCCTGGACGGCGTGTTGCCGCCGATCCCGATCACCGAGCTGGACGACCGGCGCGGCTATGCGCGCGGCTGGCATCGCGGCCCGCAGTGGATCACGTTGTGGTTCACCGGACCATGCGCACTGGCCTACGCGGACAGCAGCGACCACGGCCGGCTCACCGACGTCGACGCCGTGCGCGCCGTGATCACCTCCCGCCGGCCGTTGTCCGCGGACGCACTGGCCGAATGGGCTGCGGCCCGGCAGGAAGCACACACCGCGCAGTTCGATGCCTCGTACGTCCGGGTGTTCGCGCACCTGCGGTCGTCCTGGGGTGGCGGCCTGGTCGTCGATGATCGGTGCGACGAGCACGGCGCCCCGGCGCCCGACGGGCCCGGTAAGCGCTCCGTGTGGGCCTGCCCGAGCGACCCCGATTTCCGGCTCTACGTCTGGGGAATCGGCAACCAACCGGCCCACGTCCGCTACTGGGCCGGGCCCGTGGTCGACATGGCCCACCTGGTCCAGATCACCGGCCACTGCCGCTGACCTCCGTCTCTCCTTTCTCGCCGGTCGACCGTCCCGTCGACGGTCGACCGGCGCCCCGTCGTGCGCCGGTTACCGCCGCGCCTCACCACCAGTTCGGCCGGCGCGTCTCGGGCTGGCCGCCGACCCACGGGAGAACTCCATGACCACCCTCGACCTCGCGAACACCGTCGCCGAGCACCTCGGGACCGGGTGGCGCGCCTACACCGGCAAGGCCGACGACGGCTCGGAAGCGCACCTCGCCGGACCGAACGATCAGGTCCTCGACCTGATCGACGGCACCACCACCGGCCGCAAGACCGACCAGGGCCGATTGATCATCACCGGTCACCTCGGCTTCCTGCGCAACCACGTCCCGCAGGACCACAAGCAGGACCACAAGATCACCGTCGACCAGGGCAAACCGCCCGACGTGATCGCCCACGAGATCCGGCGCCGGCTGCTGCCGAACTACGAGGCCGCGCTGCACGCGGCCTGGGACGAGAAGCACGCCAGCGACGGCATCGCCGCCGCCCGCGAGCAACTCGCCGCGACCGTCGCGGCACGCCTGGGCGTGCAGCGCCGAGACCAGGCCACCGACTTCCACTTCGGCACGGTCGACGCAGGCGTCCACGGCCGCGTCTGCGTGCGCTCGGGCGCGTCCGACTCGGTGTTCACCGTCCGCGTCCCGCACGACCGGGTGGCCGAGTTCGCCCGGCTGCTGGCCACCTTCGGACATCTCCCTTGATCACCTCCGGCCGTTCGAGCCGCCTCCGGTGGCCGAGCGGCCGACCTGCGCCTTCCCGATTCCGCCCCATTACCGGCCTGAAGGGACCGATACCGCCATGACCACCTCCTCCACCGCCACCGTGGCGGACGTCCTCGACTGCGGCCACCCGCCCACCCCAGACCCCAGCGGGATCGGCACCGGCCGCGCGATCGACCCGACCACCGGCGCCACGAGCTGCTACCCATGCTCGAACGAACGCGAACGCCACGCGATGACCCGCGCGAACACCTTCGTCGCCTACGTGTCCTCGGCCGGCGACGCGCTGACCAACTGGCCCGGCGGGCACCTGGCCACGATCGACCCCGCCGACGCCCGCCAGGTCGGCCGTCGCACC
This sequence comes from Amycolatopsis sp. NPDC003865, assembly GCF_053605345.1. Taxonomy (NCBI): domain Bacteria; kingdom Bacillati; phylum Actinomycetota; class Actinomycetes; order Pseudonocardiales; family Pseudonocardiaceae; genus Amycolatopsis; species Amycolatopsis sp. NPDC003865. Next base: position 33,700 of record NZ_JBSGJA010000018.1, on the reverse strand, counting down.
TACACCCCGTCCGGCGGACGGTGGACCCGCTACGTCTGGCACGCCACCGACGTCGACGGAGGCCGCTGGGCCGGCGTCAACGGCGGCCCTGGCCTCGTCATCCGCGTCCACCGGCTGCGCGCGTGCACCTGGCAAACCGAGTTCGGTAACGGCCGCGCCCCGCGTTACTGCCACCGCCGCGCCTCCCACGCCGGCCAGGGCGGCGCCTTCGACCTCTACTGCCGCACCCACGCCCGCCTGGTCTTCGACCTCTACGGCTGGACCACCACCGCCCTGCCACCCCGCGCGCTCGCCCGGACCGGCGCGTGAACCGCGCCACCACAAGGAAAGGAGTGCCTCGTGTTCGTGAAGTTCTACGACCGCCTCGACCTGTCACGGGCGCGCCTGGACGACGTGCTCACCGTGCCAGCCAACCGCGCCAAGGCGCTCGACGTGGCGCGGGAACGCCACCTGCCGCGCCAGTCGCTCACCCGCGCGACCACCCGCATGGGCTTCTGGGTCTACGTCTTCCAACTCGGCGCCGACGTCCAGCTCGGCACGGTCACCCTGGCCGGCGCCGAGCTCGGACCCGAGCACGTGGTCACGCTGCCGGTCCGCCAGCTCGACCACTACACCACTCCCGGCCTGCCGCTGACCGAGATGGCCGGCCTGCTGGCCGCGGTCGCCGAGGACTACCCGCCCACCGCGCTGACCGCGCTGCTGGCCGACAGCCTCACCAAGGTCCTCGACCTGTGGGCCGACGCCCGCCGCAACGGCCAGACCACGATCGACATCCGCGACCTCGACCGCGCCGTCACCAGTGAACTCGCGCCTGCCGTCCGTGCCTGGCGCACCGGCGACGCCTTCCCACGCCCCCGCCTGGCCGACACGGCCTGGCCCGAACCCGTTCCGAGGTGAACACCATGCCTATCGACGACCCCACGACCGCAACCCCGTCCGAGATCGACGAAGAGCTCGCCCAGCTCGGTATCGAGCATGCCAAGGCCACCGACACCCTCAACGGGCTCACCGCCCGCGTCCAGCGTCTGATGAACGACGGCATGGCCGAGTACGCGACCGAGTTGCGGCCCCGGATCGAGCAGGCCCGCCAGACGATCGCCGAGTGCGAGGCCGCCGCGCGCCCCCTCGATGCGGAGTTCGAGCGTCGGGGCGGCTGGACCCGCGCCTGGCTCGTCCTCAACACCGGTGGCCACGTCCATCGCACCATGGCGTGCCGCACCTGCTTCCCATCCACCCGGTTCGCCTGGCTCACCCAGCTCTCCGGGCACGACGAGACCGAGATCGTCGAGCAGGCCGGCAAGGCCGCGTGCACCGAGTGCTACCCCAGCGCGCCGGTCGACGTCCGCAACCGACCCAGCCGGATCAAGACCCCCGAGCAACTCGCGCGGGAAGCGGAGAAGGCCGAACGAGCGAAGGCCAAAGCCGCCAAAGCGATCACCGCACCGGATGGAACACCCTTGCGCACCAAGGGGTATGGGCAGATCGACACCGAGTTCACGGCCCGTCGCTCCTACGCGGACGCCTTGGCCTACGCCCGGTATCTGACCAGGGCAAGCATCGCCCACCACCGAGACACCATCGCCGAGTACCGCGAGGACGCGCAGCTCATCCTGGCCGCGCTGGCCGCGAAACATGGCCGCACCGAGGACGACCTGCGCGCCGAACTGGCGCCCAAGGTCGAAGCCAGGTGGAAGCGCGAATACAAGTAGCGGCGCCAAATGTCGCCTTGTCTGGCTGGAACGCGTCCCCTGCCCACGCACCTATCCGCTTCCGACGAGAGGACCCCTACCGATGATTCTGGTCGAAACGCTGGAAGACCTGGTTTACAACTACCTCGAAGATCCCGCCCGGCCCGGCTCGGCCGTCGGCAAGGTCAACGCGCAAGACCTGGTCAGCCACGTCGTGCAGTACCTCGCCGAGCGCGGGGTCGACGTGGGATTTCAGGACGGCTCGCGCCTCACCACATCAGGCAGCACGCCCCGGCGGCCGGAGCCCGAGCGGCACCGCCTTCCCTTGGTACTCCAGGAGAACGACGACAGGCACGTCCGCATCTACTGCGACGGCCGCGACTGCGTCTGGTCCTGGCCGCTCTACCAGCACGCGAGCGCGCAGACCAACGGCGACACGATCACCAACGCCGTCGAGCACGCCATCCGGCGACACCGCCACACCTGACCACTCCGGCAACCAGCTACGCAACATCGGCGCGATGCCCTCCCCACCACCAGCTTGCCACGGGGAGGGCATCGCGCTGCATGGGCTGATACACATCCGAAGGACCTCGAAACCCCATGACTACCAACGATACTCACGACGCCCGGCAACTCATCGCCGAGATCAACGTCCCCACGGAACGCCCGCGCTGGGCTTGGTGGGCCCCCGGTGACGCCACCCGCTACCACGCCACGCTGATCAACGCAGCACCCAGCGCCACCATGGTCGGCACCGCGCCCGACGGCACCTTCCGCGCTCTCGTGATCACGATCGATCTGTTCACCTCACGTCCCATCTCGATTGTGATCCCGCGTCCCACTGACGACGAAGACCGCTACACCGCCGAGGAATGGGTCTTCCGACGGTTCCCCGGTGGCTGGTGGGCCGGCATCCGGCCGCTGCTCGCCGCACTGGGCTGGACGCCCACGACCGACCGCGACACCAGCTACCGCAGCACCGACCACCGCGACATCGCCACGGCACAGCGCAACCCAGCCGCCGACCGCTAGCACCTGGCGCCGCTGTTCCCCGGCCACACGGCCGGACCGCCCCCCGCACCCACGTCGCACCGGCTCGCGTCCGCGCGGGCCGGTGATGACGGCTGCCCGCCAACGCCCTGTCAGACAGAACACCACGACCGTCCACTCAGGACACAAATCGCTTCACGTTGATGAAGAGGTGACTCATGTACGCGTCAACCACCGAAATGCCAGACCTCGCCGCCTATGACGTCATCCTCGTCAACAGCAGCGGCGGGAAGGACTCACAAGCAATGCTCGACGAAGTCTGTACCCTCGCCGAAGCCGCGGGAGTCCTCGATCGCATCACCGTCCTGCACTGCGCGCTCGGCCACGTCGAGTGGCCCGGCACCAGCGAACTCGCCCGCAAACAGGCCCAGCACTACGGGGTGCGCTACGAACAACGCCACCGCGAGCAAGGACTACTCCTCGACCAAGTTCGCCGCCGCGGGCGCTGGCCTTCCGCCTCGGCTCGCTACTGCACTTCGGACCAGAAGCGAGGCCCCGCAAGGAAACTCATCACGCAACTGGTCGCCGAGCTCGGCGATCTGGGCCGCCCGGCCCGCGTGCTGAACTGCATCGGCCTGCGCGCAGAGGAATCGCGGGCACGGCTGAAGAAGGCGCGCCTGAGCCGTGACGAGGCCGCCAGCAGCGGCCAGCGCACCGTCGACACCTGGCTTCCGATCCACAACTGGACCGAAACCCAGGTATGGCAACGCATCCGGGCGTCCGGCGTGCCGTACCACCCGGCCTACGACCAGGGCATGACCCGACTGTCGTGCTCCCTCTGCGTGCTCGCCAGCCGCGCGGATCTCGTCCGCGCCGCACAACTACGCCCGGAACTGGCCGCCGAGTATGCCGACCTGGAAGCCGAGATCGGGCACCGGTTCCGCAACGACCTGTCCATGGCCGAGATCATCACCGCCGCCGAGCAAGCCGCAACCGCGGAACACACCGAGGAGACAGCCACGATCGAGCTCGGCCAGGGACAACTGTGGTGGCCGAGGTTCGAGCGCCAGTCCGACCGTTACGGCACCGTGTTCCTGCTCACCGGCCCGGATGCCGAGGACTACGTCTCGTTCGAGAACGCACCCGTCGGCCAACCGGGACGACTCGTCGCCATCGTGGTCGAGACCCGTCGCTCCGGCCACTGTGGCGACATAGCGCGGTCCCTCGCACCCGTCACACCGACGGTCGGCGAGGAGATCACGCTCGGCACCGGCACGTTGTTCACCGACACCGATGCCGATCTCGGCGTGCCCAACGCCGTTGGTCTCGTGCCGGACGACAACCGGGACACCGACTGGCTCGACCCACGCGCCTTGTACCGCTGCCACAACCAAACCGTGCGGCTCGAACTCCGCATCAGCAGCCACACCAACGGGCACGCACGCGACACCACGCCACGCGCAGCCTGAGAGCCCGCAGTCGAATCCGACGGGCATTTCGCCCAGCCGTCATTCACCCACCTTCAGCGTCGCGCACGGCATTCGCGTGCGTGCGCGACGCGACAACCCCATGGAGACAGGAGAAAGGACCATGACCGACGCCATCGTTCCCCCGATTCCGTTGTCACTACAGCACCTCCCGACCGTGGGCGGACTGGTCGTGCCCTGGATCACGCCCCGCACGGCCGACGGTCGATACCTGTTCGGCGTGGTCAACCACGACCTAATGGACCGCGCCTTGGTCAACCGGTGGTGCGGCGTGTGTGGCCGGCCGCTGGAGCACCGCGCCGTGCTGATGATGCGGTTGTCCGACCTGCCACGGCAATGCACGAGCGAGCCAGCGCTGCACCCCTGGTGCGCCGCGTACACCAGGGAATCCTGCCCGATGATCGCCGGACGACTGGATCACTACCGTTCGTCCCTGCCGCGCCTGGACCCGAACATGATGCGGGCACCCGATGCGGCGGCTCGCCATGGCGATGCTGCCGAACCCTGGTTCGCCGTGTGGCTCGCCGGCTATCGAGTCATCACCGACCACGGCAACCTCGCCGCCTCCTACGCCGGTACGCGGCCCCTGCGAATCCGGCCCATCACCTGGCGCCTACCGAACATCTTCTAACCACCGCAGCCGACCCCGCGCGGATCGACTGCCCCGCAACGACATCACCACGGAGGACAACATGCAAAGGAGGACACGAACAACCGCCGAACCTCGCGACTTGATGCCCTACGTCTGGTCGTACGGCATGGGCGCGGAATCAACAGCCGGAATTCTCCGCATGCTCACCGACCCGACCGCCCGACCCGACACGATCGCGCCGGACTTCTCCAACCTGGTCGTCGTCATCGCGCAGACCGGAGACGAGTGGAGCACCACCGGAAGGCTTGTCCAGCACCACATTCTTCCCTTGCTCCGCAAGTACAACGTCCGCCTGGTCGAACTCGCTCGCAGGGGACCTGACCAAAAAGGACGGTGTCGCCGTACTCCAGGACACCCGGCAACCGTACCGGCTGCACCTCGACGGGGTGTACAAGCTCTCCCGCGAGAACCGCGTCACCGGCACCATGCCACAGCTCGGCGGAGTCCGGAAATGCAGCCAGAAAGCCAAGGGAGCGCCACAGGATGCATGGCGTGCCAACGAGTTCGGTGACAGGCCCTACATCCACGCGCTCGCGTTCAACGTCCACGAGGGAACCAGGATCACGCGCGACTCCGCGTATTCCATGGGCGGACAACGTATCCCAACGTATCCGATCTACGAATGGGGATGGAGCCGACAGGACTGCCTCGACTACCTGTATCGCAAACTCGGCGTGGCGTGGCCGAAGAGTTGCTGCCGACACTGTCCCTACGCTGGCAACAAATCCGGCTGGCCCGAACAACTCGCACGGTTCGCCGCGCTCCCAACCGAAGCGGCACAACACATCATCGACGAGTACGTCTGTCTGGCGCTCAACCCTCGATCGGGCCTGTTCGGGCCCGGCAAGTCACTGATCACCCGACTACGCCGCGACCAGGTGACCGAGCCCATCACCCTCGCCGTCGCCCGCATGAAGAAGATGCCATGGGCGATCTACCGCGTACGCCGGCTCTACTACGCGCCAGCCAACGCGGCCCGATCCGTGGACAGCGTCCTGCTCGGTGGACACCGCACCGTCCACACCGCACTGACCGAAGTCAGCCGACTCGTCGACATCCCGCTGACGAAGAACGAGGAGATCGCCGGAGCACCCGCCCGCGACGGTGATCGAGACACCCACCGCCGACTGTGGCTCCGCAAGCGCAGCGACGGGACCTATCCGACCCAGGAGGAGTTCTACACGGTCGCTCCCGCCCAGGCACAGAACAAGGAGCTCGACAGCTTCGCCGACGCCTGGACCGACCACACCGACGAGGCGCTGCTCCGGCTGGAACGCCGCATCGACACGGCCATCACCGTCGTGCAGCAAGCCCTCATCGACAGCCAAGGCCGTAGCAACGCGGCCTGAACCATGCACCGAATTTCCGCTCTCTTGAAGGGATACCGCCATGTCTCGGTTCGACCTGCACCCTGCGCACATCGACGGACTCGTCAACGCCGGACTGCAATTCGGCCTGATCGGCGTCTTCGACGATCTCACCCCGGTCGGCCAGATGCTGCTTCAGCAGCACCGACCCCACCGCGACGTCGAGCCCCAGGACGGAGAGCCGCCGGACTACGTCGCGACGGTGACCGACCGCGCGCTGCATCCGATCGCCGTGCTGTGCCTGCTGGACTGCTACGAGTACCAGACCAGCGGCACGATCGGCTGGCACACCAGCGAAGCGCACACCTGGACAGGCCGCCTGCGTGAGACGGTGCTGACCCGGCTGCCCGCCGAGGCCAAAGCCACTGTGCGCCACGGTGCCGAATATGTCCCGGCCTACCGGCTTCTGGCGGCCTACACCGAGACACCGTGGGGCGTCACGGAACTCGACCAGATTCCCGAACTCGGGGACGGCGTCATCGAGGTCCCGGTCGTCCGGAAAGGACTGCGTGCGGAGATCCTGACCGGCCCGATCCACTGCCCCAACAAGGGCCTGTCCTCCCGCGTCCGCTACGTGACAATCCTCGGCGTCGGCGAAGACCGGGCGTTGCCGGCCTTCGCCCGGATCTCCGAACCGTCCGACGACGCGCCCGGTGTCTACCTGCTGTTCCAGTACGGCCGCTTCGTCGCACGCCCGGCGGACGCCCCGCCCGGCAAGTGGTTCATGGCCTCCGGCGCGCACCTCCACACCGGTGACGGGCGCTGGCGCGAGCTGATCGGACACAGCCTGCCCATCCCGCTGCACGACCGCACCGAGCCCTAGGCGTGCCCCTCCGATCGCACCTGCGAAGCCCACCGACCCGAGCAAGCCCTACCCATCGAGGAGTTGAACCATGCCTTCACACGACGAACTGCACGCCCGGCTGTTCCTTCTGCGCGCGGCCGAACCACCCGCACCCGCCACTCACCACTACGTCGCCGTCCACGGGCCGGTCGACGCCGTCGCGCGGATCCGGCACGGCACCGCACCCGCCGCCGTGCTCAGCGAGGTCACCCGGCCCGATGCCCGGATCGATGACGACCTGCGGGCGCTCGACAGGCGCACGGCGCGCCTGCTCACGCCCGAAGACGGCGACTGGCCGCTCGGACGGCTGACCAGCCTGGCCAGCCTCGGCGTCCCGCTCGCGCTTTGGGTGCGCGGCAGCGGCTCGTTGGCCGAGCTCACCAACCTCGCCGTCACCGTCACGGGCGCCCGCGCGTCGACGGAGTACGGAAACACAGTCGCGGAGGACGTCAGTTACGAACTCGCCCGTGCCGGCGTGACCGTCCTCAGCGGCGGCAGCCTCGGCGTTGACGAACCAGCGCACCGCGGCGCACTGGCCGCAGACGGCCAGACGATCGTCGTGCTCGCCAACGGCGTCGACCTAACCCATCCGCACCAGCACGCCCAGCTCTACCAAACGGTGATCCAGCAGGGTGGGTTGCTGGTCAGCGAGTACCCGATCGGCACACGACCCACCCGCATCCGGTTCCACACGCGGTGCCGACTGTTGGCTGCACTCGCCGCGGCGACCCTGATCGTCGAGGCAGGACAGCGCAGCAGCTCCCTCGCCGTCGCCCGAGCCGCTGGAGAACTCGGCCGCCGGGTCTACGGCGTACCGGGACCGATCCACTCCGTCACGTCGAAGGGCGTCAACGAACTGCTGCGCACCGGCGCCGCCACCGTGGCCAGCTCAGTCGAGCACATCAACTACCAGGAGGGAGTGCGATGACCGGCCCTGACGCCTTCCGGGCCGCTCTGGCCGCCCTCGACCTGCCGCCCGAGTGGCAGGTCGAGGTGGCCATCCGTCCACGACGGCGCAAGACCGGCATCCAGGTCAATCCGGGAGGCGGTGTCGCCGTGCTGATCCCGCCGACGGCCGCCCCGGAACAGGTTGCGCGGTTTGTCGGCAGCCATCGTCGATGGATCACCGAGAAGGTGGACACCGCCACGCGGTTGGCCCCGGATCACGCGGTCAAGGAGTTCGTCGACGGCGAGGAGTTCGACCTGCTCGGCCGGCGCTACCGGCTCCAGCTCGTCGACGCCTCGCCCGCGGGAGCCGCACAGCTGCCTGTGATCACGTCCGACGGTGTCCTGTCCGCGCGGAGACAGCGGCCAGAGCTGGTCCGCCGAGCGGTGATCGGGCTGTACCGGCAAGTCGGGCTCGCCTGGTTGCGTCGCGAGGGACGCCAGTACGAACTGGATGGCCACATCACCGGCCTGAACTACGCAGTTCGCGATCTCGGACGGCGCCGCTGGGGCATCTACGAGGGACCGCCGAGGCACACGACGACGCTGCACTGGGCCGTGTTCGGCCTACCGCTCCGGTTGATCGAGTATGTGCTCGTCCACGAACAGGCCCATGCCACCCAGCCCAGCAGGGCAGCACATGGCCACGCCTGGAAGCGGCGGATGTACCTGTGGATGCCCGACTGGCAGCACCGCAAGGCCGAACTCGCGGAGGTCGGCCGGCACGCCTGGCTCGGAGACCCCAAGTCAGGCGTGCCGTCAACCTAGCCCCGAGCAGGCAACCGGCGGGCGACTCCGGGTGGGACCGGAGGTCGCCCGCCAGCCCCAGATGTCCTAGACACAGGAATGATAGACATGTGTGATAGACACAACGAGACGACGAAGGCTCACCGAAAGCAAGACGGTGACCCCCTGCGAGAGAGGGCTCCTGATGAGCGACCCCGAGGAAGTCCTTCAGCTTCGCGCCTGCCGAGCCGAGGTCGAGGGGATCAAGAAGGAACTGGACGACGCCCGCACCCAACAGGCCGAACTCGAAGCGAAGATCAACAGCCTCCTCGCCAAGCAACGAGAAGCGCGGAAGAAACGGCGTGAAGCCGTGCTGGCCGCGGACGCCGCAGGAGTGCCCCGGTTGAGGATCTCCAAGGAAGTCGGGATGCAGCGCAGCAACGTGTACAAGCTCCTCGAAGGCGACACCGCCGACGAATCGTAACAACCTTCAGCAGCCTGACGGGCGAGATTGAATATGCTTAGTCTCTTCATTGACACGTCGACAGGCGTCATAGTTACCCAGTTGGGGGCGGAACTTGGGTACGGAAATCACACTCGATGTGGCTGGCGTGTCGGTCACGTACAGCAAGAACCACCGCGGAACTGATCACGGATCGATTTTTCAGGAACAAGATCGAAAGGCGATCAAGAGCGATCAGATCAACTACGATTGGTACGAGGAGAACGACGAGGACCCCACGCCCTCCGAGGCGGCGTTCACGCGACCGCTCAAATACGTCGTTCCACGCCTCGAACTCCTCGGCTTCAATCTAGAACACGTCCGGCGTGAGTACGACGCCGTCGCGCAAAACTGGCTGGAGGAGAGGAAGTATCTTCAGATCGGCGACGAAGAGCTCGTTCCTGACCTGATGAACTTTGTGGAATTCGTCGCATTTGCCGCCGCGTACCCGCTCGACAGTCTCGACGACACCTTTGTTCCGTATGCGGACGATGCAGGCAAAGCGAGGATACAAGCTCGCTTCAGAGAGGTACAGGTCGAGCGGATCCCTGCAGATCGACCCTCTGGCATTCAAGTCCACTCGGAGCAAAATTTCTTCGGCTCTTTGGTGAATATCCTTCACCCGTATTCCGTGTTGCGACTCTTGGCGGAGATCGAAGCGAACAAGGATGCGCCTGTCGTCTGGCAATATGGACCGTTGGTGCAAGCCGGGTGGGCCACAGAGCGGGAATTTATGCCCGATGCCCGGCGAACCGAGACGTTTCTGATTGCGACTGAAGGCAGTTCGGACGTCCATATTTTGACGCATGCGCTCGCGCTGCTGCGGCCAGGGATAGCGGATTTCTTCCGCTTCATCGACGTGAGCAAGCGTCACCCCTTCTCCGGCACGGGAAGCCTCGTGAAATTCGCAGAAGGACTCGCAAAAATAGACGTTCACAACCAGGTTCTTTTCGTATTCGACAATGACGCGGAGGGTCTCGATGCGCATCAGCGTCTGTCGAATCTCACCCTTCCCGTGAACATGCGCGGAATCATGTTGCCTGAGCTTGAGGTGTTCCGCTCGTTTCCGGCTCAAGGTCCCGAGGGGCTCCACCACTCGGACATCAATCGGCGCGCCGCGGCAATCGAGTGTTATCTCGATCTTGACGTCGGCGGTTATCTGCCGGCGAAAGTGCGCTGGACCAATCACAAGGAGAGCCTAGATACCTATCATGGGGCGCTGGAATTTAAAGAGGTCTACAGCAAAGAATTTCTTAAGCAGACGGCCGAGACTTTGACTGAAGGGATGTATGACGTTCGCAAGATTGAGGTCGTCCTAGACTCCCTTGTCGCGGCATGTGTAGCGATCGCGGCCGATCAATGGGACGCCCGGCGGGATCAAATTGAGACATAGCTTCTGATAGCTGAAAGTGCGCCTGGGCCGAAGGTGCCGATCAGGTCGACCCGGAGGCGGGCGATCGGGCCAAGAGTGCCGGTGGGTTGATGAGGACGCCACGGCCAGCCGTGGACGCTAAGTCCGAGGTTTGCGGCAGACTGGCCCCATGACCGAACTCGCGTACATGGTCCGAGAAGATTGGGGACAGCACGGCACTGCGATGCGGCAGCAGAGTGCCGTGATCCAAGACTGGCTCGGAAGTCCGCCATACGTTTTCGCTACGGCCGATCGGAAGACGTACGAGTCGGACCACAGCGCTGACCGTGAGTTCATGACCTTCGTCGCCCACGACGCCGACGAACGGCACGTCATCGACCTGTCAGACCTCAATGAGCTCCGACGCACCGACAAGACGATCAGCCGTCCGCTCATCGTCCTGCATCCCTACAAGGAACGGGATTGCGACTTGCTGCGCGAGATCGTCACGACGGAGTCCGTCGCGAGACTGTTCGTCATCGTTTGGTCGCCGCACGATATGGTCCGCACCTGGCTCGACGGGGTCGGCGCCACGAACCTGCACACCGGGTCCGCACTCGAAGCACCAGACGCCGTGCAACTTGAGGCCGCGAAGTGCTGGGTAGGTGAGCAGTACAACGGGCTGTCGGGTGGCAACGGCAAGGATGCCGTCGTGCAGCTACTGCGCGTGTTTACCGCAGCCGGCTATCCGCTTGACGCTGACACCTGGCTGCGTGCCTTCTTCGCAGCAGGCGGTGAGTTCGACGAAGCCACAAAGGTCGCGAAGCTCATCAAGGAGATGCAGGGGGGCACCCAGCACCGCATCAAGGCGCGCTACCGGCCCGACATTCTGAGCGTGCTACGCGAGCGCGCCACTGAAACTGCATGATCGCCCGAGTTGAAGCGGAGCCCGACAGGGGCAACCGCTGGGCTGTCACCCTGAACGTCCGACGGAAGGAGGCCAGCCTAGCTATGTCCACTTTAGACGCGAGCATCGCCGGTGGGGCGGCTGGCCGCGAGGTAGTCGTCCCCGTTCCAGCGGTAGTTGCCGACCTGGACCGGCTCGCCGAATGTCGGGGCGTGCACCATCTTGCCGGCGCCGATGTACAGGCCGACGTGGTGGACGTTGCCGGGTGTGCCGTAGAAGACCAGGTCACCTGGGAGCAGCGGTTGGCCGGCGGGCACTAGCGGGCCCGCGTTGTACTGGGTTTGCGCCGTGCGCGGTAGGGCGATGCCGGCGGCGTTGTAGGCCGCTTTGGTGAGGCCGGAGCAGTCGAAGCCGGCGTGTCCACCGGCTGGTCCGTTGCCACCCCAGACGTAGGGCAGGCCGAGCTGACCGCAGGCGAAGTTGATCGCCATGATCGCGGCCGGGTTGGGTGCCTGGATCTTGTTGCAGTCGCCGGTTCCGACGGTGGCGGTGCCGTACCGTTTTGCTTGTGCCAGAACGCCGTTGACGTACTCCTCGTCATGGTTGTAGGCGAACAGGGCCTTGCGGATGTCCTTCTGTGCCCCGGAATCGCACAGGTAGAACGCGGCGGCGTAGATGGCGTCGTGCGGGTTGTAGCGTGACGGTGGGTTCGAGCCGCCGGGCGGGATCGTGTGCCGCGCGATCACGCCATCGAAGGTGGGCTTGAGGAACTGCATGGGACCGCCGGCCCCCATGTAGTTCTCGCCTTCCTTGATGCCCTCGCCGGAGCCGCGGCCGTGCTTGGATTCGGCGTCGCCGATGGCGGCGAGGATGGTCCAGTCCAGCCCTGGGCACACGGAGGCTGCGGCTCGGTAGAGCGACAGGTAGTCGTTGGGGATCTCGGCGATCGCGGCCTGGCTCGGCTCGGTGCCACCGGTGCCGAACAGCGCACTGACAATGGCTTTGCCGACACCCCCGATGAGGATGGGGACGGCGATGATGGCCGCAACAGCGGCAACGGCGATCTTCATGGAGTCACCTCCGGAAGCGGCTGGTGGGGAGGGGTGGCGGGAGCGGATCCGGCGCCGCCAGGTCCGCGGGCGCCTGCTGCGCCTGAGCCGCGGTCGACGACGGCACCGCGGAGGGCGGCTCGACGTGGGGCCAGAGCCGCGCGAGCTCGACAAGGCGCAGCCGGCCCGGCCGTCGCGATGCCGGCCCGGAGATCGGCAACCAGCGCGCGGTGGCGGGGTTGTCCTCGCCGGCCACGCCCGCAACATCTGCGGCGCTGGTGGCTACGGGCACCAACGCGGGACGGTCCAACTGAGACAGTGCGTCGGCGAGCGCCCTACGCGCGGTGGTTTCGCGGCGGTTGGTGGGCAGCCACACCAGGACCGGGGTGGTGATTCCCGTTGCGGTGGCGAGCTTTTCGTAGCCGTGCAGCTTGCGGCCGAGCTTGCCGAGGTCCTCGGTGCCGAAGTCGAATTCGAGGAAGAACTCGATCTGGTGGCCGTCTTCGCGCCAGCGGCCGTAGGCGTCGGGGCGGACCATGTCGCCGAAGAGCCGGCCACAGCGCAGCTCCGACCACCACGCGGTCAGGCGTCCGCGGGCACCGGGCCGTCGGCTGAGTGCAACGAGGGTGGTGAAGAAGCCGTTGACGCCCACGGTGTGCGCGAGGCGCAGGGAGTGGGCGATGCCGATGGCGTCTTCGTGGCGGTAGCCGAGTTGCTTGGGGTCGAGACCGTCCTCGTAGGCCAGGGCGACCGCTCCGGCGATGTCGAGCACGTAGTGCATCGGCGCGGTGCCGGAGCTGACGAACGGCTGGAAGCGGTCGACGACGCGCCACTTGAACAGGTCGAGCAGGCGGTGGTTGGCCGCGCGCATGGTCGGGTAGCAGAGCTCGACGATCTGCTGGGTGGTGAAGACCTTGTGCTCGTGCAGCATTCGGGCCAGCCACCGGTCCCGGAGGGTCAGCCGCCCGGCGAGCTGGGCGTGGTGCTCCCCGGTGGTGGCCGCCCGCGGCGTGGGGCGCTGGGGCATGTGCCCGCGCAATGCCCTCTGAGGCGTGGGATTCGAAATCATGGGTCGGCACCTCCCAGTCGTTGGGCCGGAATGGGGAAGGCGAAGGCAACGCATGCGGGATCACCGGAGCGGAACGGGCGCAATAGGTGAGCCCGCATGCGTTGCGGGAGAACGAGATCCGTCGGGTCAGGCCGCGCGACGTGGGTCCACAGTGGGCCGCCCGGATCCGCCTACGGCGTTGTCGGCGTCAGTGACAGGCGGGCGGGTGTTGATCCTGGCTGCTTTGCGGATTGCCTTGGCGCGTCCGGGAATCGCGGGCGGGAGCTCCTCGGTGACCGCGGTGAACGGCGGTGCTTCCTCGCCGCCCAGGACGAGCCGGGCGGCGACGTGGTACACGCCGAGGTTGGACAGGTCGTGATCAGAAAGGCGCGGCATGGTGTGCCGGGCCAGCCTCTTCGCGTCCTCGGGCGAGGCGTTGAAGAAGATCTTGCTGCGGGCGTTGGTGCTGATGCCCTCTTCGAGCTCCTTCGGTAGCTGTCCGAGGTACTGGTGCGCCAACGCCATGGAGAGCCGGTAGCCACGGGCCTCGGCGAGCATGTCCTCCAACGGATAGGCCAAGTTCAAGAAGTTGTGGCACTCGTCCACGTACAGCCCGCAATCGCGACGTTGGCGCTGCGGGACGCGGGCCCGGCGGGTGGCGGCCTGCCAGGTGCGTGCCACGACGATGGAGCCGACCAGCCGCGCGGTTTCCATCCCCAGCGCGTCGCGAGCGATGCGCACCAAGCAGATCCCACCGGTATTGAGCACCTCGTCCATGTCCACAGTGGACGTACCACCGGCGATGGCGGCACGGACGAACGGGCGCAGCAGGAATCCGCGGATTTTGTTCATCAGCGGCGCGATCACTTGTGCGCGGCTGGCTTCGGACAGATCGTCGTACCAGGACCAGAAGCCCTTGAGGACCTCGTCGTCGATCTGGTCGCAGGCCCGTTGCCGGAACGCCGGCACGGTCAACAGCTTGGGCAGGTCGACCAGCGTCGGGGTACCGGGCATCGCGGTCAGGGTGAGCAGCCCGGCGCGCAGGATGTCGTCGGTGCGCGGACCCCACGAGGAGGCGTAGATCCGGGAGAAGATCGACACCAGGTTGTCGACCGCGCGGGCCTTGTCCGCGCCCTCCAGCGGGTTGAGCACCGGCGGACGGGCTCGGGAGTCGGCGTCGAACAGCACGACCTTCTCGCCGAGCTCCTCGGGCAGCCGCATCAGGATGTCCGACACGAGGTCGCCCTTCGGGTCGACCACGACCACGCCGCGACCGGCCTCAGCGTCGGCCAGGATCATCCGCGCCATCAGCTCCGACTTGCCGCTACCGGTGGCACCGAGGATGTGCAGGTGGTGGCGGGCGTCGGTGACGTGCAGCCCGACCGGGCGGGAGTGCCCGGAGTCCGACAGCCCGAGCGGCTTGATCTGCTCGCCGACCGTGGCGATACCCGGTGGGGGCGGCACGGCCTTCGCGCCGGCCCGCTGCAGGCCGGGGGTGGACTCGTCGATCGGCAGGTGCGCGATCGCGGCCAGCTCCGGGATCGAGAGCAGGTCGCCCTTGCCAAGCCGGCGTTCGGCCAGCACGGCGACCGGGTCGCGGCGGAGCCGGACCCGGCGGTAGTAGTTGTGCTCGGAGTAGGCGGCGAACGCCGAGGCGATCGCGTGCCCGCGGCCCCGCAGCACCTCCCGCACCGCCTGGACCTCGCCCGAGGTGGCGTCGTCGGGGACGGTGGTGGCCACGGCGTAGCGGATGCGGGTCTCGAACTGGTTCGCCCGCAGCTTCTCGACCACAGCACGGTCCTGGGCGGCATACTCCAGGCTGGTCTGCCGATCCAGGCCCGGCGTCCGTGTGCTGGTCGACGGCTTGGGTGTCTTGCCCGGTGTGATGGCGTCGAGCAGCCGGCCGACCAGGTGGACCGAGCCGCCCGCGTGCACCTGCCGGGCGGCGCGGCGGGCTTTGGTCACGCGGTGGCCGGCGACGGGGCGGGCGAGGATCTGCACGCAGGCGCGCTCGTGCGGGCCGAGCCCGACCGGTGCGCCGAGCATGGCCCGGATCGGGTCGGCCGGGTGCTCGGTGCGGATCGGCAGTGCCTCCGAGCGCGCCAGCCGCAGCTCGCCGCCGACCGCTTCGACTCGTCGGCCTGCTGCCGCCGTGGTCGGGATCGGGGGCTTGGCGGGTGTGGTGCGGGTGTGCGCGCCGGGCCACGCGGCCTCGATCGCGCGCTCGACCATGCCGGGCGGCACCAGGCCCGGCACCCACAGCCGGATCTGCACGCCGTCGTCGGTGAACGTCAGCTCGAAGCTCAGGTGCGGCTGCCCGCCGAACCGGCGCAGCCAGCCTGGCCGCAGCAATCCAACGAGGTTGGACCACACGGTGATCGCTCCGGACGGGTCGACCGTCGGTGGCGCGAGCACCGTGACCACTCGGGCATCGGTCATCAGGCGCTGGTGGTAGCGGCGGCGCCACCGACGGCGCGCGACGACCGCGGCGGTGACAGCGACAACGAGCACCGGCCCGACGATCGGGCCCCACGTGAGGGCGAGGTCGCGCAGGTGAGCCAGCACGTTCTGGAACGCGCCGAGCGGGTCACGCAGGTAGTCGCCGACCGGTGAGGCAAGCACGACGGCGGTCTGCTCGACCCGCGGAGGAACGAGGGCGGACAGGGGTGTGGCAGTGATTGGCCAGGACATCGGGAACCTCCCCACGCAAAGCGGTCGGCGAGACGGGCGCGAGCTGCGGTCACGCAGCCCGTGGCTGGTCGCCCCGCACCGGGCTGGGCTCGGCCGTGGGCTGCTGGCTGTGGTCGGGGCGGGTGTTGTCGACGACGAGCCGCAGGTGCCGGCGGCCTCGGCGGCCGGCGCGGTCGGCGTCGACCTCGGCTTGCCACTCGGAGAACCGACGGCCGGCTAGCCGCTTGAGGTAGGCGGGAATGCGGTTGGCCGGCACACCGACCAGCCGCGGGCCCAGGACCGCGAGCAGGTCGCTGGCTTCCTGCGAGGCCCAGCCCGCCTCGGCGATCGCGGACTCGTCGGGAAACACATCCGCGACCCGGTCGACGGCGGGATTCAGCGCGGCATCCTGTGTCCCGCCATACGAATAGACCCACAGAAAATTCGGCGGCGGATCAGGTTCGACAAGCGTCCGGAATCGGGACACCTCTTTGGTGTAGGCGTAGAAATTCGTGTCGGGCCGAGCCCGGCAAATATCCAGCCATGCCTGAAGGTAGGCGTCGGAGAAGAAATCACCACTGTCGTGAATTCTGATCCAGGCGCCGCAGAACTTGGCCGCGCCGAGTTCTGCGGCCATGGCGGCCTGCCAGCCGGCCAGATTGTCGAGGACGTACATCAGGTTGGCCTGGTGCTTGGCGCGGACGACCGGCCAGGTGTAGGTGCCGTGTCGGGCGTAGCACGCCTGTGCGCAGATTCCGGCCGACGGACAGGTGTTGTAGGTACGGCCGTCGGCCAAGCGGCCGGCCCAGGCTGGCAGCGACCAGTTCCACACGCCGATCTGGCGCATTTCGCTGTTTTGCGTGAGCAGCCGCGCGGGCCGGTTAACGGTGGCGGAAATGGGCAATGACGTAGACATGGGTATCCCCTGGATGCGATTCGGTGTGAACGGATTGGCGCCTGCGATTAGGCGGCGTCGAGTTCGATCTGCGATGCGTTGCCGTCGTCGAACGAGTCCGCGATTCCCGCGGGGTCGTCCGCGCCGAGTTCGACGAAGGAGTTCTCGATTCCCGACGACGTGTCGGAATACCCGGCGATTTCGGCGGGGTTGGACGTGACCAATTGATGCTCGACCGGTGAGGCGATGGACTGGAATGCCACTCGCTGCGTCCCGGTCGACAGGAGGCCCTGGCCACGGTCCGCGGAGAGCAGGAACTGGCGCTCACCCATGGACAGGTCGAAGGTGCGGGTGATCTCGTCGATCGCCTGGGAGGCTTGCCGCAGCAGGATCTGCGTCGCGGCGTTGGCTACCACGGCCTTACCGAGATCCGAGCCCAGGACGTCCGCGGTGTCCTGGGTGGCCACCGTGAGACCGGCCCACTGTTTCCGGGACGCCTTGGCCATCCGGAACAAGAACTCCGCGCCCGCGGGCTCCTTCATCAACAGCCACGCCTCGTCGACCACGACCAGCCTGGGCTTGCGGATGGCCGGGTTGGAGACCTGTCGCCAGACCGCGTCGAGCGTCAGCAACGTGCCGATCGGCTTGAGCTCGTCGGCGAGATCCCGCAGCGAGAACACCACCAGGTGCCCCTCCGGGCGGGTCGAGGTCGGACCGGAGAACAACCCGGAGAACGCGCCGGTGACATACGGGTGCAGCCGCGCCGCGAGCTCGACCCCGGCGGGGTCACCGGCGTCGGCGAGGACCTCGGCGAGGTCGGCCAGCAGTGGCGCCGGGCGGGTCCAGGTTCGCGGGTCCGAGGTGATGCCGACGCGTTGGTAGGTCGCGGTGATGGCGCGGTCCAGTGCCGCCCGTTCGGTCGCTTCGAGCTCGCTGCCCAGCAGCACCGAGATCACGGTGTGCAGGAACAGCGAACGGCGGATCAGCGCGTCGCGGGGCGCGGTGCGGCGCCCGTCCGGGCGGGTGTGGATCGGCAGGTCCATCGGGTTGAGGCGGACCTGCTCGGCGCCGAGGTGCACATAGGTCCCGCCGACCGCGGCGGCCAGCCGGGCGTACTCGTCCTCGGGGTCGATGACGTGGATCTCGATCCCGCGGTACAGCGACCGCAACAACTCCAGCTTCACCAAGTAGCTCTTGCCCGCGCCGGAGCGGCCGAGGATCACGCTGTTGTGGTTGTCCAGGGCGAACCGGTCGTGGTGGACGAGTCCCTGGCTGCCGACGTTGAAGCCGTAGAGCACGCCGCTCGGTGCGCCGACCGACGTCGGGTCTGGCGGCGGCAGGTCCGGCGACGTGAACGGGAACGCCGCGGACAGCGCCGAGGTGTCGAACGTCCTCCTCATGCCCACGAGGTCGAGGCCCATGGGCAGGCTGGTGATCCAGCCCTGCAGGCTCCTGTAGGTGGTTGGTTTGCAGTCCAGCAGCAGCGACGCCGCCAGCGACCGGATGGCCGCGACCTCGTCGCTGAGGGCCTCTTCGGTCGGGGCGTGCACGGTCAGGTACAGCCCGAGCCGGTAAAGCTTGCCCTCGCCACGGGCGACCCGTGCGGACAAGTCGTAGGCGTCCTCGGTGGCGGCTTCGACGTGCGGGTCGACCAGCCGGCCCTTCTCGCTCGTGTGTCGCCTGCCGGACTCCAGTTTCGACAGCTGCTTCTTGAGTCGGTTCGCGGCGGTAACGGGATCGATCGGCTCGATGTGCAGGGAGACGTCGACGCGTCCGGGGTAGGTCAGCAGAGGCTGAAGCCACCCGTTGTGCACTTCGCGCGGGTAGCCGACGACGGCAAAACTCGCGACCCATTCGCCACCGACTTCCAGCGCACGAGGACGGACGGAGATGGCGTCCGGGGTGAACGCGCTGGCCCGCCCGAGCGGCGGCTGCACGCTCTGGGGCTTCCGGCCGCGGCGCTTGGTCTTGGTCTTCATCAGCGGTACCTCCCCGCGGCGTTGGCGTAGTCGTCGGGGTCCTCGGCGTCGTCGTCCCAGGCGTCCTCGGCCTCGCCGAACTCGTCGTCGGTGGGGAACGCAGCGCGGCCGAACGCGCCTGCGTCCCAGCCCTCGTCCGGGGCGGTGGTGATGACCTCGTCCGACGCGGCGAGACCGGAGTTCGGCGGGATCAAGCTGTCGGGGTTGCAAGCCGCGGCGAGCACCGCGGTGGCCTGTCCGGCGTCCAGCGGGGTGACCACGATCCCCGAGGGGGACAGCAGCTCGACCGCCTCGCCGAGCCGGCGCACCAACCGGGCCTCGGCGGCCCGCCGGGTGGCGTCGTCAACCAGGGCGGCCTGCTTGGCGGCCTTGCGTTTCGCGGTCAACGCTGCCAGCGGCGAGACGCCGCCGAGCCCGTCGGTCGGGCCCGTGGTGAGCAGCGGTTCGCGCAGGATCAGCAGGACCTGGCGGCGCAGCAGGTCGGTGGCGCGGCCGAGCTGGTCGAGGTACTCGGCGTGCTCGCGCGCCGCCCGTTCCAGCGCCGGGTGCGGCAGTCCGCCGGCCTGTTCGCGGAGCTCGGCGATCTGCCCGGACAGGTCCAGTCGTTCCGCGCGGACGAGCACCTGCACGGGCGCGGTCAGCGAGTGCAGATACCGCCCGAAGGAGGCGACGAGGGACTCCTGCTCGGCCGGGGTGCGCAGCCCGAAGTTGATCGTGCTGCACACCGCGACCACGGCGACGCCGTCCTTGCCGAGATCGATGACGCCGGTGGCGGTGACCGCTTCGGCGGGCAGCCGCAGCGCGGCCGGCGAGACCGTCGACGCCACGGCGTCCCCGCCGTCCTTCCCCTTGGCGCGGCCCTTGCTGCTGGAGTTCGTGACCTGGCTGCCCAGCCACTCGGGGGCCGGGCGGATGCCTTCCGGCGCGGCCACTCGGTGCTGCGGGCTCATCCGCTGCCGCAGCGCCGCCAGCATCAACCGGTCGAGTGTGATGCCGTCGCGCTGACCCAGCGCGAGGAACGCGGCGGTCACCCCGATCGGGATGGCGACGATCAGGAACGCCACCAACGGCACGAACTCGCGGGTGATCGTGTACGTCCCGTACAGCACGATCCCGGTGATGGCGAGGATGAGCAGCTGCCGCGCGGTCAGCGGCCCGATCACCCGGTCCTCGCGATCGACGTCAGCGGGAATCCTCACCGGCTGACTCATTTCCCTTCACCTCCTGGAGCGGGTTTCGGCGCGCGGAACACCGGCGGCGGAACCGACTGGGTGCGCCGGTAGGCGTCGCCGATGCGCGGCTCGGGCTGCGCCTGCCGGAACACCGGCGCGGCAGGCGCGGACGCCGGCCTGGGTGGCGACGACGGCCGCGGCGCGGGCGGCGTCGCGGGCCGGAACTGCAACTGCGGCGGCACCGACGCGGTGCGGATCGGGCGGGCCGGCGGCGGGGTGGCGCCGCGTCGACGCGGCCCTCCAGCGGCTTGGAACTGGGGTGCCGATCCCGGACGCGGCCCCCGCCGAGGCGGGGAGACCGGAGTGGCGGGCGTGGGTGCGGAACTGAACTCAGGAGGCATGGCTGGTCCCTGGTTCGCCGGAGTGACGGCGGGGTCGTGGGTGGTGTCTTGGGGTGAGGGCTGCAAGAACTGCGGCGCCTGCGAGGGCAGCCGCGACCGACGAGCCGCGCGAGCACGCTCGGCGTCATGAGCCGCCTGGAGCCGCTTGTTGACCATCTCCGGGGTCGGCGCGAGGCGCGGCTGCGCGGGCCACGGCGGATCAGCCGATCCGCCACCGCGGCCACCTCCGCCGCCTCCACCTCCGCCGCCGCTCTTCGCACCGACAGCGCCGCCGACCTTGCCGAGCGCACCGGTCTTCCCGGCGACCATGCCGAAGGTCTTCGCCGCGATGTAGGCGCGAGCCAAGCCACCGAGGAACGAGCGACCCGAGCTGACCTTGACCGCCTTCAACAGCCAGAACGGGATCTTGAACAGGATGAAGAACAAGGCGATCGCGGCCACCAGCGTGCCGAGCGCGGACAGCGTCGAACCGAACAGATTCACGCCACCGGACAAGAACGTGCGCACCGCGGTGATCAGCACCAGCGCCTGAGCGACCTGGATCGACAACGTCGCGGTGAGCGCCTTCCACCACCAGCGAGCCAGCGGGTCGGTGTGCGGCAGCGCGTGGAACATCAGGAACAAAGGGCCCGAGATGATCAAGACGAGGGTGATGACGATCCGGACCACGTAGACGACCAGCAGGCCCAGGCCGACCACGACGAGCACCAGGCCGACCAGGATGATGAACAGTCCGCCGGTCTGGATGCCGGCGACGGCGTCCTTGAGGGTGTTGCCCAGCGAGGGCGCGTTGACCCCGTCGCCGAGGATGCCCAGGGTCAGGCCGTTGGCCAGTCGGATGAGCTTGTCGGTGAAGAACAAGCTCAGCGCCGAGGCCATGAACGCGATCGGGATCCGGGGCCCGATCTCCTTGATCGAGTAGCGCGCCTGGACGCTCTCGTGGCCCATCACGACGATGCCGCCGAGGAGGATGAGCAGGCCGTAGGCGGCGACCACGAGCTCCCACGAGTTGTTCCACAACTCGCCGATGCCGGGCAGGTCGCTGATCGTCGGCGTGGACAGCGCGGTGTGCCCGATCAGCTCCAGGATCGGCGAGAGCGCGGCGTCGACGATGCTGCGGAACGCCGAGTTGATGGCCTCGGTGATGCACGCGCCGATGTCGGTGATCCCACAGTCCGAGTCGCCCTCGCCGCTGCCCGTGCCCGGCTGCTGCGGGCCAGTGCTCGGTGGTGGCGTGGTCGGCTGCGGGATGCAGTCCTCACCCGTGCACGGCTGGCTCGGTGTCGTGGTCGGCGTGGACGAGGTGCAGCCGACCTGGCCGGGGAAGCTGCATGTCGTCGGCGCGGGCACCCCGGTCGGGAGTGGCAGCGGCGCGGTGGGCAGCGGCTTGGTGGTGGTCGGTGCGGGCAGTTGGCAGACCGGCAGCGGCGAACCCGGGGTGCACGGATCCACCGTCGGGATCGGCAGCGGTGGTTGCGGCGGGGGCTGCTGCGGCGCAGTGGGCGAGGCCCACGCGCTGACCGCGAGGACGCCGACCAGGAGCACGACGATGCTCAGCGCCAGCATCCAGCCCGCGCGCCAGCGCCGCGGCCGACCGGCCGGCGGCCGGTCGGCGTTGGCGTCGGAGACCGGGGAGAGCATCGCTCGGTCCCCGTCGATTCGTCCGGCGGCAGCGGTCGCGACCGGGCCGCCGGACCGGCGGTACGGGCGAACCGTGGGCGGGGTGCTGACGGCCATCGGTCAGGCCCCCACGATCCCTTTGAGGATCTCCACGACCAGGGGCGCGAGCGCCGCCAGGCCGTAGCCCCACCCGGCGGACTTGAACGCGGTCTTGGCCTTCTCGACCTCGCCGGGGTCGCCGCCGCCCATCACGTACCGGACACCGCCGATGGACAGGAACACCGTGGCCAGACCGGCCAAGATGCCCATGATCCAGTTGCGGACGTTGTTCAGGACCGTGGTCACCGAGTCCGCGAGGGCGACGACCATCGTGTCGGCGTGCGCCGCCGACGCCGACGCCAACATCGCGAGGATCGCCAGCTCGACGATCAGCACCACGTGCGACCAGCGGCGGGGGCGGACCGGGGTCCAGTCCTCCGGCGTAATGATCGGAGCATTGGTCGGCTCGCTGCCGGTGACCTCGTCCGGCGTGCTCGACGCTGGGGCCTCGGCTGGCGGCTGCGGATTGCCGTCGAGGCGGGCGCTGCGCGGTCCGCTCGCGGCGGGGAAGAATCGATCGATCAGGCGCATTGGGGCACCTCCGAAGGTCGGGCTGAGCGCGGGTGTGTCCCGCAGCCCTGAACTCCGGATTTCGCGTCCGTTTTGGACACGCGTCCCTGAACTTTCTGCCCCGACTCGACCTCAGCGACCGACACGGACAGTGACGACCGCAGCAAGTCTCGGACCGGTGAGACCGGGCGCGCCAAGGCCACCGCGGTGGCTACCTGGTCGGTCAGCGGGTCGGTCGGATCGGTCTCGGCGGCACCGTCGCGCAGGTACGCGGCGAGCCGGAGCTCGGCGCGTTTGCGCGTCTTGTAGACCGCCCACTCGCCGGTCTGGTGCGCCGCGGCCCAGTCCGCGACGGGCACCTCTTCCAACCGGGTCGCCCCGATGAGTTCGGCCTCGGTCTGGGTCAGGACTCCGTCCGCGACCGCGCGAGCGAGGACCAGATCCGGGTGTCCCCACGGCGTGTGCGGCGGGGTGGATCGGAAGCCCGGCGCGACCGGAGTCGGACCCGCCAGCGCCTCGGCGAGCGCGTCGTAGCCGGACCGGTAGGCGGCCCACCGCAGTCGCAGCATGATCCGCGGTGGACGCAGATCGATGGTCGACAACGCGGTCAGGAAGCCGCGCAACACCTCGGCGTGAACATCGGCCGGATCGCCGGCGAACCGATCGGACAAGGTGGCCGCGACCGAGGTCAGCGCGGGCAGTGCGACCCCGACCGCGGCGACCGTCCAGGTCGCTCCTTCAGTACGGGAGCGCAGCACCAGATGCGCCCACACCGCGTCCCGCGTCGCCTGCGGGCAGCGGCGCGCCAACAGCCGGTCGCGGACCTCGTCCAGCGGGATGTACCGGTCGGGCAGGCCGGGGAAGAGCCGGCCGTTCAGCGACACCGGATGCGGCCCGGTCACCAGCCAGGTAAACGTGTCCCGCGCGATATCCAATGAGTTCGGGACAGCCTCGTCGCCACGGCGACGAAAAACGGATTGTGCTGCCATGTCGTGACTCCCACGGCGTCGATGCGAACAACAACGACGTCAGGAAGCCACGACCGATACCACGGAAATACCACGCCATTACTAGGCGCCAACTAGCGAACCGCATCGAGGCTACTAGCGAACTACTATTTCGCCCCGCGAACGCGTTGAACCAAGATCAAAAAGAGTGCCTCGCGACCTACGAGTGTTGATCGAGACTAGTAGCTGCTGACCTGCGGCTATAGTCGTTCGCTAGTACAGCGCTAGTAGTCACGGCCGACTCCGATGCGGACCCACGGCAAGATCCACACCGCAGCGCCGAAAAAATCTTGAAAAATCTGGCTTTGACCGGTCCAGGAAGCGGCTTGCGGCGGCGCGGGATGACCGAACAAGCGGTTCCTTAGTCACGGCTTTGACAGAACTGTTCGAATCGCGTCGAGTCGCGATTTGACCCGAGTCGGCACGGCGCAAGGAAATTTGGCGGGGCGTGTCCAAAACGGGGTCGAAATACGGAGTTAAGGGGCGTCAGAACGCACGGCACCCATCCGTCGGAGGAGACCCGCGATGACCCCGACACACGGCCACGACTCACCGGGAGACGGCTCCCAGGAGCACGGCCCGACCGACCCCCCGGCCGTCCCGATCCCGCTCTCGCAGAGGCGGCGAACACCGCGCCTGCGCGCCCTGCGCCTCAACCTGCGCCACCCGCGTCCCGCTCGGTCGAGCACCGTCTGGCCGTGCGCGCAAGACGACCTCCGCGAGGGCACCGGACTGCTCGCCAACTGGCTGCTGACCGCGGTCATCAAGATCGTCACCACCTACACCCAGCCCGGCCAGCGGGTGCTCCTGCTCGACCCCGCGCCCTACCTCGCCCCACCCTCGTCGTGGTCGCCAACCGGGGGCCGCAACCAGTCCCGGCCCGGCCCGTACGCCGGACTACACGAAGCGGGCTGGACGGTGGTCCGACTCGGCCGCGGCGTCCAAACCCAGACCGCCGTCGCGCACCCCGACCCGGTAGACAAACACTCCGCTGACGCGTCGGTCGAGTCCGAGTCCGGACCCCGACGGCGCACCGACAGTCCGACCACTGACCAGCCCGCCGGGCCGTCGACACACCGCCGTCCCGGACCGGACTCGACCGCGACCGGCGCGGGTCCGGACCGCTACGACCTCGTCATCACCGCGGCCGACCCGCGCACCCTCGACTGGTTCCGTCCGGCCGACTGGGCCGGTCTGCTCACCCCGACCGGCACCCTCGCCGTCATCACTCACGGTGACCGTTCCCGTGATCGGCTCACCGACCCCGCCGGCTCGTTGGTGCGCGCCGCGCAGCACGCCGGACTGCACTACCTCGATCGCATCGCCCTGCTGCGCGTCCCCGTCCGCGACGGCGCCCTCGCGGTCGCGACCCCGGTCCCGCACCCCCGACCGCAGGGGCCAGCGCGCCCGCTCGCGACGCCCGCTCGGCACACCCAGGTGCATGACGACCTCTTGGTGTTCACCCGCCAGCCGGCCCTGACCGACGCCGCCGACGGGGAGGAGACCTCCGATGACTGACCGCCCCACGTCGCCTTGGCCGCTCCCCCTGCCGCCGGGGGAGGAGCCGCCGATGCCGCCGCTGTCGGTCTGGCCGACCGGCCAGCGCGACCCGCTCGCGCAGCTGCGCGACGCCAGCTGTGTGTCCGGCACCGAGACCGACACCGACCGGATTCCGCCCGCCGTCGCCGCCCACGCGATCGCCACCTACACCCGTCCCGGCGACCTCGTTCTCGACCCGGACTGCGGCGCCGGCACCGTCCTCGTTGAGGCACTGCGCGCCGGCCGTCACGCGCTCGGACTCACCTCCCGCGCCCGGTGGTGGACGCTCGCTCGCGCCAACGTCACCGCCACCAAGACCGCGGGCGCGTGGCGCGACGGCTCGGTCCTCGACGCCCGACCGAAGGTGCTCGCGACCGTCCGGGCCGCCGGGTTGATCGGGCGAGTCGGACTCGTCCTGACCACCCTGCGCACCGCACCGGACCGCGCGAACGGTCCGGACCACGACCCGGTCGAGTCCGCCCTCGCCGACCTCGCCACGACACTGCTCTACTGCGAGCCGCTGCTGCGTTCCGGCGGACACGTCGCCGTCACCGCGCGACCTCTCCGGCACCCGGACGACGCGCTGGTCGACCTGACCACCCCGCTCATCGCCGCCGCGACCTCGGCCGGGCTGGCGCCGGTCGAGCGGTGCATCGCACTGACCGCCGGACTGCGCGGCAACCGACTGGTCACCCGCGCCTCACTGGCCGAGCGCCGCGCCGCCGCCCGAGCCCGCGCCGCCGGTGCGCCGACCGCGCTCACCGCGCACCACGAGGTGCTCGTCTTCCAACTCGCCCACGACGCCGAACTCGCCGCCGCCGCGGCAGCCGGCATCCCGTGGCCGACCGAGGACGAGGTCATCCGGCCCGCCGTCAACGGCGCCGAGTACCCCGGCTGGAGGCGAGCAGCATGACCACCCGCCTGTACTGCCGCGAGTGCGGCTGGCACCCCGAATTCCGACGCAAGCGCACCGCGCTTCGCGCCGCCGCACACCACCAGTGCACCGGCACACCGGTGGCCGAGACCCGGCCACCATGGTGGGCCCGCCTGTGGACAAACCTGTGGACAAGTCAGTCGGGTGCAACCGCCGTCGACCCCGAAGCACGAGCGGATGACCAGTCCGATGACCACGTATTGGTCGATGCCCGCGGCAACCGCATCCAGTGGGCCGCACTCGCCGCGCACCACGCCGAGACCACCCGCCGCGCCCGTCAGGCGATGGTCGAACTCGTCCGCGCCGGCTACCAGATCGGGCCACCGCCCTACGGCTACCGCGCCCTGCGCATCCGGGTCACCGACCCCAGCGGACACAGCAAACTACGCGCGGTCCTCGTCCCGGACTGGCAGACCGCCGCAGTCGTCAAGCAGATCTTCATCTGGCGCGCCGACCACGGCCTGACGTTCGCCGTCATCGCCGCACGACTCAACAGCGACCCCCACCAGTACCCCGCCCCTGTGCCCAACGGGCGCTGGACCGCCAAGGCCGTCCGGCGCATTGTCACCAACGCCAAGTACACCGGGCGCCAGGTCTGGGCCCGCACGATCGCCGGCCGTCCAGCGCCCATCGAGCAATGGGTCACCTCGGCGCCGAAGGTGCACGAGCCACTGGTCGACGAGCGCACCTTCCACCGTGCCCAGCCCGGCCCCGCCGAAGGTCCGCCCAGGGCGGAGGACTCGGCCGATTCCCCGCCGAGCGCGGCATGACCTCCCGTCGATGGACCCTCGCCGTCGCCTTACGCCGACTCAGCGTTCTCATCTATCTGCACACGAACCCAGTCGGTGGTCACCGACCAAAACAGTGCCTTGTCCCACCGCCCGAGGATGCCCGCCCACACACCGGTGATTCCGTACTTCTCCACGTCCGGGGCACGGCTGGGCAACTCGTTCATCCGCAACGCGCGCAGCGCACTCCACCGGCTCTGCCGGGCCCAGAAGAAGACCTGCCGATCAGCCTTGCCGGGTACTTGCAGCTTTCGCCAGTTGTCCGGCTTGTCCGCCAGGCATTGCTCGATCGCTTCCGGCAAATCGTTGGGGCCATGGCACACCTGTCCGTGAGCCAGAGACATGAAGATCTCCGGCGGGCGCAAGCCCTTCACGTCGAACGCGGTGGCCGAGACCACCCTCAACCGCGCCAGGCCGTGAAACGGACACGACGGATCATCGCAGAGGCTCTGGACACGAGAAGACCAACGACTCATCTCCGACTCGCCCCGGCGCTCCATCTCCACGAGTTGGTCTTCGATCCGGTCAGCCAGCCCGCGGAACTCGGTGTTCCGCTCCGTCAGTCCGAAGTTGTTCGGCATGTCGACCATCACCAGCCAGGTCCTGGTCAACCGAGACGAGGGCCTCGATGTCGTTGCCCGACTGGCACGCCTCAACACGACCTCCGCGCCTTCATCAGCCAGGCTGGTTACCTCCAGCGCGCCGTCCTTGCCGATGTTGAAGTCGTACCTGGAGCCGCGACCACCACCTTCGTCCCAAGGGGTTACCGGCACGCCGCGCACCGACTCCACCAGCCGTCGGGCCTCTTCCTCGCCCTCCTTGGACATCGCACGCTTCGTCATGGCCACCATGCTGACATCCAGCCAGCCGCGCACGCACACCACTTCCTCATCTTCGGAGTCCCCGGCGGACTGTCTGCGCTTCGCGCTCAGCTGGTATCGGCTGATTCGAACCACGTTGGGTTCGGCAGGACTATTTGCGGACAGCGTGTCTCCGCAGGTATTGGGGAGGGCCGCGTGATGGCCGTCGCCGCGTTCGCCGCCGCGGGCTCACTGCTCGCCGCGGGACTCCGTGATGTCCGGTGCGACGAGCGAGACATCGCGTGGTGTGTCGATTCCGAACAGCTCGTTGGGCGTGCACCGCAGCGTCGTGCACAGCGCCTGCAAGGTCGCCACTTTCACCTGGACCGGCTGCTTCTTGATCAGCACGTCAACCGACTGGAGGGACAGTTCGAACCCGGCGCGTTGGATGAGGAGATCGCGCAGCTGGGTCGCCGTCCAGACGTCGCGGGAGGCCATGACCTTCCGCAGCCGCCACTCGATCTGCACCCGCTGCCGTCCCGTATCCGTCGTTTCGCAGCGCTTGTCGCCGCCAACCGACGCTCAGTGTCCCCGATGGCGACCGAAGCCGGCCGCCGCACGTTCGGCGTGTTCAGCAGACACACACCCATGAACAGGTGGCACTTGAGATACACAGGCTACACTAGATTTACTCAGGTGCTACCTTAGTTGAATGGCGCACCTGTCCCCGGTTCAACAGAGAGGAGGTGCTTCGGCACCCATCACGTTCATCGCCATGCCGACGCGCCGCCGTTCGCGGTCCGCGCCGGTAGCGCTCTTCTGGACTCGCGTCGACCGCCCATCTCGTGCTGACGAGGTGACCCAGCACCAGTTCGGCAAGGCACACAGTCCTACCGAACGGCAAGAGTCCAGCACGGCCACGAGCGCCGGCCCCACACGGACGCATGCGGGGAGTAGAGGCCCGTTGGTCGTGACAGCTTTGGCGGTCCCAGCTCATTCAACGCACGTCATGGTGCGTGCCCGCATCGCCGCGAAACCCGCTTCGCGCGGATCGGCGACCGCAGGTGTCGGCAGCTGGGAGTGCCCGCTGTGTCGACGGTTCCTGTCGCCGACCAGCAGCCCCGTGAACCTCCGCCAGCCGCAGGCTTCACGGGCACGAAGGGGGCGCTCATGTGCGCTCAACCTCGCAACCCCGATCAGGCCGACAACAACTGCGCCGACGTTCCTGCTCCGGCCGACCAGGAGCAGCAGGGAAGCCCTGTCAGTGCGCCGAGTAGGCAACCCCGACGGCGCGTTGGCGCGAGCAGAGCCGTGCGCAACGTGGTGGTGCGCGGTGTTCGCCGCGATCCCCCCGACATGCGCAAGCTCGCGCGGGTGGTCGCCAGCCTCGCGGCAGACCTGGCGCAGGCCGAAGCCAGCGGGCAAACACTGCCCGCCGAGCCAGGAACCTCGGACGCCAGCCACCCCGATCACCGCCGCGACGCGGCATGACGTCGCGCGTTCGCGCATGGGCAACGAACCCAGCGGATCGAATCCGCGCGCCAATGACTCGAAAGGAAGGTTCACCACAATGCCGCCTGCCACTTGCGATTCCCGCAGCCGTCGGGCCGCACACCCACGGACTCGACGGCCGGTACGCGTCGGCCTCTACCAGCGGTGGCCCACGCTCCGCGAAAGCGACCACCTGGAGACCTACGTCGCGTCCCAACCCGGTTGGCACATCGCTCTCCGCAGCAGCGACTACGCATCAGGCGGCACGCTGAAGCGTCCTGGGCTGCAACGGGTATTGGCGGCAGCCCGATCCGGAGTCATCGAAGTGCTCGTCGTCAGCCACCTGTACAGCCTCTCCCGCAAGACGCAGCACCTCGCCTTCGTGCTCGACGAGCTGACGTCCCGAGGTGTGCGGGTCGTCTCGGCCGCTGATCCCGCCCTCGACACGGAGACCGCGCACGGCCTCTTCCTCGTGCGCGTGGTGAGTGCCGTCGCGGAGATCGAGCAGACCGGCGCACTCGCAGATCGTCGCGACCGGCGTCGCCACGACCAGCAATCCGCCGACGAGTCGCCGCTCGCCGGCTAACTGCAAATCCCGCCGGGCCCCACTGCGCCGACCAACACATCCCCTTCCAGACCGACTCATAACGAGGTGTCATGACCACCGCCTACGCCAACTCGGGCAACGAACTCCAGCCGTCGGATGCCCCTGCGTCCACCACCCGCGCGGTGATCTACACACGCGTGGCCTCGCCCGGACGGGCCGAGACCGACCACAGCGTCACGGCCCAGCGTGAGGCATGTCTGCGCATGGCGCGGGAACTGGGTTTCTCGCTCATCGACGAGTACGTCGACCCAAACGCTCGACTCTGGCGACGGCCGAAACGCCAGCTGTTCCGACGCATGCTCGCGCGGTTCCGCAGCCGTTGAGAAACAGCAACCCGGCCACGAATTCGCCGCTCGCCGGGAGCGCGCGATCCAGCCGCCAAGACCTACCCGTCGGCTCCACGGTCCTCCGTCCAAGCCGCCCTCAGAAGGAGGTGTCATGACCAGCGCTTATGCCGACTTCATCGATGAACTGCAGCAGGACGTCACCATCCCTATCCAGCCGCCGATGGAGGACCTTGCCCCAGGCACTCGCGCAGTGATCTACCTGCGCGTGTCCTCGACCGGGCAAGTCCGGACCGACTACAACCCGGAAGGCATCTCCATTCCGGCCCAACGGGAAGCATGCTTGCGCAAGGCGCGGGAACTGAGCGTCACGGTCATCGACGAGTACGTCGAACCCGGACGCTCGGGAACGGAGATGACCAAACGCGAAGCATTCCAACAGATGCTCGCGCGGGTGCGGAGCCAGGGCGACGTCGACGTCATCATCATCTACCAGCTCTCGCGCATGGCGCGGAACCGCTACGACGACGCGATCGTCATGGCGGACCTGCGAAAGCGCGGCGTCACCCTGGTCTCGGCCACCGAGGCCATCGACGACACCCCGGTCGGCCAGCTGATGCACGGCATCCTGGCCACATTCAACGAGTACCAATCCCGCCAGTCCGGCGCCGACATCGCCTACAAGATGGGCCAGAAGGCCCGCAACGGCGGCACGCTCGGCCGCGCGAAGCTCGGCTACCTCAACCACATCGACCACTCCGACGGCCGCGTGATCCGCACGATCATCGTCGATCCCGAACGAGCGCCCTTTGTCCAGCTGGGTTTCGAGCTCTTCGCCACCGGCGACTACACGCAAGAAGAGCTGGCTGACGAGCTCTACGACCGCGGCCTACGCACCAGGGCCACCCGGCGACACCCAGCCAAGAAGGTGTCCGAGAACAAGATTTCGCAAATGCTGCGCGATCGCTACTACCTCGGATACGTCGAGTACGACGGCGAAGAAATCCAAGGGCGGCACGAACCGCTCATCGACGAGGACATCTTCGACACAGTTCAGGAGATCCTTGAATCGCGAATGACGGCACAAGAACGCCGTCGTGTCCACCACCACTACCTCAAGGGATCGCTCTTCTGTGGACGCTGCCAACGCGACGGCATCAAGCGGCGGATGATCATTCAACGGACCATCAACTCGAAGGGCGCGGAGTACCTGTACTTCTTCTGCCGCGGCCGGCAGAAGGGGCTGTGCCAAGCACCCCACGTCAATGTCACGCTCGTCGAGGACGCGGTTGAGCGCCACTACTCCGCGATTCGCTTCAGCCAGCCGTTCATCGCTGACATGCGCGATCAGATCGATGCCGTGCTCGGCGAGCAGGAAAAGTCCGCACGCCTGCTGCGCAAGCAGATCACCGCGCAGCTCAAGGAACTCGACACGAAGGAGGAGAACTTGATCGACCTCGCTGCCGACAGCACGCTGCCTCGGACCAAGGTCAAGGAGAAGCTGCGCGACATCGCCCGCGAGCGCCGCCGGCTGGAGGAGCGCCTGGACACAGCCAACGCCGACCTCACCGACAGTGCCCAGCTCGTCAACGCCGGCCTTGCCCTCCTCGAACAGCCCGACCAGCTGTACCGACGCTGCAACGACCAACAGCGGCGCCTACTCAACCAGGCGATCTTCCACGCCCTCTACATCGAGGACGACAAGATCACAGACGGTGAGCTCCGTGAGCCCTTCGGCGAGCTCCACGCCATCCAAGGTCATCGGACCGCAGCAACCAACGCGGAGGGCACAAACAAAAGGACCACCCGCAACGCGGGTGGTCCTTGCTCGCCTTCAGGCGTCGCGGTCCTACTTCGTGGCCTTCATTCAGGCACTTGTTCTAGTAAGACCCCTAGGGTGGAGCTGAGGGGAATCGAACCCCTGACCTTCTCGATGCGAACTATCAGCAGGCGGGCCGTTGCTGGTCTTTGTCGAGGTCAGAGAGCCTATCGCGGTCGCCCGTGGCCGATGATGGCCGGTGCGGTTGCTGTACTTCGCTGCTGTATAGCAGACCCTCTACCAGTGCGTTCGTCACATCCGATCCTACTCGCCCCGAGATCCTCTCCCCTTCAAGTGGGTGGCCTCTTCGTCATCTCGTCGACCTGGCATCGCCCGATCGCACCGTGTCAAGGGGGCGCCCTCCGCACGGCTGCCTGACCTTCCTCTCGCTTTGCACCCACGGCACCTGCCTGAGTCCGTGGTACGATGGACTCATCCCCTGGTAGCTCAGCGGATAGAGCAACTCTCTCACTAAGGGTTGGTCGCGGGTTCGAATCCCGCCCAGGCTTCCCCGGGAGCGGCACAGCGCCGCTCCCGGTTTTTTGTTGACACGACTGCGGTTCGGCAGTCCTCCCCCTTCAAGTGGGTGGCCTCTTCGCCATCTCGTCGACCTGGCATCGCCCGATCGCACCGTGTCAAGGGGGCGCCCTCCGCACGGCTGAGCGTATCCCTGCGAGTCGCCCCCTTGACACGGTGCGATAGCCCTCCGGGAGGTCGACGAGGTGGTGACAGGCCACTCACGGACGCGACCGGTGCTCCCCCGCCGGCCATCTCGGAGACCTGCCCGTCCGGCGAGGACATTGGTTTCAGCTCCCCGTTGCGGAGTTGACCAGTTCTGCACAACGAGTGCACCTGTCGCCGCGTTCGGTCGGCCGTATCACCCATTCGACACCATACGAGTCGAGCACGGTCTCCTTGCATAAAGTCTTGACGGTTTCGCCCGCGCGGTGCTTCTCGTAGTCCTCGTTGGTGATCGCATGCGGCGGCCCCGGCTTCTCCATGTCGCTCTTGCGCATGGGGCGGTTGGTCGGGCGCTGCTGGCCGTACTCGGTCCACGCTATGCGGTACACCATGTAGGTGAGTCGCGGTCTGGCCCGGTGGGGTTACACGCGCTCTCTCGGATCTTCGGCACCTCATCATCGGCCTTCCGCCCCGGCCGACTTGCCGGGGACCGGGCGCCAGCCCGCACGCCCCGGCAAGGGCTTGGCCGGGGCAAGGGACCGGGCCGAGCGGCCCCGGAGGGGCCGCCTTGATCCTGTAGAGAAAGTTCTCACCACTATGGACTTCACCGTCACCGACCGGCCAAGGCCACTCCGGCTCGACGTGCGAAGTCCTCAAGCGCTGGCGGCACGTCGCGCTCCATCCGGACAAGATCGCGGACCATGGTGTGCACGAGCCGGTGACGGTAGACCTGCTCAGGAGCGATCTGCTCCGCATCCTCAAGCGCTGCAAGGGCTCGCTCGACATTGCGCCGCTGCGTCCATGCCCGCGCTACGTCGATCAGCAACCTGCCCCGCCGCTCGGGA
>NZ_JBSGJA010000017.1:0-241090 GCF_053605345.1 Amycolatopsis sp. NPDC003865 | reverse complement strand
CCGATCTGGCGAGCAGCTGGCGGCGGCCGAGCGGAGCGCGCTCCGCTCGGCGCGGGCGGGCCTGCCGGCGCGGCGGGCCGCGGAAGTGGTGGTGCGGGCGTTGACGATCCGCCGTCCGGCGCCGCGGTACCTGGTCGGGGCGGACGCGCGGCTGGCGGCCGTGCTGGCGCGGTTGCCGCACCGGCTGCGGTACCGGTTGACGGCGGCGAAACGATGACCGGGACCGGCAGGGTGCCGGTCCGGGTGGTGCCGACGTGGCTCGGGCGGCCGCGATGAGCCGGCGAGTGGTCGTCATCGCGCCCGGTTCGCGTGGGGACGTCCACCCCTGCGTCGCCCTCGGGCGCGGGCTCGCCGCCGACGGCGACCGGGTCCGGATCCTCGCCGCCCCGGCTTTCGAACCGCTCGTCACCCGGCACGGTCTCGGCTTCGGCCCGCTGTCCGCGGATCCCGGCGAAGTGCTCGGCTCCGAGGCCGGCAAAGCCTGGACGGCCGGCGGCCCGCTCGCGTTCCTGACCGGGCTGCGGGACGTCCTGCGGCCGGTCCTCGACCGCATGCTCGCCGACGTCCACGCCGGCACGAAGACCGCCGACCTCGTGCTCGCGCCGACCCTCGGCTTCCTGGGCACCCACCTGCCCGTCCCCAACGTCGAGCTGCACTACCAGCCCAGCCACCCGACGCGGGCGTTCCCGCACCCGCTCCTGCCGTGGGCGGCGAAGCTGGGACCGTGGGGCCGACACCTGAGCTTCACCGCGGTGGACGCGCTGGCCGGGTACGTCCTGCGGCCCGAGCTCGACCGCTGGCGCGCCGGGACCCTCGGCCTGCCCGGGAAACGGCCGCGCCGCGAATCCCCGGTCCTGTGCGGCTTTTCCGAGGCGGTGGTGCCGCGGCCACCCGACTGGCCGGCCCGGGTGCACGTCACCGGGTACTGGTTCCTCGGCGCCGAGCCGGGCTGGCGCCCGGACCCGCGGCTGCGCGACTTCCTGGCCGCCGGACCGCCGCCGGTGTACGTCGGCTTCGGCAGCATGCCCGCCGAAGGGACGTTCGAGCTGATCCGCACCGCCCTGCGCCGCGCCGGTCTACGCGGGCTCGTCGCCGGCGCCGGGCCGGAGTCCGACGACCTGCTGACCGTCGCCGACGTCCCGCACGAGTGGCTGTTCCCGCGCACCGCCGCGGTGGTCCACCACGGCGGCGCCGGCACGACCGCGGCCGGGCTGCGGGCCGGCGTCCCGGCGCTCGTCTGCCCGGTCTTCTCCGACCAGCCGTACTGGGGCGGCCGCGTGTACCGGCTCGGCGCGGGCCCGCGTCCGTTGCCGCACAAGGAGCTGACGGCCGAGTCGTTGACGGCGCGGCTGCGGGAGCTGACGGCCAACCCGCTCTTCCGCCACGGCGCGCAGTACGTCGGGGCCCGGCTGCGGCACGAGGACGGCGTGGCCCACGCGTGCTCGGTGCTGCGTGAGGTGCCGGGCCTGCGATCATGACACGGTGAAGCCACGCCGCTGGAACCCCGACACCGTCGCCCCGCCGCTGGGCCGCTACAGCCACCTGGCGGAGGTGCCCGCCGGGCACCGGCTGGTGTTCCTCGCCGGACAGCTCGGCGTGGGACCCGACGGCACTCTCGCCGGCCCCGGCGCCGAAGCCCAGGGACGGCGGATCTTCGCGAACCTCGGCGCGCTCCTCGCGGCCGAAGGCGCCGGGCCGGAACACCTCGTCAAGCTGCTGACGCTGGTCGCGGGCACCGAACACCTCGACGGCTACCGCGCCGCGCAGGCCGAAGCGTTCGCGAAGTGGTTCCCGGACGGCGACTACCCCGCACAGACCCTCGCGGTCGTGGCGGGGCTGGCCCGGCCGGAGTACGCCGTGGAGGTCGAGGCGGTCGCCGCTGTGCCGGGTCAGGCGAAGAGCGCCAGCGCCAGCCCGGTTCCGGTGATCAGCGCGCAGGCCGCGATCGTCGTGCGCCGGTAGTGCAGGATCAGCGCCGCGAACTCGCGCAGCAGCGCGCTCGGCAGGAAGTACCTCGCGGTCGGCGCCCCCACCGCGTCGAACGGCAGGCCCAGCCGCCGGCACTCCACCGCCGTGCGGAAGACGTGGTAGTTGCTCGTCACCGCCAGCACCCGGCCCGGCCGCACGTCCCCGGGCAGCAGCTCGGCCGAGAACCGGAGGTTCTCCTCGGTCGTCGTCGCGCGGTCCTCGCGGCGGATCCGGTCGGCCGGGATCCCGCGGTCACCCAGGTACCCGGCCATCGCCGCGGCCTCCGTGACGGTTTCCCCCGGCCCCTGGCCACCCGACACCACCAGCAACGGGGGCACCGGTTCCCGCGAGTACACCCGGATCGCCCGGTCGAGGCGGGCGGCCAGCAGCGGCGGCACGCGGTCACCCGCCAGGCCGCAGCCCAGGACGATGATCGCTTCGACACCCGTGCGGCGCCGGAGCCTGCCGTACAGGATCGAGTACCCGAGCAGGGACGCGAACAGGAACCCGAAGTAGCACGCCAGCACCGCCGCCGTCGCGACCAGCGCCGAGCCCCACCGCCCGAGCGGCACGAAGAACAGTCCCTCGAGCACCAGCATGCCGACGCCGAGGACGAACGACAGCAGGTTCCCGAGACTCCGGCCCTCGCGCCGCACCATGCGGACGCCGTTGCCGATCAGCGCGGCCGGCAGCACCACCGCGACGAGCACCGCGACCGCCGCCGCCAGCCCGGCCAGCACGGGCGTCAGCCACTCCAGGTGCAGGGCCGCGCGCAGCAGCCACAACCCGGTGAACAGGAGCGCGATCCCGAGCCAGACGGCGTTGCCGAGCCGGCGGGGTTCGCGGGCCAGGCGCACCGCGAACACCAGCAGCGCCACCACGGCGCAGCCGGGCAGCACGGCGTCGGCGACACTCACCCGGCCTCCCCACCTCCCGCGACGAGGCCAACGTAGAGCACGCGCACCCGGCGGGGGCACGCCGGGTGCGCGTCGCGCTCAGGCCTTGTGCTGCATGCTCGAGCGGGCGGGGTTGCCCTGGTCCGCGGCCTTCGGGTCCTTCTCGTCCCGCTTGGCCCGGACGCCGGATTCGATCCGGTCACCGAGGTCCTTGTCGACGTTGCGCCAGTAGTCGAACGCCCGCGCCAGCACCGGCTCGGACACGCCGTTGAGCAGGTGCCCGACGATGTTGTCGACCAGCCGGGCGCGCTGGTCGTCGTCGAGGACCTCGCGGACCATCGTCCCGGCCTGGCCCCAGTCGTCGTCGTCCTCGCGCAGCGTGTACGCCGTGCGGACCATGTCGCCGTCGGTGTGCCAGCCCGCCGGCTGCCCGTAGCGGGCGGCGTCGGCGTGCGGGCCGCCCTTCGAGTTCGGCGCGTACACCGGGTCGGACACCTTCGTGTACCGCATCGCGCCGTCCTTGCTGTAGCTGTGGACGGGCGCGACGGGCGCGTTGACCGGCAGCTGCTTGTAGTTCGCGCCGATCCGGTAGCGGTGCGCGTCCGGGTAGGAGAACAGCCGCCCGAGCAGCATCTTGTCCGGGCTGGCCCCGATCCCGGGGACCAGGTTGCTCGGCTCGAACGCGGCCTGCTCGATCTCCGCGTGGTGGTCGGTCGGGTTGCGGTCGAGCGTCATCCGGCCGACGTCGATCAGCGGGTAGTCGCCGTGCGGCCACACCTTCGTCAGGTCGAAGGGGTTGAAGCGGTAGGTCTTGGCGTCGTCGAACGGCATGACCTGCACCTTCAGCGTCCAGCTCGGGTGGTCGCCGCGTTCGATCGACTCGTACAGGTCGCGCGTGTGGTAGTCGGTGTCGGCCGAGGCCGTCTGGTCGGCTTCGTCCTGGGTGAAGCACTCGACGCCCTGGTCGGTCTTGAAGTGGTACTTCACCCAGAAGCGCTCACCGGCGGCGTTGACCCACATGTAGGTGTGCGAGCTGTAGCCGTTCATGTGGCGCCAGGTGCGCGGGATCCCGCGGTCGCCCATCAGCCACGTCACCTGGTGCGCCGACTCCGGCGACAGCGTCCAGAAGTCCCACTGCATGTCGTGGTCGCGCAGGTTGTTGTCGGCCCGGCGCTTCTGCGAGCGGATGAAGTGCTGGAACTTCATGGGGTCCCGCACGAAGAAGACCGGCGTGTTGTTGCCGACCATGTCGTAGTTGCCTTCGCTGGTGTAGAACTTCACCGCGAAGCCGCGCGGGTCGCGCCAGGTGTCGGGGCTGCCCCGCTCGCCGGCGACGGTGGAGAACCGGACGAGCAGGTCGGTCTTCGTGCCCGGCTGGAACACCGCCGCCTTGGTGTAGGCGCTGACGTCGCCGGTCGTCTCGAACCGCCCGAACGCGCCACTGCCCTTCGCGTGCGGCTGCCGTTCGGGGACGCGCTCGCGGTTGAACTGCGCCATCTGTTCGATGAGGTAGTTGTCGTGCAGCAGGATCGGGCCGTCGGGACCGACGGTGAGGGAGTGCTCGTCGCTTTCGACGGGGATGCCCGCGTCGGTGGTGGTCGGTTCGGTCACGCTGTCGCCTCTTTCCGGGAAGCGCGGCACCGGGGGCACAGCCCCCAGAACACCACTTCCGCTTCGTCGACCGAGTAGCCGTGCGCGTCGCCCGGGGTCAGGCAGGGAGCCGCGCCGACCGCGCAGTCGACGTCCTCCGTCCGCCCGCAGCGACGGCACACGACGTGGTGGTGGTTGTCCCCGGCCCGCCGTTCGAAGCGGGCGGGGTGGCCCGGCAGCTCGATCCTCCGGATCAGGCCGGCCGCCGTGCACGCGGCCAGGACGTCGTAGACCCCCTGGGTGGACACGGAGACCGGCACCGAGCGGAGCCCGGCGCCGATCTCGTCCACTGTGGAATGAGGATGCGCGGCCAGCCAGGTGAGCACCGCCCGCCGGGGCGCGGTGACCCGCAGGCCGGCGGCCCGCAGCGCGGTCGTCACATCGCTCATGACAGCCACCGTGCGCCCTTCTCTGGAACGGGTCAAGTCCTCGGATGGAGCGTTTGAACGGCCGAAAACCGGGTAGTGGTGCGGCTTTCTGGCATGGTGGAGGGGTGAAACCGGCCTTCGTGCTGCACGAGCACTGGCGCCCGCGGCACCACTTCGACCTCCGCCTCGAGGAGGACGGTGTGCTGCGCTCGTGGGCGGTCCCGCGCGGGCTCCCGCCGGACGCGAGCGGCAACCGGCTCGCCGTCGCCGTGCCCGACCACGCGCTCGACCACCTCGCCTACGAGGACGACACCAAGAAGGTCGCCGACACCGGCTGGTGGGAGGAGCACGACCGCACGGACAAGCGCATCCTGTTCACGCTGCACGGCCGGACGGAGTCGGTCCGCTACGCGCTGATCCGCACCGGCCGCGACTGGCTCCTGCACCGCACCCGCGACCAGCCGGGAGACGCCGATGCGCGCTGAAGTCCTGGCCGCGACGCCCACCCTCTTCCGCGACGACCTCGCGCTCGACGAGGACGCCAACACCGCGTTGCTGACCTGGCTGCACGGCCGCGTCGACGGCGTCTTCGTGGCCGGGACGACGGGCGAGTTCCCGGCACTGGACCGGGCCGAACGCCGGACGCTCGCCGGGATCGCGCTGGACGTGTTCGGCGCGGAGCGCACGATCGTGCACGTCGGCGCGGCGAGCACGCGGGAAGCGGTCGCCCTGACCAGGGACGCCCTCGCCGCGGGCGCCTCGCGGCTGGCCGTGATCACGCCCTACTACCTGCCCGCGGACGCCGACGCGGTGCGCCGGCACTTCGCGGCGGTGCGCGACGCCGCCGGGAACGCCGACGTCTACGGCTACCTCTTCCCGGACCGCACCGGCGTCACGCTCTCGCCGGCGGAGTTCGCCGCGACCGGTCTGCGCGGCGGCAAGCTGTCCGGCGCCGCGGCGGCCCGGTTCGCCGACTTCCGGGCGGCGCTGCCGGACGCGCGGTTCTGGTCGGGAGCCGACACCGACGTCGCCGCCGTGGCCCGGGCCGGTGGCGCGGGTGTGGTGTCCGGGTTGTCGGCGGCGTTCCCGGAACCCTTCACGGATCTGGCGGCCGCGGTCGAAGCCGGTGACGCCGAAGGCGAGCGCGCGGCCCAGGCCCGCGCCGACGCCGCCCGGGCCGCGCTGGGCGGCACGGTCGAGGGCATCAAGGAAGCGGTCCGGGTGCGCGGCTTCGGCAACGGCCTGCCGCGGATGCCGGCGCCGGCCCCGCCCGTCGAGCGGATCGCGGCCTACGCCCGCAGCTGAACGCCCCCGCGCATCGCCCGGTGCGCCCAGTGGCCCAGCACCGCGAGCAGCGCGATCTCCAGCACCATCATCAGCCGCTCCACCAGGCCGGTCGCCACCGTCGGGAGGTGCCCGCCGAGCACGACGTTCACCGCGAACGGCACGATGAAGGGCAGGTAGAACGGGATCGCCGCCAGCGCCAGCCGCCGCGACCAGGTCGCGAAGCGCCGCCAGCGCGGGTCGTCGCGGTGCCGCCGCCCGAGCGCCCAGCCGACGACCGGCAGGCTCAGGCAGGTCACCGCCGACGCGTAGAGGTGGATCTTGCCGGTGGCCGTGATGGCGCCCCCTTGCGGATCCTTCGCGAAGACGGCGACGGCGAGCAGGCTCACGCACCACAGGACCTTCGCGGCCACCAGGGCGGGGTTGGCCAGCAGGCCCCGCCGGTAGAGCGCCACCAGCAGCAGGGCCGAGCCGGTGCTGGTGAGCAGGAGCGCGCCGTCCCACATCCAGCGGCCCGGGCTGAGCGCGTAGTCGCTGAGCATCGAGCTGACCGGGTCGAGCGGGGCGAGCCGCCGGTCGAGGTGCAGCACGGTCAGCAGGACGAGGGCGCCGGCGAACGCGGCCAGCGCGCCGGGCACGAGCAGCCGGGCGCGGAGACGGGGACGGACGGGTGCGGGGCACAGCATGTAGAGGGACACTCCCGGGCGGCTCGGCTGGTTCAAGCGGAGCCGCGGACACTACCCGTGACCATTCCGTGATCATCGCGCGACACGCCCGAGATGTGACCCGCGCCACAGCGCGCACTTTCACGGGAAAGTGCGTCGTCAGTGGTCGCCGTCCTGGGGGATCTCCGCCGAGTCGGTCAGGCGCAGCTTGCGGCGCGCGCGCTGGTAGAACGTCGTCATCCCGAGCCGGACGACCCGGGCCGCGCTGGGCCGGGCGCGCAGGTCGAGCCGGTCGCCGGGGGAGACGTAGCCCTCGACCTGGCCGTCGACCTCCACCGCCAGCCTGCCGCTGGTCGGCAGCAGCTCCAGCGTCACCTCGTCGTGCACCGACAGCACCACGCCCCGGCTGTAGGCCGAGTGCGGCGCGGCCGGGGTGACCAGCAGCGCCTCGACCGACGGGCTGGTGATCGGGCCGCCGGCGGAGAAGCTGTACGCCGTCGACCCGGTCGGCGTCGCGACGACCACGGCGTCGGCCGAGTAGCTGACGAACTGCTGGCCGCCGACGTGCACGGCGACCACCGCGCTGCCGTCGCCGGGGACGCGGACCACGGCGATGTCGTTGAACGCCGTGATCTTCCGCCCTTCCAGGACGGCGTCCACGGCCAGCCGCGGCTCCACCGTGAACTGGTGGTCGTCGATGGCCGACAGCGCGCCGGGCAGGTCCGGCACGTCGACCTCGGCCAGGAAGCCGAGTTTGCCGAGGTTCACCCCGAGCACCGGCGCGCGCTGGCCGTCGGCCAGCCGCATGGCCCGCAGCATGGTGCCGTCGCCGCCGAGGCTGACGACGAGGTCGGACCGGCGGCCGAGCTCTTCGGCCGTGACGCCGATCGCCGCGCAGTTCAGGCGGACGATCTCGTCGGCGATGCCGAGGATCTCGATGTTCCGGTTGCCCGCCCAGCCGAGCACGGCCTCGACGGCGGCCGCGGAGTCGCGGCGGGGGTGCAGCACGAGTCCCGCGGAGTGCATGTCAGCGGCCCCGGACCGGCGGAGTGCAGAGCGTCATGCGCTCAGTCTGCCCGCTCCCGCCTTCCGTCGCGAGAACCGCAGCGCGCCGTCGTCGATCCGGCCGTGCCGCAGCTTGACCACGTCGTGCGCGTAGCTCATGCCCAGCGTCCACGGCGCCCGCGACCCGGCCTTCGGGAACTCGTCGATCGAGCGCAGCACGTACCCGGCGTCGAAGTCGAGCAGCGGCCGTTCGGTGACCGCCGGGTCGTCGTTGACCGGGACGGCCTGGTCGTAGCCGTGCCGGTCGAGGTGGCGCAGCAGCCGGACGACGTACTCGCCGACCAGGTCGGCCTTGAGCGTCCACGACGCGTTCGTGTACCCGATCGTGAACGCGAAGTTCGGCACGCCGCTGAGCATCATCCCCTTGTACGCCATGGTTTCCGGCAGCTTGACGGGGTCGCCGTCGACGACCAGGTCGATGCCGCCGAAGGCCAGCAGCTTCAGCCCGGTGGCGGTGACGACGACGTCCGCTTCGAGCTCGTCGCCCGATTCGAGCTGGATACCGGTCTTCGTGAAGGCCGCGATCCGGTCGGTGACGACGGAGGCGTCGCCGCGCTTGATGGACCGGAACAGGTCGCCGTCCGGCACCAGGCACAGCCGCTGGTCCCAGGGCTGGTAGCGCGGCTTGAAGTGCGTGTCGACGGCGTAGCCGGGCGGCAGCTGCTTCATCGCGGCCTTGCGGATCAGCGCCTTGACCACGCCCGGGCGGCGCCGGCTGAGCTGGTAGATCAGCGTGCTCACGGCGACGTTCTTCCAGCGCGCGATCGGGTAGGCCAGCTTCGGGCCGAGCAGCCCGCGCAGCCGGTTGGCCAGCGCGTCCTCCGACGGCAGCGACAGGATGTAGGTGGGGGAGCGCTGCAGCATCGTCACGTGCGCGGCGCGGTCGGTCATCGCCGGGACGAGCGTCACGGCGGTGGCGCCGCTGCCGATCACGACGACCTTCTTGCCGGCGTAGTCGAGGTCCTCGGGCCAGTGCTGCGGGTGCACGACCGTGCCGCCGAAGCTCTCGAGGCCCGGGAATTCCGGCGTGTGGCCGCCCGCGTAGTCGTAGTAACCGCTGCACAGGTACAGGAACTTCGCGGTGAACTCGACGGGCTCGCCGTCGTGCGTCGCCTCGACCGTCCACAGTGCGTCCTGTGTGGACCACGCGGCGCGGACCACCTTGTGCCCGAACCGGATGTGCCGGTCGATCCCGGCGTCGGCGGCGGTGTCGCGGACGTACTGCAGGATCGACGGGCCGTCGGCGATGGCCTTCTCGCTGGTCCACGGCCGGAACCGGTAGCCGAGGGTCTGCATGTCCGAATCGGACCGGACGCCGGGGTAGCGGAAGAGGTCCCACGTGCCGCCGATGGCGTCGCGGGCTTCCAGGATCGCGTAGGTCTTGCGCGGGAACGCCGTCCGCAGGTGGTGCGCCGCGCCGACGCCGGACAGCCCGGCGCCGACGATCAGGACTTCGACGTGCTCGGTCATCGGACGGCCTCCGTCCGCCGCGGGCGCCTCATCACGCGCGAAAGCACGGCGTTGTAGTGGGTGGGGGTGATGCGGGCGAGCGCGTCGAACAGGTAGGCGTCCGGGCCGACCAGGATGCGGGCCTTGCCGCGGTCGACGCCGGTGTGGATGATCGCCGCGGCCTTGTCCGGCGACGTCATGGTCATGGCCTCGAACTGGGCCGCCATCTCTTCGCGCGTGCGGCCCATCCCGGTGGGGTCGCGCCGGACCCGGGCGTTGCGCGCGATGTTCGTCGTGATGCCGCCCGGGTGCACGGTGATCGCGCGGACCGCGGAGTCGTGCAGCTCCTGCCGCAGCGACTCGGTGAACCCGCGCACGGCGAACTTGGCCGCGCAGTACGCGCTCTGGTTCGGCACCCCGAGCAGGCCGAACACGCTGGAGGTGTTCACGATCGCGCCTTCGCCCTGCTCGACGAGGATCGGCAGGAACGCGCGCGTGCCGTGGACGACGCCGTGGAAGTTGATGTCGTGCAGCCAGTCGTCGTCCTCGATCACCGCGTCGAGCACGCTGGAAGTGACCGCGACGCCGGCGTTGTTGAACACCGCGGCCAGCGGGGCGGGGAGCCAGTCCTTCACCTCCGCGGCGAACCGCAGCTGGTCCTCGGCGTCGCGGACGTCGAGCACGCGGGTCAGCACCCGGCCGTGCAGGGCGGCGGCGGTCGCCTTGAGGCCGTCTTCGTCGACGTCGGCCAAGGCGACCGGCGAACCGAGGCGGGACAGCCGCGTGGCGAGCGCGCGGCCGATGCCGGACGCCGCGCCGGTGATCACCACCGGGCGGCCGGTGAGGCTACGGGGCCGTGACATCGCTGCTCCTCGCGTGCTTGTCGATGAGGTCGAGGATCGTGGGCCACGCGCCTTCGGGCAGGTCGTGACCCATGCCGCGCACGGTTT
Source organism: Amycolatopsis sp. NPDC003865 (assembly GCF_053605345.1). Taxonomy (NCBI): domain Bacteria; kingdom Bacillati; phylum Actinomycetota; class Actinomycetes; order Pseudonocardiales; family Pseudonocardiaceae; genus Amycolatopsis; species Amycolatopsis sp. NPDC003865. The sequence goes on along the minus strand of NZ_JBSGJA010000017.1, from coordinate 230,795 downwards.
CCCGGCGCGCGCCGGGGATCGCCCGGGCGGTGGCGGCGCCGCCGGTGGGGTGGACCATCCGGTCGCGGTCGCCGTGGATCACCAGCGTCGGCGCGGTGATCTTCCGCAGCAGCGGAGTCCGGTTGCCGGACTTCATGATCGCGGCGAGCTGACGGCCCACCCCGCCCGCGGTCGGGTCGCGGTCCCAGCCCGTCCCGGCCAGCTCGCGCACCCGGGCCTCCTCGAACGGGAAGCCGTGGGAACCGATGTGCCGGAACATCCTCACGGCGCTTTCCACTGCCTCTTCGCGCGACTTCGGCGGCTTGGCGCCCATCATCCGCAACGTCGAGAACGCCGGACGGCCGAGCAGGCGCGACCCGGTCGTCGACATGATCGACGTCAGGGTGCGGATCCGGTCCGGGTACAGCGCCGCCACCGTCTGGGAGATCATGCCGCCCATCGAGACGCCCGCGATGTGCGCGGTCTCGATGTCCAGGGCGTCGAACAGGCCGATGGTGTCGGCGGCCATGTCCTTCAGGTCGTACTGCTGCGCGGGGAACCGGCCCGCGAGCATGCCGAGCAGGCTCGGCGGCCGGAAGCGCGGGTGGGTCGAGCGGCCGGCGTCGCGGTTGTCGAACCGGACGACCTCGAAGCCGCGGTCCGCCAGCCGCGCGCAGAAGGCGTCGGGCCAGCTGTGCAGCTGCTGGCCCAGCCCGGCGACGAGGACGAGGGGCTCGGCGCCGGCGTCCCCGATCCGTTCGTACGCCAGGGAAATCCCCCGGCCGACCTCGGCGATCTCTTCGGTCACTGTTCTCCTCCGGTGCTCCGGCGGCGCACGACCGCGCGGCCGCCCTTGGCGGGTGCGTAGGCCACGCCCCGCGAATGCCAGCGTTCGCCGGGCTCGGTCGTCGGCACCAGCGTGAAGTCCCGCAGCAGGGTCCGTAGCACGACGGTCATCTCCATGGTCGCGAAGGCGGCGCCGAGGCAGCGGCGCGTGCCGCCGCCGAACGGGATCCACTGGTAGAGATCCGGGCGCGCGCCCGCGAAACGGTGCGGGTCGAAGGTGGCCGCGTGCGGGAAGACGGCGTCGTCGTCGTGGATCAGCGCGATGCTGACCAGCACGTTGTACCCCTTCGGCAGCGTCCAGCGGCCGAGCCGGAAGCCGTCCTGCTTGACCTGGCGGGCGGTGAGGTCGATGACCGGGCGGGTGCGCTGGACCTCGAGGATGGTGGCGTCGAGGAGTCCGTCGTCCGTGTGCAGCTCGTCCAGCAGCGCCGGGTGGCGGCGGAGCCGTTCGACGGCCCAGGCGAGCGTGGTCGCCGTGGTTTCGTGCCCGGCGGTGAGCAGGGTGAGCAGCTGGTCGGAGATCTCCTCGCGGCCGAGCCCGGAACCGTCGTCGTAGCGGGTCTGCAGCATCATCGAGAGGACGTCGTCGCCGCCCGCGCTCGCCTTCGCGATCAGCCGGTCCACGATCGCGTCGTACTCACGGCGCATCCGTTCGAAGCGGCGCCACGGGTTGAAGCGGCCCTTCTTGGTGATCGGCGCGACGGCCAGCCGGGAGCCGAGGGTGACGAACGGCGGCAGCAGCGCGCGCAGCTCGGCGAACTCGGCTCCCTCGGCGCCGAACACCGCGCGCAGGATGGCGTTGAGCGTGATCCGCATCATCGACGGCAGCGTGGCGAACGCTTTCCCGTCCGGCCAGCTCGCGAATTCCCGGACGGCTTCCTCTTCGACGATCCGCTCGTAGGCCGCCAGCCGCTTCCCGTGGAAGGGCGGCACCAGCAGCTTGCGCTGCCGTTTGTGCTCGTCGCCGGAGAGCGCGAACATCGAGTGGGGGCCGAGCACGCGGCCGAGGTTGACCTCGAGGTTGTCGACGAGGTCGGGGCCGGAGGTGAACAGCTGCTTGATCTCGGCGGGGTCGCTGAGCACCACGGCGTGGCCGAAGATCGGCACGTTCACGGTGAAGGCGTCGCCGTACCGCTCTCTGAGCCGCCGCATGCCCCGCAGCGGTTGCGTGAGCGCGTACGCGCCTTGGACGGCGCGGGGCGCGGTCGGTCCCGGCGGCAGCGTCACCGCGCTTGTCATGGTCGTCATCGACCCTCCCGAGAGGTGGTACGCGAGCGTACCGTCGGTACGGTACGCCGGTGTACCATCCCCGTTCAAGAGGGAGGGGTATAGCGTGACTTCCGTGGACGTCGACACCCGCCGGCACCGGCAGCGGCTGCTGGACGGCCTGGCCGAGTCGATCACCGAAGACGGCTTCCGCGACACGACGGTCGCCGGCATCGTCCGCAGGGCCCGCACGTCCCGGCGGACGTTCTACGAGCACTTCTCCAGTCGTGAAGAGTGTTTGATCGCGCTGCTGGCGGACGCGAACCGGTCGATGATCGAGCAGATCTCCGACGCGGTCGACCCGGGTGCGCCGTGGCGGGAGCAGGTGCGCCAGGCGATCGAGACGTGGATCGCGTGCGCGGAGTCCGAGCCGGCGATCACGCTGAGCTGGATCCGCGACCTCCCGGCCCTGGGCGCGGCGGCCCGGGAACTGCAGCGCGACGTGATGGAGGCGTTCATCGCGATGACGCAGCGGCTGACCGACACGCCGTCCCTGCGGGCGGCGGGAATCAGCCCGCCGTCCCGCCAGCTGGCGATCATGCTGCTGGGCGGGTTGCGCGAGCTGATCGCGACGACCGTGGAGGACGGCGGCCGGGCCGGCGACGTCACCGAGGTCGCGGTGCGGGCGTCGATCGCGCTGCTCGGCCCGGCCTGAACCCCGGTCAGAGCGCGGGCTGGAGGACCTCCCGGCACCACGCCCGGAAACTCGTCGGCGCGATCGCCGCCTTCGCCCAGTCCGCGTCGTAGATGCCCTCGTCCTGGGCGGCGAACATCGCGACGGCGTCCTCGACCACCCGCTCGCTCGCCCCCTGGGACCGGCGCATCGCGGCGAACTCGGCGAGCGGGATGCGCTGGTAGCGGATCGGCCGGCCGAGCTCCTCGCCCAGCACCCCGGCCATGCCGTCGGGGGTGAGCCGATCGGGACCGAACAGCGGCAGGTCCGCTTGTCCCGTCCAGGAGAGGTCCGTCAGCAGGCCGGCGGCGGTGCCGGCGATGTCCCGCGTCGCGATCGTGGCCAGGGGCCGGTCGCCGGCGCAGGTCAGGGAAAACACGCCCCGCTCGCGGATCGCGGGGAGCTGGCCGAGCAGGTTCTCCAGGTAGAACGGCGGGGACACCGCGCGGTAGGCCGCGCCGGACTCCTGTAGCTCGGCGTCCATGGCGAAGGCCGCGGACAGGACCCCCGCCGGCTTGGGCCAGCCGTGTCCGGCGCTGCTGACCGCCACGACGTGCCCGACGCCGTGGCGGCGGACGGCTTCGCCGCCGGCCCGGGCGAAGGTGCGGTAGTGCTCGTCGGCGCTCGCCGCGGCGGGGTTCGGCGGCACGAGCCAGAACAGCGCGGCGGCTCCGGGCAGTGCCGCGTCGAGCACGGCCGGGTCGGCATGGCTTCCCTCGACCACGTCGACCTGCTCGCGGACGTCGTCGTCCAGGCGCGCGGGGTCTCGGACGACGACTTTGACCTTGCTGCCCGCGGCCAGCAGGTCGCGGACGAGCCGGCGGCCGACCTGCCCGGTCGGGGTGGTCACGACGATCATGGCGGCTCCTAAAGTGAAGGTGAATTCCGCTTCCGAATATAGCGCGGAAGGCACCGCGGTCAAGTACGCTGAGGCGACCATGACCGCTTCCCGACGTGTGCTGCGCGCCGATGCCCGGCGCAACCGCGACGCCATCCTCGACGCCGCCGGCGAACTGTTCGCCCGGCGCGGCGACGCCGTCCAGATGGAAGAGATCGCCGACCGGGCCGGGCTGGGGGTCGGCACGCTGTACCGGCACTTCGCCGACAAGCAGGCACTGCGCGCGGCGATCATCGGCCGCCGGTTCGAGGAGATGACGTTCCTCGCCCGGGGTGCCGAGGAGGCCGGGGACCCGTGGGTGGCGTTCGAGACGCTGCTCTACGGCTACCTGGAAGCGGCGGAACCCGACGCCGCGTTCCGGTTCGCCCTCCTCGGCCCGGAAGAACCGAGCTGGGCCGACATCGAAGAGCAGAAGACCGCGTTCGCGGAGATCGTCGGCCGGATCGTGCGCCGCGCCGTCGAAGCCGGCCTGCTACGAGCCGACTTCGGCCCCGGGGACTTCGTCCTCGTCACCCGCGCGGCGATGGCCAACATGACCGGCGACGGCCAGTGGCGCCGCTTGATCGACCTCCAGCTGGCGGGAATCCGCGCCTGACCACGCGACGAGGGCACGGCACCCGGGGGTGCCGTGCCCTCGTCCATTGTCAGGCGTCGAGGTCCTGGGCGATCAGCTCGGCCAGCGCGTCGACCGCCGCCTGGGCGTGGTCGCCCTCGGCGGTCAGCTCGACCTCGTCGCCGAACCCCGCACCCAGGGTCATCAACCCCAGGACACTCGCGGCGTCGACCGGGTCGCCCGCGACCCCGCCGGTGATCTTGGCGATCTTCACCTTCGCCGGCTGGCCGGCGGCCGTCTTCGCGACCAGGCCCGCGGGCCGGGCGTGCAGCCCGACACTGCTGGCGACGAGCGTGCGACGTTGGTACACAGTGGACTCCTTCACGCGTTGACCGGCTGACCGGAGACGGCGGCCGACGCGGACGCCGCCCGGAAGCGCACCTGCTTGAGCGCGATCACCGAGCCGGCCGCGACCAGGGTCCCGGCGATCAGCGCCACGAGGAACAGCAGCGGGCTGCCGATCAGCGGGAGCACGAAGATCCCGCCGTGCGGGGCACGCAGCGTCGCGCCGAACGCCATCGACAGCGAACCCGTCACCGCCGAGCCGAGCATGATCGACGGGATCACCCGGAACGGGTCCGCCGCGGCGAACGGGATCGCGCCCTCGGTGATGAACGACGCGCCGAGCAGCCAGGCCGCGCGGCCGTTCTCGCGCTCGGCCTCGGTGAACAGCTTCTTCCGCACGGTGGACGCGAGCGCCAGGGCCAGCGGCGGCACCATCCCGGCCGCCATCACCGCGGCCATGATCTGCAGCGACCCGGTGGCGCCGGTGGTCAGGCCGCCCACGGCGAACGTGTAGGCCGCCTTGTTGACCGGCCCGCCCATGTCGAACGCCATCATCAAGCCCAGCAACGCGCCCAGCAGCAGCGCGCTGGCCCCGCTGAGGCTGTTGAGCCAGTTCGTCAGCCCGCTCGTCGCGGCGGCCATCGGCTTGCCCACCACGACGTACATCAGCACACCGACCACGATGGACCCGAGCAGCGGGTAGACGACCACCGGCATGATCCCGCGCACCGCCTTCGGCACCTGGACCTTCTTCAGCGCCATCACCACGCCACCGGCCAGCAGGCCGGCGACGAGACCGCCGAGGAATCCCGCGCCGACGGTGACGGCGATCGCGCCGCCCACGAAGCCGGGCGCGATGGCCGGGCGGTCGGCCATCGCGAAGGCGATGAACCCGGCCAGCACCGGCACCAGGAAGTCGAAGGCGGCGCTGCCGATCTGGAACATCAGCGCGGCCCAGCCGGCGACCGACCCCGCGTCGAAGTGCTCGGTGACCTTCGGCGCGTCGACGATCTGGTAGCCGCCCAGCGCGAAGCTCAACGCGATGAGCAGCCCGCCCGCGGCGACGAACGGGATCAGGTAGCTGACGCCGGTCATCAGCCACTGGCGGACCTTGGTTCCGGCCTTGTCGTTCGCGCCGACCTTCGAGGTCAGCTCCGGGGCGGCGGCGGGCGCTACCGGCTCGCGCGCCGCGGCCTTCGCGCGTTCGAACAGCCCGGCCGCGTCGTTGATCGCGGCCTTGACCGGCGCTTCGACGATCGGCTTGCCCGCGAAGCGGTCCCGGCCCTGCACGGCGAGGTCGGCGGCGAAGATGACGGCGTCCGCGCTCGCGATGTCCTCGGCCGACAGCGGTTCGGAGCCGGCCGAACCCTGCGTCTCGACGACGATCGTGTCGCCGTTGGCCTTCGCGGTCTGCTCGAGCGATTCGGCGGCCATGTAGGTGTGCGCGATGCCCGTGGGGCACGCGGTGATGGCGACGAACTTCATGGTCAGGACACCTCCTGGCGGATGTAGGCGGCGACGGCGACGGCGTCGGTGGCGTCCAGGAGGTGCTGCTTGAACTCCGCCCGGACGAGCCGGCGGGCGAGGGCGGCGAGCACCTTGAGGTGGTCGCTGCCGCCGCCTTCCGGCGCGGCGATGAGGAAGATGAGCTTGGCCGGGCCGTCCGGCGCGCCGAAGTCGACGCCGGCGGCGCTGCGGCCGAACGCCAGCGTCGGCGCGGTCACCGCGGCCGAGCGGCAGTGCGGGATGCCGATGCCGCCTTCGAGCCCGGTGGCCATCTGCTCCTCGCGGGCGGCGACGTCCTTGAGGAACAGGTCGAGGTCGGTCACCCGCCCGGCGTCGACGAGCCGCTGCGCGAGCGCGCGGGTGGCACCCGCCTTGTCGGCGGCGTCGAGGCCGAGGTCGACCAGGTCGGCGGTGATCAGGTCTGGGGTGGTCATGCGGCGGCTCCGCTGAGGGTGAGGGTGGGGTCGGCGTCGAGCACGCGCACCTGGTCGGGGTGCACGTCGTGGGGGGTGGGCATGCGGCTGCCCTCCTGCGTGACCGCGGCGGTGCCGTAGGCGACCGCGGTGCGCAGGGCTCGGGGGCCGGTCCCTCCCGCGTGGAGGAACCCGGCGAGTGCGGCGTCTCCGGCGCCGACGGTGCTGCGCACGGCGACCAGCGGGCCGAGCGCGTGGTGCGGTTCGGTTTCCCCGACGAGGACCGCGCCACGCGCACCCAGGCTGACCAGCACGGTGCCGACGCCCCCGGAGATCAGCTCGCGGCAGAAGGCGACGACGTCGCCGAGCAGCGGCAGTGGGCGGCCGGCGAGCTCGACCAGCTCGTCGAGGTTCGGCTTGAGCAGGTCCGGCCCACCTTCGCAGGCGGCGGCGAGTGGCGCGCCGGACGAGTCGACGGCGACCTTCGCCCCGGCGTCGTGCGCGAGCTTCGTGAGCCGCGCGTAGAAGTCGTCGGGGACCCCGGCGGGGAGGCTGCCGCAGCACACCAGCCATTCCCCGCGCGCGGCCAGCTCGACGGCGCGGCGTTCCAGGGTGGCCAGCTCGGCGGGGGAGATCTCCGGACCCGGCTCGTTGATCTTCGTCGTGGTCCCGTCGGCTTCGACGAGCGTGATGTTGCTGCGGGTCGTGCCGGCGATCGGCACGGCGACGACCGGGACGCCTTCGGGGGCGAGCAGGTCGGCCAGGCGGTCGCCGACGAGGCCGCCGGCGGGCAGGAGCGCGACGGTCGGGGTGCCGGCGGCGGCCAGCGCGCGGGCGACGTTGACGCCCTTGCCGCCGGGGTCCAGGCGCACGGCCTCGGCCCGGTTGACCTCGCCGCGGCGCAGGCCGGCCAGCCGCGCCGTCCGGTCGAGGCTCGGGTTCGGGGTGACGGTGACGATCACGCCAGCACCACCTCCGGGCCCGCTTCTTCGAGCTCGGCCACCGCACCGGCGTCGAGGCCGCTGTCGGTGACCAGGACGTCGATCTCGGCCAGCCGCGCGAACCGGCTGAGCTGGTCGGTGCCGTACTTGCTGTGGTCGGCCAGCAGCACCCGCTTGCGCGCGGCGGCGACCACCGCGGCCTTCACCGCGGACTCGGCCATGTCCGGTGTCGTGCAGCCGTGCTCGGCGGAAAAGCCGTTGGCACCGAGGAAAGCGACGTCGACGAGCAGGCCGTCGAGCGCGTGCAGCGTCCAGGCCTCGACGGCGGCGAGCGTCGTCCCGCGCACCCGGCCGCCGAGGATGTGCAGCGTGACGCCCGGGCGGGTGGCGAGGATCGAGGCGACCGGGATCGAGTTGGTGATCACGGTCAGCTCGCGGTCGGCGGGCAGCAGCGTCGCGAGCCTGCTGGTGGTCGTGCCGGCGTCGAGCAGGATCGCACCGCGGTCGGGGACCAGGTCGAGCGCGGCGCGGGCGATCGCGTCCTTCTCGGCGGCGTTCGTCCGGTCCCGTTGGGCCACTTCGGGTTCGAAGTCGAGCCGCTCGACGGCGACCGCGCCGCCGTAGACGCGGCGGACGACGCCCTGGCGTTCGAGGACGCCGAGGTCGCGGCGGATGGTCTCGGGGGCGACACCGAGTTCGCCGGCGACGTCGTTGACGTCGACCCGGCCGTCGCGCCGTGCGCGTTGTGCCAGGAGCTGATGCCGTTCGGCGGCGTACATGCCCGTTCCTCTCCGATGTTTGCCCGTTGCAGTTTGATTGTGCCCGTTGTTACCGTACTGTCAATCCCCAGTTACGAGATCTTTTGCGTCCGGAGGTTCCGCCATGCAGTTGTCCGGAGTCGGAGTAAGCCCCGGCCGGGTCGCCGGTCCGCGCGTAGTCGTGCTTGCCGACCTGCGAGAACCCGCTTCTTCGCCGGCTCCGGACGATCTTTCGGCGGAGGTGGGCAAGATCGGGCCGGCCGCCGAATCGGTCGCGGCGGCGCTGTCCGATCGTGCCCGTTCCGTGTCCGGAGATGCCCGGTCGGTCCTGGAGACGACGGCGGCGATGGCGTCGGACCCGGCTCTGGTCGCGTCCGCTTCGGAGCTGGTCCGCACGCGGTCGTTGCCGGCGCCGCGTGCGGTGTGGGAAGCGGCGGGGGAGTTCATGACGGCGTTGCGCGCGGCCGGCGGGTACCTGGCCGAGCGCGTCGCGGACGTCGCCGACGTCCGCGACCGGATCGTCGCTTCGCTGCTGGGGCTGGCCCCGCCGGGCGTCCCGGAGCTGACGGCGCCGAGCGTGCTGGTGGCCCGTGATCTCGCGCCGGCCGACACGGCCGGCCTCGATCCGGACCTCGTGCTCGCGCTGGTGACGGAGGAAGGCGGCCCGACGAGCCACACGGCGATCCTGGCGCGGGCCCTCGGGATCCCGGCCGTGGTCGCGTGCGCGGGTGTCCTCGCGGTGGACACGCCCGGGCTCGCGGTCGACGGTTCCGCGGGCACCGTTTCGCCGTCCGACGGCGCGGTTTCGGCACCGGCCCGAGCGGCACGCGCGTCGTGGGACGGCGTCGGGCGGCTCGCGGACGGCCACCGCGTGAAGCTGCTGGCGAACGTGGGATCGCCCGCCGACGCCCGTGCGGCCCTCGCCGCGGGCGCCGAGGGAATCGGCCTGTTCCGCACGGAGTTCTGTTACCTGTCGGCGAGTGCCGAGCCGAGCGAGGCCGAGCAGCGGGCGGCGTACGCCGAAGTGCTGGCGCCGTTCGCTGGGAAGCCGGTGGTGGTCCGGACCCTGGACGCGGGGTCCGACAAGCCGCTGGCGTTCCTGCCGATGGGCGCGGAACCGAACCCGGCGCTGGGCGTCCGCGGCCTGCGCGTCGCGTTCGACCGGCCTGACCTGCTGGACCGCCAGCTGGCCGCGATCGTGTCGGCGGCCGGCGACGCGGGAGCGGAGCTGTCGGTGATGGCCCCGATGGTGGCGACGGCTGCCGAGGCGGCCTGGTTCGCGTCACGGGCCCGCGCGGCGGGCGTCCCCCGGGTGGGCGTGATGATCGAGATCCCGGCGGCGGCGCTGTGCGCGGAGGCGATCCTCGCGGAGGTCGATTTCGTTTCGCTGGGCACGAACGACCTGGCGCAGTACGTCTTCGCGGCGGACCGCCAGCTCGGCGCGGTGGCGACGTTGAACGACCCGCACCAGCCGGCGTTGCTGAGGTTGGTGGAAATGGTGGCATCGGCGGGCGAGGCGGCGGGGAAGCCGGTGGGGGTGTGCGGCGAGGCGGCCGCGGACCCGTCGCTGGCGCCCGTCTTGGTCGGTTCGGGAGTGACGTCGCTGTCGATGAACGCGGTGGCGCTGGCCGGCGTGGGGGCGGCGCTGCGGTCGGTGGACCTGGCCGGGTGCCGCCGCTCAGCAGGCCTCAGGTGACGGTCGGATCCCCGAGGCCCAGCTCGGGCGGCCGCCCCCGGCGCGTGACGACGACGGCGGCGGACCCGAAGGGCGAGGCGGGAACGCCGGGCCGTGACATCTCGAGCCGCAGCACCCGAGCCCCGGTGACATCGAGGTCGATCGTCGCGGGCTTCCCGGCGGCAACCTCGTGTTCGGACCGCGGCGTCCCGTCGAGCACCACACGGAACCGCCCGACCTGGAAGGGGTCCCGGGCATCGTCGAGGACGCCGGCGACGGTGGTGAACCGCCGGTAGCGGCCGCCCAGGTCGAGTTCGACGAAGCCCGGCCCGCCGGCGGTGGGGGTCGTGGGCCGCAGGAGGATGCTGTGTTCGTAGCGGCTGCCGTCGATGGAGGCCGGGCCGCGCCGGATCCCTTGGCTGGTGCAGGTCCACGGTAGTTCGCTCGCTCGCACCGGCTGCGGCTCCCGGGTTCCTCCGCCGCGCCAGACCCCGCGGCGGGGCATCGGGTACTGCCCCTGGCCGGTGAACTGGTGGGCTTCACGCTCACCGGCAAGGAACGCACGCAACTGAAGGACACCGGGTAAATCTCGAGCGAGAAGGTCGGCCGCACGTTCGTCTGGGAGTTGACCGACGGCGGCTGGGCGTGGTGCGAGAAAGAGATCGGACAGGGGACCCCATCGCCGCCCCGGACGTTAAGCAGTCTTTGCTCGGCACTGTGTGGTGCGCGGCGGCTTCGACGAGTTCCTCCGCCGGAAGAACTTGCGCCTGGCCGATGTCTTCGCCCCGCACGGGTCGTAGGTCGAGCCGACGGCCGCTGACGACCTTGAAACTCGTATCCACGTCGTCTACCGGGGCGAATAGGAGATTCATCTGCTCTGGGTGCCGGCTCCAGGCTCGGTAGCCGGCCAAGTGGAAATTCCCCGTCTGAGGTACCTCGTCCAGCACAGGTCGAGCCCACGGAGTCATACAGCGAGTGTTGCGACGGCCCGCTGGACCCGACCGAGCGACCTTTCGATCGAACGCTCCCGAGACCTCGGCGCTCACCAGCACCACCGGACCGTGCTCCTCCGTCTTCTTGCCACTTCTGGGCTCTCCCCTGACAAAGGAGGGAGGCGTCGCGTGGCGCCGGGCTCTCGGGCATAATGCTGGAGAACTTGAACGCGACGGAGAGGCTGGTCCAGGTGAGGCTGCCCGATGTGGAGGTCCAGGGAGATCTGATCGATCTCACCCGAGTACCTCTCGGTGAACTTCGTGGGCTCCGCACACCGGAATTGAAATCCGCGATAGCCGTCGTTCTCGAACGTTCGAAACGGGCCGAACTGGATGACATCCAGGGGCAGGGGCAGGTATAGCGGGTGAGGATCTTCTGCGGGGTGATCGGCGCAGCCGGGGTCCGTCTGGTGGCCGAGGAGCCAATCGGATGATTCCGACGATTTCTCGGCATCGCCTCATGTCGTCGTCCTTCACCGAGTTCTGCTCTGGGCCTGTCGGTAGGCCGGTGATGGAAGACCTCCGGGCGATGCAGCTCAGTCGTCGCAAACTGTTGTTGCGGTCGCTCGCCGAGATCGCGGGAGACGCTTCGGGTGTGCCCGAACTGTCTTCGAGTTTCGGGAACGCGTGGGACATCCTCGCCGCCGCCGAGCGGTGCGACCCGTCCGTGGTGGAGGAATTGCTGCTGCATCCGTCTGTGGGGGTGTGGCTGGCCGGCGCCCTGCGCGCAGCGGCGGCGGACCGGCTGTGTCTTGCGGACATCGGCTATCTGTCATCGGTGGCGGCGGCCGCCGCCGTCCGGTGCGAGATTCCTTGCACGGTGGATGTTCCCGTGGTCGATGACACGATCACCTTGCCGACCGTTGGCCAAGCCCGGCTGAACGGGGATACCGGTGTCACGAGCACTGTGGTGCGTGTGTCCGAGGCGGGGACGGTGATCCATGTCGGACGCACCCGGCGACTGCCGATCGGTGGTTCGCCGCCGGATGCGGTCCTCGCCATCGAGCCGGCCGATTCGATCGAATGCGAGCGCGACGGAGTCCGGCTCCGTGTCGAACTTGACGACCGAGGACCGTATCGCGAATTCTCCGAGCCCATCCCGCCGCGTCCACTCGACTCCGGTGAACGGCAGGCGTGGGAGAGTCAGACGGGTGAAGCCTGGGATTTGCTTGTCGCCGATTACCGTGGATTCGCCGAAGAGCTTTCGCAAGGCATTTCGACGATCGTCCCCCTGGGCCTGGGGAGTCCGATACTCGGAGCCTCGTCGTCGGTGGCATATGGTGCCGTAGCTGTCTCTCGCAGAAGTTCTGCTCCCGAGCTCGCGGAAGCACTCATTCACGAAATGCAGCATTCCAAGCTCAACGCTCTGTTCGATTTTACCGAGCTATCATTTCCCGGAACTGAGGATCTGGGTTATGCCCCATGGCGTGATGATCCGCGCCCGATCGGTGGTTTGCTTCACGGCGTTTTTGCTTTCACCACGGCGGTCGAGTTCTGGCGGGGGCAGCGAGGCCCGGCAGGTAATGGGCGTGGCCTGGCCGACTTCCATTACGCGTACCGAAGGTGGCAGGTCCGGCACACGCTCGACTCGCTGGCCGGGGCGGAGGGCCTCACCGCGTTGGGACGGGAGTTCGTCGACGCGGTGTCCGGCCGGCTCGACCTCGTCGAACACGACGATGTGCCGGGCGACGTACTCGACGGCATCCGCAAGATGACGCGCGAGCATCGAGCGTACTGGCGGGCCCAGCACCTCCGCCCTGATCCCCGCCGGGTGATCAGGTTGGCCGCGGCGTGGACCGTCGGCGACCTGGCCTCGGACGTCTCGTCCGTTCGTCCGGAGGTCGTGCCGTGTCATCGACACATTCCAGCGTCGAAACGCCTCGGCATGCTGAAGACCCTCATCATCGACGGCATCGATCCAGCCGAAGGACGTGGCGAGTCCGATGCCGACTCGGCCTACGTCAACGGGGACACCATGGCGGCCCGCAACGCGTACGAGGCCGAAATCCGCTCGAGCCCTGATGACGACCGAGCGTGGCTGGCGTTCGGTCTCGCCGGAGCCACCTCGGAGGAGAACGCACTGGTCCTCGTCCCGGAGATGGTCCTGGCCGTCCGCGACCGGCTGCTCGCCGGGGGAGAGCGGATCGACGAGCCGGCGAAGCTGGTGGCCTGGCTGGACACCGCTCTCGACTGCTAGACGCAGTCGAGGTCTCACCGGGCGGTTACAGCTGCATCGTGTCGGTATCGCAGTTGGCGCGCTCTGACCTGACGGCCGCCAAGACGGCGGGGTGTCCCTCGCCCAACGCGGCCCGCAGCTGCACGAGGGTATTCCCGTGCAGAATCGCGGCTTCATCGTCGCGCCCCATGGCACGCAGGTCGATCGACAGGTTCACCGCGATCGCCAGCGTCGCGGGGTGATAAGGGCCGAGCACCCGGGCCGACCGCTCCAGGCCGGCGACGTCGAGGTCGTGCGCTTCGTGGATCCGGCCCAGCGCCGCCAGGTCGCTTGCCAGGTTGGTCACGCACACCATCGTCGACGGGTGGTCATCCCCGAAGACCTGCCGCAAAGAGGCGGTTGTCTGCTTGTCGAGCTCGTAGGCCTTCTCCAGGCTACCGATCAGCCGCAGGATGATGCCGAGGTTGATGGCCGCCACGAGCGTGAACGGGTGCTCCGCGCCGTGCGTTTCGACGAACAACCGGTGGCTCGACTCGCCGAGGTCGAGTGCGCTGGCGAGATCGCCCTGGTGCCGCAGGTCGGCGGCCATGCACATCCTCGACGTGATCGTGTCCAGGTGCCGGTCACCGTGCCGCCGCCGGTAGCGCTCGACGCACTCTTTCGAGAGTTCGTACGCACCGTGGTGGTCACCCGCTTTGCGTCGCGCGACGGCGAGGTTGCGCATCGCGCCGATTGTCCTCGGGTGGTCCGCACCGATGACTTCCCGCTGCCGGATCAACGTCTGTTCCTGGAGATCGCAGGCATCCATCCAGTCGCCACACTCCCGCAGGTCCATCGCCCAAGCGTTCAAGGTGAGGAACGTGTCGACGTGTTCCTCACCGAGCACGATCTTCTTGCGCCGCCAGACGTCTTCGTCCAGATCGCGGGCTTCGAAGAACTTGCCGACCAGGCGCAACGTGCCGGCCAGGTTGTTGCCCGCGGCCAGCGTCGCGGGGTCGTCTTCACCGAGGACTCGCTTGGACCGTTCGAAGATGTCCTCGCCCATCTCCAGTTCGCGGTCGAACCGGCCCAGCGACCGCATGTCCTGGCGCACCGCGTTGGCGACGGCGAGGAAGAGTTCGTTCTCCTCCCCCATCGTCTCCTTCACCAGCTCATACGTGCGGGTGTTGAGCTTCCGCGCCTCCTCCATCCGGCCGAGCCGCCACAGCGAGACCCCTTGCAGACGGGCCATCGACAGGGTGTCGGGGTCGGTCTCGCCGAACATGTCCTGCCACTTCTCCAGTGCCTCGCGCGACGTCTCCCGGGCACCTTCGTAGTCGCCGGAGCTGACGAGGTAGCGGACCAGGTTGACCATCATCCGGCGCACCCAGGCGTCGGACTGGCACTCCATCATCCGCGACACCATCGCGTGCGGGAGCAGCTCGGAATATGTCTTCCAGTTCGCCGAGTTCTCCGGGTCGTTGGGGTCGCCGTGCACCAGCAGCACGTGCACCGCGTGCCGCATTTCGTTCTGCTCCGTCTCGGTCAGCTGGTTCTTCAGCACCGTCTGGACCAACCGGTGCAACTGGAGGGTGTTGCTCCGGTGGTCCAGCCTCGCCAGGCTGTACCGGCTGATCTCCCGGATCGCGAGGTTGAGCTTGATCGGCTGACTCAGCGCCTCGGCGAGAGCGTCCGGCACCGGCGCATTGCGCACGGCGGTGAAGAGACTGCGCGAAATAGGCTCCGGCCCGAAGAAGGCGCAGACCTGGAGCAACTGCAGGGCAGCCGGATGCGAATTCCGGAGCCTGGCCAGCGGGACGTTCCACGCCGCCGCGACGGAACGCTGATAGTCGGGGGACTCGAACTCCGCCGTCAGCTCGGCGAGGTTCTGATCGAGCAGCTGCAGGTATTCGGCCACCGGCATACCGGTCTGTGCCCGCCACGCCGCGGCCTGTTCGACGGCCAAGGGCAGGTCACCCAGTGCTTCGGCGAGGACGTCGGCCTCCTCGTCCGTGATCTGCCCGCTTGCCTTGCGGAGCAGCTCTTTGCTCTCCTCGCGGGTGAAGAGATCGACCTCGACCGTCCGTGCCACTCCGGACCACTGTGAGTTCCGTGACGTGACGATGATGTGCCCGCTGTCGCCGGAGATCGCCGGGAAGAAGGGGCTCACGATGTCCGGCCGGTCCGCGTTGTCGAACACCAGCAGCCAGCGCGAGTACGGCTCACCTTTCCGCAGTGCTTCCAGCACTCCCGGAACGGCCGCATCCGCGGTGCCCGGTACCTGAAGGCCGAGACGTTTCGCCAATTCGACGAGGCTGCTCGCGATCTGCGAGGGCTGTTCGGCGGGAATCCACCAGATCACGTCGTATTCGTTCGCGTGTCGGTAGATGTACTCGACCACCGTCTGCGACTTACCGACGCCGCCCATGCCGTGCAAGGCCTCCGGGAGCACCGCCATCGCCCCGAATCCTCGGACGAGCCGGTCCCGGAGCTGCTCCAGTAGCTCGATCCGGCCTACGAAATCGGGATTGCGCAGCGGGATCGAGCCCCAGATCTGCGGCCGGACGCGCGCTACTTGCCGGTTCTCGTCCGGTGACGTGGCAGCTGGATTCGTCACGGCTTCCTCTCCTCTGGACGAGAACCTGCTGCTTGGAGTTCGCTCACGCGTTCCTCGTCCGGCCGCGGGCGTCCGGCCCGGGCCACCTCGACCTGCGGACGTCCCCGGGCTTTCGTCTCGTCTCAAGGAGTATCGCCGGGTGCGGAGGTGACCGCTCGTCCAGGCCGCCGGTTGCAGGTCCACTTCAAGTTGTTTGGCACGAAGCATGTACCGCCCGGACAGGGCGCGGAACACTGCCTCCTGCACTCGCAGGTAGGGAACATTCTCCGGTGACGGGAAGAGGTGGGCTGTTGTGTCCGGGTCGTCGACAGCGGCTCGGTAGTTCCGCAGGGCCGGGATGTCCTCGCCCGCCAAGTCATCGAGGACACGGACAACGCGCACCGTCGTGTCGCGGCGCCCTCCGGAGAGTAGTTCCGCGCGGATCCCGTCGCGGAACTCGAAGGTCACCTCGGCGGGATCGGCTGAGCGTTCGGTGCCCGGCAACCGGCGGAGCAAGTTGCCGAGCAACACTTCCGCGAGAACCGAGAGGCCGGCACCGGGCAGGAGCACCCGGTGGACGAGCCGCATCATCGGCAGGTTCAGGGGTGCGGCCGCCAGCAGACCGGCGAGCTGGAACGCGGAGGCCGAAGCGTACGTGCGGAACTGCAGCACCTGTTCCCGTGGCGTGAGCTCTGGCGGCGGAGGCGCTGGGTCCTCTTCGGCAGGCGGCTGCCGGCCGGGTCCGCGGCGAGCGAGCACCGCGGTCGTCTCGAGCGATCCGCCAGTGGAAATGAACTCCGCCCAGCCGGCCAGCCATTCCTCGGAGAGCCCGAGCACCGGTACAGCGACAGCGTCTCCGGGGGACCTCTGAGCCTCGTCCTCGCCGTGCCCGCGGTACCGCACCTGAAACAGGCGGTTGGGCGCGGCCGGCGTCGGCGCAGACAGGCGCATCCGGCTCGGTGAGAGCCCGCCCCAGGTCCACAACCGCTGCGGCAACACGTGTAGCACTGCGACCGGCATGGTCGTCGTCCACCCAGCCAGCATCTGCTGCGCGGTACCGTCTCGCCAGCTCGCACCGATGGCGTCGGTCAGGACCAGGATGAGCCTTCGGCCGGTGGGGTCCGTCAAGTCCTTCGGGCGGTAAGTCGCTTCAACCGCGCCTTCGGCGCGAAGGCGCAGCTGGCCGGCCGACGGTCGCGAGCTGTCGAAGAGGTAGGTGCGCACGTCGCGGAACGCGCCCTGCCGCCGGGCCAGGTTCCGGAACTCCTCCACCGTAGGCCGCCAGATCTCCATCGAAGGAGCGGCGTCGACGACGAGCACGAGTTCGAGCCGGTGCCACGGTACGGGCTGCCACACCGGCAGCCACATGCCGTCCTCCGCCGCGCGGACAGCGGTGGCTTCTTCGTTGAGCGCCTGGTCCCACGGCGACGGCGAAGTTCGCATCAGGGGCCGCAGTGCTCGCGCGATCTCCCGGGCTTGGGGCAGGGCGGGCGCCGCAGGCCACTGCTGGGTGGCCGTGGCGCTGCCGGCGTCGGCATGGACGCCGATGGCCCGCAAGAAGCGATCCGATTCGAAGGTGCCGCTTCCGCGGTCGATCGACGGGCCCGCGGGCCCAGTGCGCTCGCCGGCGGTGGGCGGAGCCGGGCTGGTGGCCGAGAACGACGAGTCGTCGGCGGAAAGGGGAAACGGTGGTTCGCCACCTCGGCCGGCTTCTCCCGGGGCCGGGCTCAACCGGGTGGCGAGCCACAAGATGTCCCGCACTTCGCGCCAAGTGAGATCACCGGTGCGCAGCGAACCGGACTGCTCGAAGAGCTTGTGCGCGCCGGGCGGCTTTTCCGCCGCTGCGCCGGTCACTCCGGTTCCAGTGACGCCAGCGGGTGCCACACGGCCTCCAGCAACTCCCGCCATTCTTTTTTGTCGGTCTCGTACGCGCCGGAAGTGGCGAGCTGACCCGCGAGGTGGACCGCGTTGAGCAGTTGATCCGAAGCGAGACCTCCGACTTGGTCACTGCGTTCGAGGAACGCACGAACGAGCTTCGTGACGTCCAATCCGGACGTGTCACCGAACTGGGCGGCCACCATCATGCCCAGCTGTTCGGCGGTCGGAGGCCGCATTTCCAGTTGCAGGCAGCGGCGGAGGAAGGCCGGCGGGAACTCCCGTTCTCCGTTGCTCGTGATGATCACGACCGGGAACGCGCGCGTGCGTACGCGGCCGTCAGTCACCTCGGCCGTTCCGCCGCGGTCGTGCGTGTATACGGTGACGGTCGGCCGCTGCTTCGCCACCCTCACCAGCTCCGGAATCTCGTAGTCGCCGTCCTCGAACACGTTGAGCAGGTCGTTCGGTAGGTCGATGTCGCTTTTGTCGAGTTCGTCGATGAGCAGGACACGCGGCAACTCGAACGGTAGTAGCGCGGTGCCGAGAGGCCCCAAGCGAACGAAGTCGCCGATGTCAGCTTGTTCGTCGAAAGGTGTCCGTGCTGCCTGGACCCGTCCGATGGCGTCGTAGAGGTACAGTCCGTCCTTGAGCTGAGTCCGGCTCGATATCGGCCACTTCAGCACCGGACCGAGTCCGAGCTCGGTGGCGACGAGGTAGGCGAGGCTCGACTTCCCGGTACCCGGGCGTCCGGTGACGAGGAGGGGACGTCGGAGGTACAGTGCGGCGTTGACCATCAACACCTCACGCGGGTCGGGCACGCGGGGAACCGTCCGTTTCCCGCCGATTCGCCTGATTCCTTCGCCCCCGTCGTCCGCGGGAATCTCGACCGTGCCGCGGCCGTCGAAGGTCCGCCAAGGCGGCGGAGCCGGCAGTGCTGTCACCGGTTCCTGGGCCGTCAGCCCGGTTCCGCGGTACACCGGCCAGTCACCAGCCCACTCCGGCGTCCTCGGCTCGGTCATGCGCTCGCCACCACCTCAGGCGCAGCGGCTGATCCCGGTACGACGAGGCGTTCGGGGTCATCCCACATCATGACCAGGCGGTTTCCGATGTGGTCGGCCGAGGGACCTCGGCCGAACGCGGCCAACCTGACCAGCCGCAGGCGTTCGAGCAGGTGGTTCGCGTCGTTGGCGTGCAGTATCTCGTTCACGGTTTGGAAAAACTCCTCTGAACGGCAGTTCTCACGGTGCCAGATCATGATCGGGAACCCGGCTCGGAGGCCGACTGCGATCTCGTCGTCGTCGCTGTTGCCGGCGATCGGGCGGGGCGGGTCGCCGAGGACGAACGCGATCAGCTTGGGAAGGGATTCGAACCGCGACGTCAGCTCGTGGAGACTGGGTGGCTCTCCGCGGCAGTTCCAGAAGCCGGACTCGACGGCGATGGGGCCGCCGGTGCCGGCCTGGTCCACCAGTTCGCTCCAACGGGCGTACCACGCGCGGTGCCACTTGCGGAGCTTCATCCGCTCGAGGCTGCGCACGGCCACGGGGAAGTGGCAGCCGAGTGGTAGTGGTGTGCGCGCGTCCGCCTCCCACGGCCACTGGTCGACATCCAGATGCAGAAGGTCTCGAGAGAGCACGAAGTCGATGTGGATTGCCGGGCCGTGGTGTGCCCAGTCCGATTCCACTTTCTCGGCCAGGACCGCGACCCGGTGGCGGATCTCGTGGTAACCGCCGACGAAGTCGTCCCCTGGTTCGGGGAACCACCCTTCGGAAACGTCGAGCTGGCGCCAGTGCGAGAGCCGGAAACGATCACCGGTCGGACCTTCGGGCTGCAAGAGGAATACGAGGTAGGCTTCGGTTTTCCGCTTCGTCTGGACGACGGACCGGCGAAGCGCCATTTGAGCTCGGAACGTGCGCAGCTCCGCCGTCAAGTTCATCCGGTCGGTCTTCTCCTCTACCCACAAGCGCATTTTGGCGGCGAGGTCCGGCCGGGTTTTCGTGGCCAAGTGCTCGATGAACATGAGACTCTTCGGCAATCCGTCCGGCCCGGAGTTGAGCGTTTCCAAGATCAGGAAAGCTTGAGTGGCCGAGACGCCAGGGGAGACCGGCGGGCAATCAAGTCCGGCGACGTCGTGGTAGATGGCGGCTGTCCCCGCGAAGCTGACCCCGGAAAGCAAGCTGAACAACTGGTTGCGCTCCTCGTCCGACCAGGTCTCCAGGGCGGTCATGTCGAGGATGATCTGACGGACGGACGCCAGCGCCGTCGTGCCGGGCTCGATCTGGCTCAGGATGGCCAGGAGCTTGACCAATCCGTCCGGTCGCCGCCGGCAAGCATCGACGATCGCGAGCAAATGCAAGGTCGTCTGCGGGTACTCGGTTACGGGTAACAGGTGGTCGAACTCATCGGAGAGCAGCGCCAGAACCAGTCGCCTGCTGTTGAGGTCGGCGAGACAGGACATCTGGTGCAAAGCCCGGACGAGTGACCACAGCACGCCCCCGCTGGGTGCGCCACCCGCCATCGCAAGCCCTCCACCGTACTTTTGGGGACAGAGCGTCATCTTAGCGAGAATCGCGCACGGAGGCGACTGAACGGACGGCCTAGGCTGAACGGGTTAATTCAGTTGTCGCGCGTTGCTGTGGCGGTGAAGATCGATTGACGGTATCGAGATGTTATCGGTGATTTCCACCGAGCGTGAAACCTCGACGGTCTTCCGGGGAAATGCCTCGGCGAACGGGAGTAGCGGCCCCGGCGGGGGACCGGGGCCGCCGTCAGCTCACGCGTGGCGGAAGCACAACGTTCCCCACTGGAAGCCCGCTCCGATCGACGACACCACGTACGTGTCGCCCTGGCGGACGTCTCCGGCCGCGAACCGGGAATGCAGTGCCGTGAACACCCCCGCCGAGCCGGTGTTGCCGAGCCTGTCCACCGTGATCGGTGCCCGGGCGCGGGGGATGCCGAGCTTGTCCAGGGCCGCCGTGATGATGTTCAGGTTCGCCTGGTGCAGGAAGAAGTGCGTCACCTCCTCCACCGGCACCCCCGCCTCGTCCGTCGCGCGGAGGATGCTGTCCGGCAGGCACCTCGTCGCCGTCTCCCACACCGCGCGGCCGTTCATCTTCAAATACGCGCCCGGTGACGGGATTTCGACGTCGTAGGACAGCTCCGCGCCGAAGTCCCAGCCCAGCAGACCGCCCTGCGGCGAGGACGCGCGCGTCAGCACCGCCGCTCCTGCCGCGTCGCCGAAGAACACCCTCGTCGTGCGGTCCGCCGGGTCCGTCACGCGGGACGCGCAGTCGGCCGCCAGGACCAGCACCGTCCGGGCCGCCGACGTCTGCAGCAGGTGCGCCGCCAGGAACAGCGCCTGGACGCCGTTGGCGCACGCCGCCTGCGTGACGTCCAGGGTCAGCGCGCGGTCCGCGCCGAGCAGCTCCTTGACGATCAGCGCCGTCGACGGCAGCGGCTGGTCGTAGGTGTACGTGCCGACGATGACGGCATCGACGTCGCGGGCCGTCAGCCCGGCGGCCGCCAGTGCCGGACGGGCCGCCGCCGCGCACATGTCCGACGTCGACCGGTCCGGGGCCAGCCGGCGCCGGACGCGGATGCCGGTGCGGCTGACGATCCACTCGTCCGAAGTGTCCAGTGTGGACGCGAGCTCGGCGTTGGTCACCACGTCGGGCGGCAGGTGGACGCCGGTGCCGGCGATCGCCACGGGGACGGACAGGGCGCTCACCGGACACCACCGGCGTAGACGTCGCGCGACGGGTGCAGCTGCTCGGCGAGGTCGGTGTAGAACCGGCCGGACGCGCAGGGCCGGCCGAGCAGGACGCGCCGGGCCGCTTCGCCGCAGAGCGCGCCACCGAGCGCGACGCCGGACGCCAACTGTGGCCAGCTGCTGAGCGTCCGGCCCAGCTCGCCGAACGACGCGGCCAGCTCCGGGCTGATCCGCTCGGCGTCGACCATCGCCAGGATCAGGTCCGCCTTGTCCTCGGGACCGAGGTCGAGCAGGTCCACGGACTTCACGTCGCCGAGCAGCCCGTGCAGCAGCGGCCGGCCGGGCTCGGTGTCGAACCGCTCGACGTCGAGCATGCCGCGGTCGTTGCAGTCCATCACGACCGGGATGCCGAGGTCGCGCGCGTACTCGCGGGCGGCGATCTTCACCCACGGCGTGTCGCACTCCTCGACGAGCAGGTCGAGGCCGCCGCCGAAGAAGTCCTCGATGGTGTCCGGGTTCAGGCCGTCGCGCTGGATTTCGATGTCGAGGTACGGGTCGATCTCGACCATCTGGCGAGCCGTCAGCACCGCCTTGTTGACGCCGAGGTCGTGCACCCCGGCGCGCAGCCGGTTCAGGTTGGACAGCCCGAACGCGTCGAAGTCGGCCAGCTTGAACGCGCCGCCGATGCCCTCGAGCGCGAAGGTCAGCGCCGCGCTGTTGCCGACCGACAGGCCGATGACCCCGATCTTCTTGCCGAACAGCCGGCGCTGCTCGGGCCGTTCGATGCGGCCCCGGTTGCGGTCGGTGCGCACGAGCCGGAACTCCTCGCGCGGCAGCAGGTGCACCAGGCGGCCCGACCACGGGTACCACGCCCAGGTCCCGTACGCCCACTGCGGTACCCCGGCCAGCTGGTCCCGCTTGAGGCGGGCGATTTCGGTGTCGTCCCGGCAGGACGGTTCGCGGCTGCGGACCAGCTCGGTCAGCTGCTCGTCGATCGTGTCGTGGACTTCGCGGACGTCCCCGGAGGCCAGCAACGCGTCCAGTGCGTCGTCCGCGGTGTGGAGCACCGGACGCCAGACGTCGCGGTCCGGCGCGCTGGTCGGCGTGATCGGCGCGCGCCGGCCGGCCGGCGGCACGGCGACCGGCTCGGCGGCCCGGCCCGCGGCGATGACGGGGAACTCGTCACGCAGCCGGGTCACGAGGTCGTGGTGGCGGCCGGCGCCGTCCGCCACGCGGTGCAGCAGGATCACGACGTCTTCGGTGTACCGCGGGACGTACCGGCGGGTGCCGCGCACGGGCCGGAACCCGAACCGCTCGTGGAACCTGTCCTGGCCGTCCTTGGTGCCGGACGTGCCGATCATCGCCTGAGCCCCGAGGTGGTGGGCGGCGCCGATCGCCAGCGCGTTCAGGTACGACCCGAGGCCGAGTTTCCGGGCGCGGTGCTCGACGACGAGCCTGCTGTGCTCGAACACGGCCTCCTCCGGAAGACCTTCCGCGGCCAGCAGGTCTTCGTACCGTTCGTCCCCGAGGAACTCCCGTGACTGGAAGGGGACACCCGTGTCCGGTGTGGACAGCCGGATGTACCCCAGCGGCGGCCCGGCGGGACTGCGGCGGGCGATGAAGTGCCAGGCACCGAAGTCGAGGGCCTGGTCGTCGGTGTGGCCGCCGTCGGCGCGGCGGAAGGCCGGGCGGCGGCCGTGGTCGAACAGGATCCGCGCGCGGAGTTCACGGACGGCGCCGAGCATCGAGGGGTCGCCGGTGCCGGGGAACGCGGTGACGTGCCAGTCCGGCGCGGGCGCGCCGGGGTGGTCCAGGTGGGTCAAGTGTCGCCTTTTCTCCAGGAGGTGCGGGCGGAAGCGCCCGGGCAGAGACCCGGCCGGAAACGTGGTCCGGACCAGGGCGGGCGGAACAGTAGCAGCGGCCGCGAGCCCCGGTCCGGCGACGTCGTTCGCCTGGGAAATCCTTTACTCACAAGGATTCTGACGCCTGGTGATGATCGCTACCCGCCGGGGACGGTGGTCGGCACCGGTTGTTGACTCGATGGGGTGGCGGTCCGTTTCGGACAGCGACGGGCGCGTGCACGGCCTTCCCGCGGTTCGTGGCGAGGCTTCACCCCGGCGGGGGAGAGATGATCCCGCGCGGGCTGTCGATCCGGCCGTGTCCCGTTCGACGCACCGGTGTAGCCCACCCGAGGAGGGAGTCCGCGATGACCGGACCGATCAGGCTGTACATGACGACGTCGCTCGACGGCTTCGTGACCGGGCCGGACGACCGGCCGGGCCAGGAGCTGGGCCGCGGTGGCTTCCGGTTGTTCGACTGGCTCGACGACCGGCACGGCGACGGGCCGAGCGCGGGGGTGTACGCCGAAGCCATGGCGACCGGGGCGATCATCTCCGGACGGCGGACCTTCGAGCTGGCCGGCCGGTGGGGCGGTGACCACCACGACGGCGTCCCGATCCACGTGCTGACCCACCACGTCGACCCGTCCGACACCCCGCCGGGGAGCGCGCGGTTCTTCACGGATGTGGTGGCGTGCGCGGAAGAGGCGCGCGCGGCGGCCGGTGGCCGCGCGGTCATGGTGCACGGTGCGGCTGCCGCGCGGGCGTTGCTGAAGGCCGGGCTGCTGGACGAGCTGGAACTGCACGTGGTGCCCGTGCTGCTCGGCGGCGGCCGCCGGTTGTTCGGGGCGGGGGATCGGGTCGAGCTGGAGCTCGTCCGGCAGCTGACCGACCGCGACGTGCTCCACCTGCGCTACCGCGTGCGCCGGTGAGCGGCGCCCGGTCCCGGGTGCGCGGACCCGGGACCGGGCCGGTCGTCAGCCGGCGTCCGGGAAGTGGATGTCGGCGACGTGGACGTCCACCGTGGCCACCTCGAGGCCGAGGTACTCCTCGACCGCCTCGATCACCTGGACGCGGATCTGCTCGGCGAGGGTCTTGACCGCGCGGCCGAACTCGACCACCAGCGTGACGGCGATCGTCGCGACCTCGCCGTCGACCTCGACCGACGTGCCCGCCTCGTCGAGCTCGTAGACGCCCTCGGCGCCGCGGGCGACCCGGATGACGATCTTGCTGACGACGCCGTCGGCGACCGTCGTGCTGCCGCGGGTGCCCGCGGCGGGCCGCGCGGCTTCTTCGGCAGGTGCCTCGACCTCTTCGACCGCCGGCGCCTCGGCTTCTTCGGAAACCGCTTCCCCGGTGTCCTCGCCGGACTCGCCGGCCTCGTCGGTCTCTTCCGCCTCGTCGGTGTCTTCGGCGGTGTCCACTTCCGACCCGGCCTCGTCGCCGTCCCCGGTCTCGGCGGCGTCGTCTTCGGTCTCAGCCTCGGCGGTGTCCTCGACCGGCTCGGCGGCCTCGGTCTCCGTCGTGCCGGCGTCCACCGTCTCCGTGGCGGTGGTCCCGTACTCGTAGCTCTCTGAACTGGGCGTTTCGTTCTGGGCGCGACCGAAGATGCTGTTGATGACGTCGGACATGATTTCCCCTTTTCGGGATCGTCGACTGCGGATGGGGGACGAGCAGACGGCGACATGATAGGGGCACGCCGGTGACCGGGGTCACCGGGTCCGGAGTTCGAGACTCGCTTGTGTCCCAACGGATACCCGTTGACTGGACCACTGATCACCCTGCGTCAGGCCGGGTTCGCCGGACCGTGATCGCGAGCCGGAAATGGCGTCCCGGAATTGTCCACTTTCCGGCGGGCGGACAATTCCTTCACCCCGCCCGGAATAGGCCGGGCGGAATGCTCGACCCCAGCGCCCGGTAACCCGCGGGGTTGAGGTGCAGGTGGTCGCCGACGTCGTAGGCGGGCAGCAGGCGGGCCGGGGCCGCCGGGTCGCGGGCCACCCGGTCGAAGTCCAGAACCGCGTCGAAATGCCCGCGGATCCACTCGTTCACCGACGTCCGGGCCGCTTCGCGCGCGGGGTCGTCGTAGCCGGTGTTGCCGCCGAACGGGGTCAGCGTCGCTCCGTACACCCGGATGCCGGCCGCGTGGGCGCGCGTCAGGATCTGGTCGTACCCGTCGATCAGCTGCGACGCCACGTCCGCCGCGGCGGACGGCGGTGCCGTGCCGATGTCGTTGACGCCCTCGAACACGATCGCCCACGACACGCCGCTCGTCGCCAGCAGGTCGCGGTCCAGCCGGGCCAGGACGTTCGGGCCCAGCCCGTCCTGCAGCACGCGGTTGCCGCCCGCGGCCTGGTTCACGACGGCCGCCGGGACCCGCGCAGCCAGCACGTCCGGCCAGCGGTCGTTCCCGTTCGTCGTCGAGCCGCGGCCGTCGGACAGCGAGTCGCCGATCACCGCGACCGCCGAGGCCGGGGACAGCACCTCGACGCCGCTCAGGAAGTACCAATGGTCCACCGGGGTCGCACCCGGGAGGTCGGGCGCGGCCACCTGGTCGCCCGCCACCAGGTAGGACGTCGTGCGCGAGCCCGGGTGCGACGTGATCGACAGCGACGCCTGGCCGTGCGCCAGGTACGTCGTCACCGTGATGTTCTCGAAGGGACGGACCGGGAACGGCAGCGGGTCGGACACCACCTGCGCGCCCACCGGGACCGTCGTCGACGGCTTGCCGTGGAACGTCACCGGGACGACGCTGCCCGGCACCACCGCGGACACTCCGGCGGCACCGCCGGCCGGCCGGGCCACCGAAACCGCGGTGAGCGGCAGGGCAGCACCGCCGAAGGCGTTCGAAAACCGCAGCCGGATCCGGGCTCCGCCGGCGGAAACGTGCGCCGTCTGCCGCAGGGAAGCGTTGTCCAGCACCCGGTCGGCACCCGTGAAGGGCGCCGGCGGCATGTTGGCCGGTTCCGTCAGCTGCGGCATCGACGTCCACGTCGCCACCCAGTGCGACGCGGGCGGACGCCCGGACGCGCCCACGAACAACGCGGTCAGGACCGCGAGGCAGAAGACCGCCGCGGTGCGCTTCACGAGCCGAACTCCGGCGTCATCACCCGCTCGACACCGACGTACCGGCGCTCGCCGGTCAGCGTGCAGTGCAGGGTCGCGACGATCTGCTCGCTCGAGGTGCCGACCCGCAGTTCGACGTCACCGGGCTCGACCAGGCGACGGCCCGCCCGGCCGGTGTAGGACGTCAGATCCGCGTGCAGCCCGATGTCCACGACCACCGTCGACCCCGGCTCGACCGAAACCCGCCGGGCCGCGATCAGCTGGCGCTCGGGCCGCGCGACCTCCGCGACCGGGTCGTGCAGGTACACCTGGACCACTTCGGACGCCGTGCGCGCGTGGTCGTTGCGCAGGGTCACCCGGACCCGGCAGACGCCGTCGGTCGGCCACAGCGAGCCGGTCGCGCTCACGTCGGACCAGGTCACCGGCGTGTAGGAAAGCCCGTGCCCGAACGGGAACAGCGGCGAGGGGTCGACCGTGCTGACCTCGCTGCGGCGCCCGAGCGGCGCGGCGAGGTACGTCGACGGCTGGCTCGCGCCGGCCGCCGGGAAGCTCACCGGCAGCCTGCCGGCCGGGTTGATCCGTCCACTGAGGACACCCGCCAGCGCCGGGCCGCCCTCCTCGCCGGGGTAGAACCCGCAGACCACGGCCGCCAGGCGGTCGATCTGCCGCGAAAGCTCGTACGGCCGCCCCGACAGCAGGACCACCACGACCGGCTTCCCGGTCGCGAGCAGGGCTTCCAGGAGCTCTTCCTGGCGGCCCGGCAGCCGCAGGTCGGCCGCGTCGCAGCCTTCGCCGGACGTCCCGCCGCCGAACAGCCCGGCCAGGTCGCCCAGCACCGCCACGCACACCGACGCCGAAGCGCACGCCGCGACGGCTTCGGCGATCCCGTCGTCGTCGCCACCGGTGACCGGGCAGCCCAGCGCGTAGGTGACTTCGAAGGACTCCCGCAGCGCCTCGACCACGGTCGGCACCGAGACGCCGAACGGGACGTCGGGGTGGTGGACGCCGACGTGCAGCGGGAAGGAGTAGCAGCCGAGCATCGCGCCGGGCTCGTCCGCGCGCGGGCCCACCACGGTGATCCGGGCGTCCGCGGCCAGCGGGAGAGTCCCGTCGTTGTGCAGCAGGACGATGGACTTCTCGGCGACTTCCCGGGCCAGCGCCCGCGAACTGGCGTCGTCGAGGTCGATCTCCTCGGGCACCTCCGGCGCCCAGTCCGCGTCCAGCAGGCCCAGCTCGCACTTCTGCCGCAGGACCCGTTCGAGAGCGCGGTCGACGGCGGCGGCGTCGACCGCGCCCCCTTCCACCGCGGCGAGCAGCGGCTCGCCGTAGCAGTCCATGGTGGGCAGTTCCACGTCGATGCCCGCGGTCAGCGCCTGCCCGGCCGCGTCGCCGCGGTCGGCGGCGACGCCGTGCAGCCGGTGCAGGAACGCCACGGAGAAGTAGTCCGAGACGACGGTGCCGGTGAACCCGTAGGTGTCGCGCAGCAGCTCGGTCAGCAGGGCCGGGTCGGCGGCGCCGGGGACACCGTCGATGTCGGTGTAGGTGTTCATCACCGACCGGGCGCCCGCGCGCAGCGCCAGCTCGAACGGCGGGAGCAGCACGTCGGCGATCTCCCGCGGCCCGGCCGAAACGGGCGCCAGGTTGCGCCCGGCGCGCGAGGCGGAATACCCGATGAAGTGCTTCAAGGTCGCGATCACGCCGGCGGACTCGAGCCCGGCGACGTACGCGCTGCCGATCGCCCCGACCAGGTACGGGTCCTCGCCGATGGTCTCCTCGACCCGGCCCCAGCGCAGGTCGCGGGCGACGTCGAGAACCGGCGCCAGCCCCTGGTGCACGCCCAGCTCGCGCATGGTCCGCCCGATCCGCTCGCCCATGCGGCGCACCAGGTCCGGGTCGAACGTCGCGCCCCAGGACAGCGGCGCGGGGTAGATCGTCGCCTGCCACGCGGCCAGCCCGGTCAGGCATTCCTCGTGGACGACGGCGGGGATGCCGAACCGGTTGCTGGAGACGATCTGGCGCTGCGTGCGGGCGAGGCTGCGCGCGCCGATCAGCGGGTCGACCGGGCGGGTGCCGAAGACACGGGTCAGCTGGCCGATGCCGTGGCGGACCAGGTCGTCGAAGTCGACCGCGGGGTCGTCGAAGTCGTGCTGGTGCGGCGCCACCTCGCCGCCGGAGTCGATGCCGACCCAGATGCCGTAGAGCTGGCCGAGCTTTTCGCGCAGGGTCATCCGGTCGAGCAGGGCGCGGACGCGCTCGCTCGCGTCGGCCGCGGGGTCGCGCCACGGCTCGGGAGCCGTGGTGGGCTGCGTGGTCAAGGCTTTCCGCCCTTCGTCGGGAGGGTAGAGGAGTTCAGGAAAGAGCCCGGGTCGAGTGCCGCACCACGAGGCCGGTGTCGAGGGTGACGTGGGTGCGCTCGACCTCGTCGCCGTTGATCAGGGCGATGAGCATGCTGATCGCCCGGTGGCCCATCTCGCGGATCGGCTGGTCCACTGTGGTCAGTGGCGGGCTGCAGAGCGCGGATTCGGGGACGTTGTCGAAACCGACCACCGAAAGGTCGTCGGGCACCGAGAGCCCCAGCTCCCGTGCGGCGCCGACGGTGGCGATGGCCGAGATGTCGTTCGCGGCGAACACCGCGGTCGGCCGGTCCGGGCCGGTCAGCAGGGCGTGGGCCGAGGCGGCGGAGACCTCCGGGTCGTACGCGCCGATCCGGATCAGGTTCTCGTCGGCCGGCACGCCCGCGGCTTCCAGGGCGCGCAGGTAGCCCGCCTTGCGCAGCGAAGCCGATTCGAGGTCGGGGCGGCCGGCGAGGAACGCGATCCGCCGGTGCCCCAGATCGAGCAGGTGCTCCGTGGCCAGCTGCGCGCCCCGCAGGTTGTCGGAGTCGATCGTGGGCAGGTGCGAGGGCCCGGTGTGCGGGTCGACCGCGACGACCGGCGTGCCGGGCACGGCCTCCAGCGAGACCGCCGGCGTGACCAGCACCGCCCCGTCGACGAGAGTGCCGGAAAGCCGTGACAGGTAACGCTTTTCCCAGCCCGACGGGTCGCCGGTGCGGCCGCCCGCGGAGTAGACGACCAGCTCGAACCCGCTGCCGCGGATGGCGTCCGCGGCTCCCTTGAGCAGCTCGGTGGAGAACGGTTCGAGGTCGGCGACCAGGATCCCGATCACGTTGGTCCGGTGGTTTCTCAGGCTCTGCGCGACGAGGCTCGCCTCGTAGCCGAGTTCTTCGATCACCGCGCGGACCTTCGCGAGCGTCGCGGCGGAGACGCCGTAGCGCTCGTTGATCACTTTGGACACCGTGGCCACCGAGACGCCGGCCCGGGCCGCGACGTCACGGATGGTCACCCTCGAACTGGGCTGCATCGGCTCAGACTAACCATGGAAAACGTTATCGACAACGATTGACATCCGATTTGCCCCGGAGCAGACTCTTCGCCAACCCGGGCGCAGTCGCGCCCCGTCCAACTCGGCCGAAGTCGTCAGGAGTGGACCCACGATGTCTGTCAAACGCCGGATCCCCGTTCTCGCCGCCCTGGCGGCCGTCGTCCCGCTCGCGCTGTCGGCGTGCAGCGGGGGGAGCGAAACCCCCGCCCAGCCGAGCGGCCCGGTCACCCTCACCTGGTGGCACAACGGCACCACCGACCCGATCAAGTCGATCTGGGAGAAGGTCGTCACCGACTACCACCAGGCGCACCCCGACGTCACGATCAAGGCGCAGCCGCTGCAGAACGAGGACTTCCCCACGAAGGTGCCCCTCGCCCTGCAGGGCGCCGAGCCACCGGACGTCTACCAGTCCTGGGGCGCCGGTGACCTGGCCTCGCAGATCACCTCGGGCAAGGTCGCCGACATCACCGACGCCACGAAGTCGTGGATCACCCAGACCACCGGCAAGTTCGGCGAGAACTGGCAGGTCGACGGCAAGCAGTACGGCGTGCCGTTCGAGCAGCACTTCGTCGGTTTCTGGTACCGCAAGGACCTGTTCCAGCAGGCGGGCATCACCACCCCGCCGAAGACGATGGACGAGCTGAACACCGCCGTCTCGCAGCTGAAGGCCAAGAACATCGCGCCGATCTCGGTCGGCGGCAAGGACCGCTGGCCCGATGCCTTCTACTTCAACTACTTCGCGATCCGGGAATGCTCGGTCGACGTGCTCAAGCAGTCGGTGAAGGCGGTCAAGCTCGAAGACCCGTGCTGGACGAAGGCCGGGCAGGACCTGAAGAGCTTCCTGGCCACGCAGCCGTTCCAGACCGGGTTCGCCGGCACGCCGGCGCAGCAGGGCGCGGGCAGCTCCGCCGGCCTCGTCGCCAACGGCAAGGCCGCGATGGAACTGCAGGGCGACTGGGAGCCCGGCACGATGTCGGCGCTGACCGACGACAAGCAGCTGGACTCGAAGGTCGGCTGGTTCCCGTTCCCGTCCGTGGCGGGCGGTCAGGGCGACCCGGCGGCCGTGCTCGGCGGCGGCGACGGTTTCGCGTGCACCACCCGCGCGTCGAAGGCGTGCGCGGACTTCCTGCAGTACCTGGGCAGCGAGCCGGTGCAGACGCAGCTCGCCGCGCAGGGGGCCGGCCTGCCCGTCAACACCGTGGCCGCGAAGTCGCTGAAGACCGACACGCTGCGGGCCGTGTACGACTACGGCACGAAGTCGCCGTACCTGCAGATGTACTTCGACCGGGCGTTCCCGACCGCGGTCGGTGCGGCGCTGAACGACGCGGTGGCGAACATGTTCGCCGGCCAGGGCACCCCCGAAGGCATCGTGACCGCCGTCAACCAGGCCGCGGCGGGCAACAAGTGACCACGGCGACGACCCCGGTGCGGACGGCGCAGCGCCCGTCCGCACCGGCGGTCAGCGCCCGCAGGAAGCGTCCGAGCCTGCGCAAACGGCTCGAGCTGGCGCTCCTGCTCGGGCCGGCGCTGCTGCTGTTCGCCGGGTTCGTCCTGGTGCCGATCGGGATCGCCGCCTTCTACAGCCTGTTCAAGTGGAACGGCTTCGGCCCGCTCGACGACTTCATCGGCTTCGACAACTACGCCGACGCCTTCAGCGGGTCGGTGTTCCAGGGCGCCATCGTGCACAACCTGATCATCGCGGGGCTGTCGATCGTGGTTCAGCTGCCGCTGTCGATCGGGCTGGCGATGCTGCTCAACCGGAAGCTGAAGGGCCGGGCGGTGCTGCGCGCCCTGGTGTTCGCGCCGTACGTGCTCTCGGAGGCGATCACGGCGGTGATCTGGGTGCAAATGCTGCAGCCGAGCGGGTTCGCCGACCAGGTCCTCAAGGGTGCCGGGCTCGGCGGGCTGATCCACCAGTGGGTGGCCGATCCGGGCATCGTGCTCTACACGATGTTCGCGGTGGTCACCTGGAAGTACATCGGCTTCGGCATCATCCTGCTGCTCGCCGGTCTCCAAGGGGTGCCGGCCGAGCTGCGCGAAGCCGCCGCGCTCGACGGCGCGTCCGCGTGGCAGACCACGCGCCACGTCGTGCTGCCGCTGCTCGGGCCGACGATCCGGATCTGGATCTTCCTTTCGGTGATCGGCTCCCTGCAGCTGTTCGACGTCGTGTGGATCATGACGTTGGGCGGCCCGGCGAACGCGTCGACGACGATGGCGACCTACCTGGTCGACCACGGCTTCAAGCGCTACGAGTTCGGGTTCGGCTCCGCCGTCGCGGTGATCCTCTTCGTCATCTGTTTCGTGTTCGCCCTGCTGTACCAGCGGTTCGCGCTGCGCCGCGACACCGAGGGCGCCCTGACCAGGATGGTGGGCTGATGCGTTCGCGCAGGTTCGGCATGGCGACGGGGTACCTCGCGGCGATCGTCGTGCTCGCCGTGACCGTGGTGCCGCTGCTGTTCGTCGTGCTCGGCGGGTTCCGCACCAACGCCCAGATCAACAACGACCCGGCCGGGCTGCCCGGCCCGTGGGTCACCGACAACTACGCCTCGGTCATCGGCTCGAGCGCGTTCTGGACCTTCCTCGGCAACAGCGCGCTGATCGCCGTGATCGCGACCGGGGTCGCCGTCGGCCTGGGCTCGATGGCCGGGTACGCGCTGTCGCGGTACCAGTTCAAGGGCCGCGAAGGCTTGTACACGCTGTTCACGCTCGGCTTGCTCTTCCCGCTCACGGTGGCGACGCTGCCGCTGTACCTCTGGCTGCGCCAGCTGGGCATGCTCGAGAGCTTCTGGGGCGTGGCGATCCCCGAGGCGGCGTTCTCGCTGCCGGTGACGATCGTGATCCTCCGCCCGTTCATGCACGCCATCCCCGGCGAGCTCGAAGACGCCGCGGTGCTCGACGGTGCGAGCCGGCTGGGGTTCTTCTGGCGGATCCTGCTGCCGCTGTCGACGCCCGCGCTGACCACGGTCGCCGTGCTCGCCTTCGTCACCAGCTGGAACGCCTACCTGCTGCCGTTGCTGGTGTTCAACGACTCCGCGCACTTCACCCTCCCGCTCGGCGTCGCGCAGTTCCAGTCCCAGTTCTCGCAGGACACCGCCCGGGTGCTCGCGTTCACCGCGCTGTCGATGATCCCGGCACTCGCGTTCTTCGTGCTCGCCGAACGGCGCATCGTCGGCGGGCTGACCGGATCCGTGAAGGGCTGACTCAGGAGGTCTGCCGTGCCGTCCGAGGTCCATCGTCGTGCCTTCCTTCGGCTGCTCGCGCTGGCGGGGGCCGGCACCGCCGCCCTGCCGGGGCTCGCCGAGGCCGGAACCGGTTTTCCGCTGGTGTCAAGGGGAAGGGCCGCGACGATCGTCGTCGGCTCGGGTGACCTGCCGGGAGTGCGGCGGGTGGTGGGGGATCTCGCCGCCGACGTCGAGCGCGTCACGGGTGTCCGGCCCGCCGTGTCGGACGTGGTCCCGGACCACGGGCCGGTGGTGCTGGTCGGCACGCTCGGCCACAGCCCGCTGGTCGATTCGCTGGTGTCGTCCGGCCGCCTGGACGTCCGCGGCGTCGCCGGGAAGTGGGAGACGTCGCTGAGCCAGGTCGTCGACGGCAAGCTCGTGCTGACCGGCAGCGACCAGCGGGGCGTGATCTACGGCGTCTACGAGGTGTCGCGGCGGATCGGTGTGTCGCCCTGGTACTGGTGGGCCGATGTCCCGCCGGCGCGAGCTTCGGAGCTGCACATCCCCGGTGAGCGGTTCAGCCTGGGCACGCCGCGCGTGAAGTACCGCGGGTTCTTCATCAACGACGAGAACCCCGCGCTCGGCACGTGGGCGCCGGAGTACTTCGGGCCGGGTCTCGCGCCGGGCTATCCCGGCGGGTTCACCCGCCTGTTCTACGCCAAGGTGTTCGAGACCATGCTGCGGCTGCGGGCCAACTACCTGTGGCCGGCGGTCTGGGGCCGCGCGTTCGCCGAGGACGACCCGCTCAACCACGCCACGGCCAAGGAGTACGGCGTCGTGATGGGCACCTCGCACGAGGCGCCGATGATGCGCGGCATCGAAGAGTGGAACCGGCACGCGTCACCCGGGCACGACCCGTACGGCGGCACGGGGGAGTGGAGCTTCCGGCGCAACGGCGACGCCATCAAGGCCTACTGGACCGACGGCATCCGGCGGATGGCCCGCGAGGGGTTCGAGGGCGTCGTCACGCTCGGCATGCGCGGCAACGGCGACGTCAGCCTGCCCGACGGCGACGGCATCGAGCTGATGCGGGAGATCATCGCGGCCGAGCGGGAGATCCTCGCGCGCGAGCTGAGCACGGACGTCCCGCAGGTGTGGACGCTGTACAAGGAGGTCCTGCGGTACTGGGCGCAGGGCCTGCGCCCACCCGACGACGTCATCGTCGTGTTCACTGACGACAACTGGGGCAACGTCCGCAAGCACCCGGACCTCTCGCTGCCGCCGCACCCGGGCGGGTACGGGCTGTACTACCACTTCGACTACGTCGGCGGCGGCCGCAACTACAAATGGGTCGACACCGCGCTGCTCGCGAACACGTGGGAGCAGCTGCACCAGGCCGCTTCCTACGGCAACGACCGGTTGTGGGTCGCCAACGTCGGCGACATGAAGGGCAACGAGCTGCCGCTGCAGTTCTTCCTCGACTACGCCTGGGATCCCGCGTCGCTGCCGGCCGAACGTCTGTCCACCTGGGAGCGGTCGTTCGCCGCGGAGAACTTCGGTTCCGCTCTCGCGTCGGACATCGCTTCGGTCCTGCACGACTACGGGCGGCTGCAGTCGCGCCGGAAACCGGAGCTGCTGAACCGGCGGATCACGGTGGACGGCGCCGGGGTGATCACCTACGACGACCAGATGACGCCGTTCAGCCTCGTCGACTACCGCGAGCTGGACCGCGTCACCGAGGAGTGGCAGGACCTCGCGGCGCGGACGGACCGTCTTTCGGCCCGGGTGCCGGTCGCCTGCCGGGACGCGTTCTACGAACTGGCCGGGTACGCCGTCACGGCGTCGGCGAACCTCTACGCGTTGCGGCGGGCCGAGTTCACGAACCTGCTGTACGCGGCGCAGGGGCGCGCGTCGGCCAACGGGCTCGCGGCGGAAACGGAGGCCCGCTTCGCCGACGACCTGGCGCTCGCGGAGAAGTACAACACCGCCATCGCGGGCGGCAAGTGGCAGGGCTTCCAGACCCAGCCGCACATCGACTACGGCGACGTCGCCCGCTACGGCCCGAACGCGCCGTGGCAGCAGCCGGAGCTGAACAACGTCGCGCTGCCGGACGTCATCTTCCCCGCGGTGCGGCGGATCGAGCTGCCCGCCGGGCCTTCCCTGGGCGTCGCGGTCGACGGGTCCGCGCAGGCGTGGCCGGGCGCCGCGGGGCGTCCGGTGCTGCCGGAGTTCAGCCCGTTCCAGAGCGCGCCGGCGCAGTACATCGACGTCTTCAACCGGGGCCGGGCGCCGTTCCGTTGCCAGGTCTCCGTCGCGGGCGCGCCGTGGGTCCGGGTCGAGCCGCGCGGCGGCCGGGTGGAGGAGGAGCTGCGGATGACCGTGCGGATCGACTGGAGCCGGGCGCCGAAGGGCACCACGACCGTGCCGATCACGGTGTCGGGAGCGGGGCAGTCGGTGGTGGTGGACGCGGTCGTGCGGCAGGTGGACCTGCCGGCCCCGTGGCGGCGCGGGTTCGTCGAGGCGGGCGGGTACGTGTCGATGGAGGCCGCGCACTGCAGCGCGAACGTGCCCGCCGGGCCGGTTTCGTGGCGGGCGATCCCGGACCTGGGCCGGACGGGCGCGGGGATGACGCCGTTCCCGGTGACCGCGGCGAGCCGCCCGGCGGGCACCGGGCCGCGGCTGGAGTACCGGATGACGCTGGTGACGCCGGGGCCGGTGACGGTGTGGGCGTACTTGTCCCCGCGCAGCAACGTGTTGCAGGGCGACGGGTTGCGCTACGCGGTGTCGTTCGACGACGCGGCACCGCAGGTCGTGAACATCACGAAGGCCACGGGCGCCGACGACATGACGATGAACCGCCAGTGGGAGCGGACGACGTCGGACAACGTGAACCTGACCTCGACGCGGCACGAGGTGGGGGCGGGCCCGCACGTGCTGAAGGTGTGGATGGTCGACCCGGCGGTGGTGGTCCAGAAGCTGGTGGTCGACACCGGCGGGCTGCGGCCGAGCTACCTGGGGCCGCCGGAGAGCATGCGGTGGCCGGGATGAGCGGGCTCCGGAAGCGGCGGGGGTTGGGGTGGCCGCGGGGTCGAGCCGCTGGGGGTTGGGCTGCCGCGGGGCCGAGCCGCCGGGGGCGCCCCCCGTCTTCCACTCTACCGGCGGGCACCGACAATTCCGGCGCCCGGCAGTCCGGGAACCGGGCCTGGCCTTTGCCGGTCGCTCACGCCCGGAAGCCCGGGAACGGCCGGGCGGTCGCTCACGGCCGGCCGGCCGCGACCACCTGGTGCGCCGGGGCGGCGGTGCTCTGCCGGACCACCAGGCTCGTCGCCAGCTCGAGCCGGTGGCTCTCCGGGTGCGTCCCGCGCGCCAGCGAAATCGCCAGCCGGGCCCCCGCCGCCGCCATCTCCTGCAGGGGCTGGCGAATCGTCGTCAGCTCCGGGGTCAGCCAGCGGGCCACCGGCAGGTCGTCGAAGCCGACCACGCTCAGGTCGTCCGGGATGCGCAACCCCGCGTCGCGTGCTGCTTCGTACACGCCCAGGGCCTGCAGGTCGCTGCCCGCGAACACCGCCGTCGGACGATCCGGGAGGGTCAGCAGTGACGCCAGCTCCCGGTAACCCGACCGGACGTGGAAGTCGCCCCGGCGGACCAGCGCCGGGTCGAACGCCAGCCCCGCGGTTTCCAGCGCCGTGCGGTAGCCGTCGATTCTCGCCCGGCTGCACAGCACCCCGTCCGGCCCGCCGATCATCGCGATCCGGCGGTGCCCCAGCTCCACCAGGTGCCGGGTCGCGGTCAGGCCGCCCTGCCAGTTCGTGGCCCCGATCGAGGGCGTCTCCGGTCCCGGCGCGCCGGCCGGGTCGACGACGACGAGCGGGATGTCGCGGGCCCGGAGCTTCGCCAGCTGGCCGCCGGTGAAGTCGGAGCACACCGAAATGATGCCGACCGGCCGCCGCGCCAGCACGCTTTCCAGCCAGCTCTGGCCGGGCGTGTGCCGGCCCGACGATTCCGCGAGGACGACCGCCATCCCGTTTTCGCGGGCGACGTACTCGACCCCGCGGATGATTTCCAGCGCCCACGTGCTTTCGAGTTCGTGGAACATCAGTTCCAGCAACCGGGAACGGCGGGACCGTTCGTCGGCCCGGCGGCGGTAACCGTATTTCCCGATGACGGCTTCCACCCGTGCGCGGGTGCTTTCGGCGACGTCGGGGCGGCCGTTCAGGACTTTCGAAACGGTCGGAACGGAAACCCCGGTTTCGGCCGCGATCCGGGCGATGGTGACCCGGGACGCGCAGGGCTCGGGATCGTCGGACTTCGTTGTCATGGAGGAGATTCTAGGTCATCGAAACCCGATTTGACACTCCTCGAAACTTTCGGACAAATGGAGGAAGCAGATGCTGCGGAGAATTCCGATTAAACGCGCGCTCATGACGGCGGCGCTCGTCGCGGGCATTGCCGGGTGGCAGGCGCCCGCCGCGGCGGCGTCCGTTCCGCTGAAAGCCATCACCCACAAGTACGTGGGCAGTGCCGTGGCGGCCGCCTACCTGGCGGACGAACCCGACTACCGGGCCGTGCTCACCCGTGAATTCGACAACGTGACGCCCGAGAACGAGATGAAATGGGGGACGGTCGAGGCCGTCCGCGGCCAGTACGACTGGTCGGGCGCCGACGCGATCGTCCGGTACGCGCAAGCGCACCACAAGACCGTCCGCGGCCACACCCTGGTCTGGCACTCCCAATTGCCGGACTGGGTCGCCGCGCTGCCCGCCGACGAGCTGCGCCGCGTCCTGCGCGAGCACATCACCACGGAAGTGAAGCGGTACCGAGGAAAGATCCGCGCCTGGGACGTCGTCAATGAAATTTTCAACGAGGACGGCACCCGCCGCGACACCGTCTTCCGGCAGAAGCTCGGCGACGGCTTTGTCGCCGACGTCTTCCGCTGGGCGCACGCGGCCGACCCGTCGGCGACGCTCTACATCAACGACTACAACATCGAAGGGATCAACCCGAAGAGCGACGCGGTGTACGACCTGGTGAAGACGCTGCGGCGGCAGGGTGTCCCGATCGGCGGCGTCGGCGTCCAGGCGCACCTGTCGATCCAGTACGGCTTCCCCGGCCAGTACCGCGAGAACCTCGCCCGCCTGACGAAGCTCGGCGTCGACGTCGCGGTCACCGAGGCCGATGTCCGGATCCCCACTCCGCCCGACGCGGCGAAGCTCGACACGCAGGCGAGCTACTTCGACCAGCTCTGGGACGGCTGCCAGGCGGTCCGGCGGTGCGTCGAGTTCACGACGTGGGGCTTCACCGACCGGCACTCGTGGGTGCCGGACGTCTTCCCCGGCGAAGGAGCGGCCTGCCTGTTCGACGAGAACCTGCAGCCGAAGCCGGCGTACCTGCGGATCAACCCCTGGTGAGTCCCGGCCGCAGGCCGCGGGCGGCGAGTCCCGCGAGGATCCGCGGGACCGCCGCCACGGTCGCCGGGCGGCCTTCGTGCATCAGCACGACGCCGCCCGGCGCGACGCGGCCGGCCGCCGCGACGATCTCGTCCTCGGAAGCGCCATCCCAGTCGCGGGTGTCGACGGTCCACAGCACCTCGGTCAGCCCGTGCCCGGCTGCGGTCGCCCGGACGGCGCCGTCCGTGTCGCCGTAGGGCGGCCGGAACAGCACCGGGCGCTGCCCGGTCAGGGCCACCAGGAGGTCCTGCGTCCGCCGGACCTCCTGGTCGCGCACCCGCGCCGGCAGACCGGTCAGGTGGGGGTGGGTCCAGGTGTGGTTGCCGAGCACGTGGCCGGCGGCCGCGATCTCCCGGACCAGCTCCGGGTGCGCGGCGGCGTGTTCGCCCCACAGGAAGAACGTCGCCCGCACTCCGCCGAGCGCCGCCAGCAGCGCCGGCGTCGTCGAGGGGTACGGGCCGTCGTCGAAGGTCAGCGCGACGGTGTCCATCCGGCCAACATCACCCGGCGGGTCACGACGGGCAAGGACTTTCGGCGGGCTTTCGTCAGCGGGCGAGCGCGGCCAGCCGCTTCGGGGTGGGCCACCGCACGTTCCACGCCCAGCCCAGCTTCTCGAACGCCCAGATCACCCGCGCGGAGACGTCGATCTGGCCGCGCAGCACGCCGTGGCGGGCCGACGTCGGGTCGGCGTGGTGGGTGTTGTGCCAGGACTCGCCCATGGACAGGATCGCCAGTGGCCAGAAGTTCGCCGACCGGTCGCGGCTGGCGAACGGGCGCTCGCCGATCATGTGGCAGATCGAGTTCACCGACCAGGTCACGTGGTGCTGGAACGAGATCCGCGCCAGCCCGGCCCAGAGGAACGCGGTCAGCGCGCCCCACCACGACAGCGTGATCAGGCCGCCGAGCAGCGGCGGGAGCAGCAGGCTCAGCACGACCCAGAGCGGGAAGAGCCGGTCGACGACGCGCATGTCGCGGTCGCCGGCCAGGTCGGGGGCGAAGCGGTCGACGTTGGTCTTGTCGCGGCCGAAGAGCCAGCCCATGTGCGCGTGCCAGAAGCCGCGGGCGAGCGCCACCGCCGAGGTGCCGAACAGCCACGGCGAGTGCGGGTCGCCTTCGCGGTCGGAGAAGGCGTGGTGGCGGCGGTGGTCGGCGACCCAGCCGATCACCGGGCCCTGCGCGGCGAGGCCGCCGGCGACCGCCAGCGCGATCCGCAGCACCCGCTTCGCGCGGAACGCGCCGTGGGTGAAGTAGCGGTGGTAGCCGACGGTGATCCCCAGCGTCGACACGACGAAGAACGCGCCGCCGATGGTGAGGTCGAGCCAGCTGACGCCCCAGCCCCAGAACACCGGGACGGCCGCGGCGAGCGCGAGGAACGGGACCAGCAGGAACGTCCGGATGGTGATCAGCTCGGCCACCGTCTGACGGCCGGAGAGCACCGGTTTGGGAACGGGACGGGAAGCCTTCACGGAGGCTGTCATGCACTACTCGTTTCGAGGTCGACACGCGGCGGAGCGAATCCACGCGCGGGCGGCCGGGGAGCGGGAACACCCGGCGGTCAGCGGTCTGCGGCGGGCCCGGCGCGTCGCCGCTCCTTGCCGGCGATCGGCCTGGACGGCCCGGTGTCGGGAGTGAGACCGGCGGGACGCCGGCATCCGAGGGGAGCTCTCGACCCGGCCCACGTTACCTGATCGTTGTGAATCCGCAGTGTGGCCGGACACGAGAAAGGCCCCCGCCCCGGAGGGCGAGGGCCTTCGGTGCCTCGTGGCTCAGATGACGCTCACGCGCTGGGCCTGCGGGCCCTTCTGGCCCTGGCCGATCTCGAACTCCACGCGCTGGCCCTCATCGAGGGACTTGAAGCCGGTGCCCTGGATCTCGGAGTAGTGGACGAACACGTCCGGACCCCCGCCATCCTGGGCGATGAAGCCGAAGCCCTTTTCGCCGTTGAACCACTTGACACTGCCCTGAGCCATACCCATACCTACTCTTTGTAGTGAGCCGGGATGTCCCGTTCGGACACCCTGGTCTCCCCACCATCCTCCCATCAACGCCCGCGCGGGGCACGCCCGGTCTCAAACTCCCCAATCGGGGCGCAACGGCATGCCCATTCCACCCTCGCTGTCGGTCCGCACGCCGAGGATCTGGTGCAGCTCGATCTCCCGGCGTTCGAAGGCGAGCCGGCAGGCCGCGAGGTACAGCGCCCAGACGCGGCTGCGCCCGGCACCGGCCTCGGAAACGGCCTCGTCCCAGTGCTCGTCGAGGTTCGCGCACCAGCCCGCCAGCGTCAGCGCGTAGTGCTCGCGGAGGTTCTCCGAGTGGCGGACCTCCAGCCCGGCGTCGTGCATGGCCGTCATCAGCTCGCCGGGGGCTTCGAGTTCGCCGTCGGGGAAGACGTAGCGGTCGATGAACCCGCGCGAGCGGTGCGCGACGCTGGTGTCCGGGTTGGTGATGCAGTGGTTGAGCAGCCGCCCGTGCGGCTTCAGCTTCCCCGCGAGGAACCGGAAGTACCCGGGCACGTTGCGGGCGCCGATGTGCTCGGTGAGGCCGATCGAGGAGATCGCGTCGAACCCGGTCTCGGTGACGTCCCGGTAGTCGAGGTGGCGGATCTCGGCGCGGTCGGCCAGCCCGAGGGCGACGATGTTCTTCTGCGCCCACTGGGCCTGCTCGCGCGAGAGCGTGACCCCGAGCGCCTCGACGCCGTAGTGCCGGACGGCGTGCGCGACCATGCCGCCCCAGCCGCAGCCGACGTCGAGCAGCTTCATCCCGGGCCGGAGGCCGAGCTTGCGGCAGACCAGGTCGAACTTGTGGTACTGCGCCTCCTCCAGGGAGGAGCCGGCCTCCGGGAACACCGCGCACGTGTAGGCCATGGACGGCCCGAGGACCAGCTCGTAGAACCGGTTGGACACGTCGTAGTGGCTGGCGATGGCTTCGCTGTCGCGGCCCTTCGAGTGCCGCAGCGCGGTCAGCCCGCGCCGGAACCGGCTGGGGTGCTCCTCGGCGGGCGGCTTGACCACGCGCAGGTGGCGCGGGCCCAGCTTGCGCAGCAGCCACAGCCGGTCGGCCGGGCTGAGCTGGTCGACCTGCGCCGACAGGGCGTGCAGTGCCGTGTAGAGGTCGCCGGTGACGTCGAGCGCGCCGGCGACGTACGCGCGGGCGAGGCCGAGGTCGCCCGGCGAGGACATCAGGTAGTCCAGGGCCAGCGGCGAGCGCACCTGGATCGCGACCGGCGCGTCGGCCGGGCCGCTGCTGCTGCCGTCGTAGGCGGTGATCGACACGGTCGCGCGGGGGCCGAGCAGGCGCTCGAAGACTTCGCCGACCGGGGTGCTTGCCTGGTTCACGTTCGTTCCTTTCACCGGCGGCGGACGCATTTCTCGTAGAGGCCGAGCAGCCGCCCGGCCGGGTCGTAGGTCCGCTTGAGGTCCCGGTAGGCGTCGCCGTTGTAGAGCCGCCAGAACTCGTCCTCGGCGTAGAAGCTGTCCGAGTACAGCGACTTGTGCCCGCCCAGCCGGGTGACCTCGGCTTCGATCATCCGGTTGTGCACGCCGTCGCGCTCACCGGGGTCGAGCGGGACGGCCGACCAGAACCCGAAGTTGACGTACAGCGCTTCGGGGTCCAGCTCGTAGAGCGGCCAGCGCACACCGCCGGGGCGCTGCCGCAGCGGGCAGATCCACACGGGGCTGATCGGGATCTCCCGTTCGAAGAACTCGAGGAACTCCGCGGCGCGCCCGATCGGGACCTCGATGTCCTGCACGATCGTTTCCTCCGGGGGGAGGCGACGCAGCTTGAGCAGCCGCTGCGCGATCTTGAACCGCCGGTCGAGCGCCACGGCCTTCCAGTAGACCGACGACCGCAGGAACCGGCGGCCGAGCAGCAGCCGCGGCAGCCGGTG
The DNA here is from genome assembly GCF_053605345.1 of Amycolatopsis sp. NPDC003865. Lineage (NCBI taxonomy): Bacteria > Bacillati > Actinomycetota > Actinomycetes > Pseudonocardiales > Pseudonocardiaceae > Amycolatopsis > Amycolatopsis sp. NPDC003865. Next base: position 188,839 of record NZ_JBSGJA010000017.1, on the reverse strand, counting down.
CTGGACGCCGAACGCGCGCGAGCACCAGAACCAGTCGGTGTCCCAGCGCCAGAGGTAGTCGCGGACGGTGAGGTGGTCGGTTTCCCGTCGCCGGATCGAGCGGTAGTAGATGTCCAGCCAGGTGTAGTCGCTCGTCGCGGGCGCGGTGTCGGTGAACTTCGCCAGCGTCAGGTACAGCTCGTCGGGGCCGAAGACCGTGCCGTCGACGAAGTCGTGTTCGCCGCTGTCGCAGGCCTCCGCCAGGGCGCTGAAGTAGCTGTCGCGGTCGTGGTGGCGGACGTGGCGGAGGGCCACGAACGGCTTGACCGGTTCGAGGGCGATCTTCAGGCGCAGTGCGTACCCGAGGGTGCCGTAGGAGTTCGGGAAGCCGCGGAAGAGGGCCTGGTGCTCGTTGTCCGGTGTGGCGACGACGATCCGGCCGTCCCCGGTGAGCACTTCGAGTTCGAGCACGGACTCGTGCGGCATGCCGTTGCGGAACGACGAGGACTCGATGCCGAGGCCGGTGACCGAGCCGCCGAGGGTGATGGTCTTCAGCTGCGGGACGACCAGCGGCATCAGGCCGTGCGGCAGGGTGGCGTCGACGAGCTGTTCGTAGGTGACCATCCCTTCGACGTCGGCGGTGCGGCTCGCGGGGTCGACGCGCAGCACGTGGGTGAAGCCGGAGACGTCCAGCCCCGGGTGCTTCGCGGCGGCCCGGGAGCGGAAGAGGTTGGAGGTCCGCTTGGCGAGCCGGACGGTCGCTTCACCGGCGATGGCGGTGAGCTGCCGCCGCAGCGCGTCGACGCGGGCTTCGTGTTCGGGGAACGGCGGGGCCTGCGGCACCCCGGCCTGATCGATGGTCACGAACCCGATCCTGCCTCACGCCGACGGCGGGCGCACCGTGCCGCCCGGACCCGGTTTTCCGGCGCGTCCCGGGTGGTGGGATCGGTTCAGGCGACGGCGTGCAGCGGCGTGTCCTCTTCGAGCAGTTCCGCCGCTTCGGCGAGGAACGCGTCGATCTTCTCCAGCCGGCGGGCGATCCGCCGTTCGAGGGCGGCGAGGTGCTCGGCGCGGCGCCGGGCGTACTCGGCCTCCGCGGCCGCGCGGGCCCGGGCGTCCTCGAGCCTGCGGGCCGCCGTTTCCTCCGCTTCGCCGACGATCGCCGCCGCTCGCTGCCGGGCCGCCGCGACGACGCCGTCGGCTTCGGCGTGGGCCAGTTCGAGCAGGTGCCGCACGCGGTCGCCGACCGCGGCCGGATCGGCGGGGCTCCGGCACAGGCGGTCGGCGCGGGCCCGCAATGCGGCGTTGTCGGAGCGGGCCTGTTCGAGGCGCCGCGCGAGGTTCTCCGCTTCGGCGACCGCGGCGTCGCGGTCGGCCGTGAGCAGGCGGATCTCGGTGAGCAGCTCGTCGATCCGCTCGTCGACCTGCTCCCGGTCGTAGCCGCGCAGGGTGAGCGCGAAGCTCTCCGGCAGGGGGAGCGTCATGACCGGCGCAGCAGGTCGGCGAGCCCGGCGTCGCCGGCGGACCGCAGCAGGACGGGGTCGGGCCGGCCGACGGTGTGGTCGTCCTCGTGCAGCGCGGTGACGAACCGCGCGACCCGCCGCGGCGCCGGAGCCACCGCCGGGCCGCCCAGGTAGCGCAGCACGATCAGGTCCTCGCCGGAGTGCGTCTCGATGGCCGCCGCCCAGCCGCGTTCCTCGTCCCAGAGGAGCGCGAGGTCGCGGTCGGGGTAGTGCGGCAGCCGCGTGTCCAGGGCGACGTACGCCGACAGCGGCGCGTCGTGGTCGAGGGTGCACGACTCGAGGCCGATCCCGAGCTCGGCGGTGACGTCGCGCAGGTAGTCGAGCAGCGCGGGGACGGCGGGGTGCTGGTAACCGGTCGGCAGCGCGATCGATGCGGTCACGGGGGACTGGACCTTTCTCGGTGGTCGTTCTGGTACCCCCGTTCTAACATGTCATCGAAACGACGACAAGTGTGATGTCGCCGGATCGATGACACGGCAGCGCCGGGATTGATCGCGGCGGCGGCCGGGTACCCGGCGCTCGGACCGCGGGGATCCCGCGGCGGACGGGGAAAGCGAGGCGGCGTTGAGCATTCTGATCGATTTCGGGCGTGACACGGAGTTCTCGTTCGAGCGGGGCCTGCGCGGGTACGTCGCCGCGGTGGCCCGCGCGGTGGGGGTCGGACCGGAGTCCTGCACGCTGGACGCGGGCACGCCCGCGGCGGCGTACATCGCGCTCGACTGGCGCCTGAGCCGGTTCCCCGACCATGACCTGGCCTTGGTCTGGGACGAGGCGAACGGCTGGGCGGCGGCGATCGAGGACGCGGGCGGCGCGACGGTGCTGTCCTACCTGGGCGGCGAAGTGCTCCCCGAACCCCGCGCGGTGGTCCGCTTCCTGGCCGCCGTCCGCGCCGGCGACCCGGACGCCGGCCCCCTCGAAGCCCCGCACCTGCGCGAACCGGGCCGGCACGAGGACCTGCTGGGGACGCTGGCCCCCGGCTGATCCGCTGTGCGGCACACTGGGCCGGGTGCTGACGGCGGAAGCGGTGGTGGACCGGAACGTGCCGCGCGAGCCGCGGATCTCCCCGGACGGCCGGTGGGTGGTCTACGCGACGGCGCCGGTGGGACGAGTCGGGAAGTACCGGGTGAGCGAGCTGTGGCTGGCCCCGTCCGACGGCGGTGCGGCGCCGCGGAAGCTGGCGGCCGGTGCGGCACCCCGGTGGGCCCCGGACTCCGGCTCGGTGTTCTTCCTGTCGGAGGGGGAAACGGCGCAGCTGCACCGGATCCGCCTCGGCGGCGGTGCTCCCGAGCAGCTCACCGAGTGGCCGGCGGGCATCAGCGGTCAGGTCCCGCTGGCGGATTCGGTGGTGGTGATCGCCCCGGACCCGGAGGATCGGCCGGCGGATCCCTGGGTGCGGGCCGTGGGGCCTGGTGGCCGTGCGCAGCTGCAGGCGGGTTCGCGGGGCGGCTACGGCGAAGCCCGCCCCGAGCGGCCTGGCGGCCTGGGCAGCCAGACACCCCCGGAGCGGCCGGACGGCCCGGCCACCCGGTCGTGTCCCGATCGGCTCTGGCTGCTCGACCTCCGCACCCTCGCCGTCGAACCCCTCGGCGACCTCGGCCGCCGGCACGTCCGCGAAGCCGCCGCCCGGCCGGACGGGACCACCCTCGCCGTCCTCACCTGGTCCTGCGCCGATCGCGAGCCCGGCGTCTTCGAGCCCGGCCTCCACTTCGTCGACCTCGCCACCGGCGAGACCCGTGACCAGCCCACCCCGGCGCTCGAAGCGTCCGACCCGGCCTGGTGGCACGACGGCACCGACTGGCACCTCGCCTACCTGGGCCTGACCCCGCCGGGCCTCATCGGCGGCACCGCGGTCTTCGCCGACGGCCTCAACCTCACCGCCGGCCTGGACAGCTGCCCGATCGAACTCACCCAGGTCGGCACCGGCCCACCCCTCGCCCTGTTCGCCGAAGGCCTGGACACGACGCTGCGCCGCCTCGACCCGGGTGCGCAGACCTTCACCGGGCTCACCGAGGTCCACGGCACCTCCCTCACCGCGAGCCGGGACGGCGGCACGATCGCCCTCGTCGTGAGCACCGCGGCCGTGCCCGAGGAAATCCACGCCGGCGCGCCACACACCCTGAAACGCATCAGCGCGCCGGCGCCGCGGCACACCTGGGGCGCCCAGCACCGGCTGGCCTACCGCGCGCCGGACGGCCTCGACCTCGACGGGCTCCTGGTCCTGCCGCCCGGCCGGACGACGGCCGACGGTCCGTTCCCGCTCGTCACCCTCGTCCACGGCGGTCCGCACGACCGCTACGCCGACCGCTTCCACCTCGGCTGGTACCCCTCCGGCCAGTGGCTCGCCGCGGCCGGGTTCGCGGTGTTCCTCCCGAACGCGCGCGGTGGCCTCGGCCACGGCCACGCCTTCGCCGAAAGCGTCGCCGGGGACGTCGGCGGTGCCGAGTACACCGACGTCCTGGCCGGCATCGACCTCCTCGTCGGGGACGGCGTCGCCGACGAAGCCCGGCTCGGCATCGGGGGCTGGAGCCACGGCGGGTTCTTCGCCGCCTGGGCCGTCACGCGGACCGACCGGTTCAAGGCGGCCGTGGTCGGCGCCGGCGTCACCGACTGGCCGCTCCTGGCCGCGACCGGCGACCACTCCCGCTTCGAAGCGGCGCTGGGCGGCCGGGAGAACAGCCCGATCACCCACGCCGGCCGCATCCGCACGCCCGTGCTGATCCTGCACGGCGCCGACGACACCAACGTCCCGCGGTCGCAGGCCGAACTCCTGCACCGCGCCCTCGGTGACCGTCCCCACGAGTTCGTCGTCTACCCGCGCGAGGGCCACTCGATCCGCGAACGCGACCACCAGATCGACGTCCTGAACCGCACGCGCGCGTGGTTCTCAGACCTGCTCGCCTAACTTGAACTCCGCCTCCCCGCCGGCGAAGGAGAACCCGTCGGCGCCGATGGTGACGTCGGCTTCGCGGGGTTCGGCGCGTTCGACGACCGCCTGGACCGCGCCCTCGAGGTCCAGCACCACCGACGCGTCGGTGTACCAGCTCGGCACCACCGGGTTGCCCCACCAGTCGCGGCGCTGGTTGTCGTGGACGTCCCACGTGATCACCGGGTTGTCGGGGTCGCCGGTGTAGTAGTCGTGGGTGTAGATCTCGATGCGGTGCCCGTCGGGATCGCGCAGGTACAGGTAGAACGCGTTGGAGACGCCGTGGCGGCCGGGGCCGCGCTCGATCGCCCCCGGCTTGCGCAGCGCGCCCAGGTGGTCGCAGATGTGCAGGATCTGGTGCCGTTCGTGCGAGGCGAACGCGATGTGGTGCAGCCGCGGGCCGTTCCCGCCGGTCAGGGCGACGTCGTGGACCGTCGGCTTGCGGAACATCCACGCCGCGTACACCGTGCCCTCGTCGTCCTGGATGTCCTCGGACACGCGGAAACCCAGGCCCTCGTAGTACTTCCGGGCCGCCGGGACGTCGGGGGTGTCGAGGTTGAAGTGGTCCAATCGCGACAGTGCGCCGGCGCCGTGGACGTCGTAGCGCTGCGTGAACCGTTCGACGTGCCGGGCCTCGTGGAAGAACTCGACCGGGAACCCGAGCGGGTCGACGACCCGCACCGCCTCGCCGATCCCGCGCGTCGCGCCCGGTTCCCGCCGCTCGACCCGGCAGCCCAGCGAGCGGTAGTACTCGTCGGCCAGATCGAGGTCGGCGGCGCCGCGGACGCGGTAGGCGAGCACGGCGAGCGCGGGCGTGGACCCCTTGCGCAGCACCAGAGAGTGGTGCAGGTACTCCTCGAACGCCCGGAGGTAGAGCGCTTCGGGGTCTTCGTGGGTGACGACGAGGCCGAGCACGTCCACGTAGAAGGCCCGGGACGCGGCGAGGTCGGTGACGACGAGTTCGGCGTAGGCGCAGCGGAGCACGTCCGGCGGGGTGGTGGTCATGACTGTCCCTTCCGGACACTGCCGAACCGGGCCGTGTGCACCGGTCCGAGCGAGACGTGGATCGCCTGCTGGTGGGTGTAGAAGTCGAGCGAGCGGTAGCCGCCTTCGTGGCCGAGGCCGGAGGCCTTGACCCCGCCGAACGGCGTCCGCAGGTCGCGGACGTTGTGCGAGTTCAGCCAGACCATCCCGGCTTCGACCGACTGCGCGAAGGTGTGCGCCCGCTCCAGGTTCGACGTCCAGAGGTATGCGGCCAGCCCGTACTTGACGTCGTTGGCCAGGGCGAGCGCCTCGGCTTCGGTGTCGAACGGGGTCAGCGCGACGACCGGCCCGAATATCTCCTCCTGGAAGATCCGCGCCGACGACGGCACGTCGGCGAACACGGTCGGCGCCACGTAGTTCCCGGTGTCCGAACCGGACGGACGGCCGCCGCCGGCGAGCAGCCGCCCCTCGGACTTGCCCAGCTCGACGTACCGCATCACCTTCTCGTGGTGCTCGGGGTGGACCAGCGCGCCGACCTCGGTCGCCGGGTCGTGCGGATCCCCGACGACGATGTTCGCCGCCCGCTCGGCGTACCGCGTGCAGAACTCCTCGTAGATCGGCCGTTCGACCAGGATGCGGCTGCCCGCGGTGCAGCGTTCGCCGTTGAGGGAGAACACGCCGAACAGCGTCGAGTCGAGCGCGGCGTCGAGGTCGGCGTCGGCGAAGACGATCGCCGGGGACTTGCCGCCCAGCTCCATCGACATGCCCTTGAGGTGCGCCGCGCAGTTGCGGTAGATCGTCTGCCCGGTCGTGGTCTCACCGGTGAACGAGATCAGCGGTACGTCCGGGTGCTTGACGAGCGCGTCGCCCGCTTCCTCACCGAAGCCGTTGACCAGGTTGAACACGCCGTCGGGCAGCCCCGCGCCGGCGAAGATCCCCGCCCACAGGCTCGCCGACAGCGGCGTGAACTCGGCGGGCTTGAGCACGACCGTGCAGCCCGACGCCAGCGCCGGCGCGAGCTTCCAGCTCTCCAGCATGAAGGGCGTGTTCCACGGCGTGATCAGCCCGGCGACGCCGACCGGCTTGCGGTGCACGTAGTTCACCTGCCGCCCGGGCACCTGGTAGGTGTCGTCGGCCTGCGCGACGACGAGGTCGGCGAAGAACCGGAAGTTCTCGGCCGCGCGCTGCGCCTGCCCGAGCGCCTGGCTGATCGGCAGCCCGGTGTCGAACGTCTCCAGCTCGGCCAGCCGCTCGTCCTGGGCTTCGACCGCGTCGGCGATCTTGTTCAGGATCCGGGCGCGGGCCCGCGGCGGCATCCGCGGCCACGGCCCGTCGGTGAAGGCCGTGCGCGCCGCGGCGACCGCGCGGTCGACGTCCTCGGCCTGGCCCGCGGCCGCGGTGGCGTAGGGCGTGTTGGACACCGGGTCGAGCACGTCGAACGTCTTGCCCGAGACGCTGTCGACGAGCTCGCCGCCGATGTAGTGCTTCAGCTCGCCCGGCAGTCCTTCCGGGACGTAGTGGCTCATTGCTTCCCTTCCACGGTGAAGCCGTCGGCCGGCGTGAGGTACTTCGCGCCTTCGGCCAGCAGTTCGGTGATCCGGGCGACGCCGGATTCGGTCGGCGGGATCAGGGGTGGCCGGACGTGCCCGGAGGCGATCAGCCCGCGCTGCTCCAGCACCCACTTGCCGGGCGCCGGGTTGGTTTCCACGAACAGCAGGTCCACCAGCGGGTGCAGGCCGTAGTGGAGCTCCCGGGCGCGCTCGTGGTCGCCCGACTGCCACGCGGTGTACATCTCCGCGCACGCGGCCGGGGCGATGTTGGCCGTCGCGCTGACGAACCCGGCGCCGCCGAGGGCCAGCAGCGGCAGGCAGAGCAGCTCGATCCCGGACCACACCAGCAGTTCGCGGCCGCAGAGGTGCAGCACCCGGGAGAAGTGCTCGAAGTCCTTCGTCGTCTCCTTGATCCCGACGAAGTTCTCGCACGAGCGGTACAGCCGCGCGACCGTCTCCGGCGCGAGGTCGACGGCGGTCCGGCTCGGCACGTTGTAGGCGACGATCGGCAGGTCGGGGAACTCGCGGCAGACCGTGCGGTACCAGACGAACAGCGCGTCCTGCGTCGGCCGCGCGTAGTACGGGGTGATGACCAGCGCCGCGTCGATGCCGGCGTCCCGCGCCAGCGCGGTCAGCTCCAGGGTTTCGTCGAGCTTCGCCGAGCCGGTGCCCGGGACGAACGGGACGCGGTCGCCGACCTCGGCGGCCACCGTCCGGATCGCCTCGGCGCGCTCGGCGACCGTCTGCGAACCCGGTTCGCCGGTGGAGCCGCCGATCGAGATGCCGTGCGAGCCCGAAGCAAGCTGCCAGCGCACGAGGTTCGCCAGGCCGTCGTGGTCGACGGCGCCCTCGGTGGTGAACGGCGTCATCAGCGGCGCGATCGACCCGCGGATGGCCTGGGGGTCGGAGCGGAAGCGCATGGGGTTCCTTCCTGGAGGTCAGGGGTGGCGGTGGGCGAGGAAGGCGTCCAGGGTGGCCAGCCGGTGGGCGCGGACGGCCTGCTCGACGTCGGCGGCGGGGGCGCCGGCGCCGAGCAGGCCGAGGATGTGCTCGTGCTCGGCCACGGACTGCCGGGCGCGGCCGGGGACGAAGCTGAACGTCGAGGTGCGCAGGCCGCTGAGGCGGTCCCAGCCGCGCCGGACGAGGTCGAGGACCTGCGGGTTGGGGCAGGCGCCGAACAGCACGGCGTGGAAGTCGCGGTTGAGCGCGGTGAACCGGGCCGGTTCGAAGTGCCCGAGGCAGTCCGCCAGCTCGGCGTTCAACGCCCGGGCCGCGGCCAGCGCGCCGGGCGGCAGCAGGGGCGCTGCGAGCGCGGCGGCGTACCCCTCGACGAGCGCGAGGGTCTGCATCGTGTGCTGGTACTCGCGTTCGTCGACCATAGCGACCTGCGCGCCGACGTTGCGCTCGAAGGTCACCAGCCCTTCGGCTTCCAGCAGCCGGATGGCTTCGCGGATCGGGACGACGCTGACGCCGAGCTCCTGGGCGAGCTGGCCGAGCACGAGGCGGTAGCCGGGGGAGAAGGTGCCGTCGGCGATCCGCGCCTTGATCCACTCGTAGGCGATCCGCGACTTGCTCATCGCGGTGCCGTTCACCGTTTCGCGAGCCATGCGGCGTACCTCCCGCGCCAGTGCTCGTCCATCGGGTAGAGGCCCTCGACGCGCTCGCCCGCGGCGACCTGCTCGGCGATGAACGTCTCCTGCAGCTCCTGCTCGATCGCCGCCTCGACGACCTCCTCGACGAGGCCCGGCGGGATGACGAGAACGCCGTCGCCGTCGCCGGCGATCACGTCGCCGGGGCACACGGCCGCGCCGCCGCAGGCGATCGCGACGTCGACGTCCCACGGCACGTGCCGCCGGCCGAGCACCGCCGGGTGCGGCCCGGCGTGGTAGGTGGGAATGTCCAAAGCGGACACCGCGGCCAGGTCGCGGACCCCGCCGTCGGTGACGATCCCGGCGGCGCCGCGCACCTGCGCCCGCAGCGCCAGGATGTCGCCCACCGTGCCGGTACCGCGCTCGCCGCGGGCCTCCATGACCAGGACGTCACCGGGGCCGAGGCCGTCGATCGCCCGCTTCTGCGCGTTGTAGCCGCCGCCGCGGGACGTGAACAGGTCCTCGCGGTAGGGCAGGTACCGCAGGGTCCGCGCGCGGCCGGTCAGCCGGGTACCGGGCCGGGTCGACGTCAGCCCGTCGATCGACACGGCGTTGTGGCCGCGCTTGCGCAGCTGGGCCGACAGCGTCGCGGTGCCTACGGATTCGATGCGCCGCTTCAGGTCCGCGGTCAGCACGAAGTCCGGAGTGGACGTTCCGTACGCGTCTGCCCGCTGCTGCTCGTCCACACGGGGGAGCGCGCCGTACGGTCCGAAGGGGACGGTCCCCGCGGTGATCGGCGTGACCAGCCGGCCGGTGGTGTGCCCGGCGGTGTCGACCTCGACCTCGACGACGTCGCCGGGGACGGCGACCGACGCGCCCGCGGGCGTGCCGGTCAGGACGACGTCGCCGGGGTCGAGGGTGATCAGCTGCGAGAGGTCGGCGACCAGCCTGCCGAAGCCGAACAGCAGGTCGGCCGTGGTGTCCTCCTGGACCAGCTCGCCGTTGAGCCAGGTCCGCAGCCGCAGCGCGGCCGGGTCGACGCCGGCGGCGGACAGGACCGCCGGGCCGAGCGGGGTGAAGCCGTCGCCGCCCTTCGACCGCAGGTTGCTGCCCTTGTCGGCGTAGCGGAGGTCGTAGACGCCGAAGTCGTTGGCGGCGGTGACGCCGCCGACGTACGACCAGGCGTCGGCGGGGGAGACCCGGCGGGCGGTGCGGCCGATGACCAGCGCGATCTCGCCTTCGAAGCCCAGCAGCTCGGTGCCCGCCGGCCGTTCGAGCGCGGCACCGCTCGCCGCGACGGACGTCGAGGGCTTGAGGAAGTACGACGGCTGCTCCGGTACCCGGCCGCGCTGTGCGGCGCGGGAGCGGTAGTTGAGATGCAGGGCGATGATCTTGCCGGGCCGCTGCGGGAGGGTCGTCATCCGTGGTCCTGCCTGCCGGTTCGGAGAAGGTATTTCAAATAATATACGATCTGCGACGTGGGGAAACCCCTTTCACCCGCCGTAGTGGAGCCAGACGGACTTGACTTCGGTGTACGCGTCCAGCGCCCACGGGCCCATCTCGCGGCCCCAGCCGGACGCCTTGTAGCCACCCCACGGCGCCGCCATGTCCGGGATCGGCGGCATGTTGACGAAGACCGCGCCGGCCCGGATGCCGTCCGCGTAGCGCTGGGCGGTGCGCAGGTCGCGCGTCCACACCGTCGCCGCGAGGCCGTACTCGGTGTCGTTGGCGCGGCCGAGGAGCTCGTCGCCGTCGTCGTAGGGCGTCACGGCGAGGACCGGGCCGAAGATCTCCTCGCGCATGATGGTCATGTCGTCGCGGACGCCGGCGAACAGCGTCGGGGCGTAGAAGTAGCCGTCGCGCTCGACCGGGGCGCCGCCGGTGATCAGGTCGGCGCCCTGCTCACGGCCGGTGCCGACCAGGAAGTCGACGTGTTCGCGGTGCTTCTCGGACACCAGCGGGCCGAGCTGCGTGGCCTCGTCCGTGCCGGGGCCGAGCCGCAGACCCTCGAGACCGCGCGCCATTTTCTCGACGAACTCCTGCTCGCGCTTGCGATCGACGTAGAAGCGCGTGTACGCGGCGCAGACCTGGCCGGTGTTGAGCGTGGCGCCGGCGAGGTTGCCCGCGACGGCGGCGTCGATGTCGGCGTCGGCCGCGATGACGCTCGGGGCCTTGCCGCCGAGTTCCAGGGTGAGGCGCTTGAGGTTGGACGCCGCGCTCGCCGTGGTGATCAGCTTCCCGACCGCGGTGGAGCCGGTGTAGGAGACATGGTCGACGTCCGGGTGCCCGGTCAGCAGCGCGCCGACCGCGCCGTCGCCGGTGACGAGGTTGACCACGCCCGCCGGGATGCCGGCTTCGTGGACCAGCTCGACCAGGCGGATGCTGGTCAGCGGCGTGACCTCGCTGGGCTTGATCACCACCGTGTTGCCGGTGGCGAGCGCCGGGGCGAGCTTCCAGGCGAGGATCATCAGCGGGAAGTTCCACGGCGTGATCAGGGCGTTCACCCCGACCGGCTCGCGGCGCGTGTAGTGCAGGGTGTCCGGGAAGGACACCGGGTTGGTCGTGCCCTGCAGCTTCGTGACCCAGCCCGCGAAGTAGCGGAAGTGCTCCGCCGCGCCGGTCACGCTCACCCGCCGGGACACGCCGATCGGCTGGCCCTGGTCGAGGGTTTCCAGGCGGGCCAGCTCTTCGTGGTGCCGCTCGACGAGGTCGGCCAGCCGGAACAGCAGCGCGGCCCGCTGCACCGGAAGCAGCCCGGCCCATCCGGGCGCGGTGAGCGCGCGCCGGGCGGCCGCGACGGCGGCGTCGACGTCGGCCCCGACCGCCGTGCCGACCTCTTCGAGCACCCGGCCGGTGGCGGGGTCGCGCGTCGGGAGGGCACCGCCGCCGGCTTCGGTCCACTGTCCGTCGATGCACAGGCGTGTCGCCATTCCGGGTTCCTCCTCGGCCTTCGGTGAGCCGAGTATCGGGCGCCGCGCGGCCGCGGGTCTTGTCCGCTCACGCAGGCCCGTTGACCGACCGCGAAGGGATGCCTCCGGTGCGGCCGAGCGCGAGCCAGGCTGGGGCGCATGGACGTGATCGTGGTGGGTGCCGGCTCGGCCGGTTCGGTGGTGGCGCGGCGGCTGGCCGACGCGGGTGCGGCGGTGACGCTGCTCGAAGCGGGCGGTCCCGACGGGAACCCCGCCGTCCACGACCCTGCCCGGGCCGGGGAACTGTGGCACGGGCCGGAGGACTGGGACCTGTACACGGTCCCGCAGCCGCACGCGGCCGGCCGGCGCCTGCACCTGCCGAGGGGGCGCGTGCTCGGGGGTTCGCACGCGCTCAACGCGATGATCTGGGTCCGCGGCGCACCGGCCGACTACGACGGCTGGGACCTGCCCGGCTGGACCTGGGCCGAGGTCGAGCCGGTGTTCGCGCGGATCGAGGAAGACCTGCTCGACGTCGTGCCGAACGAACCACTGCACCCGATCCAGCGGTCCATAGTGGACGCGTGTGTCTCGGCCGGGGTGCCGCTGAACCCGGACTGCACCAGCGGAACCCTGGACGGCGTGTCCGTCGAGCGGATCACCGTGCGGGACGGCCGGCGTCTCACCACGTGGCAGGCGTACGGCCTGCCCGCGGCTTCCCGGATGACTGTCCACACCGGAGCGCTGGTCGACCGCCTGGTCGTCTCGGGCTCCCGGGTGACCGGGGTGGTGGCTTCCTTCGGCGACGAGGTGCGCTCCCTTTCGGCGGACCTGGTGGTCCTCGCCGCGGGCGCGCTGGCCTCGCCCGCGATCCTGCTGCGCAGCGGCGTCGGCCCGGCCGACGAGCTGCGCGCGCTCGGCGTCGACGTCGTCGCGGACCTGCCGGGGGTCGGGCGGAACCTGCACGATCACCTGCTTTCCCCGGTGATCTTCACGACCTCGCGGGAGGTCGGGCCGCCGGCTTCCGGCCGGTCGGTGACGCAGGTGCACTGGTTCTGGCGCAGCCGCCCGGGGCTGGCCGTGCCGGACACGCAGCCGATCTGCTTCAGCGTGCCGATGTACGAGCCGTGGATGTCCGGGCCGCCGACCGGGTTCTCGCTGATGGCCGGGATGGTGGCCCCGGCGAGCCGGGGCAGCCTGCGGCTGGCCCCGGACGGCTCGCCGCTGATCGACCTGGGCGCGTTGTCGTCACGGGCGGACTTCGAGAGCCTCGTGGCGTCGGTGGAGCAGTGCCGGGCGGTCGGCCGGGCCCCGGCGCTGGCCTCGGAGTGGGGCGCGAAACCGTTGTACCCGGGGCCCGCGGACGACGTCGGCGAGTACGTCCGCCGGACTGCCATCAGCTACCACCACCAGGTCGGGACGTGCCGGATGGGAACGGACTCCTCGGCGGTGGTGGACCCGCGGCTGGCGGTGCACGGTCTCGAAGGGCTGGTCGTCGCGGACGCGTCGGTGCTGCCCCGGGTGACGACGGGCAACACCAACGCACCAGCGGTTCTGGTGGGCGAGCAGGCGGCGAAGTTCATCCTGGGGAGCTGAGCAGCCGGCGCAGCCACGAAGACCGCGCCGCCAGGGCCGCCCGGGTCACCTCCGCTTCCGGGGCGGACCGGTCGAAGCCGTGGTGCGCCTGCGCCCACACGTGCAGTTCCGTCGGCACTCCCGCCCGCGCGAGCCGCTGGGCGTAGGCCACGTCCTCGTCGCGGAACAGCTCCGCCCCGCCGACCTCGACGAACGCGGGCGGCAGGCCGCCGAGATCCGCCATCCGCGCCGGCGCCGCGTACGGGGACGTCTGCCCGGCCAGCAGGCTGCGCCAGCCGAAGTCGTTGGCCTCCCGGGTCCACACGAGATCCGGGAGGTCCGCCGACGTCCGGTCGTCGAGCATCGGGCACAGCAGCAGCTGCCCCGTCAACGCGGGGCCGCCGCGATCACGCGCCAGCAACGCCACGCCCGCGCTCAGCCCGCCGCCCGCGCTGCCGCCACCGACGATCAGCCGCGGGAAACCGTACGTCGAGGCGAACCACACGAGACCCGCATAGCAGTCTTCGAGGGGTGCCGGGTGCGGGTGCTCCGGGGCGAGCCGGTACTCGACCGTCGCGCAGACGAACCCGAACTCCTCGATCAAGGCCACCAGCCGCGGGAGGTCGGCGAACCGGTCGTCCATGACCATCCCGCCGCCGTGGATGCTGTACAGCCCGGGCGCGTCCGGTCGCGCGAGCCGCGGCCGCAGGACCGTGACGACGACGCCGCCGTCGAGGACGTGGTCCGACCACACGATGTCCCGGTCGCCGATCGCTTCCCCGGGTGTGAGGTTGCGCAGCGACGCGCGGACGGACGGCAGCGTCTCGGCGGAGAGGTTCACGGCCCCTCCGGGTCGACGGCACCGCGGTCCGCCCAGAACGGTTCCACCAGCGCGCGCAGGTCGGCCGCGCCCACCCGGTCCACCAGCGCGACCGCCGCGAGGTCGTCCTCCAGTTGCGAGACGCTGGTGGCGCCGAACAACGTCGTCGTGGTCGCGGGGTGGGTGAGGGTGAACGCCAGGCACAGCTGCGCCGGCGTCGCCCCGACGCTCGCGGCGACCTTCGCGAGCCCGGCCGCCGAGTCCGCGATCCGCTGCCGGACGTCGCCGGGGTCGCGGCCGACCGGGCGGCCGCCCTTCCCGAGCAGCACGCCCCCTTCGAAGACGTCCGACGCCTGGAGCGAGACACCGAGGGAGAACACCGACGCGAACGGGTCGCCGTCCGGAATGGACCGGCGCGCGACGCTGTACTTGAGCTGCGCGATCGCCGGCCCGGGCACTCCGTCGGCGGCGGCGAAGCCGTGCACCGCCCGGATCGCCGAAGCCGACCAGTTGTTGACGCCCCACTGCCCGATCAGCCCGGCCGAGTGCAGCTCGGCGAGGTCGGTCACGAGGGTGTGCAGGTCGGTGTCGTCGCGGCGCAGGTCGCCGAGGATCACCAGATCGGCGTGCGCGACGCCGGCGCGGAAGAAAGCGTTCTCCAGCTGGGAACGCAGGTTGTGCTCCGGATAGCCTTCGAGCCACAGCTTCGCCGACAGCAGGTAGTCCTCCCGGCGCAGGCCCGCGGCCCGGACCATGGCGGAGAACAGCACGTCGGTGAACACCGGCGGACTGCCGGGCAGGCCGTACACGCCGACGTCGAAGAGGCTGATCCCGGCCTCGACGGCGGTCCGCAGCAGGGTGACGGCCTCGCGGAAGTCCATCCGGTCGTAGGTGTGCCACGAGCCGAGGGACAGCACGCCGGTGAGCGGGCCGTCGCGGCCGATGCGGCGCTGGGGGATGCGCACGGGGTCTCCTAGGGCAGTCGGGGGTCGATGACGGCTTTGAGCTCGCCGAGCCGGGACATCGACTCGACGGCGGCGGACGCGCCGGCCAGCCCGACCGGCGCGCTGAACAGCTCCGCCCACGGCATCCGGCCGGCGAAGGCGCGGAAGAACCCGACCGCGCGGTGGTAGTCGGCGATGTCGCCGTTGAGCGAGCCGGCGATGGTCAGCTCCTTGCCCATCACCGTGCCGAGCGGCACGGGGGACGGTGATGGGCCGGTCGACCCGACGACCGCGACCGTCCCGCGCTGGGCGGCGAAGGCGACGGCCTCCGCGCCGACGGTCGGGCCGCCCGCGAAGTCGAAGACGTGGTCCGCGCCGCGGCCGCCGGTCAGCTCGCGCACGCGCTCGACGCGTTCGTCCGGTGTGGACTCGACGGACACGGTCGCGGTGGCCCCGAAGCGTTCGGCCGCCGCCAGCCGGTCGCCGGGGCCGCCGACCGTGATCACCGTGCCGGCGCCGCAGAGCCGTGCGACCGCCGTGGCGAACACGCCGAGCGCGCCGGCGCCCTGGACGACGACTGTCGCGTTCGGACGGATCCCGCCGGACCGCGCGACCGCGCGCAGCACCGTCTTGCCCGCGCAGCCGGACATGGCCGCCCACGTGTCCTCGACGTCGTCCGGCAGGAGCAGCTTCGCCGCCCCCGGTGTCACGTAGCAGTACCGCGCCAGCCCGCCGGTGGCGTAGGGGAACCGGTCGGCGCGCTGCAGGAAGCCGTAGCCGCGGCTTTCGCACGCGACCGGCTCCCGCAGGATCGCGCAGCCGTAACACTTCCCGCACGTGGACTCCGACCAGCCGATCCGGTCGCCGGGCCGGAGTTCGCGGCCGAGCGTGTCGGTGGTGCCGGAGCCGGTGGCGACGACTTCGCCGACCATCTCGTGGCCCAGCACCATCGGCAGCATGCCGGGCAGGCTCAGCTGCCCCGACCACAGGTGGACGTCGGTGCCGCACAACGTCGTGCAGGTGAGCTGGACGAGGGCGGCGCCCGGTTCCGGTTCGGCCGGGAGGGGCAGCTCGCGCAGGTCGAGAGGGGCGTGGTGGCCGGTGAGGACGGCGGCGTCGGTGTGGGTGGGCAGCGCCATCTTTTTAGTCTACAGTCGTGGAAGAAAAAGTCCAGGGCGGGAGGAAACCATGACGGCACACCGCATCCGCCCGGCGGACCTGGTGGTCCACGGGGGTCTGGTCCGCACGTTCGACGCCGCGGGCACGGTGGCGGACGGCCTGGCCGTGCGGGACGGCCGCATCGCCGCGGCGGGGGACGTCACCGGCCACATCGGACCCGGCACCGAGGTCGTCGACCTCGCCGGCCGCACGGTGCTGCCCGGCATCAACGACGCGCACCTGCACGCCACCTGGCTCGGCGCGCGCTGGCCGCACCCGCTGCTCGGCGCTCCGCACGAGGAAACCCCGGTGGTCACCGCCGAAGACCGCCGGGCCGCCATCCTGCGCGCCGGGGACGTCTGCGCGGCGCTCGGCATCACCAGCTACACCGAGCCCGGCCTCGGTCCGGGGGAAACCGGGTGCTTCTCGGCGGAAGTCCTCGACGAGTACGCGGCGCTGCAGCGTGAAGGCCGGCTGCGGGCACGCGTCACCGTGCTGCGCCTGTTCGGCCTCCTGGACGGCGCCAGTTCTCCGGCGGACTTCGAGCGCGGCCTGGCGACTTCCGTGCCGGAGGCGGATCCGGAGTGGCTCGCCGTGCCGGGAGTCAAGATCTTCGCCGACGGGATCCCGCCGATGCACACGGCGTGGACGCACCACTGCTACGCCGACGGGACGCACGGCGCGCTGCTCGTCGACGGCCTCGATGACGAAGAACGGGCGAACTCGCTGACGGCGATGATCACCCTCGCGCACGAAGCCGGTCTGGTCGTCGGCGTCCACGCGACCGGCGAACGCAGCATCGAAGCCGCCCTCGAGCACTTGCGCGGCGGCGACCACGTCGTGCACGGCGATCTCGTCACGCCCGCGCAGCTGCGGCGGATGGCCGCGCGAGGGGTCGGCCTGACCACGCAGCCCGCGATCGCCACCGCGATGCGGCCGATGGTCGCCACGGCGCTCGGCCGCGACGTCGCGGCGAAAGCCTGGCCGCTGCGGGAGATCCTGGACCTCGGCGTGCAGCTCACGCTGAGCAGTGACGCGCCGGTCGTCACCCCCGACTGGCGCGTCCACCTCGCCGCGGCGGGGGAGCTGCTGGGCGCGCGCGGCGTCACGCCCGGGCTGACCACGCGGCTGCTGCGGTGTTACACGACCGACGCGGCGCTGCAGGACGGCTCGGCAGCGTGGAAGGGGACTCTGGAACCGGGCAAGGTGGCCGACTTCTGCGTCCTGGCCGCCGATCCCGTCGGCACCGCGCTCGCCGACCTGCCGTCGGTCGCGGTCGAGCTGACCGTGACCGGCGGCCGGATCGTCCACAAGGGATAGTCAGGTGAGCAGCTGTCCGCCGTCGACCGCGAGGCTCACGCCGGTGATGTGCGCCGCGCCCGCCAGGAACACCACGGCGGGCACCACGTCCTCGACCGCGGCGATCCGGCCCAGGGGGATCCGGGCCTCCCAGGCCGCGCGGGCCGCGGGGTCGGCGGCGAACCCGGCGGTCATCGGCGTGAGCACCGGCCCGGGCGCGACGGCGTTGACCCGGATCCCGCGCGGTGCCAGCTCCAGGGCCGCGGACCGGGTCAGCGCGTCCACGGCCGCCTTCGTGGCCTCGTAGTGGCCGAGCCCGGGTGTCGGCTGCCGGGCGCCGATCGAGGAGACGTTGACGATCGCGCCGCCCGCGGTCATCCGCGCGCCGACCGCCCGGGTCATCAGGAACGTGCCGCGGAAGTTGACCCGCACGCACCGGTCGAAGACCTCGACGTCCAGCTCGGTTATCGGCCCGCCGCCCCCGGCCAGCCCGGCGTTGTTGACCAGGACGTCGATGGGGCCGAACCGGCCGGTGACGAGCGAGACGGCCGCGTCGACCGACGCCGGGTCCGCGATGTCCAGTTCGACGTGTCCGGCGCCGATCTCCCGGGCGGCGTCGTGCGCCGCGCGGGCGTCC
Source organism: Amycolatopsis sp. NPDC003865 (assembly GCF_053605345.1). NCBI lineage: Bacteria > Bacillati > Actinomycetota > Actinomycetes > Pseudonocardiales > Pseudonocardiaceae > Amycolatopsis > Amycolatopsis sp. NPDC003865. Next base: position 170,952 of record NZ_JBSGJA010000017.1, on the reverse strand, counting down.
ACATCGGCGACGACCACCCGGTCGCCATGGGCGAGAAACGCTTCGGCGGCACCCCGGCCGATTCCCCCGGCGCCGCCGGTGACCACCACGATCCGTGATTTCATTCTACAATCGTAGACGAAAGAAGTGCTGGGACGAAAGGAAAACCCGTGAGCGTGCTCGGAAACTCGGTCTTCGGCCTCGGTTCGTGGAACACCTGGGACCGGATGGACTTCGGAGACGCGGTGCGGCTCGTGCGGACCGCCGTCGACGCCGGCGTCACGCTGTTCGACGTCGCCCACTACGACTTCGGCCCGCATGCCGAGAACTCGCGCACCGACGTCCTCTTCGGCGAGGCGGTCCGGGAAGCCGGGATCGCCCGCGACGACTACGTGCTCTGCGGGAAGCTGTGGCTCTGGGACTACCCGCGCAGCGGCTTCGCCGAGCAGCTCGAGACGTCGCTGGGCCGGATCGGCACCGACCACGCGGACCTCGTCGTCGTGGGGGACTACCGGGAGCGCCCGGACATCCCGCGGGTCGTCACGGAAGTGGCCGAGCAGGTGCGGGCGGGGCGGATCGGCGGCTGGGGCGTCAACAACTGGCTCGCCGCCGACCTCGACCTCGCGTACGCGTTCGCCGCCCGCGAAGGCCTGCCGGCTCCGGAGTTCGCGCAGCTCAAGTACTCCATCGCCCGCCGCTCGATGGCCGAAGGCGAGTACTACGGCAAGCACATCGCGAGCGGACGTCTGGTCCTGCAGGCTTCGGACGTCTTCGAAGGCGGCGTACTGCTGGGGAACGCGGCGCCGGCCCGGAAGATCGGTGCCGACGTCGGCGGGATCCGCCAGTCCATCGTGGACGCCGCCGCCGAACTGGGCACGATCGCGGCGGATTTCGGCGCGACCCGGGCGCAACTGGCGTTGGCGTTCTGCCTGGCGTACGCGCCGGTGGCGAACGTCCTGTTCGGAGTGAGCCGCGAGTCCCAGCTGGCCGACAACCTGGGCGCCCTCGAACTGGCGCGCGAGCACGGCTCGGAGATCCGCACGGCGGCCGACCACCTCTGGCTGGACCGCGAGGTCGACCCCGCCGGCACCTGGTGACGGCGAGGGGCGGCACTTTCACGTGAAAGTGCCGCCCCTCGCCGTCAGGGGGTGTCGAGGAAGGTGAGGGCGGCCGTGCGGAAGGGGAAGCCGCGCAGGGCGCCGCCGTGGTCGCCCGGGACCAGCACCAGGTCGCTGCCCGGCACCAGGGGGACCAGGGTTTCGATGCCCTGGCTGACCGGGTCGTCCCGGCCGGCGACGAACCGGGTCGGCACCGTGATCGTCCCGGCGCTCGGCGCGAACGGCTCCCGGCGCAGACCCTCGACGCAGTGCGCGAGGGCGACCGGGTCACGGCCCGGCGCGGTGATCATCCGCGCGATCGCGGCGGTCAGCGGGTCAGCCGGGAGCTTGCCGCCACCGGCGAACGCCAGCGCCGCTTCGACGTCGACCGCGGCGAACGGTTCGTGCGGGCTGAGCCCGGCCAGCACCAGCCGCCGGACCGGCAGCAGCGCGGGCAGTTCCCACGCCAGCCGTGCGCCGAGCGAATAGCCGACGACGTCCACCTCGGACACCTCGCCGACCGCCGAAGCCAGTTCCTTCACCACCGCCTGCGGGGTCGCGTCGGCGGGCGCCGGGCTCGAGCCGTGCCCGGGCAGGTCGGGTACCACGACCGCGCGGCCGGACGCGGTGAGGGCGGCCGGCCAGCCCGTGCTGACCCAGTCGGTGTGCCCGTCGGAGGCGAACCCGTGCAGCAACAGCACCGGTGGCCCGGCGGGCGGGCCGCTGGGGGAGAACCGGCGCACGGCCGGGGAAGTCGGGAGCGTCAAGGAAGTCCTTCCGGCTAGGAACGGCGGAGCCGCTGCAGCTCGCCGAGCGTCCGCGCGCGGGCGTCGACGGCGAGCCGCAGCGCGGAGCCTGCGAGGTTGAGCAGGAACACGCAGACCATGATCGTCACGCCCGGCACCACGACCAGCCACGGCGCGGTGACCAGGTACGACCGCCCCTCGGCGATCATGTTCCCCCAGGTCGGGGTGGGCGGGGCGATGCCCAGACCGAGGAAGCTCATCGCGCCGTCGACCAGCATCGCGGCCGCCGCCAGGATGACGACCTGCACCAGCGCCAGGGGCAGCACGTTGGGGAACACGTGCACCAGCAGGATCTTCCGGCGGCTCATCCCGGACACGCGCGCGGCGCCGATGTACTGCCGCCCGGCGACGCCGAGCACGCGGCTGCGGATCACCCGCGCGGTGAACGGCGTGAAGATCACCGTGAGCGCGATCAGCTCGGTCCAGATGCTCGCGCCGAGCGAGATGGCCAGCGCCATCGCGAGGATGATCGCCGGGAACGACATCCACGCGTCCATCAGTCGCATCAGCACCGCGTCCGCCGCCCGGTAGAAGCCGCTGACCAGGCCGATCACCATGCCGGTGACCGCGGCGCACAGCGTGATCAGCGCGGACAGCCCGAGCGACGCGCGGCCGCCGGACACCAGCCGGGCGAACACGTCCCGGCCGAACGAGTCGGTGCCGAGCGGGTGGGCGGCCGACGGCGGCAGCAACCGGTGCACCGGATCGGTCGCGCTGACGCTCGGCAGGAAGAACGGCAGCACCACGACGGCCAGCACGATCAGGCCGAGCAGCACGGAGACGACGAGCAGCGTGCGGTTCCTCATGCGACCCGCACCTTCGGGTCGAGCAGCGCGTACGACAGGTCGACCAGCAGGTTGACCACGACGAACAGCACCGCGACGAACAACGTCACGCCCTGGATCAGCGGGAAGTCGCGAGTGGACACCGCACCCATCAGCAGGTGACCCAGCCCCGGCACGACGAAGATCGACTCGATGATCACGATCCCGCCGACGAGCATCGCGAAGTTGCTGCCCAGCTGCGTCACCAGCGGCATCAGCGCGTTCGGCAGGACGTGCTTCAGCAGCACGCGCCGCTCGGGCAGGCCCTTGACACGCGCGGTGCGCAGGTAGGCCAGCGGCAGCTCGCCGAGCACGCTCTCGCGCAAGGTGAGCACGAACAACGCCGTCTGCCCGATCACCAGCACGGTGACCGGCAGCACCAGCGCGGGCACTGCGGCCACCGGGTCGGTCAGCAGGTCGTGGTAGCCGCTGGAGGGGAACCACCGCAGCGTCACCGAGAAGACGAGCACGAGCACCAGCGAGATCCAGAAGTCCGGCATCGCCATGCCGAGCGCCGAGAGCCGGTCGAGCGCGCGGACCACCGGGTTGCGCGGTGACACCGCCTGCCACGCCGTGATCGCCACCGACAGGAAGAAGCTGATGACCGTCGACAGCACGGCCAGTGTCAGCGTCGGCACGATGTGGGCGGCGACCACGTCGAGCACCGGCCGGTGGTAGGTGATCGACGTCCCGAAGTCGCCGCGCAGCACGTGCCCGGCCCAGCTCAGGTACTGCTGCCCGAGCGAGCCGTCGAGGCCCAGGCTCGACCGCAGCGCGGCGACGTCGGCCGGGCGCGCGGTCGGGCCGAGGATGGCCTGGGCCGGGTCACCCGGGATGAGCCGGATGACGAAGAACATCATCGTGCCGACGATGACCAGGATGATCGCCAGGTCGCGCAGCCGGCGCAGCAGCACGGCGGTCATGCGGCCAGCCAGGAGTTCCAGAAGACGCGGTAGAAGTCGCCGTAGCCCTTGAGCCGCGGGGTGTAGGCCGCGTAGAGCTTCGACTGGCTCAGCGTGATCACCGACAGCTGCTGCCACGTGAAAGCCTGCAGCTTGTCGATGACGGCCTTCGCCTGCTCCGGCGTCGTCGAGGCGGTGAACTCGGTCATCAGCCCGTCCAGCTCCGGCGACGAGGAGCCGTTCAGCGTGCCGAGGGTGAGCGCGGGCATCTGGGCGGGCGAGGTCAGCGACGAGTCGAAGAACAGCGTCGTGATGTCCCAGCCGCCCGGGTCCTTGGTGAGCGTGCCGAGCATGGTGGCGAAGTCGTAGGTGTCGATCTTCGCCTGGAGCCCGATCTTGCCCAGCTCGTCCTGGATGAGCACGGCCCACTTGCCGAACTCGGGGTAGGAGTTCGTGGTGACGATGTGGATCGTCGCCCCGGCGGTGATCCCGGCCTCGGCCAGCAGCTGCTTCGCGCGGGCCGGGTCGTGTTGCCGGTAGACGTCCTCGCCGGCGGTCGAGTACGAAGCCTTGTTGTCGGGCGAGGCGAAGGCGCCGGTCTCGATCGTCAGGTCCTTGCTGCCGCCGGTCGCGGCGTTGATGGCGGGCTTGTCCAGCAGCAGGTTGAGCGCCTGGCGGGCCCGCGGGTCGGCGAACTTCGAGCCGGGGGTGAAGTTGGGGATGATGACGTTCTCGTTGCCGCCGGGCAGGTTGTGCACGACGAGGTTGGGGTTGGCCTTGAGCTGGTCGTACTGGTCGTTGGCCGGCATCGCGTGGTCCCACTGGCCGGTCTGCAGGCCGTTGACCAGCGCGTCCTGGTCGCCGACGATCTTGTAGGCGACCGTGTCGAGGTAGGCGTGCTTGGCGCCGGCCTGCCCGCCCCAGTCCTCTTCGGACCGCGACTTGTAGCCGTCGTAGCGCTCCAGGACGAGCTGCTGGCCGATGTCCCAGCTCTTCAGCTTGTACGGGCCGGTGCCGATCGCCTTGTCCTGGCCGAACCCGGTCGCGGGCAGGCCCACCAGGTTCTTGGCCTCGTAGATTTCGGTGCCCGCACCGGCCAGCTCGTCGATCAGGGAGTAGCGCAGCCGCTTGAGCTTGATCGCCACCGTCGCCGGGTCCGGCGCGGTGATCGCGTCGATGTCCGGGGTGACCAGCTGGCCGGTGCGGTGGCTCTTCTGCCACCGCCGCAGGCTCGCGACGACGTCGTTCGCGGTCAGCGGGTTGCCGTCCTGGAACGTGACGCCCTGGCGGAGCTTGAAGGTGTAGCCGAGCCGGTCGGCGCTCGTGTCGTAGGTGTCGACCAGCATCGGCCGGGCGATGAAGTGCTGGTCGACCTCGAACAGCTTCTCGTACATCATGTTGCCGATCTGCGCGGTCACCTGGCCGGGGTTGGCCACCATGTCGAGCGACTGCGGATCGGTGGGGACGGCGACGGTCAGGGTGCCGCCGCGGACCGGCGGCCCGTCGGCGGCCGCCGTGGTGCCGGCGCTCCCCATGCAGCCGGCGAGCAGGGTGAGCGTGGCGGCGAAGGCGGCGAACAGGGGAGTTCTCTTCATGGGCGCGTCGATCCTGTGTGGGGGAGGGCGGGCAGGTCGGGGTTGGCGGCGAGCAGCCGCCGGGTGTAGTCGTGCCGCGGGGCGAGCCGGATCTCCTCGGGCGTGCCCGTCTCGATCAGCTCACCGCGGTACATCACGCCGACGCGGTCGGCGACCGCCAGCACGAGGCTGAGGTTGTGGGTGATGAACAGCAGGCTGAGCGTCCGGGTGCGGCGCAGGTCCAGCAGCAGGTTCATGACCTGGCCCTGTACCGAGACGTCGAGGGCGGACGTGGGTTCGTCGGCGACGATCAGCTCGGGTCCCGCGGCGATCGCGCGGGCGATGGAGACGCGCTGGCGCAGCCCGCCGGACAGCTGTGAAGGCAGTTTCCCGGCGGTGTCCCTCGGCAGGCCGACTTCGTCGATCAAGTCGGCGACGCGCCGGTCGAGTTCGGCGCCGCGCAACGGAGTCAGCTCCTTCAGCGGCTCGGCGATGATCCGCGCGGCGGTGTGGCGCGGGTCCAGGGAACTCTGCGGATCCTGGAAGATCAGCTGGACGCGGCGGCGGAACGCGCGTTCGTCGCCGCTCAGCCCGGCGGGCGTGATCCCGTGCGCTCCGAAGGCGATCGTGCCCGACGTCGGCGGTTCGAGGGCGGTCACCAGCCGGCCGAGGGTGGACTTGCCGGATCCCGATTCCCCGACCAGGCCGAAGAACTCGCCCGCCGGGATCTCCAGGGACACCTCCCGCACGGCGTGCACGCGTCCTTTTCGGCCGTACACTTTGGACGCCGCGGTGATCGTCAGTGGTGGCCCTTCGACCACTCGGTCCGGCCGGGGTTTCAGCGCACGGGTCTCGACGGCTTCGGTCGCGCCGCCGGCCATCGCGGCTTCGAGCAGGGTGGGGGAGATGGTCGGGAAGCCGTCGCGGCGGCTGACGCCGAGCTGCGGTACGCAGCCGAGCAGCGCGCGGGTGTAGGGGTGCCGGGGCCGGGTCAGGACTTCGTCGCGGGAGCCGGTCTCGACCAGGCGGCCGCGGTACATCACCGCGATCCGGTCGGCGACCTGCGCGGCGACCCCCATGTCGTGGGTGATGAACACGCAGGCGGTGCCGTGGTCGCGGCGGACCCGGTCGAAGAGCGTGAGGATCTCCGCCTGCGTGGTGACGTCCAGCGCCGTGGTCGGCTCGTCGGCGATGAGCAGGTCCGGGTCGGCCATCAACGCGAGCGCGATCATCACCCGCTGCTGCATGCCGCCGGAGAGCTGGTGCGGGTACTGCCGCAGGATCCGGTCGGTGTCGGCGAGCCCGACCTCGGTCAGCAGCCGGCGTGCCTTCGCCTCGGCGCGCTTGCGCAGCGGGCTGCCGCGCCGGGCAGCCTGGCCCGGGAGCGACCCGGCTTCGCGGTAGGCCTCGACCAGTTGCCCGCCCACCCGCCGGCCCGGGTTCAGGGAGTCGAGGGCCTCCTGGAAGATCATGCCGATCCGCGGGCCGCGGTAGGCGCGCATCGCGTCGGCCGGCAGCTTCGTGACGTCCACGCCGTCGATCGCGATCTCGCCGCGGGTGCGGACCGGGGCGACGAACTCGAGCAGGCGGATGATCGACAGGGCGGTGACGGTCTTGCCGCTGCCGGATTCGCCGACGACGCAGAGCGTCCGCCCCTGCGCGAGGTCGAGGGACAGCTCCCGCACGAGTTCGCGCTCGGTGCCGCCGGCGACCACACCCACGGTGAAGTCCCGGATTTCGAGCAGCGTCATGGATTCCCCTTCCTCGTGCCCGCCACGACGGGGCGGGCCGGACTGCCGGGCTCCGGCAGGGGTAGTTCTACGCATGTTGACACTCGGCCTGTACGGTGTCAATGGTTTTATTCTACAAACGTAGGAAGTTGAAACATCACGAGTTTTTGTTGCTGTGCGGGCGAAATCGGCACTGGACTCGTTTATCTACGCATGTAGAGTGTCCGCGTCGAACAGAAGGAGGACGACGTGACGACGACCCCAGCCACGCCGGAACGGATCGTGGACATCGCGGTGGGCCACATGGCCGCGCAGCAGCTCTTCGCCGCCAACCGGATCGGCCTGTTCCCGGCCCTCGCCGACGGCCCGGCGACCGCCGCGGACCTCGCCGGGCGCACCGGCCGGCCGGAGAAGATCACCCGCATCCTCGCCGACACCATGGCTTCCCTGGGCCTGCTGTCCCGTGTGGACGGTCACTACACGCTCACCGCCGACACCGCCGAACACCTCGGGGGCGGAGGCCTGGACCTCGCGCCGTTCCTGACGTTCCTCGAGACGATCAGCTACCCCCACTGGCAGCAGTTCGCCCACACCACCGACACCGGCGAACCGGGCGAGCTCGACCTCACCGGCGACCGCTGGGACACCTTCCTCGGCGGGGTCATGGTGTATAACGCCCTACACGCTCGGCAATTGGCGCACGCCTTCGACTTCGGAGGCTTCGAGAACCTCCTCGACCTGGGCGGCCTGTCGGCCGAGTTCGCCCTCGGCGCGTTGCGGGCCAACGACGTCCTGCGCGCGACGTTCGTCTACGACCCGCGGTCGGTGCCGTCGGTGACCTCCGCGGTGGCGGCGTTCGCCGAGCGTACGACGGTCGTCGGCGCCCCCACGCCGGACGCCGAACCCGAAGGCGAGTTCGACCTGGTCATGGTGAACCACGTGGTGCACCGGTTCTCCGCCGCGGAGAACCGCGCCATCCTGCGGCACGCGCGGGCCGCGGCCGCGCCGGGCGCGCGGCTGCTGCTGCTCGACTTCTTCCTGGACGACGACGCCGAGCCGCGGGCGCTCGACGCGCTGCACGCGGGGGAGTACCTGGTCATCGACGGCACGGTCGTGTACCCGGAGGCCGACGTCCGCGGCTGGCTGGCCGATGCACGGTGGCGGCCGGTGGACCGGCTGACGCTGCCGGGCTCGCCGCGGGTGCTCGTCGCGGAAGCGGTGTGAGCATGAGCCTCGACCCCGCCGTCCGCGAGCTGCTCGCTCGAAGCCCGGAGGCGCCGGACCGGCCGTTGACGGCTGTGGAGCTGCGCGCCGCCTTCGCTGCGTCCCGGCCGCGTCCGGGCGTGGTGGCGCCGGTCGCGTCGGTGACCGAGCACCGGCTTCCGAGCGGCCTGCGAGTGCGGCTGTACCTGCCGGAAGCGGCCGGCCCGGTGCCGGTGTTCCTCTGGATCCACGGTGGTGGCTGGACGATCGGCTCGATCGACGAGAACGAGGTGGCCTCGCGGGCGGTGTGCGCGGCCGCGTCGGTCGCGGTGGCCGCTGTCGAGTACCGGCTCGCGCCGGAAGACCCGTACCCCGCGGCGCCTTCCGACTGCTACGAGGTGCTGGACTGGCTGGCCGCCGGTGGGGCGGGACCCGCGGTGGCCGCCGGGGCGATCGCGGTCGGCGGGGAGAGCGCGGGCGGCAACCTGTCCACAGTGGTCTCGCTGATGGCGCGGGACCGCGGTGGCCCGGCGATCGCGGCGCAGGTGCTGATCTGCCCGGTCTTCGGTCACCCGGACGACGGGTTCGCCTCCTACGCGGATTTCGCGACCGGCTACGGCATGACGGCCGACGCGATGCGGTTCTTCTTCGCGCAGTACGTGCCCGATCCGTCCGCGTTGGACGATCCGTACCTGCTGCCTTCGCGGTCGGCCGATCTGTCGGGACTGCCGCCGGCGCTGGTGCTGACGGCGGAGTACGACGTCCTGCGCGACGAGGGCGAGGCGTTCGCGGCCCGGCTCGCCGACGCGGGGGTCGCGGTCGACGTCCACCGGTACGCCGGGCAGATCCACGGGTTCTACGGGCTGTACACGGACTTGCCGTCGTCACCGCGGTCGCACGCCGAAGTGGCGGCCTACCTGCGGCGGATCTTCGCCTGAGGGGTCAAGGGCGGGTGAGCCGCTCCAGGAGGGACTCCAGGTGCCGGTGCTGGAGCTCGACCGTGGAGAACTCACCCGCCACCAGGCTCATCACGTTCGCTCCGGCGTTGAGCAGGACGATTTCGTCGACGATCTGCTCGTCCGGGGTCTCGGTGACGACGTCGCCGTCTTCGCGACCCTCCGCCAGGAAGCGGTGCAGGAGGCCGCGCCACTCGCGGACGTGCTCGAGGTACTTGTCGTGCATCCGCCGGTTGGACAGCGACATCTGCCAGAAGATCATGAGCACGCGCCCGGCGGTGATGCGCTCCTCGTCGATGGGCATCGAGGACACGCAGATCTCGCGGAGCGCGCCGAGGCCGCGCAGGCCGTCGAGGTCGACGTACTGCCGCATCATGTCGAGGGCGCGTTCGTAGGTGGCCGCGATGATGTCTTCCTTGCCGGGGAAGTACAGCTTGAGCGCCCCGTTGGCGAACCCGGCGGCGGCGGCGATCTCGCGCATGGTCGCGGCTTCGATCCCGCCGCGCACGATGAGGTCCCAGGTGACGTCGACGATGTCCCTGCGCCGCTGGTCGTGGTCGATGATCTTGGGCACCCGGCACCTCCCGCACTGGTTTCTCTACCAGTGTAGGAGAAACTGCCGGCGGCGACCGACCCGGGCTACCGGGCGAACACGCGCCGCCCCGCGAACCACGTCTCGACGACCTGCGTCCCGGCGACCTCGGCGGTCCGGAAAGGATCGCGGTCCAGCACCACGAAGTCGGCGGACCGGCCCGGTGTCAACGACCCTGTCACGTCGTCCAGGCCGCACGCCCGCGCTCCGCCGAGGGTGAAGACCTCGATCGCCTCGGCCAGGGTGATCGCCTGCTCCGGCCACAGCGCGCCCGGCCGCCGTCCGTGCGGGTCTTCGCGCGTCACCAGGCCCGCGATGCCTTCCCACGCGTTCGGGGACTCGCTGACCGGCCAGTCCGAGCCGCCGGCGACCGAGGCGCCGGTGTCCAGCAGCGTCCGGTTCGGCTGCATGCGGGACGCCCGCTCGGCGGGCAGCACTTCCGCGATCGCGTCGGGGATCACGCCCGGCACCCACAGGAACGGCGAGATGTCCGCCGCCACGCCGAGGGCCGCGAAGCGCGGGAGGTCGTCGGGGTGCACGAACTGCCCGTGCGCCACCTGGAACCGCGTGCTCGCGTACCCGGCCGCGCGCACCTGCTCGACCGCGTCGAGGAACTGCCGCACCGACGCGTCCCCGGTACAGTGCACCTTCGCCGAGAAGCCCGCGGCGGCCGCCGTGAGCAGCCACCCGGTCAGCTCCTGCGGCGGCATCGTCGTCGCACCGCGGAAGCAGCCGCCGTGGACCTCGTCCGGCAGGTACGGCTCGAGGAACGCAGCCGTGCGGGTCGGCGGGACGCCGTCGAGGAAGATCTTCACGAAGTCCGGGCGGTGGTGTTTGGTGCGGTAGCGCCCGGCGACCTCCAGCAGCGGCGCGCCGACCGGGTCGAACCCGAAGATCGGGTCGTTGACCAGCAGCGACGACACGACCCAGGCGGCCAGGTCGCCGGCGTCGTCGAGGGCCTTGAGCGCGTCGAGGATGTCGGTCGAGACCCCGGCGTCCTGGAAGGCGGTCACGCCGAAGCCGTGCAGGATCTCGATCGCCCGCTGTGACGCGCGCCGGTGCTGTTGCGGGGTCAGCTCGCCGGTCACCCGCTCGACGAGCACGCCCGCGGCTTCCAGCAGGAGGCCGCTGGGCTCGGCGCCGTCCCGGCCGATGACGCCCCCGGACGGGTCCGGCGTCGCCGCGGTGATCCCGGCCAGTTCCAGTGCGCGGCTGCTCACCCAGCGGTTGTGGCGGCTGTCGTCGGCCAGCGACACCGGCCGCCCGCCCGCGGCGTCGTCGAGCGCGCGTCGAGCGGCCACCGTGGACAGCTTCGCGACCAGCGTGGACGCCCAGGCGCCGCCGGTCAGCCACTCGTCCGGGCCGAGGGCGGCGGCCCGGGCGCGGACGGCGTCGAGGATGTCGTCGAACGCCGCGTCGGCGCCGAAGGTGAGTTCGAACAGGTCCGCGCGGCCGGCCATCGCGTGGTGGTTGTGCACGTCGACCAGCCCCGGCATGACGAACGCGCCACCGAGGTCGCGCACTTCGGTGTCCGGGCCGACCTCCTCGTCGGCGGTGAGCTTACCGCCGGAGACGGCCACAGTGGACGCCCACGGCCGTGCGGCGTCCACTGTGTACACGACGGCGTTGGTGAGGACGAGGTCGGCGGCCACGCCTCAGCCCGCCGCCGGGTCGTACGGTCCGGGGTGGACGGTGGTGCTCAGCAGCCGTCCGTGCGCGCCGAAGGTGAAGTGCGTCGGCCGTTCGCCGGTGGCGTCGAGTCCGAAGAGGACGCCGTGGGAACGCAGGTTCCGGGCGTCGCGGTGGTCGGCGACGGTCACCGACGCGCACGGGATGACCTTCTCGCGCCAGGTGAAGACGTGGATGCCGGGCCGCACCCGGTAGACGGTGTTCTCGTCGGTGTCGGCCAGCCCGCGCTCGGGCCCGGCCAGGCACTGCCAGGTGTACCAGTGCGGGCTGAGGTAGACGTGTTCGTAGGCGTGTTCGGCGCTGTAGACCCACAGCACGCGGCGGCCGATCAGCGCGGTGCTCGGCGCCATCGCCTCGCCGCGGACCTCGTGACCGTCGATGGTCGCGGGCCGGAACTGCTGGGTGACGCGCGGGGTGCCGTGGTCGCCGATCGTCGTGGTGACGACGAGCGCGCGGCCGTCGCGCAGGTCCAGGAAGAGCGAGACCGCCTCGCGTTCCGCCGGCTGGATCTGGACGTAGTAGAGGTCGTCGTCGACCAGGAACGTTTCGCCGGAGCCGGGCCAGGTGAAGACCGGCCCGTCGTCGTCGCGCAGGACGAACTCGCGGCCGCGCAGGTCGTCGACGGCCGGCGCCTTGTTCGCGTCGAAGCCGGGCGCGAGGCCGTCGAGGGGGAGCCAGGTCGAAGTGTCGGAGAGAGTCATCGTTCCTCAGTGGTCGCAGTGGTCGCCCGACGGCAGGTCGAGCGCGGGGTTGCGGTCGCAGAAGCCGTACGGCCGGAACAGGAAGCCGGACTTGTCCACCGGCATCACCGGCCAGTCCTCCGGCCGCGGGACGTGGGTGGGCCCGAAGACGTGCCAGAGCACGAGGTCGGCGTCGACCAGGTCGCGGTCCGCGGCGGTCCAGGCGGGCAGGCCCGCGCCACCCGGGTGGGCGCCCGGCCGCTCGCCGGCCGGGTAGCGCTCGTCTTCGCGGTACGGCGTCGCCCACAGGTGCCGCGTCGCGAAGGTGGCCCGCGCGTGCACGGACGCTCCGGGCTGGGCCATCAGCGTCGCCGACGGCCGGGGGACGAGCTGGTAGGCGGTCGGCCTGCCCAGCCGGTTCACCCGCTCCGCGCTGCGGACCTCCCAGACGCGGGCGTGGGCCGGGTCGGCGAGGCGCTGGGCCTGGCTTTCGGTCCGCAGCGGCGTGCTGCGCCAGGTGAACGCGTTGCCGTACGGGTTGCCCGGGCCGGTCGGCACGCCCACGACGTCGACCTCGTGCAGGCTGGTGCGCTCGCCGTCGACCTCGACGTCGAGCCGGGCGCAGAAGAGGTGCTGGTGCACCGGCGCGAACAGGCCGGGAGCGAGTTCGGTGGCGTGCGGCTGCTCCCGCCCCGGGGTGCCGGCACCGCAGAAGACGACGCCGGTGGCCTTCGCCTCGAATTCGATGGACCCGTCGAGGTGGAAGTACCAGTAGTGGCCGTAGTCGTAGTTGCCGATGGTCGAGATCGAGGAGACGACCAGCCGCCGCGAGCGGCGCACCTCCGGTGTCCCGGCGAGGTCGGTGTGCTTCCAGAGGATGCCGTCGTCCTCCTCGTGCAGGCAGATCGCACGCGGGATTTCGACGGGTTCGCCGTGGTCGTCGGCGACCCAGGCTGGGAGGTAGCGGATCTCGCCGACGCAGTCGCAGCCGAGGCGCAGGTCGTTGCCGTTCTTGCCGAACTGGTACTCGCCGGCGTCGAAGTAGCTGATCCAGAACCGGCCGGGCGCGACGTCCCCGTACGGGACCACCATCTCCGGGACCGAGGCCCGGTAGAGGACCGGCCGGTCCTGGAAGCTCACCTGGTGCAGGGTCAGGCCTTCGCGGGAGTTGAAGCCGACGCGCAGGCGCCAGCCCTCCCAGGTCACCTCGGTGCCGTCGACGGCAAAGCTCGGTCCGGCGGGCTGGGTGATCTCGATCGGCCGCTGCGTCGTCCGGGCCGGGACGCCGGTGTAGCGCCCGTGCTCGGCCGGCACCGGGACGTCGCCCTCGTCTTCGACGCGCAATACGTCCCGCCTGGTGAGGTCGAGGTGCACGATCAGGCCTTCGACCGGGTGGGCCCACGGGCTGTCGCCGTCGTCTTCGCGCAGGAAGGTCAGCGACCGCATGACGCGGCCGGTCTCGTCCTCGCGGCCGAAGTGGCCGGGCGCGAGGGGCGCGCAGAAGGCGTGGTCGATCCGGCCGCCGAGGCCGCGGCGGGCCATCGCGGCCTGCCAGCCCGCCGAGGCCTTCGTCAGCTGCTCGGCGAGTTCGTACTCCTCGAAGAGGTAGGACGGCTGGCCGGGCCCGGCCGTCCAGCCGGCCCAGCCGACCTCGTTCTTGGTGACGTCGACGGTGGCTTCGCCCGATTCGCCGGTGGCGGTGTCGAGGAGGGTGTAGCGGATCCGCCGGGTGCCGGTGCCGGCCCGGACGTCGGCCTTGGCCGGTTCGAGGGGCACGACCTGGGGGAACCGGACGGTGCCGGTGACGAGCCCGGCGTCGGCGAGGAGGCCGCGCCCGGCGGAGAGTTCGGCGGCGGTCAGCGGGTCGAGGGGGTGCGGCGTGCTCACCCTGGGCAGTCTCGCGCGCTTCGCGGTCGCGCGGAATCACCCGTGCGGCGGCGGACAACAAGGGTGCGCCCGAGGCCAACCACGGGCGGGTCACCGGCGGCGAGGATGGGCGCATGGGATGGGAACTGGCCGGCAAGGCGGTGCTGGTGACCGGCGGGGCGTCCGGCATCGGGCTGGCGTGCGCGCGGGCGTTCCAGGCCGAGGACGCGCGGGTGGCGGTGATCGACCGGGACGCGGGCCCTCCGGAGCCCGGTGTCGTCTTCGCCCGCGCCGACGTCACCGATGAGCCCGGCTTCGCCGCCGCCGTCCGCACGGTGGCCGCGCGGCTCGGCGGCCTCGATGTCGTCGTCGGCTGTGCCGGGATCTCCGGGCCGGTCGGCAAGCCGCTCGCCGCGACCACCGCCGCCGAGGTCGCCGCCGTGCTCGCCGTCAACGTCACCGGCCCGTTCCTGCTGGTCAAACACGCCCTCCCGCACCTGACCGAGGGTGGTTCGGTCGTCCTCCTCGGCAGCGACTCGGCCTTTGCCGCCGCGCCCGGGATGGTGCCCTACTGCGCCTCCAAGGGCGCCGTCGTCGCCATGACCCGGGCCCTGGCGGTCGAGGTCCCCGGCGTCCGCGTCAACTGCGTCTGCCCGTCGGTCGTCGACACCCCGATGGCGCGCGGCGACCTGGGGGACCTCCTCGACGACCCCGCCTTCCCCGTCCAGGCCGCCGGCGACGTCGCCCGGCAGGTGCTCTTCCTCGCTTCTCCCGCGTCCCGGCCGGTCAACGGCCAAGCCCTGCTGGCCGACTTCGGGATGTCGGCCCGCTCGGCCTTCCCCGCCTAGGAAAGGATCCACAGTGGACACCACGACCAGGGTCGTCGCCGTCACCGGCGGCGGCACCGGCATCGGCGCGGCCGTCGCGCGGCGCTACTCGGACGAGGGCGCGCACGTCGTCGTGCTGGGACGGCGCCGCGAACCCCTCGAGAAGGTCGCCGCGGAGACCGGCGCGCACGTCATCGCCTGCGACGCGAGCGTCCGCGACGACGCCGAAACCGCGATCGCCGCGATCATCGGCGAGTACGGGCGGCTCGACGTCGTCGTCGCCAACGCCGGCGGGCAC
Source organism: Amycolatopsis sp. NPDC003865 (assembly GCF_053605345.1). NCBI lineage: Bacteria > Bacillati > Actinomycetota > Actinomycetes > Pseudonocardiales > Pseudonocardiaceae > Amycolatopsis > Amycolatopsis sp. NPDC003865. Next base: position 155,929 of record NZ_JBSGJA010000017.1, on the reverse strand, counting down.
GGCCTGTCCTCGGTCGTCGACACCGGCGACGACGAGTGGGAGCTGGCCCTGCGCTCGAACCTCTCCAGCGCGTTCGTGTTCTGCCGGGCCGCGCTGCCGTCGCTGGTGGAGACCGGCGGGCAGGTCGTCGTCGTGTCGTCGCTGGCGGGACTGTTCGCCGGGCCGAACGTCGCCGGGTACACCGTCGCCAAGCACGCGCTGATCGGCCTCACCCGCTCGATCGCCCGCGACTTCGGGCCACGCGGGGTGCGCGCCAACGCGGTCTGCCCGGGCTGGGTGCGCACACCGATGGCCGACGGCGAGATGGACCAGTTCGCCGCCGCGGCCGGCTTCACCGGCGGCCACGACGAGGGCTACCGGCGCGTGACGGCGGAGGTCCCGCTGCGCCGCCCGGCCGAGCCGGCGGAGATCGCGGCGGTGGTCCGGTTCCTGGGCTCGCCGGAGTCGTCCTACATCACGGGCGCGGTCCTCGTCGCCGACGGCGGCGCCCACGCGGTCGACCTGCCGACGCTGGCCTTCGAACGCGCCGGCATGTGAATCAGGACCCCAGGTAAGCGGTGTGCAACGTCGCGGGGGAGTCCAGCAGCGTCCGGGCGTCCCCCGCGTACGTCACCCGGCCCGAGGAGACCACCAGCGCCTCCTGCGCGACGCCCAGCGCCAGGTGCGTGAACTGCTCCACCAGCAGGATCGCCGCTCCTTCGGCGGCGAACCGCGTCACCACCGGCAGCAGCCGCGTGAACACCACCGGCGCCAGGCCGAGGGACATCTCGTCGATCAGCAGGAACGCCGGGCGCGCCGCGAACGCCCGCGCCAGCACCACCATCTGCTGTTCGCCGCCCGACAGCAGCGCCGCGGGGGAGTCCCGGCGCTTCTCCAGTTCCGGGAACAGTTCCAGGACTTCGTCCACGCGCGCCGGGGTGCGCGCGGTCAGGCGCAGGTTCTCCAGCACCGTCAGCCCCGGGAACACCGCCCGGCCCTGCTCGACGTGCGCCAGGCCGAGCCGCGCCCGCGCCACCCGCGAGTGCCGGGTGACGTTCACGGCACCCACGTGGACACTGCCCGCCGACGGCGTCACGACCCCGGACACCGCCTCCAGGAGACTCGTCTTGCCGGCTCCGTTGGGCCCGACCAGCGCGGTGATCCGGCCCGGCTCCAGCGTGAACGCGACCTCGCGGATGACCGGGCCGGCGCCGCGCTCGACCGTCAGCCCGTGGACTCGCAACGCCGTCACAGCAACTCCGTTTCGCCCATGTACGCCTTGAGGACCGCCGGGTCGGCCAGCACGTCCGCCTGCGGCCCGCTCGCCAGTACCTCGCCGAAGTCGAGCACCGTCAGCCGGTCGCACACCGACCGCACGAGGTCGAGGTCGTGCTCGATGAGCAGCACCGACACCCCGAACCGGGCCGGGACACCCCGCAGCCGCCGCCCGAACGCCATGTGCTCCTCGTGCGGCAGGCCGGCGGCCGGCTCGTCGAGCAGCAGCACCCGCGGCCGCGCCAGCAGGTGCCCGACGACTTCGACGAGCCGCCGCGCGCCCGCGTCCATCCGCGACAGCGGCGTCCGGGCCGGCGGACAGCCGAAGAACCCGAGCGCGTCGGCGACTTCGCGGCCGGTGACCCGGCGCCGGGCGACGAACCGGACGTAGGCGCCCACCGTCAGCCCGGGCGGGACGCGGTCCTGCTGGAACGTCCGCCGCAGCCCGCGCCGGGCCCGCCGGGCGGGCGAGCCGGTCAGCGGACGGCCGTCCAGCGTGACGGTTCCGGTGGCCCGCGGCAGGAAGCCGCTGACGACGTCCACCAAAGTGGACTTCCCGGCGCCGTTGGGCCCGATCACGCCGAGGATGCCGTGCTCCGGCACCGAGATGTCCACTTCGGACAAGGCCTGGACGTGCCCGAAGCGGACACTCAGCCCGCGCACCTCCAGCACCGGATCGCCGGGAGGAAGCGGCTCGGCCTCCCCGACGGCGGCGAGTTCGATGCCGGTCGGCACGCGGGACCGGTACCAGAGGGTGCGCACGGCCGTGCCGAGGTTGCCGCGCCCGGCCAGCGCCTGGATCCCGAGCACGCCGAAGACGACGAAGCCCCAGTCCTGCGGCACGCCCCAGCGCTTGAGCAGTTCCGGCACCGCGACCCAGAGCAGCGCGCCGAACACCGCCATGTCGATCAGGTGCGCGCCGGACATGATCGCCAGCACGTACAGCGCGAGCGACTGGATCGCGGTGAAGCTGGCCGGGAAGGCGAGCCCGACCTGGCCGGTGAGCAGGCCACCGCTGATCCCGCCGAGCGCGGCGCCGACCGCGAACGCCGTCAGCTTCGACGTCCGCACCCCGGCGCCGACCGCGGCGGTGCCCCGCTCGGAGAAGGCGACGAGGTGCCAGCTGCTGCCCCAGCGGCCGCGGCGCAGGAAGTGCACGGCCAGCCCGCAGGCGACCAGGACGAGGACGGCGAACAGGAAGTACGACCGGTCGTCGGAGAACGCCTCCGGCCGCTCGACCGGGAGTCCCTCGGTCGCACCGGGGAACTGGATCTGCACCAGCGTCAGGTCCGCGGCCGCGGCGAGGCCGAGGGTGACCACGGCCAGGGTGATGCCGCGCAGCCGCAGCGCGGGCAGCCCGACGAGCACCCCCGCCATCGCCGCGGCCAGGCCACCGAGGAGGAGCCAGACCACGAACCCGCCGGGCACGCCGGCGACGTTGCACGCCGAGACGACGAAAGCGCCGACGGCGGCGAAGGTCAGCTGGCACAGCGAGATCATCCCGGCGGTCCCGGTGACGACGCCGAGCCCGAGCAGCGCGATCGCCGCGACGACGGCGCTGACGCCGAGGTAGACGAAGTAGCCGGCGAGGCCGACGCTCAGCCCGTAGCCGGCGCCGACCGCCGCGGCCGCGACGGCGATCGGGAGGGCCGCCCGGGCGAGCGGGCGTTCAGCGAGCCGCATCCCACACCTCCTTGCGCTGTGTCCACAGCAGCAGCGCCACGATGACCAGGAACGGGAGGAAGTACCGCAGCACCGACAGCTCGTCCGACTGGGCGACGGCGCCCTGCGCCATGCCCAGCGCCAGCCCGCCCGCCACGGCCAGGTCCAGCCGCCGGAAGCCGCCGAGCAACGCCGCCGCGGCCGCCGGGACCACGAGCATCGCCAGCGAGGTCGGGTCGTTCGACTGCGACGGCGCGACGATCGAGACCGCGAGCGTCGCGATCACCCCGGTCGCCGTCCACACGCCGACCGACAGCGGCCGGGCCGGGATGCCCAGCAGTTCCGCCGTCGTGGGCCGCTCGGACAGCGCGCGGAGGCGGACGCCGAGCGTCGTGCGGGCCAGCACCACCCGGCAGCCCAGCGCCACCAGCACGGCCAGCACGACCGTCACCACGGTCACCTGGCTGACCACCACACCGCCGGCCGTGAACGCCGGCCCGGCCAGCAGCGGGTGGAACGGCTGCGGCTTGTTCCCGAACAGGATGAACGCGAGCGAGATCAGCAGCAGGAGCACCGCGACCGTCACCGCCGAGCGCGTCCCGGTGTCGGCCTCGGCGAGCCACGTCGAGACGATCCAGCCGAGGACCGCGCTCAGCGCGCCGCCGAGCACGATCCCCGTGAGCGTCGCCAGCCACTCCGGGAGTCCCCAGTGGACGGCCAGGAACACCGCGACGTAACAGCCGGACATCCCGGTGGCCGACTGCGCGAAGTTGACCACGCGCACCAGGCGCGACATCAGCGTCAGGCACACCGCGAGCACCGCGTACAGGCCACCGGCGGCGAGACCGGCGAGAGCGCCCTGCAGCATGACCGTCCTCCTAGGACCGGGGGATGCGGAGCCAGTCCTGCGCGGCCAGCTCCCACTTGTTCGTGCCGGAGGCGAGCTTGATCGGCCAGCCGGCGGTGTTGTCGTGGTGCGTCGGCGCGGGCCCGAACACGTACGGCGTGCCGACCATCGGGTCGCTGACCGGCTTCATCTCCCGCAGCGCCCTGGTCACCGACTCCCGGGTGACGTCGCCCTTGATCCCGCGCACGACGTCGAGGAAGTACCTGGCCGCCAGGTAACCGCCCTGGCTGAACGACGTCAGCGGGATCCCGTTCTTCGTCATCAGGTCCCGCCACTCCTTGGTCTGCGGGCTGCCGGCGTCGGTGAACGGGTAGAACTCGGCCGGCACGTACACCCCGGCGCCGGCGTTCGAAATCGCCTTCGCGTAGTTTTCGCTGTAGACGCTGGTCAGCAGCAGCCAGGTCACGTCGTTCCAGCCCTGCGCCTGTGCGGCCTTGAGCTGGCCGATCGAGTCGGGCTCGACCGGGTTGACGGTGATCGCCTTGCAGCCGGCGGCCCGCGCCTTGACGATGGCGGACGTGTAGTCCGACCCTCCATAAGGGACGGTCGCGTCGACGTACTTGAGCTTCTTGCCGGTGATCTTCGTCCACTCGTCGATCGCGGCCCGGTAGGCCGGCAGCGTGTTGCCCGCGATCTCCAGCAGCGCGCAGATGTCGGTCAGCTTCAGCGTTTCCGAGCCGTACAGCAGGGTGAGCGTCATGTCGTGGAACGGGCCGACGTTGACCGGGGCGATGTTCGGGCTGGAGAAGCACGCCGGGTCGACGCCGATGCCCTGCAGCGAAAGGATCTTCTGCTGCTCGTAGTACTTCGCGTTGATCTCGCACTCGATGAGGCTGGACGACCCGACGAGCGCGACGGCGGCGTCGCCGCCGACCACCTCGCGGGCGGCCGCGGCGGCGGCCGCGGGGTCGCCCTTGTCGTCGATCGCCTTGTACTCGATCTGCCGCCCGTTGACGCCGCCGGCCGCGTCGGCCGCGTCGAACACGGCCTTGGCCGCGCGGGAGGCCTCGGGGAACGTGGCCGCCCCGCTCAGCGCGTTGACCGACCCGACGACGATCGGGCCGGAGCCGCCGGCGTCGGACCCGGCGCAGCCCGCGGTGACGAGGAGCGCGGCCGTCAGGACGGGAAGGATCTTTCTCATGACTGCTCCCGGGCCGCGGCCACGACGGGCGCGGAGTCGACGATCTGCTCGAAGGAGAGGAGTTCGCCGCCGTCGAAGCGCCAGAGGTGCGCGACGCGGGCGGTGAAGGACCGGCCGGTCCGGCGGTGGGTGCCGGTGTAGGTGCCGACGCCGACGACGCTGTCCCCGGCGTCGAGGAGCTCGGCGAGGGCGAAGGTGTAGCCGTCCCAGTCCCGGCCGATCGCCTCGAAGACGTGTGAACGGACCTCGTCGGGGCCGGTGTAGGTACCGGCGTAGGGGAAACCGGCGGCTTCCGTCCACGTCGTTTCCGGGCCGAGCGGGGCGAGCATGCCGGCCAGGTCGCCGGCGTCGCTGGCGGCGTAGTGCGCGCGGATGACGTCCACAGTGGACACGGGGGCTCCTTCAGACGGGCTGGGCGTCGGGATAGGCCACCGAGCCCAGCGGGTAGACGTGCCCGCCGGCGCGGGAGTGTTCGGACCGGCCGTCGCCGGTCAGGCCGAGGAAGACGCCGGTGGTGCGCAGTGCGTAGCCGAGGTCGTGCAGCCACACGCTCGCGACGGCGATCCGGAACTCGCGGAAGCAGAACAGGTAGAGGCCGTCGGCGAACCGCCAGACGGTCGAGAGGTCCACGTCGCCGTGGCCGCGCTGGACCCCTTCGAGGCACTGCCAGGCGTAGCGCTCCGAGGAGAGGTAGACGTGCTCGTAGAGGTGGTCCGGGCTGTAGCGGTAGACGTTGCGCTTGCCGATGAGGTCGCGTGACGGTCCGGGCGCCAGGCCGGAGGGGGTGCCGCCGCCGGTGACCCCGGACCGGAAGCTCTGGGACACCCGGGGGACGACGTCCTCCGCGCCGATCACCGAGCGCACGGCGAGCGCGCGGTGGGTCGTCGTCGAGTACACGACGGTCAGCGCTTCGCCGTCGACGCTGGTCAGCGGCAGGTTCACGAAGAACACGTCGTCGCGCACGGCGACCGCGTCGTACGGGTCCTCGACGCCGTTGCACACCACGTGTCCGGCGTCCTTGAAGCTCAGCGCGAGGACTTCGCCGTCGTCGAGGGTGAGCGTGACGTCCCGGCCGGTGAGGTCGGCGTTCGGCAGGCGGTAGGTGGCGATCCCGGCGGCGAACTCGTCGTAGGTGCGCCAGCCGTCGGTGGGGGCTTCGGGCATGGCCTCATCGTCGGGCGGCACCGGAGCCGGGGCGAGCGGTCAGGCGCTGCGGGGCAACTACCGGTCGCTGACGGTCAACTCGCGCCGCAGCTCGCTCGGCGCGCGGCCGAACGCGCTCTTGAAGACCCGGCTGAAGTGGGCGGCGTCGACGAACCCCCAGCGCGCGGCGATGGTCGCGACCGGGCGGCCGGCGTGCACCGGGTCGAGCAGGTCGCGGCGGCAGTGCTCGAGCCGCCGGGTGCGGATCCAGCCCGCCACCGTGGTGCCCTGCTCCTGGAAGAGGCCGTGCAGGTGCCGGGTGGAGATGAAGTGCTCGGCGGCGATCCGCGCGGGGGTGAGGTCGGCCGAGGGCAGGTTCGCGTCGATGTGCGCGCGGATCCGGCGCATCAGCTCGTGGTGCGGGTCGGCGGTCGCCAGGTCGAGTTCGGTGGCGACGAGCGTGGACAGCAGGTCGACGGCACTGTGCGCGAGGCGGGCGCCGGCCGGGCCGGCCAGCTGGTCCAGGTTCCCGCCGAGCTGGGCGAGGAAGGGGACGACGACGTTGCCGACGCCCTCCTTGCCGGACATGCGCACGGCGGTGAGCCTGCCGACGAGCTCGGCGGGCAGGTCGATCAGCCGCTGCGGGAACATCACGACCAGGGTGCGGAAGTCCTCTTCGAAGACCAGCGAGTAGGGCCGCTGGGTGTCGTAGAGGGCGACGTCGCCGGGGCGCAGGACGGCTTGGCGGTCGTCCTGCACGAGCAGCCCGGTGCCGGCGAGGATCAGGCTCAGCTTGTAGTAGCGCCGGTCGCCGCGTGCGATGAGCTCGGGCGTGCGTTCGACGACGTGCGGGGACGCGGTGACCTCGGAAACCTGCACCTCGTCGGCGCCCGAGGAGCGGATCCGGCCCCGGAAGCCGTCACCGCCGGCGGTCACGTGCAGGGGGACGAAGGACTGCGAGACGGCGGCGCGGAACTCGGTGAAGTCCCGGGCGATCAGGGTCGTGGGGGCGGGCACGGGTCACCTCGCGGAGTCGGGAGGGAACAGTGTCGTATACGATAAGCGATACGATCTTCGGCGACAATCCTCGGTCGCTGGCGCCCGGCCGGGCCCGCGTGTGATCCTCCTTGCGGGGAGGAGGGCGGGGATGGATTCGTTCGGCACGCGGTTGCGCCGGCTGCGCCGCGCCGCGGGGCTCACCCAGGAGGCGCTCGCCGAGAAGTCCGGGCTCAGCGGCCAGGCCGTCGGCGCGCTCGAACGCGGCGACCGGCGGTTCCCGCACCGCGACACCCTCGACCGGCTCGCCGACGCCCTCGGCCTCACCGGCACCGCCCGCGAAGAGTTCGCCGAAGCGGCCGCGCGTCCCGCGAAACCCGCCGCCGCGAAGGTCGTCCCGCGGGAGCTGCCCGGCGGCATCGCCGTCTTCACCGGCCGGGACGCCGAACTCGGCCGGGTCCTCGCCCTCTTCGAGTCCCGCGACAGCGTCGTCGTCGCGATCGGCGGGATGGCCGGCGCCGGCAAGACCGCGCTCGCCCTCGAAGCGGGCCACCGGCTCGCCCGGCGCTTCCCCGACGGCTCGCTCCACCTCGACCTGCGCGGCCACGCCGCGGACCCGCCCGACCCCCTGGACCTGCTCGACCGGCTCATCCGCGAACTCGGCGGCGAACCGCCGAAGCCGCTGTCGCTCGAGTCCGCGTCCGCCCGTTTCCGGACGCTGCTCGCCTCGAAACGCGTCCTGCTCCTGCTCGACAACGCCCGCGACGCCGCGCACGTCGCGCCGCTGCTGCCCGGCGCCGGTGGCTCCGGTGCCATCGTCACCAGCCGGGCCGCCCTGCCGGACCTGCCGCAGGCGCACCAGGTCCTGCTGGACGTCCTGCCCGAGGCGGACGCGCTCCGCCTGCTCGCGGCCGAGATCGGCGCCGCGCGCGTCGCGGCCGAGCCCGCCGCCGCGCGCCGGGTCGCGCGCCTGTGCGGATACCTGCCGCTGGCCCTGCACCTCGTCGGCGCGCGGCTCGCGACGCGGCCGCGCTGGCCCGTCGCCCACCTCGCGCACCGGCTCGACGACGAGCGCCGCCGGCTCGACGAAACGGGCGTCCGCGCCGGCTTCGCCCTGGCCTTCGGCGCGCTGGACGAGACCGCCGCGCGTGCCTACCCGCTGCTGTCGCTGCTCGACGTCCCGGAGCTGTCGGTGCCCGTCGCGAGCCGGCTGCTCGACGCCCCCGAAGCCGAGACGGAGGAGCTGCTCGACCGGCTCACCGACGAGCACCTGCTGACCACGCCCGCCCCGGGGTGGTACCGGCTGCACGACCTGCTCCGGCTCTACGGCCGGGAGCAGGCGCCGCCGGGCGAGCGGGCCGCGGCGATCACCCGCGTCGTCGAACTCTGCGCGGCGATGGCCTGGCGGAGCATGGCGCTCGTCTCGGCGGCCTCGCACCGCCACGACTGGGCGGCCGGGCGGTGGGGCGCGGGCGGCCCCGCGTCGGCCGACGAGGTGTTCGCCTGGCTCGACCGGCACCAGGCCCACCTCGTCACCGTCGTGCGGCAGGCCGCCGCCACCCCCGGCGTGCCGCCCGAGGCGATCGCCGCCGTCGGGCTCGGCCTCTACGAGTACCACCGCGCGCGGGCCCGGTGGCGGGACGCCATCCAGGTCGACGAGGTCGCGCTGGAGCTCGTCGACGGTGTCGACCCGGTCGCGGCCGCGACCCTGCGCAACGACCTCGGCGTCGCCGAAGCGGAGCTCGCCGGCGGTGGCGAGGCGGCCGGCTTCCGGCGCTCGCACGCGCTGCTGCGCCGCAGCCTCGCCGACTGGGAGGCGATCGGCGACCAGCGTCAGCTGGCGGGCACCCTCAACAACCTCTGCTTCGTCTACGGTCTCGGCGACGACGTCGAGGCGGCCATCGGCTTCGGGGAGCGGAGCCTGGCCCTCAACCGGTCGCTCGGGCTGCGCCACGTCGAGACGCTGAACCTGGTCAACCTGGCGGTGCTGTACGGACGCCAGGGCGACCGCGAGCGCGAACTGGCGTACGCGAGCGAAGCGGTGGCGGTCGGCTCGGAGACCGGAGACGTCCGCGGCATGGCGTACGGCCGGATGCGGATCGGGACCGTGCACCGCGAGCTGGGCCGGTTCGACGTCGCGGTCGACGAGCTGAGCCGCAGCGTCGCGCTCTGGCGCGAGGCCGGGGTGCGGCTGTACGAGGCGATGACGCTGGCCGAGCTGGGCCGCGCCCACGTGGGCCGGGACGAGCGCGACCGGGCCCGGGAAGTGTTCACGAAAGCCCTGGAGCTGCTGGGGGAGTACGGCGGAGCGGAGCGCGCGGCCGCGGTCCGGACGGAGCTGGCGCGGTTGTGAAGGCGACGACCAGGTAGGGCCGCGCCCGGTGCACCGGGCGGCAGGCGACTGTGCCGGCGTGTTCGGCGCAGACGACGGTGACGGTGTCGCGGACCCGCGCCACGAGCAGGAGCCGCGCTCGGGCCTCGGCGGTGGCGGGAACGCCGGCGAGCAGGGCCGCGGCGGCGAGCGCGGCGACAAGGGTTCTGCGGGCGGCTCTCACCGGTGCCTTTCGCGTCGGGAGTGGCGGGAGCACCGATCTTCGCGGCCGCCGGCGGCGGGCAACAGCGACAACCTCTACGAAGGACCTCCACAAACGTGGATGTGCGGGGTCCGCCGAACCCCGCGCGGGTCAGGCGACCGTGTCCTCCGCCAACCCCCTCAGCAGCGCCGCCAAGCCGTCCGGGGCCCGGCCGACCAGCCGCGCGCTCGTCACCACCGGTGCCCCCGGCTCGTAGCACCGCCGGAACCCCGCCTGCCCGAGCCGGCGCCACAAGTCGTGGTCCTCGCCCGTCGCCCGCGCCCCGAAGCCGCCCACCGTGTCGAACGCGTCCGCGCGCACGCCCAGGTTCGCCCCGTACACCGACCCGTGCCCCTCCGCCGTCCGCGCGCGGTCCAGGACGTGGTCGTAGCGCGCCAGCGCCCGCGCCGACGCGCTGAACGGCTCCGCGAGCTCGGCTGTCCCCGCGATCGCGTGGTAACCCTGCCGGGCCCGGGCCAGGTGCGCCCGCACCCAGCCCGGCGTCACCCGCGTGTCGGCGTCGGTGCACAGCAGCAGCGTCCGCGCCGGCGCCGGGGAGCCGAGGGCCGCGCGGACCCGCGCCACGCCCTGGTCGCGGACCTCGCCCACCGTCCGCGCCGACCGGGTGGCCACCACCACGCCGGGCACCTCACCGAACGCCGCGCGCGCCACGTCCGCCGTCGCGTCGCCGCAGCGGTCGGCGACCACGCACACCGCGCGCGCGATCCCGGCCGGCAGCCGCCGCAGCGCGAGGTCGAGCGCGCGCACGCAGGTACCCACCAGGGAAGCCTCGTCGCGCGCGGGAACGACGACGCCGACGGCCGTGATCACCGGCGCCTCAGCACGTGCAGCAGGAACTGCTCGTCGGTGTGCTCGACCAGCGGCTCGAACGCGGGGTGCGCGAGCAGCCGCGCGTGCGCGTCCCGGCCGTCGCGCGGGGCCTCGGGAGCCCACGGGAGCCAGTGCACGGCCAGCAGGTGCCCGCCGGGGCGCAGCACCGCCGCCGACGCCTCGATCGTCGCCTCGAGCGCGTCGTCGTCCAGGTAGTACAGCAGCTCGCTGTACACCAGCAGGTCGGCCGGGCCGGCCGGCAGCGCGGCCGGGACCGCTCCGATGTGGACGTCCACATGGGACAGATCGGCGACGGCCGCGCGCGTGCGCTCCACCGCCGCGGGCACCGGGTCGAACGCGACCACGCGCTCGGCCCGTGCCGCGAGGTCCCGGGTCAGCGCCCCGACCCCGCACGCGGGTTCCATGACCGTGGCGTAGCGCTCGTCGGGCAGGCACGCCAGCACCATCGCCCGCTTCCGCCGCTCGTACCACTTCGTCGCGACCGACCACGGGTCGTCCGCGGCCGCGTACAGCGAAGCGAACCGGCTCACCGGCGCCGACGTCCGCGGCGGCTCGCGGAAGAACACCTCGGTGCCGCCGGAGAAGTGGGCCAGCACCTCCTCCGGCAGGATCGGCTCTTCCCCTCGCGGACCGGGCTTGAGCTGCGAGGTGAACGTCGCGATCGCGGCCGCCTTCGCCTCGCGTTCCGCCCCGGTGAGCCGCAGCGACCGCGCCCGGGGCCACGGGATGACCGGATCGTCGCGACGCAGGCGGTGCCACAGCCAGATCGGGTAGGACCAGCACTGCGCGGCCACCGGCGCCACGGCGAGCGCGGCCCGCGCGACCGCCTGGTGGTCGGGGTGCGGGTCGTCCGGCCACGGCAGCAGGCACAGGTCGTGCCCGTCCGCGTGCGGGCGCAGCGCCGCGGTCAGCTCGCCGGCGCGATCGGCCAGGCCGGAATCCGGCAGCCCGAGCCACACCGGGTCCACTTCGGACAACCCTTGCGCCCGCAGGGAATCCCGCAGCTCCCGGCGCCGGGTGCGGCCCAGCTCACGGCGTTCCGCGGGACCGGCGGCGGGGAAGGCCGCTTCGCCGTCGGTCGCCACGACGAGCGTCACCGCGGTGCCGGCCGAGTGCAGCCGCTGCAGGAGACCGCTCGCCCCGAGCGTCTCGTCGTCCGGGTGCGCGGCGACCACGAGAGCGCGCTCGACCGGCTCGTCCGCCCAGTCCGGGATCACGCCGCGCCCAGTACCGCGCGGCCGAGGGCGGCGAGATCGCGCTCGGCGTGGTGCTGCCGGACGTACACCGGCAGGTCGGCGACGCGCTGGGCGAAGCGCCGGTCCCGGCACGCGGGCGTCGGGCCGGTCACCTTGAGCGCGCGTTCCAGCACCTCGACCGCGGTCCGTTCCGCCGCGGCCCGGCAGGTCGCCGCGGCCCGCTCGTCGAACTCCGGCCCGGCCGCCCGCGCCAGTACGGCGTCGGTGCCGCTCAGCGCGGTGTGCATCGCGCCGACGTGCGCCAGCTGGTGTTCGTCGGCGCCGCCGCGTTCGCGCAGGGAGGCGAGGACGCCGTCGAAAACGCCCGCGGCACCGCCGAGCCAGACGGCCGCGACGCCGGCCCCGCCGAGCGCGAACCCGGGCCGGCCCACGTACCAGCCGGGCGGTCCGACGAGCGTGCCGGGCACGCCGTCGAACACGACGTCGCCGCTGTCGGAGGCGTCCATCCCCACGGCCTGCCAGGCGTCCGGGTGCCGCCGCACGCGCGGGTCGGCGAGGTCCACTTCGACCAGCCGGTCGCCGGCCGCGACCAGGGCACGCTCCAGCAGGGACAGCCCGGAGCAGAACCGGACGGTCCCGGTGAGCCGGCCGTCTTCCAGGACCGCGCCGGTGCCGCCGGACTTCGCCGCCCACACGCCGTAGAGCGCGCCCGGCGCGGAGGAGCGGCCGGCCTCGGCGAGGATCGCCACGGCGTCGGTGTGGCCCTCGGCCAGCCGGGCCAGGGCCAGGTCGCGGCGGCCGAACGCGGCGAGGGCGGCCCACCGCTGCCCGGTCCGGCCGGGACCGGGCAGCGGCAGGTCGAGCCCGCCCGCCGCGTGCAGCGTGCGCAGTTCCGCGGCGACCACGGCGGTGGTGCGTGGCGACGGCAGGGGTTTCGGCGGGGTCGCCGCCAGCAGGACGTTCACAAGATCGGCGAGTACCCCGTTTCTCCCGGGTTACGCGGGCGCGCGCCGGGGCACCCGGAAGGCATGACGAAGACCCGGGCCTACCGCGACGGCGCACTGCTCAAGGAAGACTTCCCGCTGGCGGACGTCTCGGACTTCCTGGGCGAAGCGGACACCGCCGTCTGGGTCGACCTCCGCGAACCGTCCGAAGCGGACCTCGCCGAGCTCGCCGGCGAGCTCGGCCTGCACCGGCTCGCCGTCGAAGACGCCGCCGGCGAACACCAGCGGCCCAAGCTCGACCGCTACGACGGTCACGCCTTCCTCACCGCCTACGCCGTCCGGTTCGACGCCGCGAGCCAACGCACGACGACCCACGAGCTCGCCGTGTTCATCACGCCCCGCGCGCTGGTGACCGTCCGCAAGGACGACGGGTTCGACATCGACGCGGTCACGCGCCGCTGGGACCAGGCACCGGATCTCGCGGGGTCCGGGGTGCCCTTCCTGCTGCACGGCCTGCTCGACTTCGTCGTCGACGGTCACTTCGAGGCCGTCCAGGCACTCGACGACGAAGTCGAGGACCTCGAGGACCTGGTGTTCGACGACCGCCCGGACACCGCCGAGCTGCAGCGGCGCTCATTCCGGCTGCGCAAGAACCTGACCGCGCTGCGCCGGGTCGTGGCCCCGGTGCCCGACGTCGTCGGCTCGCTGATGCGGCGGGACCTGCGGCTGGCCGACGACACCACCCGCCCGTACTTCGAGGACGTCCACGACCACGCGCGACAGGCCGCCGACCACGCCGAGGCGCTGCGCGAGCGCCTCACGACGGTCCGGGAGACGCAGCTGAACCTGCAGAGCGACCGGCTGAACCTGATCATGAAGAAGGTCACCGGGTGGGCCGCGGTGATCGCGGTGCCCACCGCGGTGACCGGCTTCTACGGCCAGAACGTCGCTTATCCGGGCAACGGCACCACGACCGGGTTCTGGGTGTCGACGATCGTGATGCTGGTGCTCTCGGTGGGGTTGTACGCGCTCTTCAAGAAGCGCGACTGGCTATGACTCCGGCACCGGCGCGCCCCGCCGCACGAGGTCCTGGCCCCGCTCGTAGTCCTCGTCGGCTTCGTGGGTGAGCACGCCGACGGCCTTGCCGTCGCGTTCGTACCAGATGGTGAAGCCGCCGTCGTCGCGGGGAAAGGGTCGGGTGCGGTCGAAGCCGTCGCCCCAGGCCGCGTACTTGAGCACCCGGTCGCCGATGACCGACCAGAAGCCGGGCACTTCGTCCCACACGGCGTCGTGGCCGGCCGCGGTCCGCCCGGCCACCTCGCCCATCGCCAGGCCTTCGCCCCAGTGCTCCACGGCCAGCGCGCGGCCCGCTGCCGGGTTGTGGGCGAGGGCGACGTCGCCGGCCGCGAGCACGCCGGGTGCGCTCGTGCGCAGGTGCTCGTCGGTGCGGATCCGGCCGTTCTCGACGGCGAGCCCGGCGGCCTCGGCCAGCCCGATCCGGGGCCGGACGCCGGTGGCGAGCACGACGAGGCCGGCGTCGAGGACCGGCACCAGGTCGGTGCGGACGCGGTAGCCGTCTTCGACCGACAGCAGCTTCGTGCCCCGCAGGACGCTCACGCCCTCGGAGTTGAGCCAGCGCAGCAGGAATCCGCCCGCTTCGCGGCCGAGCCGTTTCTCCTGCGGGACGTCGTCGGGGCAGACGACGGTCACCTGCAGCCCGAGGCGCGCCAGCGAAACCGCGGCTTCGCAGCCGATGAACCCCGCCCCGACGACGATCGCGCTGCGCACGCCCGAGGCGGCCGCGTGCAGCTCACGGGAGTCCGCGGCCGAGCGGAGGGTCCGGACGTCCGGGTGATCGGCACCCGGGAGGTCCGGCCGGGCGGGGTGCGCGCCGGTGGCGAGCACGCAGCTGGTGAACGGGTGGACCGCGCCGGCGGCGGTCCGGACTCCGCGGTCGCCCAGTTCGGTGACCGGGTCGCCCAGCGTGACGGTGATGTCGTGCTTGTCCGCGAAGCCTTCGTCCAGCGGGGAGAGTCCGGCTTCGCCGCGGAGGAACTCCTTCGACAGCGGCGGGCGTTCGTAGGGCGGATCGGTGTCGGCGGTGAGCAGGTGGACTCCTCCGGTGCCGCCCGCTTCCCGGTAGGCGCGGGCCGCCGACACGCCCGCCGGTCCGCTTCCGATGACGACCAGGTTCTCGGCATCCATGCCCACGGGGTACCCGGCGGGCGCGCCGGTACACGGGGCCGTCCGGCTTCCGCGCGCGGGCAGCTTTCGATCCACAGTGGAGTGTCCACTGTGGAGGTTCGACGGCGGGCACGCCGAGAGCCGGCGGGCCGCGTCGAGCGGGGGTCGCCGGGTGGCGGGGAGTCCGTTCAGCCGAACGGGTCAATGCGGCCGAATGGCCTGCGGGGAAACGGAAAGCTGTCGAGCACCGCCTGGGAGCGCGCTGGGGCACGGGGCGCGGCTGGTTGCTCAACCGTTGCCCTTCAGCATAGTGCAGCTGCACTATGCTGGGCCATCCGGTGTGCTCGCCGGAACGGCGCCCCGGCGCCGACAAGCGAAGAAACGGGTGGCGGATGGGTGGGGCAATGGTCGAGGGGACGCGCCCGGGTGCGGGCGCGAACGCTTCGGGCGTCGGCGAGGCGGGGGAGCAGGAACTGCGCCGCCTGCTGGCGGGCCTGACCGCGGTCCGCGACGGCGACTTCGGCATCCGGCTGCCGGGCGGCACCGACGGGCTGCTCGGTGAGATCGCGACGGTCTTCAACGGCATGGCCGACCAGCTGTCGCTGTTCACCTCCGAGGTCACCCGCGTCGCCCGCGAGGTCGGCAGCGAGGGGCAGCTGGGCGGTCAGGCGAAGGTGCCGGGCGTGTCCGGCACCTGGAAGGACCTCACCGACTCGGTGAACGCCATGGCCGGCAACCTGACCACCCAGGTCCGCGACATCGCCCAGGTGGCGACCGCGGTGGCCAAGGGCGACCTGTCGCAGAAGATCGACGTCGACGCCCGCGGCGAGATCCTCGAGCTCAAGGACACCGTCAACACGATGGTGGACCAGCTGTCCTCCTTCGCGGACGAGGTCACCCGCGTGGCGCGCGAGGTCGGCAGCGAAGGCCGGCTCGGCGGCCAGGCCCAGGTGCCCGGCGTCGGCGGCGTCTGGCGCGACCTCACCGACTCGGTGAACTTCATGGCCGGGAACCTGACCGACCAGGTCCGCAACGTCGCCCAGGTGACCACGGCGGTCGCGAAGGGCGACCTGTCGCAGAAGATCACGGTCGACGCCCGGGGCGAGATCCTCGAGCTCAAGAGCACGATCAACACGATGGTGGACCAGCTGTCCTCCTTCGCGGACGAGGTCACCCGCGTCGCCCGCGAGGTGGGTACCGAAGGCCGGCTCGGCGGTCAGGCGGACGTCAAGGGCGTCTCGGGGACCTGGCGCGACCTCACCGACTCGGTGAACTTCATGGCGGGCAACCTGACCGACCAGGTCCGCAACATCGCCCAGGTCGCGACCGCGGTGGCCAAGGGCGACCTGTCCCAGAAGATCAACGTGACCGCCCGCGGCGAGGTCCTGGAGCTCAAGGACACGCTGAACACGATGGTGGACCAGCTGTCCGCGTTCGCCGACGAGGTCACCCGGGTGGCGCGCGAGGTGGGTACCGAGGGCCGGCTGGGCGGCCAGGCCGACGTCAAGGGCGTCTCCGGCACCTGGAAGGACCTCACCGAGTCGGTCAACGTCATGGCCGACAACCTCACCGCGCAGGTCCGCTCGATCGCCCAGGTCACCACCGCCGTCGCGCGCGGTGACCTCTCGCAGAAGATCCGGGTCGACGCCCGCGGCGAGATCCTCGAGCTGAAGGACACCATCAACACGATGGTCGACCAGCTGTCGGCGTTCGCCGACGAGGTCACCCGCGTGGCCCGCGAGGTCGGCACCGAGGGCAACCTCGGTGGCCAGGCCACCGTCCGCGGCGTGTCCGGGACCTGGAAGAACCTCACCGACAACGTCAACGTGATGGCGTCCAACCTGACCGGCCAGGTCCGCTCGATCGCCCAGGTCGCGACGGCGGTCGCCCGCGGCGACCTGTCCGGCAAGATCACCGTCGAGGCCAAGGGCGAGGTCGCGGCGCTGGCCGACGTCATCAACACGATGGTCGACACGCTCTCGGCGTTCGCGGACGAGGTCACCCGCGTGGCCCGCGAGGTGGGCACCGAGGGCATGCTCGGCGGCCAGGCCCGCGTGCCGAACGTCGCCGGCACCTGGAAGGACCTGACCGACAACGTCAACTCGATGGCGAACAACCTCACCGGGCAGGTCCGCAACATCGCCCAGGTGACCACCGCCGTCGCCCAAGGCGACCTGACCCGCAAGATCGACGTCGACGCCCGCGGTGAGATCCTGGAGCTCAAGACCACGATCAACACGATGGTCGACCAGCTCTCGGCCTTCGCCGCCGAGGTCACGCGCGTGGCGCGCGAGGTCGGCAGCGAAGGCCGCCTCGGCGGCCAGGCCGAGGTCGAAGGCGTCTCGGGCACCTGGAAGCGGCTGACGGAGAACGTCAACGAGCTGGCCGGGAACCTCACCCGGCAGGTCCGCGCGATCGCCGAGGTGACCAGCGCGGTCGCCGAGGGCGACCTGACCCGCTCGATCACCGTCGACGCCTCCGGCGAGGTCGCCGAGCTCAAGGACAACATCAACTCGATGGTGGAGTCGCTGCGCGAGACGACGCGGGCGAACCAGGAGCAGGACTGGCTGAAGTCCAACCTGGCCACCATCACCGGGCTGATGCAGGGCCGCCGCGACCTCGCCGTCGTCGCGGCCGCGGTGATGGACGAGCTGGTCCCGCTGGTCAAGGCCCAGTACGGCGCGTTCTACCTGGCCGACGACACGACCGAGGTGCCCGAGCTGCGGCTGGTCGGCGCCTACGGCCACCCGGACGGCGACGGCCCCGCGACCCGGTTCCGGGTCGGCCAGTCGCTGGTCGGGCAGGCCGCGCGCAGCCGCCGCCCGATCGTCGTCGACGACGTGCCGCCCGGCTACGCCACCATCTCCTCCGGGCTCGGCAGCACCGCCCCCGCCGGCCTGATCGTGCTGCCGATCGTGGTCGAGGACCAGGTGCTCGGCGTGCTCGAGCTGGCGTCGGTGCACGGCTTCACCGCGGTGCACCGCTCGTTCCTCGAGCTGCTGATGGAGCAGATCGGCGTCAACGTCAACAGCATCGTCGCCAACGCCCGCACCGACGAGCTGCTCGGCGAGTCGCAGCGGCTGACCGCGGAGCTGCAGGCCCGCTCCGAGGAACTCCAGGCGCGGCAGGAAGAACTCCAGTCGTCCAACGCCGAGCTGGAGGAGAAGGCGGCGCTGCTGGTCACGCAGAACCGCGACATCGAGACGAAGAACCTGGAGATCGAGCAGGCCCGCCAGGAGCTGGAGGCCCGCGCCCAGCAGCTGACGCTGGCGTCGAAGTACAAGTCGGAGTTCCTGGCCAACATGAGCCACGAGTTGCGCACCCCGCTCAACAGCCTGCTGATCCTGGCCCAGCTGCTCGCGCAGAACCCGACCCGCAACCTGACCGCCAAGCAGGTCGAGTACGCGGGCATCATCCACTCCGCCGGATCGGACCTGCTACAGCTGATCAACGACATCCTCGACCTGTCGAAGGTCGAGGCCGGGAAGATGGACGTCACCCCGGAGCAGGTGTCGCTGCGCGGCCTGCTGGACTACGTCGAGGCGACGTTCCGCCCGATGACCTCGCAGCGCAACCTCGACTTCCGGATCACCGTCGCCCCCGGCTCGCCCACCGAGCTGCTCACCGACGACTCGCGGCTGCGGCAGGTCCTGCGGAACCTGCTGTCCAACGCGGTGAAGTTCACCGAGGTCGGCGGGATCGAGCTGCACATCGAGCCGGTCGACCCCGAGACGCTGCCCCGGCCGCTGCGCGCGCACGGACCCGCCGTCGCCTTCCGGGTCACCGACACCGGGATCGGCATCGCCGAGCACCAGCTGGAGTCGATCTTCGGCGCGTTCCAGCAGGCCGACGGCACCACCAGCCGCAAGTACGGCGGCACCGGGCTCGGCCTGTCGATCAGCCGCGAGATCGCCCAGCTGCTCGGCGGCGTCATCACCGCCGAGAGCACGCCCGGCGAGGGCAGTTCGTTCACGTTCTCGCTGCCGGTCGCGCGGCCGGACTTCGCGCCGCTGCCCGCGGGCGAGCACCCCGGCACCGTCGTCACGGCCGGCGACACCGGCACCGGCGTCACGACGTCGGCGCCGCGGTCCTACCGGCGGCTGCTGGTCGTGGAGGAGCGCCAGCACGGGCTGCTGACGCTGGTCGCCGAAAGCGCCGCCGCGGACCTGGCCGACAGCCGGGACATCGGCATCTCGCCGGCCGACGTCGAAGTCGTCACCGCCGTCGGCACCCAGGAGGCCGCGGCCGCGCTCGCCACCGACGCTTACCACTGCGTCGTGCTGGACCTGGACCTGCCCGAGCGCGCGGCGTTCGGCTTCCTCGACGCGATGCAGGGCGACAGCGCGCTGCGGCTGGTGCCGGTGCTCGCCCACAACAGCCGCCGCCTCGACGGCGAGCTGGAGCAGCTGGTGCAGTCCCGCGCGAGCATGCAGTCGCTGGAAGTGCTGTCCGGATTGGACGAACTGCGCGAACGGATCGCGCTGCACCTGTCGGCGGAGGAGCCCGGCGCGGTGCTGCCGCTGGTCCGCCCGGACGAGCCGGCCGCGCCGGTGCGGGCCGCCGACGTCGACACGACACTGGCCGGGCGCACGGTGCTGATCGTCGACGACGACCCGCGCAACGTCTACGCGCTGACCGGCATCCTCGAACTGCACGGGATGCAGGTGCTGCACGCCGAAGACGGCCGCAAGGGCGTCGAGACGGTGGCTTCGCACCCGGGCATCGACCTGATCCTGATGGACGTGATGATGCCGGAGATGGACGGCTACACCGCGACCGCGAAGATCCGCGCGATGCCCGAGCACGCCGCGATCCCGATCGTCGCGGTGACGGCGAAGGCGATGCCCGGCGACCGCGAGAAGAGCCTCGCCTCGGGCGCGACCGACTACGTGACCAAGCCGGTCGACGCGGACGACCTGATCGCCCGCATCAAGCGGCACGTGACGGCGTGATCGGGTGACCGCCGAAGAGGAAACGCTCCCGGTGCTGGCGCCGCCGGCCGAGGTGTCCGCCAACCTGGCCCGGCTCGCCGACACCGTCGCCCGTCTGCGCGGCGAGGTCGACCACGCGCACGCGGTCGCCGACGGCCGCGCGCTGATCGAGCTGGCCAAGGGCGTGCTGATGGAACGCCTGCACTGCACGCCCGCCGACGCCGCGCGGCAGCTGGACACCCTCGCCGAACGAGCGGGCCTGACCCCGCTGGAGTTCGCCGCGGACGTCGTCGGCGAGGCCGCCGAGGACCGGATCAGCGAGGTGACGCGGGAGTTCCTGGCCCGCGCGGAGGACGAGGATTCCGTCGCCGTCCGGTTGCGCACCGCCGAAAGCGGCGTCCTCGCGGCGGGCGACACCCAGCGTGTCGCGGAGTCCATTTTGGAGCACGCGTTGCGGCCGCTCGGCGCGACGGCGGTCGCGGTGTGGCTCGCCGGGCCCGACGGATCGCTGACCCTCGCCGGGTCGGCCGGGTTCTCCGCCGAGGAAGCCGCGCGCTGGCGGTACGTCCCACCCGGTGTCGCCACCCCCGCCCGCAACGCGCTGATCGAGCGCGACACGGTCTGGTATCCGACGCTGGCCGGCGGGGGGCTGCCGTCGATCGGGCAGCACACGCTGGGCGAAGGCGGCCGGGTCGCGGTGCCCACCGGTACCGGCGGCCGGATCATCGGCGTCGTCGAGATGTGCTGGCCCGAGCCCCTGCCCCCGGAACCGGGGCGGCTGCGCCGTCAGCTGGAGGCACTGGCCGAGCTGTGCGCGCACACGCTCGACACCTGGGACGGCGTGATCGCCCCGGTGGCGGCCGACGGTTCGGGCGACTTCCTCGGCGAGCTGGTGGACTTCGTCGACGGGCTGCACGACCCGGCCGTGCTGCTCTCGCCGTGCCTGGAAGGCGGCCGGCTGAGCGACTTCCGGATCCACCACGCCAACGTCCGGTTCGCCGACCCCGGTGGGCGGCCCCGCAGCCGGATCGTCGGCACCCGGCTGCTGGAGACCTACCCGCTGGCCGCCGAGGAGAGCGGCCTGCTCGACATGATCCAGCGCGTCTACGCCACCGGCGAGCCGTTCCGCGCCGACAGCATGGCGATCACCACCCTGGTCGACAAGGTGCCGCTGACGGTGCTGACCGACATCAGCCTGACCCGGTTCGCCGGCAACGTGCTGCTGATCCTGCGCATCCAGGACGACGCGGCGAAGCTGGCCGTGCTGCTGCAGCACGCCCAGCGGCTCGGCCGCATCGGCGGGTTCGAAGAGAACGTCGTCACCGGCGCGATCACCTGGAACACCGAGCTGTTCTCGCTGTACGGCCTGCCCGCCACGGCGACCCCGCTGTCGCTGCACGAGCTGGCCGCGCACGCCCACCCGGACGACGCCCAGGCGATCGGCCGGTTCCTGCGCGCGGTGCTGCACCACCGGCGCCCGTCGTCGACGGCGTTCCGGCTGCAGCGCTCCGACGGCGTCGCCCGGCACATCCGGGTGGTCGCCGAGCCGGTCGTGGACGGCCGCGGCGAGCTGGTCGCGGTCCGCGGGGCCTACCAGGACGTCTCGGCGCAGCACTGGACCGAGGTGGCGCTGGCGGCGACGCGCGACCGGCTGGCCGAGACCGAGCAGCAGGCGATCGAGCGCAACCGGCTGGCGCTGCAGCTGCAGCACGCGATCATGCCGCCGGCGAAGGGCCCGATCGACATGCCGGGCCTGCGCGCGGCGGTCCGCTACCGGCCGGCCGAGAAGGAGCACCTGGTCGGCGGCGACTGGTACGACGCGGTGGCGCTGCCGACGGGCGAGGTCCTGCTGTGCGTCGGGGACGTCGCCGGCCACGGCATCGACGCGGCGACCGGCATGGTCAGCCTGCGGAACGCGCTGCGCGGCCTGGCGGCGACGGGCGCGGGGCCGGCGCAGCTGCTGGCCTGGCTGAACCTGGTGGCCTACCACCTGACCGACCACGTGACGGCGACGGCGGTGGCGGCGGTGTACGACCCGGCGCACCGCAAGCTCCGCTGGGCCCGCGCGGGGCACCTGCCCCCGATCGTCCGCGACCGCGACGGCGGCGCGACGACGCTGCCCCTGATCCGCGGCCCGCTGCTGGGCGCGGTCCGCGACGTCACGTACGAGGAGTCGGAGGTCCAGCTCGACGAGGGCGACATCCTGCTGATCTACACGGACGGGCTGATCGAGCGGCGGGACCGCCCGGTCCAGGAGACGGTGGCCCGGCTGGTGACACTGGTCAAGGGCCACGACGGCGGGCTGGAGCACCAGCTGGACACGCTGCTGACGTACAGCACGGCCGACACCGACGACGACACGTGCGTGGTGGGGATCGAGGTCCGGACCACGTCGGCCTGAGCTTCCCGGGAAGCTCGGCAGCCTGCCGTCATGCGGTCGGCGGCAGCCGGCGGGCCTCGGGCGGTTCGTCGCCGCGCAGGACCGCGGCCAGGATCTCCGCGCCGTCCACCACCCGCGGGCCGGGCCGGTTGTAGTACGCCGGCCCGTCGAGCACCCACACCTGCCCCGCCCGCACCGCCGGCAGGTCCGCCCACCCGGGCAGCTCCGCCAAGCCGGGTGCCTCCGCGAGCGTCCGCTCCGGCGCGAACCCGCACGGCATCAGCAGCAGCACGTCCGGACGGGCCTCGACCACCGCTTCCCACGGCACCGGCCGCGTGTGCTCGCCCGCCGAGGCCAGCACCGGCGAGCCACCCGCCAGCGCGATCTGCTCCGGCACCCAATGGCCCGACGGCCAAACGGGGTCCAGCCACTCCAAAGCCACCACCCGCGGCCGGGCCTCGGCCCGGGGGAGCGCGGCGAGGCGGTCCCGCAGCGCCCGGAGTTCGGCCTCGGCGCGCTTGGGTACCCCCAGCACCTCGCCGACCCGACGGAGGCAGTCGAGGACACCGTCGACGGTGGCCGGTTCGAGGCTCACCACCAGCGGTCCCGTGTCGAGCGTGCGCACCGCCTCGGACACCTGCCGGTACGACACCGCGCAGACCTCGCACAGGTCCTGCGTGAGCACGACGTCCGGCGCCAGCTCGGCGAGCAGCGCGCTGTCGAGCGTGTACAGCCCCGATCCGCGGTGCGTCGCCTCGGAGATCTCCCGGCTGGACAACGCCTCCGGGGCGAACTCCGCCCGCGTGACCACCGGGACGTCCTCGACGAGTCCGGGCGGCCAGTCGCACTCGTGGGTCCGGCCGACGAGCTCGGGCAGCCGCCCGAGCACCGCGACGATGTCCGTCGCGGCGGGCAGCAGCGAGACGATCCGCATCAGGGGTTGACCGCCAGCACCAGGAACCCGGCCAGCAGCACCAGGTGCACGCCGCCCTGCAGGCGGGTCGCCCGGCCGGGGACCACCGTCAGCACGCTCACCACCACCGTCAGCGCCAGCAGCACGATCTGCGTCGACCCCAGGCCCAGCAGCAGCTGGACCGGCAGCCACACCGACGCCAGCGCGATCGCCGGGATCGTCAGGCCGATGCTCGCGATCGCCGAGCCGTAGGCCAGGTTGAGGCTGATCTGCATCCGGTCGCGCTGGGCCGCCCGGGTCGCCGCCAGGGTCTCCGGCAGCAGCACCAGCAACGCGATCACCACACCGACGAACGACTGCGGGAACCCGGCCGCGCGCACGCCCGCCTCGATCGCCGGGGACTCCACCTTCGCCAGCCCGACCACCGCGACCAGCGCCACCAGCAGCAGCGCGAGGCTGCCCAGCGCCGCCCGGTTCGACGGCGGTTCCGCGTGCTCGTCCTCCTTGACCTCGCCGTCGGCCGCCACCGGGAGGAAGAAGTCGCGGTGGCGCACGGTCTGGGTCAGCACGAACGTCCCGTACAGCGCCAGGGACGCGAGCGCGGCGAACGTCAGCTGCGCCGGGGAGAACGCGGGGCCCGGCGTGCTGGAGGTGAACGTCGGCAGCACCAGGCTCAGCGACGCCAGGGTCGCGACCGTGGCCAGCGCGGCCCCGCTGCCTTCGGGGTTGAACAGCGTCGAGCCGTAGCGCCGGGCGCCGACGAGCAGGGAGATGCCGACGATGCCGTTGGTCGTGATCATCACCGCGGCGAACACCGTGTCCCGCGCCAGCGAACCGGCCTCCGGCCCGCCGGAGACCATCATCGTGACGATCAGCGCGACCTCGATGACGGTGACCGCGACCGCGAGCACCAGCGACCCGAACGGCTCACCGACGCGGTGCGCGACGACTTCGGCGTGGTGCACCGCCGCCAGCACGGTCGCGCCCAGCGCGACCGCGACGATCGCCACGAAGACCGGGCCGAGGTCGCGGCCCCAGGCCAGCGCCAGCACGACCACGCCGAGCACCGGCGTGACGGAGGTCCAGGACGTCAGGAAGGATCTCAGCGCGGCCATGCCTCCACCCTGGCACACCCGGAGTGAAACCGCCTGGTCCTACGGCGGTTCTCACATTGTCCCTTGTGGACGGTCGAGGCCGGCGGCGAGGACGTACCGGCGGAAGGTTTCGCTCAGCGGCGGGAGAGTCCGCCCGGCCGCCCAGGCCAGTCCGATGTCGCGGGCAGCGTCCACATCGGTCAGTGCGAGGTGCGGCGCCGGGAACGTCGCGGTGTGCGGCAGCGGCAGCACCGACACCCCGAGCCCGGCGGTGACGAGCCCGCGCAGCGTCTCGACTTCGTCGCCTTCGAACCCGATCCGCGGCGCGAACCCGGCTTCGGCGCACAGCCGCTCGGTCGTCTCGCGCAGGGCGTAGCCGGGCCGCAGGAGGATGAACGTCTCGTCGGCGAGGTCGGCGAGGCGGACCCGGCGGCGCCCGGCGAACCGGTGGTGCGGCGGGACCGCGAGCCGCAGCGGCTCGACGAGCAGGCGTTCCCACCGCAGCTGGGCGTGCCCCGGGTCGCCGCTGGTGATGACGAGGTCCGCGGTGCCGTCGAGGAGCTCGGCCTCCAAGCCGGCTTCGCCGTGCTGCCGCAGTTCGAAGCGGGCGCCGGCGTGCTCGCGCAGGAAGCCGCTCAGCACCGAGGGGACCAGCCAGGTGCCGAACGTGTGCAGGAAGGCCAGCGGCACCACGCCGGTGCCCGGGTCGACGATCTCGGCGACCTCGCGCAGCCCCAGGTCCAGCTGGTCGAGCGCGAGGCCGACGTGCCGCAGGAACGCGTGCCCGGCCGGGGTCGGCCGCAGCACCCGCCCGGACCGGCGGAACAGCTCGGCGCCGGCCTCCTGCTCCAGCCGCCGCAGGGCGCGCGACAGCGCGGGCTGGGTGAGGTGCCCGCGCGCGGCGGTCTCCGTGACCGTGGCGCCGCCGGCGACCTCGCGGAACAGGCGCAGCGTCTGGACGTCCATGCCATCAGTGTATGGATTTTCAGCCAATCAGGCATTGGACGCATCGGTTCCGGCGGGCCACGCTGGAGGTATGGCAACCGTGGCGGAACAACTGGTCAGGACCCTGCGAGACGCGGGTGTCGAACGCATCTACGGCATCGTCGGCGACAGCCTCAACCCGATCGTCGACGCGGTCCGCCGCACCGACGGCATCGACTGGGTGCACGTCCGGCACGAAGAGACCGCCGCCTTCGCCGCGGCGGCCGAAGCCCAGGTCACCGGCAAGCTCGCCGTGTGCGCCGGCAGCTGCGGGCCGGGCAACCTGCACCTGATCAACGGCCTGTTCGACGCCCACCGGTCGGGCGCGCCGGTGCTCGCGATCGCGTCGCACATCCCCTCGAACCAGATCGGCACCGGCTTCTTCCAGGAGACCCACCCGGACCGCCTCTTCGCCGAGTGCAGCCACTTCAGCGAGGTCGTGGCCGACCCGGCGCAGCTGCCGCGGCTGCTGCGCATCGCCACCCAGGCCGCCGTCGGCAAGGGCGGCGTCGCGGTGCTGACCATCCCGGGCGACCTCGCCGACCGCAAAGCCACCGGCCCGCTGACCGAGCGCCTCCCGCTGGTCACGCCGTCGCCCGCGGTGCCTTCCCCGGAGACCGTCCAGGAGCTCGCCGACCTGCTGAACTCGGGCGAGAAGGTGATGCTGTTCGCCGGCGCGGGCGTCCGCGGCGCGCACGACGAGGTCATGGCGCTGGCGGAGAAGCTCGCGGCGCCGGTCGGGCACTCGCTCGGCGGCAAGGAGTGGATCCAGTTCGACAACCCGTTCGACGTCGGTATGAGCGGCCTGCTCGGCTACGGCGCCTGCTACGACGCGATGCACGAGGCCGACCGGATCGTGTTGCTGGGCACGGACTTCCCGTACGACAACTTCCTCCCGCAGGCCCGCACGATCCAGCTCGACCACGACGCCTCGCGCCTCGGCCGGCGCACCCCGCTGGACCTGGCGGTGCACGGCGACGTGCGCGAGACGCTGGCCGCGCTGCTCCCGCTGCTGCGGCCCCGCACCGACCGGGCGTTCCTCGACCGGATGCTGCGCGAACACGTGCGGAAGCTGGAAAAGGTCGTCGGCGCCTACACGGGGAAGATCGAGCAGCGCCGGCCGATCCACCCGGAGTACGTCGCCTCGGTGCTCGACGAGGTCGCCGCCGACGACGCGGTGTTCACCGTCGACACGGGCATGGGCAACGTCTGGGCCGCCCGCTACCTGACCCCGAACGGCCGCCGCCGCGTGCTCGGCTCGTTCCGCCACGGCAGCATGGCCAACGCGCTGCCGCACGCGATCGGCGCACAGCTGTCCCAGCCGGGCCGCCAGGTCGTGTCGCTGTCGGGCGACGGCGGGCTCGCCATGCTGATGGGCGACCTGCTGACGCTGCCCGCCTACGACGTCCCGGTCAAGGTGGTGGTGTTCAACAACGCCACGCTGGGCATGGTGAAGCTGGAGATGCTCGTCGACGGGCTCCCGGACTTCGGCACCGACCACGCACCGGTGAACTTCGCGGCGATCGCGGCCGCGTGCGGGGTGTTCTCGGTCCGGGTCGAGGACCCCGCCGACGTCCGCGGCGCGCTGGAGAAGGCGTTCGCCCACCCCGGCCCGGCGGTGGTCGAGGTGGTGACCGACCCGAACGCGCTGTCGATCCCGCCGCGCATCACCGGCGAGATGGTGCGCGGATTCGCCTTGGGCGCGACGAAGACGGTGCTCAACGGCGGCGTTGGCAAGATGGTCGACCTCGCGCGCGCCAACCTCCGCAACGCCCCGCGGCCGTGAGCCGCGGGTGGCCACCACGCCGTTGTGGTGGCCACCCGCCGGTTCACGGGTCGGTGACGATGATCCCGGCGGCGGCCAGCCGCTCCAGCGCCGCCACCACCCTCGCCCGGCTGGTTTCGGCGAGTTCGGCGGCGTCGAGCGCGTCGCGGGCCGTCGCGTGCATCGCCAGGGCGCGGGCGAAGCGGAGCACGTCCGGGGTGCTGAAGGGACACCCGCCCCGGTACTGGTGGACGAGCGCGTCGAGGGACGCCAGCGGGTTCAGCCGGTACGGCGCGTCGAGGTCCACTGTGGACTCCAGCGGGCTACTCGTGGACGATGACGCCGCGGATGTTCTTGCCGTCGCGCAGGTCCTGGTAGCCCTCGTTCACCTGCTCGAGGGTGTACTTGCGGGTCACCAGCTCGTCCAGCTTGAGCTTCCCGGCGTCGTAGAGGCGCAGCAGCCGGACGATGTCGTACTGCGGGTTCGCCGAGCCGAACAGCGTGCCCTTGACCGTCTTCTCGAACAGCGTGAGCACGCCGCCGGACAGGTGCACGGTGAGCTTCTCGGGGTTGGCCAGGCCGGTGATGACGACGGTGCCGCCCTTGCCGACGACGTTGAACGCCTCGGTGACGACGTCCTCGTCCACCGTGCCGACGGTGATCAGCGCCTGGTCGGCCAGCTGACCCCAGGTGAGCTCGGTGACCTTCTCCGCGGCTTCGGCCGCGGTGGCGAACGCGTGGGTGGCGCCGAACTTGAGCGCGGTCTCCCGCTTGAACTCGACGGGGTCGACCGCGACAACGTACTTCGCGCCGGCGTGCGCGGCGCCCTGCACGGCGTTGATGCCGATGCCGCCGATGCCGTAGACGACGGTGGTGTCCCCGGCCCGGACGCCGCCGGCGTAGTTGGCGGTGGCCCAGCCGGTCGGGACGCCGCAGCCGACCAGGACGGCGGTTTCCAGCGGCAGCCAGTCGTCGACCTTGACCACGGAGTGCTGCGAGATGGTGGCGCGCTCGGAGAACGTGCCGAGCATGCACATCGCGCCGAAGTCCTGCCCGCCGCCGTGGAAGCGGAAGGTGCCGTCCGGCATGTGGCCGTCGAGGATGGTGGCGCCCATGTCGCAGAGGTTCTGGCGGCCGGTCGAGCAGTAGCGGCAGGTGCCGCAGTTGGGGATGAAGCTGCAGACGACGTGGTCGCCCGGGGCCACCTTGGTGACGCCCGCGCCGACCTCCTCGACGATCCCGGCGCCCTCGTGGCCGCCGATGATCGGGAAGCGCGGCACGAGGTCGTTGTCGATCAGGTGCAGGTCCGAGTGGCACAACCCGGCGGCGGTGTACTTGATGAGCACCTCGCCGGGGCCCGGGCCGTCGAGGTCCAGCTCCATGATCTCGAACGGCTTACCGGCATCGAACAGTACGGCTGCCTTGGTCTTCACGGCCATCTCCTCCACGTGCGGCGCTGGTGACGTCGATTGTGTGGAGCGGAGGAGCCGGCGGAGTGTCCAAATCCCGGACACTCCGAGGTCAGCGGACCCGCAGGGCGCGCATCCGGTTGTAGAGCGTCGAGCGGCTGATGCCGAGCTGCTTGGCCGCCCGCACCTTGTTGCCGTCGCACGCCCGCAGCGTCCGGACGATCACGTCGTACTCCGCCTGCTCCCAGCCGCTCAGCGCGCCGCCCGGAGCCGTCTCCGCGCAGCCCGGTGCCACGTCCTCCGCCGTCACGTCGCCCGCCGAACGGCGGTCGGCCGCGCCCGCCAGTACCCCCGCCAGCTCGCGGAGGTTGCCCGGCCACCGCTGCGAGCCCAGCAGCTCCAGCGCGCCCGGGGTCAGCCGGAGGGAGTCGCCGAACCCGCGCAGCAGCGCGCGGGCGATCGCCGGGATCTCGTCGCGGCGCTCGCGCAGCGGGGGCAGCTCGATCCGCCGGTGCATGCGCGCCGCCAGGGTCGCCTGCTCGCCGCGCAGCTCCGACGGCGGGCCGCTGAGCAGGGCGAACCACGCCGTCGTCGTGTCCAGCAGGCGGGCGAGGCGGGCCACCGCCAGCGGCGGCAGCAGCTGGATGCCGTCGACCACCAGCAGGCCGCTCAGCGACGCCGCCGCCTCGACCCGGGCGCACCACCCGGCCTCGCCCGCGACGACGTCGGACGCGTCGAACTCGTGCAGCGGCTCGTCCCCGGCGACGACCCGCGCCGCTGTCGTCCGGCCCGCGCCCGGCTCGCCGGAGATCAGCACGCGCCGCCGGGCCCGGCCCGCGCCGCGGAGGCGCTCGTCGATCTGGGCGGGGAACAGTCCCCGCGCGGCCCGCGGGCGCGACACGACCGGGCTCGCCGTCCGCACCGGCGCCAGCTCGAACAGCAGCCCGGCGTTCGCCGAGACCGCCTCCACGCGCACCTCGACCGGCGTGCCCGACGTCAGCCGGAGCCGCCGGAGGCCGCGCCGGGTGCGGCCCAGCTCGCGCAGCAGCCGGTGGTCGGCGGTGTCGACCAGCTCGGTCGCCGCCGTGTTGGCCAGCACGACGTCCTGGCCGAGCGCCAGCACCGCGCACGCCCGGTGCTGCGCCGACTGGAACGCGGCCAGCAGCTGCTGCTCGGCGAGCTTGGCGCCGTCGAGCAGCCGCCGTTCGATGTCGGCGACCGCGCGGCGCAGGAACGGGCCCAGCAGCGGGTTCGCGTCGCCGGCCGGGCCGGTGATGTCGAGGACGCCGGCGAGCCGCCGCGTCGCCGGGTGCACCACGGGGTGGCCGTAGCAGGTGAACTGCTTCATGGCGTCGAGGAAGTGCTCGTCGCCGTCGACGGAGACGCCGCGGCGCGTCTCGAACGGCGTCGCGAGGGAGTTCGTCCCGGTCCGTTCCTCGAGGAACTGGCAGCCGGGCACCGCGCTGATGGTCTCCAGCGCCACCTCGACCGACCGCTCGCTGAACCGGCGGGCCACGATCCGGCACTCGTCGTCGGCGAGGATGACGCAGAAGCGCGTGCCGGCCAGCTGCCGGGCCAGCTCGTCCAGCACCGGCGAGGCGGCCCGCAGCAGCCGGCTGCGGCTGTCGACGTCGGCGACGTCCAGGCGCTCGACCGACGACGCCGGCGAGAGCCCGGACAGCTCCGCCCGCCGCCACGACTGCGCGATCTCGGTCCGCAGGTCCACTCGCACTCCTCGTCGAGCCGGTCGGTGTCCCCGGACTGCCATCATCACACGCGGCGCAAGCGAGGTGAACCGTCCCGGCGGATTCCGTTGCGGCGCAACCGTTAGGCGCCCCACTCCGGCAGCCGGACGCCGTGCAGGCCGCGGTAGGCCGCGCGCTCCGGGGTGCGCCGGCCGTCGAGCAGGCCGTCGCGCGGCTTGAACACCTCGACGCCGATCGGGTGGCAGACGTCGATCGGGTCGCGTGCGCCCGGTCCCCAGAGCGGAACCGACAGGTCGCCGCCGGGACAGGTCGACAGCGCGCACAGCAGGTCCAGCTCGGCGAAGAACTCGAAGTGGTCGCCGGGACGGGCGGGGCAGGCCTTCATGAAGTACCGGTCCTCGTCGTTGAGCCCGGTGCACTGGAAGACGTTCAGGACGTCGTGCACGTCGAATTCGGTGAGCCCGAACGGGGCGACCGCGCGCACCAGGTTCGAGTGGCAGTGGAAGTCGAAGTCCTCGCCGGTGAGCATCCGGTTGACGTAGGGGTCGCAGCGGGTGCCGAGCAGGTCGTGCACGCGGCCGCCCTCGGCGTCTTCGCCGTAGTGCTCGAGGGTGTCGGCGGTGATCGTCGCGAGCGGGCGGAGGAAGGGGAGCGTCGACCAGAGCCGGTCGAACGTGCTGACGTGGGCGCGCTGGAGCTGGCGCGTGCGCGCGGCCCAGAAGCGTTCGCGGGGGTCGGCGGCGTTCCACAGGTTGAGGTCGCCGACCTGCGGGCCGTCGACGGTCTTGAGGCGGCAGAGGTGGCCCTCGGGCACCCGCCACGCGCGGCCGGAGCGGATGGGGACCTCGAAGGCGTCGACGAGTTCCCGGCCGTCGTCCTCGGCGAGCCGCCGGTAGAACTCCCGGTCGACGTCAAGCGCGCGGCCCTGGTAGGCGGCTGGGGGCATCGGGTCTCCCTCGTGCGGTGTGGGTGCGCTCCAGCATGCCCCGGCTACGCACGGTGGTGTTCGACCACTCGTTCGGCTGCTGGGGCGCCGACCGGTCCGCTCCTACCGTCGAGGGAGCTCTACTCGTGGGAGGAGTGACCGGCGGTGCTCGTGGCCTTCCAGCGCACCGGTGACGAGCGGCGCCTGCCCGCCGCGGCGGAGCACCTGGTGGAGTTGCTGCGTTCGTGGGGGCGGGGCCCGGACCACTTGCCGGGGCTGGCGCTGGCCGGGATCACGGTCCCGAGCCGGCACGGGCCCCGGCTCGTGGACGCGCTGGTGTTCACCCGGTCGGGAGTGGTCGTGATCGCGGCGCACGAGCCGGGGGCGGCGGTCTCGCCCGGGCCGCAGGAGCGGGCCGGGGCGGGGGTCGCGGCGGCGAAGGGGGCGCTGGCCGCGCACGACGGTGGGCGGTACGTGACGGGGCTGGTCGCGGTCGTGCCGCCGGTCGCGGGCGGGGAAGTGGTGACCAGGCTGGCCGAGCCGGGCACGCCCGAGGTCGGGACGGCGGAAGAGCCGGCCGGGACCGGCACGGGTTCGCCGGATCGAGGCCGGGTCGACGACCCGGCGGCCACCGGGCGGGATCCGCGCGAGGAAAGGCCGCCCGACCCACGAGAGCCGGGGGTGACCCGTTCCGGGGAACCGCCGGCGGCCACCCGGGCCGAGCACCCCGGACCGGAGACCCCCGCCCCACGAGAGCCGGCGGCGACCCGGTCCGGGGAACCGCCGGCGGCCACCCGGGCCGGGGAACCGCCCGCGGCCACCCGGGCCGAGCACCCCGGACCGGAGACCGTTCCGCACCCCCGCGAACCCGAGTCCGTTCCTGGCGTGGCCGTCGTCCTCGCCGATCCGCGGAGCCTTCGGCGGATCATCGGGCAGCACAACCGCTGGCGCACCGTCTGGTCCGCCGACGACGTCCTCGACGCCTGCTACGCCCTTTCCCTGGCCCACCTCGCCCCGCCGCGGTCCGCCCTCCTCGCCGACGGCTTCCCGGCCCGCATCCCCAGCCGGTCGCCGCTGCCCGTGCTCCCCGCCGTGGTCGACGTCCCGCCCGAGCCGGCCCCACCACCGGAGGAGGACCCGCCCCGCCCGCGGATCCCGGCCCAGCGCGGTCAGGCCGTCTTCCCGCGGCAACGGCCGATCCGGCTCGTGCCGTGGGCTCTGCTGTTCGTGCTCACCGTGCTCGTCGCGGCGGGCGTCGTCGCCGCGGTTTTCGTCGCGCAGGTCTTCCATGGCTCGTGAAGTTCGCGCCAACTAGGCCATCTGCACCGTTTCCCCGCATCGCCGTCTGGGCACCTCCCGGTAGACGTGAAAGGGGTTCACGATGCCGCGCACCCGAGCGCTCGTCCTGCTGGCCGTCCTCACCGGTGCTTCCCTCGCCGGCTGCAAGGTGCCGAACGACCTGGCCGCCGGGAGCCAGCCGTCCGGCACGCAGCAGGCTCCGCCCATCGCGCCGGCCGAGGCGCGCGCCCAGCTGGCGAAGCTGCAGATCGCCGTGCGCGGCACCATGGACGGCTACAGCCGTGACAAGTTCCCGCACTGGGACAAGGTCGACGGCGCCTGCGACACCCGGGAACAGGTCCTCAAGCGCGACGGCAAGGACGTCACCACGAACGCCGACTGCGCCCCGAAGTCCGGCACCTGGGTCAGCGCCTACGACGGCGAGACCTGGCACAAAGCGTCCGATGTGGACATCGACCACATGGTCCCGCTCGGGCAGGCCTGGGTCAGCGGCGCGAAGAAGTGGACCCAGGAACGCCGCGAGCAGTTCGCGAACGACCTGATCCGCCCGCAGCTGCACGCCGTCACCGACAACCTCAACGAGCAGAAGAGCGACAAGGCCCCCGACCAGTGGAAGCCGCCGCTCGTCTCGTACTGGTGCACCTACGCCACGGACTGGATCGTGGTCAAGAGCAACTACGGCCTGACGATCACGGTCCCGGAGAAGACGGCTCTCGAAACGATGCTGCAGCGCTGCTAGAACGACCGCGCCGCCGCGCGCGCCCGGCCGGCGTACGACTGTCCGAACAGGACCGTGTGCACCAGGAGCGGGAACAGCTGGTGCAGCCCGATCCGGTCGCGCCAGCCGTCGGCCAGCGGCGCGGCCTCGTCGTAGGCGGCGAGGACGCGGTCGAGGTGCGGGCAGCCGAACAAGTGCAGCATCGCCAGGTCCGTCTCGCGGTGCCCGCCGTGCGCGGCGGGGTCGATGACCCATGCCGAGCGCCCGTCCCACAGGACGTTGCCGGTCCACAGGTCGCCGTGCAGCCGCGCCGGCGGCTCGGCCGACGGCGGGATCCGGGCGCACGCGCGCTCGAACAGCGCCGCGTCGGCAGCGTCGAACGTCCCCGCGTCGACGGCCCGCCGGACGTACGGCAGCACCCGGTCCGCCGCGTACCACGACGCCCAGTCGCCGGCCGCGACGTTCTTCATCGGCGCGAGCCCGATCCACGCGTCGGCGGGCCCGCCCGGGGGAGGCGAGCCGAACGCGGGCGCGCCGGCCGCGTGCAGTCCCGCCAGCCCGCGACCGAACCCCTCCGCCGCGGCCGCGGACGGACGCCCGGCCGGGACGCGGTCGATGACCAGCGTGTCCTCGTCCTGGCCGCGCACCTCCGGCACCGGCACGGTGCCCGCGGATGCCAGCCAGCGCAGGCCCGCGGCCTCCGCGGCGGTCGCGCCGGGCGCGTGTCCCCGCTTGACCACGACGTCACGCGGATCGCTCATGTCCCGCACGGTACCGGCGCGCTACGGTGGTCGCCGGAGACAGGGGAGCGACAGGTGACGGTCACGGTCCGGAAACTCGAACTGCTGCTCGGCCGGCTGGCCGAGGTCCAGCGGTCGGAGGCGCGCGACTACTCGTCGTTCGGCGTGCGGGGCAAGCGGTTCGGCTACTTCTGGCCGCGCACCCGGACCGTCGGGCTCAAGCAGGAGATCTCCGAACAGCTCGCCCTGGTCGCGGAGCGGCCCGACGTCTTCGAGGTCCAGTTCACCGCCGGCGGCTTCGGCTGGGTCGTCGTGTACCTCGACAAGATCGACGCCGACGAGCTGGCCGAACTGCTCTACGAGGCGTGGCGGCTGTCGGCGCCGGAAGAGCTCGTCGAGGAGACGCCCTTCACCAGGATCGCCCGCGCGTAGAGCAGGTCGAACCCCTGCCGCTGGACGTTCTGCTGCGACTTCGACCCCGGCTGCGTGGTGACGACCGCGATGTCGCACCCGACGGCGGCGGCCGCCGCGAGCCGGGCGCGCACCAGCGCCGTCTGCACGCCCCGGCGGCGGTGCGCGGGCAGGGTCGCCGCGCTGGACAGCTGCGCGATCCCGCCGGTGAACCGCAGCCCGGCACCCCCGGCGAGCTCGCCGTCGCGTTCGGCGGCGAACCGCAGCATGCCGGGCATGTCGCGCAGCGCGTTGACGATGGTCTCGCGGGGGAAGTCCTCGTGCGAGGGCAGGCCGTCGGTGTCGGCGACGGCGGAGGCGTCGGTCACGACGGACAGCCACGTCTCGAACTCGTCGTCCCCGGAGTGGCGGACGTCCTCGGGGAAGGCGGTCTCGCCGACCCGGCGGCCGAGCACGTTCTCGTAGTTCTCCAGCCGGTACCCCCGGCCGGTCAGGAAGCGGCCGACCGAGGCGTCCGCCAGCTGGGACAGTTCGATCTGCACCGGTGCGCCGAGCTCGGCGAAGGCCTGCTCGACCTCGTCCAGCGCGTCCGGCAGGCCGTCGAAGCCGAGCCCGGCGATCTTGTTGAACGGCGAATCCGCCTCGGCGAAGCTCGCGACGCCGCCGGCGAGCGGCCACGCGAACCCGGCCGAGTCCCCGCGCCGCGCGCGGGCGGCGTCGCTGCTTTCGGTGACCAACCGCGCTTCCGCGCGCTCGATGCGCGCGGCGAGTGCGGTGTCGCAGAAGAGCCGTTCCCCGTTCACGTCCCCAGACTGGCGGACGCGGACGGGGAACGTCATCCGGTTTTCAGCCTTCCACGCGGTGCGAGGCCCAGAACGACGTCAGGTCGGTCGACCCGGCCGCCGCCTGCGCCGCGGCCTTGAACTCGGCCGTGGTCGACACGCCGTACCAGTGCGACTGCGCGTACGACTTCAGCAGGTTCGCCATCGCCGTGTCGCCGATCGTCCGCCGCAGGTCGTGCAGGGTGCACTTGCCGTAGTTGTAGACGACCGTCGAGTACCGGGACGAATGCGCGTCCCAGTAGGCCATCGAGTTGGTCAGCTTTTCCGCGCTCGACTGCCACGTGATGCCGCAGCCGCTGCCGGTGATCCCGCGGTAGAGGTCGGTGGCGTAGTCGGTGAAGCTCTCGTCCAGCCACGGGGAGGTGTACTCGTCGTCGCCGACGATCCCGTAGAACCACTGGTGCGCCAGCTCGTGCGGGAGCGCCGTGGTCGACACGAGGTCGAGCACGAAGCCCGGGTACTCCATGCCGCCGAACCAGAAGTTGTTGTCCAGCACCACGTCGACCTCGCCGTACGGGTAGTCGCCGAAGCGGCCCGAGTGGACGTCGATCGAGTCGGCGGCCAGCGTCAGCATCTGGTTGGCGCTGCTGGTGGAGATCCCGCTGACCGAATAGACGTTCACGCGCACGCCCTTGCCGGACGTCGTGGTGATCTTCGCGAACGGGCCCGCGGCCCAAGCGAAGTCACGGACCTTCGACGCCACCGCGTGCGTGGTCGTCGTGCTGCCGCTGGTCGTCTCGGTCGACGTGCCGGTGGCCGGGGTCAGCAGCGACGTCGGGTGCACCAGCGTGACGTCGAAGTCGCCGATCACCGTGTAGAACGACTCGCCGTTGTTGGTGTACGGGTCGAGGTGCCAGCCCGCGCCGTCGCGGACCGCGAGCACCGGCAGCGCGTTGCCGATCATGTTGTACGCGCCGTCGTGGCCGAACCGGTCGGCGCCGCCGGGCACCACGACGCCCAGGTCGAACCCGATCGTCGCCGACTGCCCCTGCGCCAGCGGCGAAGGCAGCGTGATCTTCATGGCCGTGCAGTTCACGCTCAGCGCCGAGGGCGTCCCGCCGGTGACGTTCGTGACCGTGATCGGCGTCGTCGGGCAGCTGCCGTGGTAGTTGTCCCAAAGCCGCAGGTAGACCTCGGGCAGCGCGGTCGCCGAGCCGTTGGTGAAGGTGACGCTCTGGTGGCCGGTCCACGTGTCGCCCGCGGTGTTGGACGTCAGGGTGACCGTGTAGGCGGGGTTGATCGGGGTGCGGGTGGAGTCCGCGGGGGCCGCGGTGATCGTCCACGCGAAGGTGGCGCTGCCGCTGTTGCCCGCCGGGTCCTTGGCGGTGACGGTCACCGACGACGTCCCGGCGGTGGTCGGGGTGCCGGTGATCTTGCCCGTGCTCGCGCCGATGGCGAGCCCCGCGGGCAGCCCGGTCGCGCTGTAGGTGAGCGCGTCACCCTGCGGGTCGCTCGCCTGGACCTGCAGCGACACGGCCTGGCCGACGGCGCCGGACTGGGCACCCGGCGACGTCACGACCGGCGACTGCGGGTTCTGCGAGCCGGTGGTGGTCAGCGAGAAGTCGTCGAGGAGGAAGTTCGTCGCCAGGCTCGAGTCCTCGGTCCCGGTGACCTTGAGCGTGACGGTCTGGCCCAGGTAGCGCGACACGTCGACCGTGCGCTGGACGTACCCGGTGTTCTTGTCGAGGTTGGAGTAGCTCGCGAGGGTGTCGGTGCCCGCCTGCACCACCAGCTTGTCGTAGGCGGTGCCGGTCGTCGTTTCCTTGGTGTCGACGTGCGCCCACCAGGACAGCGACGCCGACGCGCAGCCGGCGGGCAGCGTCAGCGACTGGGACAGGGTGTCGGTGTGCGTGCTGCCGTAGCCGTCCAGCCAGGCGTCCATCGTCCCGCCGTGCGCGGGCTCCGCCGAGGTGGCGGCGGAGATCACGCCACTGGTCTGGGTCCACGGCGCGGTGCCGCTCTCGAACCCGCCGTTGCCGACGACCTGGTCACCGCAGGCCGCGGCGGCCTGGGCCGGCGTGGCGACGACGACCGTGCCCAGCAGGCACACGGCCGCACCGAGCGCAGCAGAAAGCACCCTCGATCTCATGGGGGGAGTCCTTTCCCGGCCCCGCCCGTCGGGGCCAGGGAAAGCGTGCGCTGCCGCCGGGTCGGCAACAACCCGCCATGAGTCGGGTTCCGCGTCAGGCCTGCTGGAGCACGTTCAGCAGGATGAAGAGCAGGACGAGGGCACCGGCGACCGCGACCAGGGCCGACACGCCGGAGCGGATCATCTCCCCGAAGCCCTTCGCGGTCCGGGCCCGGTAGGCGGAGTAGTTGGCGCGGGCCTCGCGGGCGCTGTGGACGCGGCTGCCGACGAGCAGACCGGCGCCCAGGGCGAGCAGGACGGCGAGTAAGACGGACACGGGAGATCCTTTCGCGGTTCGGGAACGGGGAACGGCCTCATTACTAGACCCGACGGACGCCGCGCGCCATGGCTTTCGGGTATCTCGTTTCCGGGCCGGTCGGCCCTGGTGGGACGGCCGGCCCGCGTTCCTCGGAAAGGGCAGGCCGGCAGCCGACGGTATCCGCGGTGTTCCCTGCCGCGCAAGGAGTTTTCGGTGGTTCAGCCCTCGGCCGCGAGTCCTTTGTGTCGTTCCCGCAATTCTCGCTTGACGATCTTTCCGCTGGGATTCTTGGGAAGCCGGTCCGCGAAGACGACGTACTTGGGACATTTGTAACCGGCGAGGTGTGTCTTTGCGTGGTCGATCACTTGCGCAGCGTCGAAAGTGACGCCCTCGCGCGGTACGACGACCGCGGTCACCGCTTCGATCCAGTGTGGATGCGCGATCCCGAACACGGCGACCTCGGCGACGCCGTCGAGCAGGTACAGCGCCTCTTCGACCTCCCGGCTCGCGACGTTCTCGCCGCCGGTCTTGATCATGTCCTTCTTGCGGTCCACGACGGACAGGTAGCCGTCCTCGTCGACGACGCCGAGGTCGCCGGAGTGGAACCAGCCGGCGCGGAACGCTTCGGCGGTCTTGTCGTCGTCGCGGTAGTAGCCGAGGGTGGCGTGCGGGCTCCGGTGCACGATCTCGCCGATTTCGCCGGGAGCCACCGGGTTGTCCTCGTCGTCGACGATCCGCGTCTCGACGTTCAGCGACGCCCGCCCGGCCGACCCGGCGCGCGCCAGCTGTTCGTGCGGGCGCAGGATCGTCGCGAGCGGCGCCATTTCGGTCTGGCCGTAGAAGTTCCACAGCTCGACCCCGGGCAGGCGCCGGCGCAGCTCGCGCAGCACCTCGACCGGCATCGCCGACGCGCCGTAGTACCCCTTGCGCAGACTGGACAGGTCGGTCCGGTCGAAGTTTTCGTGGCGCAGCAACGAAATCCACACCGTGGGCGGTGCGAACAGCTTCGTCGCGCGCTCCCGTTCGACGGCGGCGAGCAGCGCGGCCGGGTCCGGGCCGGGCAGGATCACGCTCGTCGCGCCGAGGTAGACGTCGACGGAGAAGAAGCAGTCCAGCTGGGCGCAGTGGTACAGCGGCAGCGAGTGCACCTCGACGTCGTCGGCGCTCATGCCGCCGTCGATCACGCACGAGACGTACTGCGCGATGAGCGACCGGCTCGACAGCAGCACGCCCTTGGGCCGCGACTCGGTGCCGGAGGTGTACATGATCCGCAGCGGGTCGTCGTCGGCGACGAGGACGTCGGGTGCTTCGGCGTCCCCTTCGGACAGCCAGCCGGTCACGTCCTCCCACTCGCCGCCGCCGCTGTTCGGGATGCGGCCGCGGACGACGTCGGTGCGTTCCGCAAGTTCGAGGGCCTTGGCGGCGGTCGGCTCGAGGGCGTCTTCGGTGACGAACGCGGCGACCTCGGCGTGCCGGAGGATGTAGGCGATCTCGTCGGCGCCGAGCATGAAGTTGACCGGCACGAGCAGAACGCCGAGCTTGGCGGTGGCGAAGGCGAGCGCGCCGTACTGCCACGAGTTGTGGCTCAGCACCGCGAGCCGGTCGCCCTTGCGCAGACCGCGGGCGGCGAGGGCGTGGGCACACCGGTTGGCGGCGGCCTCGAACCCGGCGAAGGTGAGCCGGGTGTCCCCGTCGACGACGGCGAGCTTGTCCGGCAGCCGCAGGGCGGTCCGGCGGAGCAGGTCGCCGACGGAGTGCTGCCGGGCGCGGTCGACGAGGTGCTGATCCATCCGCGCAGTCTCACCTCGCGCCGGGCGATCCCGCAACTGTCCCGTTCGTCGTGTATGCGGCGGAGTGTCCGGGTGTAGGGATCTTTTACGGCGGGTCGCGAGCTTGGGGTGACCGACAGGGGCGGCCGCGTGCGCGGTCGTGGCACCGTCCGGCGGCATGGCCGCGAACGCCGCGGCGGACTGCTCAGCCCGGGAGGTTCGCGAGGGCGCGGGCGGCCGGGTTCCGAGCGGGCGGTAGCCGGCCTGGGCCGCGAGCTGGGGTGGCCCTTCGTCCGTTCAGCGGGCGCTGTCGTCGATCTGCACGCGGTAACCGGCGCGCAGCACGGCGATCGTGGCCGGTGGGGTGAGGACCGGGACGGTCCCTGCCCGGGGCAGCCGCTGCCGCCGGCCGTAGCCCTCGGTCGTCCACCCGGTGAGGTGGCCGTCGACCTTGAGCTCGGGGTGGTCGCCGCGGAGCACGAAGACGCCGTCCG
This sequence comes from Amycolatopsis sp. NPDC003865, assembly GCF_053605345.1. NCBI lineage: Bacteria > Bacillati > Actinomycetota > Actinomycetes > Pseudonocardiales > Pseudonocardiaceae > Amycolatopsis > Amycolatopsis sp. NPDC003865. The sequence continues at coordinate 116,310 of NZ_JBSGJA010000017.1, read as the reverse complement.
GGAGCCCGGCCCAGTCCAGTTCGTGGAGACGCCGGGTGCGGGTGCCGCGGACCAGGCGTTCGGCGTGCAACCGCCGGTTCATCTCGCCGGCCGACGGGCGTCCGGCCCAGGCGTCGCGGTAGGCGGTGTAGGCGGGACGGCGGCACTCGCCGCAGGGCCGGTGCCCGGCGGCGAAGGAGACGGCTTCGTCGTGGAAGTACAGGTGGGTGTAGCGGTTCGGCAGCCACTGCTCGCGCCACCGGTCCTTGAAGGTCAGCGCGCAGGTGATCCACAGGTCGCCGCCGTGGAACCGGACGATCTCGTGGCCTTCGTGCAGGACGCCCCGGTTGCCTGTCCACGCCCCGCGCAGCGGGACGTCGACGATCTCCCCGGCCGGGGTCACGCGGTTGCGCACCAGGTCACGGCCTTCCTCCGGTGGCGGCGCGCGCGGGCGCACCGCAGAATGCGCGCATGCAGCCGACGGTCGTCCGGGTGGCGCGCCTGGCCGACCCGGCCGGGCCCGCCGATGGCGTCCGCGTGCTCGTGGAGCGGCTCTGGCCGCGCGGCACGGCCCGCACGGCGGTCGTCCTGGACGGCTGGTACCGCGGGCTGGCGCCCTCGGACGAGCTGCGCACCTGGTACGGCCACGATCCGGCGCGGTTCGGCGAATTCGCCGAGCGGTACCGCGCGGAGCTGCGGGAGCCCGATCGGCTGGCGGCCCTGGACCGGCTGCGCGCACTGGCGGCGGGCGGCCCGGTGACGCTGCTGACGGCGAGCGGCTCGCCGGAGATCAGCCAGGCCGCCGTGCTCGCCGAAGTGCTCGCCGGCGCCGGCTGACCTCACGAGCGCGGCCCGCCTTCGGAGCCGCCGGCGCTCACCGTCGCGGTGGCCGTGCCCAGCGAGTCGTGCTTCGCCGTCAGCGCCAGCACGCCGGGCGGTCCCGCGAACGGCCGCAGCCACACCGCCGCCGCGCCACCGGTCGCGCCCAGGTCCAGCACCGGGTCCCCGACCAGCTCGCCCGGCCCGGTCAGCGCCAGCGTCACCTTGCCCGTCGCCCCCGCGCGCACCGTCCCGAAGCGGTCCATCGCCGACACCACCACCCGGGTCGCGTCGGCGCCGTCCGCGCGCAGCCGCGCGTCGTCCGGGACGCACCCCAGCACGTCGCGGCTCCGGTCGCCGCTGAAGCGCCGGGAGAGCACCAGCCGGTCACCGACGTAGCCGTCGATCCGCAGCTGGGGCCGCTGCCCGCGCGGCACGACCAGGTCGGTGGCGAACGGCGGGTACCGCAGGTGCGGGAAGTCCGCCCGGCGGCTGCGCGCCGCCCCGGCCGGGCGGTCGTCGAGGAACAGCAGGAGCCGGTCGCAGTTGGACCAGATCGTCACGTCCCGGCCGGGCCCGGCCGGCGACGCCGTGAAGTCCCACGCGAACCCCGGTTCGACCACCGCCCGCGCCCGCGGATCGCCCTGCGAGGCGTAGAACGCGGCCGCGGGCTTCGGGATCCGGAAGATGTCCGAGACCCCGGCGAACTTCGAGCCGCCGACCGACCGCTGCCAGCCCGACGGGTAGTCGAACGCGCACCAGGCGAGCAGCCCGCAGTAGCGGTCGTCGGCGGCGGCCAGGTCGTGGGCCTTCGCGTGCAACTCGGCCTGCAGCTGCTGGGTCGCAGCCGGATCCGTGCGGCGGTAGGCGCGGGCGCCCGACAGGGTGCCGATCGTTTCGCTCACCAGGTACGGGAGACCCGCGCGCGGCGGGCGTAGCTGAAAGGGAGCGCCGCGGCGGGCGGTGTAGTCGTTGTAGGCGAGGACCTCGACGTCGCTGCCGGCGAAGCGTGTCCCCGTCCAGGTGGCCAGCGCGCCGCTCGTCGGCCGGGACGGGTCGAGGCGGCGCGCGAGCCGTCCGGTCCGGCCGTACATCGCCGTCGTGCCGTTGGCCTCGTTCACGCGGGTGCCCCAGACGACGATGCTGGGGTGGTTGCGGTCGCGGGTGATCATGCCCGCGACGTCCCGGAGGTTCTGCTGCTGCCAGGCGTCGTCGCCGATCCGGCCCCAGCCGGGGATCTCCTCCCAGACCAGCAGGCCCAGCTCGTCGCAGGCGTCGAGGAACGCGCTCGACTGCGGGTAGTGCGAGCACCGGACCATGGTGCAGTTGAGCTCGCGCCGCAGGATTTCGGCGTCGCGGCGCTGGACGCGGTCGGGCATGGCGCCGCCCGCGAACGGGTACCACTGGTGCCGGTTGAGGCCGGTCAGCTTGAGGCGGCGGCCGTTGAGGAAGAAGCCGTCCGGGGTGAACCGCGCCTCGCGGAACCCGATCCGGACCGTCCGCTGGTCGAGCAGCACCGGCCCGGACCGGGCGGTGACCACGACGTCGCACAACGCCGGATCGTCGACGTCCCACAGCCGGACCGCGCCGAGCCCGCGCACGTCGAACTCGGCGGTGGTGCCGGCCACCGTGGCGGTGCCGTGGGCCAGCTCGCGGCCGGCCTGGCGGACCGACGCGGTCACCTGGGCCGCGACCGGCGCGTCGAGCGTGCAGGTGAGGTGCAGCGACCGGCCGGGGGAGAGGACGTCGGCGGGCCGGGCGAAGACGTCGGTCAGCCGGATCCGCGGCACCGGGCCGATCGCGGCCGGGCGGTAGATCCCGGCCGGCTGGTAGAAGTCGATCACCGACGGCCCCGCGCTGTGCGGCAGGTTCGGCGGGACGTCCAGCGCCCACCGCCCGTCGACGACCACGGCGAGCACGTTGTCGCCCGGCACCACCCCGGGCAGCGCCACCTCGAAGGGGAGGTAGCCGCCTTCGTGGGTCGCGACGGGGACGCCGTTGAGGAACACCGACGCGTTCGTCATGACGCCGTCGAACCGGGCGGTGAAGCGTTCGGCCGCGGCCACCGTGAAGTGCTTGCGGTAGATCCACCGGTCCTGCCAGGTCGCCGGGTCCCAGCCGGTCCACGACAGCGGCGTCACGCAATGGGGCAGCTGCACCGGCGAGAGGTCGATTTCGTCGAAGCCGAGCTCGGTGCAGCCCTCGTCGTACCGCCCGAACAGCCAGAAATCGCCCAGCCGCGCGGAGTCCGGCCCGGGTGCGGCGTGCCCGGCCGACCCGGCGACGGCGGCGCCGAGCAGCGCGGCCCCGCTCGCGGCCAGGAACCCGCGCCGGGTCAGCCGCGGGTGCGAGTCGGCCATCGACGACCTCCGTGCTCGGGCTCCCCTGGGATATCGCTCGTGCCCGGTAGGACGTCACAAACGATCAGCGGGTTGCTCAGCGCAGGGTCGAGGCGCGGACCACCAGCTCGGGGGTGAAGACGACCTGCCGGTGTTCGTGCCCGGGCTCGGCCTCCGCCAGCAGCAGTTCCGCCGCCGTGCGCCCGAGGCGGCGCCGGGGCTGGCGGACCGACGTCAGCGGGACCGCGGCCGCCGCGGCGAACTCGATGTCGTCGTACCCGACGATCGCCAGGTCCCGCGGGACGCGCATGCGCAGGTTCGCGCACGTCTGGAGCAGGCCGAGGGCGACCAGGTCGTTGGCGCAGAACGCGGCGGTCGGGCGGATCGACGCCGGGAGCCCGGCCAGCCGTTCGCCCGCGCCGCGGCCGTCGGCCACGGTCAGCGCCGTCGTGGTCAGGTCGACCAGGTGGCCGGGTCCGAGCCCGGCCGCCGCCAGCGCCCGCAACGCACCCAGCCGCCGGTCGCGGACCTGCCCGACCGTGGTGTGGTTGCCGATGAACGCGATCCGGTCGTGGCCCTGCTCGATCAGGTGCCGCACGGCGATTTCGCCGCCGTAGACGTCGTCGACCGCGACCGAGCAGTGGGTCGTGCCGCCCGGGGTGCGGTCGACGACCACCACCGGCGTGCCGCGGCGCGCGATCTCGCCCAGCAGCGGGGCGTCCGGGTCGACCGGCGTGATGAGGATGCCCTGCACGCGCTGCTGTTCGAGGCGGCCGAGGTAGGCCGCTTCCCGGGACGGCTGGTGCGCGCTGTTGCAGAGGAACAGCGAGAGGTCACCGGCGTCGGCGGCGTCTTCCATGCCGGCGGCGACGTCGGTGAAGAACGGGTTGCTGCCGTCGAGCATCACGTAGGCCAGCACGCGGCTGCGCCCGGCCCGCAGCTGGCGCGCGGATTCGTTGCGCACGAACCGGAGCTCGGCCATCGCGGCTTCGACCTTGGCGCGCGTCGCGGGGCTGACGCGGTCGGGCCGGTTGAGCACGTTGGACACCGTCCCGAGGGAGACGCCGGCGGCCGCGGCGACGTCCTTCATGCCCGCCGTTTTCGGCTCGGCACCGGACTCCTGGACGGTCATGTGCGCCCCCCTTTGAAACGTAACATCATCACGAGCTGGCCGGTCTGGAAGCCGTTTGGCCACGGTTGCGCGGATTCATTGACTTGTTCTCCAGCCGCATAGTAGCGTCACCGCGCCAGGTTTGTGAAACCTTTCAATCCGGAGGTCGCGATGACGCGCCCACACCCGGGCCGGGCCCCTCTGCTGGAGGTGCGCGGCGTGACGAAGTCGTTCGGCGCGGTCGCCGCGGTGGCCGGCGTGAGCTTCGGTCTGCACGCGGGGGAAGCCCACGCACTGGTCGGGGAGAACGGCGCCGGCAAGTCCACGATCGTGAAGATGCTCGCCGGGGTGCACAAACCCGACGACGGCACGCTGCTGCTCGACGGCGAGCCGGTGGAGTTCGGCTCGCCCGCCGACGCGAAGGCCGCCGGAATCGCGGTGATCTACCAGGAACCCACGCTGTTCCCCGACCTGAGCGTCGCCGAGAACATCGTGATGGGCCGCCACCCCCGCAAGAGCCTGGGCCGGATCGACCGGGCGGCGATCCGCGAAGAGGCCGACCGGCTCTTCACCCGCCTCGGCGTCCGGATCGACCCCGCCCGCCCCGCGCGTGGCCTGTCGATCGCCGACCAGCAGATCGTCGAGATCGCCAAGGCGCTCAGCGCCGACGCCCGCGTCCTCGTGATGGACGAGCCGACCGCCGCGCTGAGCCGCGTCGAGGTCGACCGGCTCTTCGCCGTCGCGCGGACACTGCGCCAGGAAGGCGCGGCGATCATGTTCATCTCCCACCGCTTCGAGGAGATCACCGAGCTCTGCCAGCGCGTGACGATCATGCGCGACGGCAGGCACGTCTCCACCGACCCACTCGACGACGTCACGGTCGACGACATGGTCAAGCGCATGGTCGGCCGAGACCTCGACGCGCTGTTCCCCAAGCAGGAGGTCGAACCGGGCGCGGTCGTGCTCGAAGTCGAAGGCCTGGCCCGCGAAGGCGTGTTCCGCGACATCTCCTTCTCGGTGCGCGCGGGGGAGATCGTCGCGTTCGCCGGGCTCGTCGGTTCCGGGCGGTCCGAAGTGGTCCAGGCGGTGTTCGGGGTGGACGAACGGGACGCCGGTGTCGTCAAGGTCGGCGGGAAGAAGCTGAAAGCGCATTCGTCGCGGGCGGCGATGGCCGCCGGGATGGCCCTGGTTCCGGAAGACCGCCGTCAGCAGGGCCTGATCATGGACCTGTCGATCGAGCGGAACGTGACGCTGCCGCGGTCGCGCGCGCTCGCCAAGCTCGGCTTCCTCACCGGCGCGGGCGAACGGCGGGAAGCCGGGCACTGGACCGAGCGCCTGCGCACCAAGTACCGCCGCCTCACCGACCCGGTCGGCACGCTGTCGGGCGGCAACCAGCAGAAGGTCGTGCTGGCCAAGTGGCTCGCGATGGCGCCGAAGGTGCTGATCGTCGACGAGCCGACGCGCGGCATCGACGTCGGCACGAAGGCCGAGGTGCACCGGCTGATGTCGGCACTGGCGGCCGAAGGCGTCGCGATCGTCATGGTGTCCTCGGAACTGCCCGAGGTGCTCGGCATGGCCGACCGCGTGCTCGTCATGCGGGAGGGCCGGCTCGTCACCGAGCTTTCCCGCGCCGACGCCACCGAGGACGCCGTCATGTACGCCGCGATGGGGCAGGGAGCCGCCGCATGACCGTCACGAAGGAGGCTCCCGTGACCGGCGCGTCGACCGTCCACTCCGGACGCTCGTGGACCGCGAACGTGGTCAAGGCCCGCGAATCCGGCATCGTGCTGGCGCTGATCGTCCTGGTCGCGTTCACCGCGACGCAGAACTCCCGGTTCCTGTCCGGGCAGAGCATCCGCGACATCCTGCTCGGCACGGCCATCCTCGCGGTGCTCGCCGTCGGGCAGGCGATCGTGATGATCACCCGCAACATCGACCTGTCGGTCGGCTCGGTGCTCGGCCTCGCCGCCTTCGCCGTCGGGACGCTGATGCGCGACAACCCCGGCCTGCCGGTGATCGTCGCCGTGCTGGCCGGCCTCGGCGTCGGCGCGGTCTGCGGGCTCGTCAACGGCGCGCTGGTGCGGTTCGGGCAGGTGCCCGCGCTGGTCGTCACGCTCGGCACGCTCTACGCCTACCGTGGCGTCAGCTACTTCTGGGCCGGCGGGCAGCAGATCAACGCCGACAAGCTTCCGGCGTCCTTTTTGGACTTCGGGACGGCGTCGCTGCTCGGCGTGCCGTGGCTGGTCCTGATCGCGGTGCTCGTCCTGGTCGTCGCCGGGATCGTGCTCCGCAGCTACCCGGCCGGGCGCGAGCTGTACGCGATGGGGTCGAGCCCGCAGGCCGCGCGGCTGGCCGGGATCCGGGTCGGCCGCAACACCACCGCCGCCTTCCTGGTCAGCGGTGCGCTCGCCGGCCTGGCCGGAGTGCTGTTCGCCGCGCGGTTCGGCACCGTCGACGCGGCCGCGGGCACCGGCTACGAGCTGAACGTCGTGGCCGCGGCCGTCGTCGGCGGGGTCGCGGTGTTCGGCGGCAGCGGCTCGGTCTGGGGTGCCGGCCTCGGTGCGCTGCTGCTGACCGTCATCGGCAGCGCCCTGGCCGTGCTCGACATCAACCAGTTCTGGCAGCAGGCGATCGTCGGCGCGCTGATCCTGCTGGCCATCGGCGCCGACCGGCTGGTCGCGGTCCGGGTGGCCAAGGCACTGAAGAAGAGGGACGCCCATGTCTGACCGAGGGAACCGGTTCTCCCGGCTGCTCAGCTGGGACGCCGCCGTCGTACTCGTGACGGTGGTCGTGCTGATCATCGCCTCCGGTGCCGTCGAGAACTTCGGCACCAGCCGCAACTTCACCTTCCTGCTGCTCGACCTGCTCCCGATCGCGCTGGTCGCGCTGCCGATGACGTTCGTCATCGTCACCGGCGAGATCGACCTCTCGGTCGCGAGCACGCTCGGGCTGACGTCGGCGGTGATGGGCTCGCTGTGGGACGCGGGGATGTCGATCGAGACGATCATCCCGCTGTGCATCGTGCTCGGCGCGGTCCTCGGCGCGCTCAACGGCTTCTTCGTCACCGTGCTGAAGCTGCCGTCCCTCGCGGTCACGATCGGCACCCTGGCCCTCTACCGCGGCCTGGCGTTCGTGGTCCTCGGCGACGGTGCCGTCGCCGACTTCCCGCGGGACTACACGAGCTGGGTCACCGGGACCATCGGTGCCGGCCCGATCCCGAACGTCCTGCTCCCGCTGGCCGTGGTCGCCCTGATCTTCGGCGTCGTGCTGCACGCGACGCCGGTCGGCCGCGGTGTGTTCGCAGCCGGTGCGGGCGAACAGGCGGCCCGGTTCGCCGGGATCCGCACCGGCCGGCTCAAGTTCTGGCTCTACGTCGTCAGCGGCGCGGTCGCCGGCCTCGCGGGGATCCTGTGGACCCTGCGCTACTCCAGCGCCCGCGCCGACAACGGCTACGGCCTCGAACTGGCCGTCGTGGCCGCCGTGCTCCTCGGCGGCGTGTCCATCTTCGGCGGCAAGGGCACGCTCCCCGGCGTGCTCGCCGGGGTGGTCCTGCTGGCGTCGCTGCAGAACGCGCTGCGCCTGCAGGACGTGTCGAACGAAGCGCTCAACATCGTGACCGGCGTGCTGCTCATCGTGTCGGTCCTGCTGCCCAACATCGTGTCCTCGGCCCGCACGGCGCTCCGGCGCCGGCACCGAGCGACCGCTCCGGTATCCCCAGAAAGGTGACGAAGATGTCCCGACGGTTCCTCACCGGCGCGGTGTCGGCCGGGCTGGTGCTCGTGCTGGCCGCCTGCGGTGGCACGACCAAGAACGACTCCGCGAGCTCCGGCGCGAGTCAGTCCACGGCCACGGCGAACCCGAACGCCACCGCCGCGACCGGCGTCAAGATGGCGTTCCTGCCCAAGCAGCTCAACAACCCCTACAGCGACATCGAGGTCAGCGGCGGCAAGGAGGCGCTGGCCGAGCTGAAGGGCGAGTACAAGCTGGTCGGGCCGAACGACGCCAGCGCCTCCTCGCAGGTCAGCTACATCAACACGCTGATCCAGCAGCAGCAGGACGTCATCGGCATCGCCGCGAACGACCCGAACGCCGTGTGCCCGTCGCTCAACCAGGCCCGCGGCGCCGGCATCAAGGTCGTCGCCTTCGACTCCGATGCGGCGAAGGACTGCCGGGACGTCTTCATCAACCAGGCCACCACCCAGGGCATCGGCGAGGCGCTGGCCAAGCAGGCCAAGGACCTCTCCGGCGGGTCCGGCGAGATCGCGGTCCTGTCCGCGACGCCGAACGCCACCAACCAGAACGCCTGGATCGACGTCCTCAAGAAGGAGCTGGCCAAGCCGGAGTACGCCGGCCTGAAGCTGGACAAGATCGCCTACGGCAACGACGACGACCAGAAGTCGTTCCAGGAGGCCCAGGGCCTGCTGCAGTCGTTCCCGAACCTCAAGGTGATCGTCTCGCCGACCACAGTCGGCATCGCGGCCGCCGCGCGGTACGTCAGCACGTCCAGCTACAAGGGCAAGGTCGCGGTGACCGGCCTCGGCACGCCGAACCAGATGCGCGCCTTCGTCAAGGACGGCACGGTCAAGCAGTTCGCGCTGTGGAACCCGGCCGACATCGGCTACCTGGCCGCCTACGCGGGCGTCGCGCTCAAGTCCGGCCAGATCACCGGCAAGGAGGGCGAGACGTTCAAGGCGGGCAAGCTCGGCGACTACAAGATCGGCGCGAGCGGCGAGATCGTGCTCGGCCCGCCGACGACGTTCGACGCGAACAACATCGACAAGTTCAATTTCTGATGCCCCGGTACTGCTTCTGCCTCCAGGTGAAGCCCGAGCGGCGTGCCGAGTACGCCGAGCGGCACCGGGCGGTGTGGCCCGAGATGCGGAAGGCCCTGCACGACACCGGCTGGCGCAACTATTCGCTGTTCCTGCGCGACGACGGCCTGCTGGTCGGCTACGTCGAGGCCGACGACCTCGCGGTCGCGCAGGCGGCGATGGCCCGCACCGAGGTCAACGGCCGCTGGCAAGCGGAGATGGCGGAGTTCTTCACCGGCCTCGACTCCCGCCGGCCGGATGAGGGGTTCCGGCTGCTCGACGAGGTCTTCCACCTCGACGTCCGGGAAGGACAGTGATCCCTGTGGATGTCAAAGCGGCCCTGCGGGCCCAGCGCATCGAGACGCCGTCGTGGGCGTACGCGAACTCGGGCACCCGGTTCAAGGTGTTCCCCCAGCCCGGCGTCCCGCGCACGCCCGAGGAGAAGATCGCCGACGCGGCGACCGTGCACCGCTTCACCGGGGTCGCGCCGAGCGTGGCGCTGCACATCCCGTGGGACGAGGTCGGCGACTACGGCGCCCTGACGGCGTACGCGCGGGACCAGGGCATCGAGATCGGCGCGATCAACACCAACGTCTTCCAGGACGAGGACTACAAGCTCGGCTCGGTCACCAACCCCGACCCCGGGATCCGCCGCAAGGCCACCGACCACCTCCTCGAGGCGATCTCCATCATGGACGCCACGGGCTCGCGCGACCTCAAGCTGTGGTTCTCCGACGGCATCAACTACCCGGGCCAGGACGACCTCCGTGACCGCCAGGACCGGCTGGCCGCGGCCCTTCGCGAAACGTACGACCGGCTGGGGCCGGACCAGCGGATGCTGCTGGAGTACAAGCTCTTCGAGCCCGCCTTCTACGCCACGGACGTCCCGGACTGGGGAACGTCCTACGCGCACTGCGTGGAGCTGGGGGAGAAGGCGGCCGTCTGCATCGACACCGGCCACCACGCACCCGGCACGAACATCGAGTTCATCGTCGCGTTCCTGCTGCGGGCCGGGAAGCTCGGCGCGTTCGACTTCAACTCCCGCTTCTACGCCGACGACGACCTGATGGTGGGCGCGGCGGACCCGTTCCAGCTGTTCCGGATCATGTACGAGATCGTCCGCGGCGACGCCCTCGACCCGGCCTACGGCATCGCCTTCATGCTCGACCAGTGCCACAACATCGAGGCCAAGATCCCGGCGATCATCCGGTCGGTGATGAACGTCCAGGAGGCCACGGCCAAGGCGCTGCTCGTCGACCGGTCCGCGCTGCGGGCGGCCCAGCAGGCGGGTGACGTCCTCGCCGCGAACGCCGTCCTGATGGACGCCTACAACACCGACGTGCGGCCGCTGCTGGCCGAGCTGCGCGAGGACGCCGGGCTGGACCCGGACCCCGTCGCGGCGTATGCCCGCAGCGGGTACCAGGAGAAGATCGTGGCCGAGCGCGCCGGCGGCACGCAGGCCGGATGGGGAGCATGAGCATGACCGTGCCGGAGCAGCTCATCGTGCGCAGCAACGCGCTCGGGGCCGACCCGCGCAACACCAACTACGCCGGCGGCAACACCTCGGCGAAGGGGTCGGTGACCGACCCGGTCACCGGCTCGCCCACCGACGTCCTGTGGGTCAAGGGCTCCGGCGGCGACCTCGGGACGCTGACCGAGGCCGGGCTCGCCGTGCTGCGGCTGGACCGGCTGCGCTCCCTCGTGGACGTCTACCCGGGTGTCGAGCGCGAGGACGAGATGGTCGCCGCGTTCGACTACTGCCTGCACGGCCGGGGTGGTGCGGCGCCGTCGATCGACACCGCGATGCACGGTCTCGTGGAGGCCCCGCACGTCGACCACCTGCACCCGGACTCGGGTATCGCGCTGGCCACCGCGGCCGACGGCGCGGCGCTGACGAAGGAGTGCTTCGGCGACCGCGTCGCCTGGGTGGACTGGCGGCGGCCGGGGTTCCAGCTGGGCCTGGACATCGCGGCGGTCAAGGCGGCCAACCCGCAGGCCATCGGCGTCATCCTCGGCGGCCACGGCATCACGGCGTGGGGCGCGACGTCGGAGGAGTGCGAGCGCAACTCCCTCGACATCATCCGGACCGCCGAGGAGTTCCTGGCTTCCCGGGGCGCGCGGGAGCCGTTCGGACCGGTCGTCCCGGGCTTCGAAGCCTTGCCCGAAACCGAGCGGCGCGCCCGGGCCGCGGTGCTGGCGCCGGTGATCCGCGGGCTCGCCTCGACCGACCAGCGGGTGGTCGGCCACTACACCGACAGCGACGTCGTCCTCGAGTTCCTCAGCCGCGAGAAGCTCGCCGCCTTGGCGGCGCTGGGTACGTCCTGCCCGGACCACTTCCTGCGCACCAAGGTCCGCCCGCTGGTCGTGGACCTGCCCGCGACCGCACCGGTGGACGATGTGGTGGCGCGGCTGAAGGAACTGCACGGCGAATACCGGGACGCCTACCGCGCCTACTACGAGCGGCACGCGACGCCCGATTCGCCGGCGATGCGCGGCGCCGACCCGGCGATCGTGCTCGTCCCGGGCGTCGGGATGTTCTCCTTCGGCAAGGACAAGCAGACCGCGCGGGTGGCGGGCGAGTTCTACGTCAACGCGATCAACGTCATGCGTGGCGCGGAAGCGGTTTCCACGTACTCGCCGATCCCCGAGAGCGAGAAGTTCCGGATCGAGTACTGGGCCCTCGAAGAGGCGAAGCTGCGGCGGATGCCGGAGCCCAAGCCCCTGGCCGGGCGGATCGCCCTGGTCACCGGGGCCGGGTCGGGCATCGGCAAGGCCATCGCGGTGCGGCTCGCCGCCGAAGGCGCGTGCGTGGCCATCGCCGACCTGAACGGCGACGCGGCGTCCGAAGCCGCCGCGGAGACCGGCGGGATCGCGGTCACCGCGGACGTCACCGACGCGGCCGCCGTGCAGGCCGCGGTCGACGCCACCGTGCTGGCCTTCGGCGGGGTCGACCTGGTCGTCAACAACGCCGGGCTGTCGATCTCGAAGCCGTTGCTGGAGACCACCGAACGCGACTGGGACCTGCAGCACGACGTCATGGCCAAGGGCTCGTTCCTGGTCGCCCGCGCGGCGGCCAAGGCGATGATCGACCAGGGCATCGGCGGCGACCTCGTCTACATCTCGTCGAAGAACTCGGTGTTCGCCGGCCCGGACAACGTCGCCTACGGCGCCGCCAAGGCCGACCAGGCCCACCAGGTCCGGCTCCTGGCCGCCGAGCTGGGCGGCCACGGCATCCGCGTCAACGGCGTGAACCCCGACGGCGTCGTCCAGGGCTCCGGCATCTTCGCCGGCGGCTGGGGCGCCCAGCGTGCCGCGGTCTATGGCGTCGAAGAGGCGAAGCTCGGCGAGTTCTACGCCCAGCGGACCATCCTCAAGCGCGAGGTGCTGCCCGAGCACGTCGCCGCCGCGGTGTTCGCCCTCACCGGCGGCGACCTCACCCACACCACCGGCCTGCACGTCCCCGTGGACGCCGGGGTGGCCGCCGCGTTCCTGCGTTAGGAGTTCCGATGACCCTCGACCGGATCACGCCGCGCAAGACCCGCGTCGGGCTCGTCGCGGGCGGCCTCGGCGCGTACTGGCCGCAGTTCCCCGCGCTGCTGCCCCAGCTGGAGGCGTCCGCCCGGCGAGTCTCCGCACGGCTGTCCGAACTGGACTGCGAGGTCGTCGACGCCGGGTTCGTCTCGGACGCGGCCGAAGGGGCGGCCGCGGCGGAGAAGCTGCGCGTGGCCGGGTGCGACCTGATCGTCGGGTTCCTCACGACGTACCTGACGTCCAGCATGCTGGCGCCGGTCGCGCAGCGGTCGGGCGCGCCGGTGCTGCTGCTCAACCTGCAGCCGACCGAGGCGATGGACCACGACTCCTTCGACACCGGCGCGTGGCTGGCCTACTGCGGGGCCTGCCCGCTGCCGGAGATGGCCAACGCGTTCCGCCGCCTGGGCGTCGAGTTCCGCTCGGTGTCCGGCTACCTCGAGGACCCCCGCGCGTGGACGAAGATCGAACGCTGGATCAAGGCGGCCGGCGTCCGGGCGGCGCTGCGGCACGGGCGCCACGGCCTGCTCGGGCACCTCTACCCGGGCATGATGGACGTCTCCACCGACCCGACCCTGGTGTCCGGGCAGCTCGGCGGGCACGTCGAGGTCCTGGAGGTCGACGACCTGCGGGTGCGGGTGGAGAAGGTCTCCGAGGAGGAGACGGCGGCACGCGTCGCACTGGCCCGCGAAGTGTTCACTGTGGACGAGTCCGTAGTGGACGAAGACTTCGCCTGGGGCGCCCGGGTTTCGGTGGCCCTCGACCGGCTCGTCGAAGACGTCTCGCTCGACTCCCTGGCCTACTACCACCGCGGCCTCGACGGCGAGACCCACGAACGTGTCGGCGCCGGGTTCATCCTCGGCGCGTCCCTGCTCACCGCGCGCGGCATCCCGGCCGTCGGCGAGTACGAGCTGCGGACGTCCCTGGCCATGCTGGTCATGGACCGGCTCGGCGCGGGCGGCTCGTTCACCGAGCTGCAGGCGCTGAACTTCCGCGACAACGTCGTCGAGATGGGGCACGACGGCCCGGCGCACCTCGGCATCAGCGCGCGCAAGCCGCTGCTGCGCGGCCTCGGCGTCTACCACGGAAAGCGCGGCTGGGGCGTGTCGGTCGAGTTCGACGTCAAGCACGGCCCGGTGACGCTGTGCGGGCTCGGGCAGCGCCGCGACGGGACGTTCACGCTCATCGCCTCCGAAGGCACGGTGGTGCCCGGGCCGCTGCTGCGGATCGGCAACACGACGTCCCGCGTCGACTTCGGCTGCGACCCGGGGGAGTGGACCGACGCGTGGTCGGCCGGCGGTGTCGCGCACCACTGGGCCCTCGGCACCGGCCACCGCGTGGGCGAGCTGACGGCCGTCGCGGACCTGCTCGGCCTGGAGCTGACCGTGGTGAACCCGTGAAACGGGTGGCGGCCGTCGACCTGGGCGCGTCCAGCGGGCGGGTGGTGGCCGGGACCGTCGGATCGTCGGTGCTGGAGGTCGCGGAGGTACGGAGGTTCGCCAACGGCGGGGTCCGGGCGGGACCGGTGCTGTACTGGGACGTCCTGGGGCTCTACCGCGAGACGCTGGCCGGGATCCGGGAAGCCGGCGCCCTCGACGGCGTCGGCGTCGACTCGTGGGCCGTCGACTACGGGCTGCTGGACGAGCGGGGAGCGCTGCTCGGCACCCCCGTCCACTACCGCGACCGGCGCACGGACGGGATCACCGTGCCGGTGCCCGACCGGGAGCTCTACGACGTCACGGGGGTGCAGCGGCTGCCGTTCAACACGCTGTACCAGCTGGTGGCCGAAGGCGACCGGCTCGACGCGGCGCGGACGATGCTGCTCATCCCGGACCTGCTGAACTACTGGCTGACCGGCGAGATCGGCGCCGAGCGGACGAACGCGTCGACCACACAGCTCTACGACGTGCGCGCCCGGAACTGGGCGCTCTCGGTGGCGTCGCGAGCCGGGATCCCGCCCCGGCTGCTCCCGCCGTTGCGGGACCCGGGCACGATCGTGGGCGAGGCCCGCGAACTGTCCGGCTCGCCGGTGATCGCGGTGGGCTCCCACGACACGGCGTCGGCGGTGGTCGCGGTGCCCGCGTCGCCGGGGACGAACTTCGCGTACATCTCCTCGGGCACGTGGTCCTTGGCCGGGCTGGAGCTGCCCGCGCCGGAGCTGAGCGACGCGGCGCTGGCCGCGAACTTCACCAACGAGGGCGGCGTCGACGGCACGATCCGGTTCCTGCGCAACGTGATGGGCCTGTGGGTGCTGTCCGAGACGCTGCGCACGTGGTCCACTTCGGACCTTCCCGGCCTGCTCGCGGCCGCGGCCACCGCGCCGGCGCTGGCCGCGGTGGTGGACATCGACGCCCCGGAGTTCCTGCCACCGGGGGACATGCCCGCACGGATCGCCGCGGCGTGCGAGGCGACGGGACAGCGCCCGCCGTCTTCGCGAGGTGCGATGGTCCGGTGCGTCCTGGACAGCCTGGCGCTGGCGTACCGCCGCACGCTCCGGGCGGCGGCATCGATCACGGGCCGCCCGATCGACGTGGTCCACATCGTCGGCGGCGGCGCGCGCAACGAGCTGTTGTGCGAGTTGACGGCGGACGCGTGCGGGGTCCCGGTCCTGGCGGGCCCGGTCGAGGCGGCGGCACTGGGGAACGTGCTGGTCCAGGCCCGGGCGCTCGGGGAGGACCTGCCGGACCTGACGGCGATGCGGGCGCTGGTCCGGGAGACCCAGGAGGTCAAGCGCTACGAGCCCGCGGGCGCCGGTGACTGGGACGCGGCGGAGGCCCGGCTGCGACGCTGACCGACGGCGTCTCGTGCGAGACCGGCTCCTTGGCGCGGTGGAGACGCAGCACGCGCGCGGGAACCCCAGCGCTCGTCGAGCCGGCCGCGGTCCGGACTTCGCGGACGGCCTCCGCCTCCAGCAGCCACCGCACCGGAGCGGGCCGATCAGAGCCAGCCGCGGTCGTCGGCGATCCGCACCGCCTCGACGCGGTTGCGCGCGCCGGTCTTGGTGATCGCCGCGGAGACGTAGTTCCGGACGGTGCCTTCGGACAGGTACAGCCGGGACGCGATCTCGGCGATCGTGGCGCCCGTCCGGGCGGTGACGAGCACGTCCCGCTCCCGCGCGGTCAGCGGCGACTCGCCCGCGGCGAGCGTGGCGACCGCCAGCGCCGGGTCGACCACCCGCTCGCCGGCCCGCACGCGGCGGATCGCGTCGGCGAGGACGTCGGCCGGGGCGTCCTTGACCACGAACCCGGCCGCGCCCGCCTCCATCGCGCGGCGCAGGTACCCGGCGCGGCCGAACGTCGTGAGCATGACGACGCGGCAGCCCGGCACCTGCGCGGCGAGCACCGCCGCGGCGGAAAGGCCGTCCAGCCCCGGCATCTCGATGTCCAGCAGCGCCACGTCGGGCCGGTGCTCGCGGGCGGCGTCGACGACCTCGTCGCCGCGGCCCACGGAGGCGACCACCTCGAAGTCGTCCTCGAGCGCGAGCAGCGCGCACAGCGCCTGGCGGACCAGCTCCTGGTCGTCGGCGAGCAGCAGGCGGATGGTCACACCGTCACCCGCAGCCGCCAGCCGCGCGGGCGCACCGGCCCGGCCCGGAACTGCCCGCCCGCGGCCTTGACCCGCTCGCGGAGCCCGGCCAGCCCGGAGCCCTCCTCGGGAGAACCGCCCACGCCGTCGTCGACAACCTCCACAGTGGACTCGGACACGGTGACCGTGCAGCGGGTCGCGCGGGCGTGCCGTGCCACGTTGGTCAGGCCCTCCCGCACCACCCACCCGAACAGTTCCTGGTGCGCCGGGCCGACGACGTCGGTCGCGGTCGGGAGGTCGGCGGCGACACCGCACGCGCGCAGCAGCTCGCGGCCGCGGGCGAGCTCGCCGGCCAAGGTGACTTCGCGGTAGCCGGACACCGCCGCCCGCACGTCGGTCAGCGCCTGGCGGGCCAGCGTCTCCACGGCGGTCATCTCCTCGCCCGCGCGGGCGGTGTCGGCGTCCACGAGCCGCCGGGCCAGGGTGCTCTTGACGGTGATCGCGGTGAGCGAGTGGCCCAGCAGGTCGTGCAGGTCCCGCGCGATGCGGGTGCGTTCGGCCTCCGAGGCCAGCCGCGCGACCTCGGCGCGCGCCTCGACGAGGGCGGCGTTGGCCCGGACGGCTTCGGCGAAGGCGTAGACCACCAGGACGGTGAAGACGAGCGCGACGGCCTGCGTCCACCCCGCGGTGCCCCAGGCGGCCCACGGGACCACCAGCGCGGCGAGAGCGCTGACGACCACGAGCGCGCCGCCGTGGCGCGGCAGCCGCGGCACGGCCAGGGAGACGACGACGATCGCGAGGAAGAACGCCTCGGCGTGGGCGAAGGGGAGCGTGGCGCCGAAGAGAACGGCCAGGACGCCCACCAGCAGCCAGAACCGGCGTACCGCCCGCCGCGCCGCGGCGCGCGCCGCGAGGAGGTAGCAGCCGGCGAAGACGGCGACGAGCGCGTACCCGGCGGCCGCGGCGCGGCCCGCCGAGTGCTGCACGACGCCGGACACGGTCACGGCCGGGTAGACGAGCATGCCCGCGTCGAGCACCATCACCCGCCAGCCGCGCACCCAGCGCTGCACGTCGGCCGGTTCCGCACTGTCCACCACCGGAACGCTACCGGGCCCGCGCGCGCCGGCCGTGGGCGAGCACCACGACCCCGAGCAGCAGCAGCCCGCAGACGGCTTGCTCGATCCGCAGCCACACCGGGAACAACCCGGGCAGGGCGACGATGACGGCGATCGCCACGAGCATCACCGCGGAGACGATCCGCAGCCGCAGCAGGCCCTTGCGCGACCCGCGGGCCGCGCTGCGGGCGAAGGCGAACGTCAGCAGCGAACTGGCGACGACGAGGGTGGCGCGCACCCAGACGGCGTCGGTCACCAGCGCGTGGTCGTTCCGCAGCAGCACGATCGCGCCGAGCGTGAGCACGCTGAGCACGGCGTAGGCGCCGGTGAGCAGGAGGACGGGCCGGAAGCCGGCCGGATTTCCCGTGGTGGTGGTCATGCCGGAAATGCTCGTCCGGCGGCAGCCGGTGGGGCAGTGCCGTCCCGCACCGGCCCGTCGTGACATTTGTCAGCGGCGCGGTGCTGGGAGAGCGCTCTCACAGCATGCTACAAAGAAGGGGTGACGACGCACCCGCCCTCGGCGCCGCCGACCCTGGAGGACGTCGCGCGGGTCGCCGGCGTCTCGCGGGCCACGGTGTCCCGCGTGGTCAACAGCGTGCGCAACGTCGACCCGAAGCTGCGGGAGACCGTCGAACGCGCGATCGCCGCCACCGGGTACGTGCCCAACCGCGCGGCCCGGTCGCTGGTCACCCGCCGCACCGGCGGCGTCGCGCTGGTGGTGTCCGAACCCGAACGGCACATCGAAGCCTTCGGCGGGGTGTTCGGCGACCCGTTCTTCGGACGGGTGGTCGAGGGGGTCGTCGCGCACCTGCGCCCGCAGGGGCTGCACCCGCTCCTGATGCTCGTCGACAGCGACGAAGAGCGCGAGAAGCTCGTGCCGAAGCTGCGGCAGGAGCAGGTGAGCGGGGTGCTGCTGATCTCGCTGCACCCGGCGGCGGACCCGCTGCCGCGGATGCTGACCGACGCCGGGGTCCCGACGGCGTTGTTCGCCCGGCCCGGCCGTCCGGCGCCGGTGAGCTACGTCGACGTCGCCCACCAGGACGGCGCCCGGCTGGCCGCGGACCGCCTGGTGTCCCGCGGGTGCCACCGGGTCGCGACGATCGCGGGCCCGGCGGGGACGCCGGCGGGCCACGACCGGCTCGCCGGGTTCCGCGACGCGATGGCCCGCCACGGCCACGCGTACGTGGCGGTGGCGGAGGGCGACTTCACCGAGCACGGCGGCGAGCGCGCGATGGAGCGGCTGCTGGCCGAGGAACCGGAGCTGGACGGGCTGTTCGTGGCCAACGACCTGATGGCCTACGGCGCGTTGACGGTGCTGCGCGAAGCCGGACGTCGGGTCCCGGACGACGTCGCGGTGATCGGTTTCGACGACAGCCGGGTGGCGCTGAGCTGCCGTCCCCGGCTGACGACGGTCCGCCAGCCGGTGGAGGAGATGGGCGCGGCGATGGCCCGGATGGTGCTGGAACGCATGGCCGACCCCGGGCGGCGCGCCGAGTCGGTGATCTTCGACCCGGAGCTGGTGGTCCGCGACTCGGCCTGACCGAGCGCGATCCGCCCCGTACCACCCCGGCCACCGGTTCGCCCCGATACTCCGCCCGCGTGGCCTGCCGGGCACCGGCTCCGGCCTGTCCGGACAGTTCCGCTCACCGGTCTGGACACGTGCCCGCCCGCTGTGATCAGATCGGAAACGCCTTTTCCAACGTTGTAAAAGTGGTCCCCTGACCGGAACGGAGTTCCGCCGTGCGGCCGAGAGCAGTCAGATCCCTCCCCCTGGTGAGCGTCCTGGCGGTCGCCGCCGGGATCGTCACCGTCGCGGCACCCGCCGATGCCGGGCCGGCCGCGCGCCAGACCGTCACCGCCGGGAACGCGCGCTTCCAGGTCCTGTCCCCGACCCTGATCCGCACGGAGTACGCGGGCGACGGCCGGTTCACCGACGCCGCCACCTTCAACGCCGTCGGCCGTGGCTCGTTCACGCCCCCGCCGTTCACCACCACGACGGCGAACGGCGTGCTGACCATCCGCACGAGCGCGACGACCCTGACCTACAAGCTGGACTCCGGCCCGTTCGACTCCGGCAACCTCCAGATCCGCACCACGGCGGGCGCACCGGTGACCGCGGCGCCGTGGCGGCACCTGACCTGCGCGACCGGCGCGCTCTGCGAAGCCGAAGACCTGACCGCCGACGGGCTGGGCGTGGCCACCGACCACACCGGCTACACCGGCGAGGGCTTCCTCGCCGGGTTCGAAAGCACCGGCACCTCGGCCACCGCCGACGTCGCGGCCGCCGCGGCCGGGACGTACACCCTGACCGCCCGCTACGCCAACGGAACCGGCGGCGACGGCCAGCACGTCACGCGCACGCTGAGCGTGCGTGTCGACGGCGGGGCGGCGCAGAAGCTCACCCTGCCCACGACGGCCGACTGGAACAGCTGGGCCACCGCGTCGGTCCCGGTCACCCTCGGCGCCGGCCGCCACAGCGTCCGCCTCGAGCGGACCGCGAGCGACTCCGGCAACGTCAACGTCGACGCCATCGCGGTGCTGTCCGCCGGGGCGCCCTTCCCGCCGTCGACGGCCCGCGCGTTCACCGGCTGCGCCCTCGACGTCAGCTGTGAAGCCGAATCCGGCCTGCGCACCGGCTCGGCGGTCGTCGCGACCGACCACGCCGGGTACGCCGGCCGCGGGTTCGTCGCCGAGCTGAACCGCGGCTCGTCGCTGACCCACCGCGTCGTCGACGCCCCCGCCGCCGGCACCTACCAGCTGGACGTCCGGTACGCCAACGGCACCGGCGGCGACGGCCTGCACCAGACGCGGACCGCCACCGTCGGCTCGGCCGGCGTGACGCGCACGCTGTCGATGCCGGCCACCGCGAACTGGGACACCTGGGGGACCGCGTCGGTCCCGGTCGACCTGCGGGCGGGTGCGAACGACATCGTCCTCGGCTGTCCCGACGACGCGAGCTGCCACGTCAACCTCGACACGGTCGCGGTGACGCGCGCCGGGGCGGCGGTCCCGCAGCCGCACCTCACCCTCGGCGGCTACCGGCGCGGCCTCGACGGCGTCAACGGCGACAACGGCACGCCGTCGCTCACCGAAGGTCTCCTGCACGCCGACGGCTGGTACCTGCTCGACGACACCCCGTCCGCGCTGTACGACACCGCCACCGAGAAGGTGACGCAGCGGCCCTCGCACGGCGGAAACCCCTACCAGGACGGGTACGCCTTCACCTTCGGCCACGACTACAAGGCGGGGCTGCGGGACCTGGCGACCCTGACCGGGCCGTCGGAGCTGCTGCCGCGCTGGGCCTACGGCGTCTGGTACTCCGAGTACATCGACCGCACCGCGGCCGACTACCGCGACAGGATCCTGCCGCGCTTCCGCAGCGAAGGCGTCCCGCTGGACGTCCTGGTGACCGACACCGACTTCAAGGCGCCGGACACGTGGAACGGCTGGCAGTTCGACACCGCCAAGTTCCCCGACCCGGCGGCGTTCTTCGCCTGGTCGCATTCGCAGGGCCTGCACAACACGCTGAACATCCACCCGAGCATCATGGGTTCGGACCCGCAGTTCGCCCGCGCGCAGGCGACGGCGAAGGGCAAGCTGGCGAAGTCGAACTGCGGCACGGACTGCTACGTCTTCGACTGGGGCGACCCCGACCAGCTCAAGGCGTACCTGGACCTGCACGGCCAGATGACGAACCAGGGCAACGACTTCTGGTGGCTCGACTGGTGCTGCGACGCGGCGAAGTCCAGCCTGCCGGGCGTCACGCCGGACTCGTTCATCAACCAGAAGTACGCCGACCTGTCCGCGCCGGCGATCGAGCGGGGCTTCGCGACTTCGCGGGCGTACGGCTCGCTGCAGGCCGGCGGGTACGGCGGCCCGGTGGGCCTCTCGACCGGGCCGTGGGCGGACAAGCGCAGCACCGTCCACTTCACCGGGGACACGTCCTCGACGTGGGGCACGCTGCGGATGGAGGTCGGGATCACCCCGGCCGAGTCGGCCGCGACGGGCCTGTCGCCGATCAGCCACGACATCGGCGGGCACAACGACACGACCGGGTTGCGCGGCAGCGAGACCTACACCTCGGGCGGGCAGCAGCACCAGACGTTCAAGCTGCCCGACGACCTGTACGCGCGGTGGGTCCAGCTCGGCACGTTCCAGCCGATCGACCGGCTGCACAGCAACCACAGCGACCGGTTGCCCTGGCAGTACGGGGACACGGCGAAGGCGTCGGCGACGAAGTTCCTGAACCTGCGCGAAAACCTCGTGCCGTACACCTACACGCTGGCCCAGCAGGCGGCGACGACCGGCGTCCCGGTGGTCCGGCCGACGTACGTGGAGTACCCGGACGACCCGGCGGCGTACGCGGCGGCGGCGAGCGAGTACTTCTACGGGCCGGACATGCTGGTGGCGCCGGTGACGTCACCGGGCACCTCGGCGGCGACGTCGGTCTGGTTCCCGCCGGGGCAGTGGACGGACTACTTCAGCGGCAAGGTCTACCAGGGCGGGTCGACCCAGCAGGTGACGTCCGACCTCGGGACGATGCCGGTGTTCGTCCGGGCCGGCGGCATCACGGTGACCCGCACGGCGGACGTGACCAACGACGTCCAGAACCCGCTGAACCGCGCGACGGTCACGGTGGCGCCCGGGGCGTCGGGGTCGTTCTCGCTGTACGAGGACGACGGGAGCTCGTCGAAGCACAGCTCGACGACCCGGATCACGTACTCGGAGCGGCGTGGCGCCCACACGGTGACGGTCGAGCCGACGCGAGGCCGGTCCCAGGTCGCTTCGCGGGAGTGGACGGTCAAGTTCCTCGGGGTGACCTCCGCGCCGTCGCGGGTCCGGGTCGGCGAGGGCTGGGCGCCGTCGCGGAGCTGGCAGTGGGACGCGGCAACGCAGACGTTGACGGTGACGGCCCAGGCGGGAAGGGGCCCGGTGACCGTGACGTACTGAGAGCAGCCGGCGGGCGGAGCCGGTGAACTGCCGTCGGGGTCACCACGTGGGGTGGTGGCCCCGACGGCGCCGGCCCGGCCACCCTGTGGGATGAGTGGCCTCCACGGCCCGGCCCGCGGTCGGCGTGACCGCGGGCCGGGCCGCTGCTCTGCGGAGGACGACCGGCTCAGTCCAGGCCGGTCAGCGCCTTCTCCTGCCGCGCCCCTTCGGCACCGACCTCGCCGGCCAGTTCCCGGGTTTCCGCGTCCCCGCCCGAGGTCTGCTCGCCCTTCGCCAGCACGACGAGCTGCGCCGCGTGCGCCCGCAGCAACGCGACCAGGCGCCGGTCGAAGTCCGGCCCTGTCCCGGTCCGCAGCGCGACCAGGTCCGCCTCGGTGACCATCCCCGGCATCCGGTGTCCACTGTGGACATCCGCGGCCGGCAGCCCGGCCCGCTCGCGGGTCGTCGTCAGGCGGCTCAGGAGCCGCTGCGACGGTGCCGCGACCGAGTCCGCGGCCGCGCGCACCGCCGGGCTCGCCGCGTGCGACGGCGCCAGCCGGGCGGCCGCCAGCGCGTGCTCGGTCATCGGCACCACCAGCTGCAGCCACGCGACATCGGTCGGGTTGAAGGGCGATGCGGTGGGGGCGGGGCCGGTGGTGGCGCACCCGCCCAAGGTCAGCGCCACCACCGCCGCCCCCAGGAGCGGCCGTCTCACGGACGGCCGGGCAGCCGGTAGTTCGGCCCGAGCACCGTGCCGCGGTCCGGCTTGTAGAGGTCGAACCCGCGCGGGTCGCACTGCAGGCCGCCGTTGATGCAGTGCTTCACCAGGGCGTCCAGCGTCGGCGGGTCCCACGCGTTGAAGAAGTCGTAGTGCCACGAGTACCCGCGTCCGCTGGCCAGGTGCACGCCGGACATGTCGCCGCTGACCGGGAACGCCATCTTGAACTCCAGCATCGGCACCGGGACCGGGTGGTCGGCCGGGCACGTCAGCGTCGCCCGGTCCGGGTACGCCATGTGGCTCTTGTGGTCGGCGGAGTCCAGGTGGACGCCGTCCCAGCAGCTCGGCGCCTGGTAGCGGATGTTGAGCTGGCTGCCCTCGACGCACCGGACCGGGATGTCCCAGTTGTGGAAGCTGTCGCCGCATTCCCAGCCCTCGATCGCGCCGGGCGCGTGCTGGAACTCGTCCTGCGTCGCCGTGACGCTCCCGGCGACGTAGCGCAGGCCGGGCGGGAACGGCACGACCTTCGTGTAGTCGAGGATGCCGGACTTGTAGTAGACGACCTGCGCGAAGTTCGGCAGCACCACCTGACTGCCGTTGTAGACCGTCGGGAACCAGTACGCCGAGAGGTCGTCCGGTGCCAGGCACGTCGTGTTGCCGACGCCCGCGGCCTGCAGCGACTGCAGGGTCGTGGCCGCGTTGGTGGTCTTGTTGCCGAGGAACGTGTGGTCGTGCGACGCGCCGGGCAGCCCGGGGAAGACGATCGGGTCGTCGGGCTGGTGGTGGCTGGGGGAGCAGTTGACCTGGAATTCGTGGTGAGTCACCAGGTCGTCCGCCCCGGCGGGCGACGAGGTGGCCGCGGACAGGAAGGCGCCTGCCAGCACGGTGGCGGCGGTGCAGGCGAAGAGCGCGATTTTCGATGCCAAGGGTCCTCCACGGTGAGGTGCCAAGGATGGGAGAGCGCTCTCCCACAGCATGCGCAGCCCGCCCTCGCCCTGTCAAGGAGCACCCGGATCACCGGCTGGACAGTCATTGTCGGGTTCGCCGGTGAATCTTGACAACGCGGGGGCGCGTGCCGAACGATCGAGCGCGTTGGAGAGCGCTCTCCCTCTCTGTTCCCCTTGTCGTACGGGAGTCATCGTGGACCGACCGTCGCTCCTCCGTGCCGTCCCGGCGCTGGTGGCCCTGCTGGTGCTGGGCCTGCTCGCCGGACCCTCCCCGGCGCACGCCGCCACGCTGCTGTCCCAAGGCAGACCCGCGACCGCGTCGAGCAGCGAGGGCGCCGGCACGCCGGCGTCGGCCGCCGTCGACGGTGACGCCGGAACGCGCTGGGCGAGCGCCTGGAGCGACCCGCAGTGGCTGCAGGTCGACCTGGGTGCGCCCGCCGACATCACCCAGGTCACCTTGAACTGGGAGGCGGCCTACGCGACCGCATACGAAATCCAGGTTTCGGACGACGCCGGTACTTGGCGGACGGTATACAGCACTACGACGGCGGTAGGCGGTATCCAGAACCTCGCCGTCACCGGCCACGGCCGTTACGTGCGCTTCTACGGCACCCACCGCGTCGGCGGCTACGGCTACTCGCTGTGGGAATTCCAGGTCAGCGGCACCCCGGGGACCCCGACGCAGGACGGCCCCGGCGTCACGCGGGTGACCGGGTCGCAGGGCAACTGGCAGCTGACGGTCGACGGGATACCGTGGACCGTCAAGGGGCTGACGTGGGGCCCGCCGGTGAGCGAAGCGGCAACGCGGATGCCGGAGCTGCACTCGATCGGCGTCAACACCGTCCGCACCTGGGGCACCGACGGCACGAGCCAGCCGCTGTTCGACGCCGCCGCGGCCAACGGCATCAAGGTCGTCGCCGGCTTCTGGCTGCAGCCCGGCGGCGGCCCGGGCAGCGGCGGCTGTGTCGACTACACAACGGACACCGCGTACAAGAACACGATGCTGGCCGAGATCCAGAAATGGGTCACCGCCTACCGGACACACCCCGGTGTGCTGATGTGGAACGTCGGCAACGAATCCATCCTCGGCATGCAGAACTGCTACTCCGGCACGCAGCTGGAGCAGAACCGGATCGCCTACACGCGGTTCGTCGACCAGGCCGCGCAGGCGATCCACGCCCTCGACGCGAACCACCCGGTGACCTCGACCGACGCCTGGACCGGCGCGTGGCCGTACTACAAGGCGTACGCGCCGAACCTCGACCTCTACTCGGTCAACTCCTACGCCCAGGTCTGCCAGGTGAAGCAGGACTGGCTCGCCGGCGGGTACACGAAGCCCTACATCATCACCGAAACCGGCCCGGCCGGCGAGTGGGAGGTGCCGAACGACGTCAACGGCGTGCCGGCCGAACCGACCGACCAGCAGAAGCGCGACGGGTACGTGAACGCCTGGAACTGCGTGCTCGCCCACCCGGGCGTGGCGCTCGGCGCGACGCTGTTCCACTACGGCACCGAGGGTGACTTCGGCGGCGTCTGGTTCAACATCACCACCGGCAACGAGAAGCGGCTCTCCTGGTACGCCGTCCGCAAGCTCTACAGTGGACAGACGAGCGGCAACCAGCCGCCGGTGATCTCGTCGATGAACCTCAGCCGTGTCACCGACGTCCCGGCCGGGTCGACGTTCACCCTCACGGCGAACGTGTCCGATCCGGACGGTGACCCCCTCGCCTACACCATGGGCTACAACAGCAAGTACATCAACAACGCCTCGGGCCTGATCCCGGCGCAGTTCACCGGGAGCGGCACGTTCACCGTCACCGCGCCGCAGCAGCTGGGCGTCTGGAAGATCTACCTCTACGCCCGGGACGGCCACGGCAACGTCGGCATCGAGACGCGGTCGCTGCGCGTGGTCGCCCCGCCGGTGCCGGGCACGAACCTGGCCCGCGGCAAGCCGACCACGGCGTCGACCTACCAGGCCGACGGCCCCGGCGCGCCCTACCCGCCGCAGGCCGCCACCGACGGCGACACCGCGACGCGCTGGGCGAGCGCGTGGGCCGATCCGCAGTGGCTGCAGGTGGACCTCGGCAGCCGGCAGGCGTTCGACCACGTCCAGCTGGTCTGGGAGGCCGCGTTCGGGAAGGCCTACGAGATCCAGGTCAGCGATGACGCGGCGAACTGGCGGACGGTGTACGCGACGACGTCGGGCGACGGCGGGGCCGACGACCTCGCGATCGACGGCACCGCCCGGTACATCCGGGTGTCGGCGACCCAGCGCGGCACCGCGTACGGCTATTCGCTGTACGAGTTCGGCGTCTACCGCCGGTGAATCACCCCGGGATCAGGCAGCAGAGGTGACCTTCGGGGTCGGCGAGCACGACCCAGTCGGCGCCACCGGGCTGGAAGTCCGGCTTGGTGGCGCCGAGCGCCTCGAACTCCGCGACGGCGCTCGCGAGGTCGTGGACGCGCAGGTCGAGATGGGCGTGCTTGGCGTCGTCCGGCCACGACGGGCCCCGGTAGCCGGCGACCCGCTGGAAACCGAGGAGGCCGAGCTGGACGGTGTCGTCGTCGGAGTACGTCACCTCCAGGCCGAGGGCCTTGGCGTAGAAGGCGGCGAGCGCGGCCGGGTCGGCGCAGTCGAGGACGATCGTGGTGAGTTCCGCGGGCATTTCCCTGCTCCTTTCGTTCTGCGGTCACTCTTCCCGGAGGGCCGGGCCGCGGTCTTGAAGATCCTTGCGGAAACTGTCGTACCCCGGGCGTAGCGTCGGCGACCGTGTTGGAGGCAGTGGAAGTCGCGGCCCGCCCGGGGTACGCGGTGAGCGTGGTGACGTGCGCGGAGGACCACCCGGGCTGGTCCCCGCCCGAGGTGGCGGACGGCCACCGGATGGTGCTCGTCCGCCGTGGCCGGTTCCGCCGCCACGCGCGCGGGATCGCCGCGGACACCGACCCGGCGGTGGGGTACGTCGCGGCGCCGGGGGACGAGGAGCGGTTCGCCCACCCGGCGGGCGGGGACGTCTGCACGTCGGTGACGTTCGGGGAACACCGCTGGCACCAGCTGGCCGGGCACGCGGTGCCCGGGCCGGCGGTGTACGTCGACGCCCGGCTCGACCTGGCGCACCGGCGGGTGGTGGCGTCGGTGGCCGACCCGGACTACGCGCTGGCGGAGGGCTTGATTGAGCTGGTGGGCCGCGCGATCACCCAGGCGGCCGGGAAAGCCACGCCCGCGGCCGGCGGCCGGGGCGACGACGGTGCGCTGGTGGCCGACGCCCGCGAGGCGATCGCGGCGGACGTGCCCGCCGCGGTGGGACTGTTCCCCCTGGCGGAGCTGCTGGCAGTGTCGCCGTACCGGTTGAGCCGGGCTTTCCCGCGTGCTCTGGGGGTTTCGCTGACGCGGTACCGCAACCGGATCCGGGTCGGCCGGGCGCTCGACCGGCTGGAAGCGGGGGAGCGGCAGCTGGCGGCGCTGGCCGCGGAGCTGGGCTTCGCCGACCAGGCCCATTTGACGAGGACGGTCCGCGAGCACACGGGAGCGACCCCGGCCGCCCTGCGGCGGCTGCTCGCGGTGGAGCGGAAAGGAGACGCCTGACGCGACGTTGCCGCCGCCGGAGTCCGTTGCGACGGCGGTACTTTTGCCGGACTGGCTCACCTGCGCGCCCCGCTACCCTCCGGCCATGGTGGACACGAGGACCCGGATGGTCCCGCTCTCCCGCGCCCGCCGCTGGACGTGGGTCCTCATAGTGGTCGCCGTCGCCTTCGCCGCTTGGCACGGCTACGGCATCACCGTCGCGCCCCAGCGGCCCTTCTTCTGGATCGGCGTGGCGCTCGACGTCCTCGTCGCCGTCGTCGCCTGGTCCCTCGGCCGCGCCTGGCCACCCGAGGCGGCTTTCGGCGCGGAGACCCTCGCCTTCGGGCGGGCGCGCGTCCCGTACGGCTTGATCACCGACGTCCGGCGCGGGGCGGTGTCGGCCAAGCCGTTCTGGCTCGCCTTCTGGATCCCGACGTCCCTGGTGGTCGGCCTGATCGTCGCGCTGCGCCCGGCAGGCGACTTCGACCGCGAGGTCGTCGAATTCCGCGCCGGCCAGGGCCGCGTGCGCACCCGCTGGCGCGACCACCGGGCCGCCGAAGACTTCCTCGCCGCCCTGCGCGAGAAGCTGCCCGACCTCGAAGTCCGGTACGGCGTCGATCCCGCCGCCCACGCGTGGGACCACGCACCGCGTCTCGGCGCCGGCGGCGGGGTCCTCGCCTTCGGGCTCGGGATCTGGCTGTTCTTCGGTACCTGGTTCGGGCTGCAGCTGCTGGACCGGTCCCTGGACCGCGGGCCCTTCCCGCCCGGACCGACGTCGGCGGCGATCACCGGCCTCACCGCCGGGCTGTCCGGCTCCGCGCCGCTGCCGGGCGTCACCCGCGAGTTCACCGAATGGCCCTGCGACCGCACCAACGACCTCGTCCTCGGCCCGGACCCCGGCGCCGCGGACCTGCACCTCAAGCTGGTGGGCCGGACCCCGGCGGCGGACGAGGCCGAAGCGCGGCTCCGGCAGGCGGCCGGGATGGACCACGGCCAGTACCTCGAGCGGCTCGGCCCGGACGACATCGACTTCGAGGTCGACATCCCCGCGGACGACGACCTCTACGTCGAGTTCTCCACCGGGTGCGTCGGCGACGACGCCGTCCCGGGCCTGCGTGACGACCTGGGGAAACTGGCGGCGGCCATGGGAGTGGCTTGAGGTGGGGTGGCGCGGCGGGAACACGGTGCGGCGCGTGGCCACCCCCAGCGACCACGTGACATCACCCTGCGGCCGCGGCGCCACCCCGGGATCCGGCGTCCTGTTTTCGAAACACCGAACAGGAGTATCGTAGTCTTTACGGGACAGTCTGTGTCAAGTTTCCTGGACAGCTAGGCTGATGGTTGTCACGTTTCCTGACCGAAGGTGGTGTGTGGTGAGCGACGAGCGCAGTTTCGCGGAACGGCTGGCGCACTTGATCGCGACCGTGCACCCGCCGGACCGCAAGCCGTACTCGTACCGCGAGATCGCGCACGGCGTCGCCGAGCAGACCGGCGTGACGATGTCGGCGACCCACGTCCAGCAGCTGGCCGTCGGCGCGCGCAAGGACCCCAAGCGCTCGCACATCCAGGCCCTCGCCCAGTTCTTCGGCGTGCCGGTGACGTACTTCTTCGACGACGAGGTCGCCGGGCAGGTCGACCGCCAGGTCGAGGACGTCGTGGCGTGGCGCGACGACGAGGCGC
Source organism: Amycolatopsis sp. NPDC003865 (assembly GCF_053605345.1). Lineage (NCBI taxonomy): Bacteria > Bacillati > Actinomycetota > Actinomycetes > Pseudonocardiales > Pseudonocardiaceae > Amycolatopsis > Amycolatopsis sp. NPDC003865. Next base: position 87,247 of record NZ_JBSGJA010000017.1, on the reverse strand, counting down.
GCAACCTGGCGCAGCGGGCCATGCGGCTCTCGCCGCGCGACCGCGAAACCGTGACGGCCCTGCTCGACCAGCTCGCCGGTTACGACGAAACCCGGCACCGCGAGGGCCGCCGCCGGAAGCCGGAGTGACCGCGCGCGGTCGGCTACGATGACCTCGTCCGTGATCGCGCCCCGGTGCACCCGGCTGGCGCCCGGTGACCGGGGAGGACCCATCGACGAGCGCGGCTTGACCGACCTCCGGGCCGGCGCCCGGGAGCGGGTGCGCGCGCTGCTCGCCGCCGTGCCGGTGCCCCGGCCGTGGTCGATGAACACCTGGGTCGACCGGCTCGAAGCGTGGCGCGGGCGCGAAATCGACCTCGTCCCGGTCGAATACCGGCCCGGCCGCCCGTCCGGCGCGTGGCAGGCCCGCCCGGACTACGACCTGATCGCCTACGTCGAGCACACGTCGGCGCTGCACCAGGACCACATCATCGCCCACGAGCTCGCCCACATGCTGTGCGCGCACACGGGCACATGCCAGATGTCGGAGTCCGAAGCCGCCCGGCTCGCCCCGGACCTCGCGCCGCAGGCGTTGTCCCACCTGCTGACCCGCGTGACGACCGGCACCGACGAGTACGAGGCCGAGCTGATCGCCGTGCTGCTGATGAGCGCCGCGACGAGCGACCCGCCCGCCGTTCGGCCGGGCGCGTCCGGCCGGGCGGGGGATCAAGCTAGGCGGCTGGCGGCGCTCCTGGGATAGTGCGGTCTCGTGATCGACATTCTGTTCGTCGGGGTCGGGCTCTTCGCGTTGGCGGTCGGGATCTGGCGCGCGGTCCGCGCCCGGCGCACCGGCGCGGGGGCCGGGCTGGCCGTCTCGCTCATCGCGCTGGGGGCGGCGTTCTGCTTTCTGTCCAACCGCGCGCAGCTGTTCGAGAGCGAGATCTACCCGAGCCTCGGCCGGCTGCTGTCGAACCTCGCGACGATGGTCGCCGCCTACGGCATCGGCCTGACGGTCGCGGAGATCAGCGGCACGCGCGACCGCGGCGCGCGCCTCCGGCTGGGTGCGCTCGTCGTCGCGCTGGTCCTGCTGACGGTGATGTTCTTCAGCACGCCGGACCTGCCGCGCGGCATCGGCGTGTTCGACGAGCTGTACCGCACGCACCCGACACTGGTCGTGTACGTCTTCGTGTACACGGTCTACCTCGGGTTCGCGGTGATCGACATCGGCGTGGTGTCGGCGGTGACGATCCGCGCGAGCGGCGGCGCGCTGCGCGCGGGGCTGACCTTGCTGCTGCTGGCCTCGGCGTTCGCGGTCGCGTACCTCGCGGGCAAGGTCGTCGCGACGATCGGTGCCCTGCAGACCGACCACCCGGTGAAGGCGTTGTGCCGCGGGCCGTTCTCGACGCTGCCGTGCACGCTCGACGTGGGCTTCCCGGCGGTGTCGGTGCTGCTGATCGTCGTGGGCCTGACGATCCCGTCGGTCCCTGGCCTGGTGGCCGGCCGCCGCGACGCGAAGACGCTTCGCCTGCTTCGGCCGTTGCGGACGCACTTGACGCGGCGGTTCCCGGAGATCGTCCGCATCGACCCGGGCGGGCCGTCCCGCCGCGAGCGGCTGCTGACGGCGATGAGCGAGACGAACGACGGACTGATCCTGGCGGGCGTGACGCCGGAGCTGCCGGCCCCGGCGGCGGCGCGGCTCGTGCGCGATCTGCCGGACGAGCCGGGGGAGGAGGAGCCGCCGGTCGCGCCGGCGGAGCCGTTCGCCGCCGACGTCGCGCGGTTGCGGGCGATCGCGCGGGCCTACCGGAAGCTGGACGGTGCCGCGGCCGACGAGGTGACCAGCCCGGCGCGGTGAGCCGGGGGCTCGTCACCCGCCGAACGGTGCATCCAGCCTCGGTTCCCACCCGCGGCCGGTCAACGCGACCAGTTGCAGCGCTTCGACCCGGCCGGTCACCGGCAGCAGCGGCCGCACGTCGGCGGCCACGCGCGCGAGGGTCTCGTCGTCCCCGCCCATCGCGACGGTCACGTGCGCCGGCGGTCGGGGGCCGAACCGCCCGCCGTAGGGCGGAACGTCCGGCCAGCGGGCGCACACCGCGTCGGTGATCGCCTGGAGCGACGGAGCCGGGAGCGCCACGAAGCCGGGCGCCACCAGGACCTCGGTCAGCTCGACGGGGCCGGGGGAGACACCCGCGGCCAGGCAACGCACCGCCGCCAAGACGTCGTCGTCCAGCGAGGCGTCGGGCAGGAACGGGTACAACGCGGTCACGTGCGCGGGCAACCCGGGCCGGACCAGGCCGGGGTCGATCCGCCGGGCCGCGGCGAGCGCGGGTTCGGCGGCGGGCAGCAGGAGCACCAGCGCGGTGGTTCCGGGTTCGGGCACCTCCGCATCATGGCAGTCACGCGGCGGCGGTCTCCGGGAACCGTCCCGAGCGGGCCAGCGCCAGGCTCCGCCGGCACAGCGCCACCAGTTCCAGGTTGACCCGGCTGTGCGGGCTGCGGCCGCAGAGCCCGCAGTGGATCGTCACCTCGCCGGTCAGCTCGTCGACCGCGACCAGTGCCTGGTGGTCGCAGCGGCGGCACCAGCGGTAGCCGATCGCCGGGTTCGTGTGCACCGGGGACGCGACGCAGTCGTGCAGCCAGCGGCGGTGCGTCCGGCAGGTGACGCGGTCGGTCGGGTCGAGCCGGCCGGCGTCTTCGTCGCGGTCTTCGCCGGCCAGCGTCGAGGCCAGCAGCGGCTGCCGCGCCGCCGCCGGGCGGTCTTCGGGATTCGGGCTGGCCCACGCGTGGTGGTCGCCGCATCGGCACTTCTCGGACATGTCGCCCCCAGTGGTCGGGTCATTCGATCCGTCGAGTGTGACCGGGGCTACAGAGCGCCGACAACCGGGAAAACGCTCAGTTTCGGCCGACGGCAGGGGTTCCGCGGCGGGCGGACGTGCGGACTTTGGCCCGGCTTTATGCGAACATATGTTCTATGACCGTCCCCGAGGGGCCCATCCTGCACGCCGACCTCGACTCGTTCTACGCGTCGGTCGAACAGCGCGACGACCCGGCGCTGAAGGGGCGCCCGGTGATCGTTGGCGGCGGGGTCGTCCTGGCCGCGAGTTACGAGGCCAAGGCCTATGGCGTGCGGACCGCGATGGGTGGCGCGCAGGCCCGGCGCCTGTGCCCGCACGCCGTCGTCGTGCCGCCGCGGATGTCGGCCTACTCGGCCGCGAGCAAGGTCGTCTTCGACGTCTTCCACGACACCACGCCGTGGGTGGAAGGCCTCTCGATCGACGAAGCCTTCTTGGACGTCGGGGGGTTGACGAGGATCGGCGGACGGCCCAGTCACATCGCCGAACGGCTGCGCGCGACCGTCGCCGAGCGCGCCGGGTTGCCGATCACGGTAGGGGTTGCGCGGACGAAGTTCCTCGCGAAGGTCGCCAGCCGCGTCGCGAAACCGGACGGTCTGCTCGTCGTCCCGCACGACGGGGAGCTGGAGTTCCTGCACCCGCTGCCGGTCGGCGCGCTGTGGGGCGTCGGCAAGGTCACCGCCGAGAAGCTGCGCGCGCGGGGCATCACGACGGTGGGTCAGCTGGCCGCGTCCGAGCCGGTCGACCTGGTGGGCATGCTGGGCCGCGCGGCCGGCGGGCACCTGCACGACCTGGCGCACAACCGGGACCCCCGCCGCGTCGAGGTCGGCCGGCGCCGCCGGTCGATCGGCGCCCAGCGGGCTCTCGGGCGCGGCAGGCGGACCACGGCGGAGCTCGACGTGGTGCTGGTGGCGCTGATCGACCGGATCGCCCGCCGGCTGCGCGCCGCCCGCCGCGTCTGCCGGACGGTGACGATCCGCCTGCGCTTCGCCGATTTCACCAGGGTCACGCGCTCGCACACGCTCACCGACCCGACCGCGGGCACCGGCGTGCTGCTCGCCGCGGCGCGCGAGCTGCTCGTGGCCGCGCTGCCGATGATCGCCGATCGCGGCCTCACGCTGCTCGGGGCGACGCTGTCGAACCTGGCCGACGAAAACCCGTTCCAGCCGGCGCTGCCGTTCGAGCGCCAGCGGGCGACGCAGCTCGACACGGCACTGGACGCGGTGCGGGACCGTTTCGGCAAGGCGGCGGTCACCCGGGCGATCCTGCTGGGCCGCCCGGACGACCTCGAAGTGCCGCTGCTGCCGGATTGACGCCGGAAACCGGCCGGATTCACGGCCGCCCGGGAATGCGGGCGTGGGCCAGTGCGGAAAGCGCGGCGGGGCGCAGCGCGTCGGTGCGGTTCCACAGCCGCGCGGGCACGCTCTCGCGCTGGCCCGCCTGTTCGACGACTTCGAAGCCGGCGTCGCGCAGCAGGCCGGCCATGGCCGCGGGGGAGAGGAACGTGCGCCACGGCTCGCCCTGTTCCGCGGCGACCGGCGCGACGGCTTCGGCGTAGCCGTTTCCCGCCGCGTCCCGCAGTTCCGCGGGAACCAGGTGATCGGTCACGATTTCCGATCCGGGTGCGAAACCGCCGAGATCCGTCAATGTGGCGAGAATCGCCTCCCGGGTCAGGTAGACGGTGACACCGAGCCAGCTCACGAACACGGGGCGAAACGGGTCCAGTCCACTCTGGACGAGCCGTTCCCGGAGCGGATCGGCTTCGAAGTCGACCGGGACGAAGGTGACCGAAGCGGGTACGGCGACGCCGGCCCGCTCGAGCAGTTCCCGTTTGACGGCCTGGGTCGCCGCCGTGTCGACCTCGAACACCCGGAATCGTCCGGGTACGCTCCGATAGGCGAACGAATCCAGCCCGGCGCCGAGAATCACATACTGGTCTATACCGGAATTGCCGCGGAGTAGCCGCTCTTCGGTGAACCGGCTGCGGCACACCGCCTGCCCGCGGGCGCCGGCCAGGACGGGATGCGAGCCGTGGTCGTGGTGATAAGCCAGGAGTTCTGCCGCGCGGTCGCCGAGGAGCGACGCGGCGAGGGTGTCGGAGAAGATGACAGGCGCGGCGTCGACGAGCAAATGTGCCGCGCGCGCGGCGGCCGCCGTGAAGGCGGTGCGGCTGGCGCGGGGAGCAATACCGGGAAAGTCGGTGGTGGTCATGCGGCTACGGTACCGATTTGATTTCAAGCATATCACAAAAACAAATATTCGACAAGACGGCGCGCATTCCGGCTCGGTTGCGGTCACTCTGGACGGGGGCGACGCGGTCGCCCGGGCGGCCATTGTGGACGCTTCACGGGTGTCGCGCGTGCCGGACGGGATTCGACAGGTTAGGGTCTGTCCGACCGTGTTCTGGAGAAGATGAGGAACGACGAACCATGGCGCAACGGGTGCACGTCGAGATGGTGGACGACCTCGACGGGAGCGAGGCTTCGCAGACCGTCCCCTTCAGCCTCGACGGGGTGACGTACGAAATCGACCTGTCCGAGGACAACGCTTCGGCGCTGCGTGACGAACTCGCCCGCTACGTCGCCGCGGCGCGGCGGACCGGCGGCCGCAAGGTGCGCCTCGCGACCGGCCAGTCGCTGTCGGGCTCTTCCGGCTCGGGCACGGACCGCGAGCGCAACCGCCAGATCCGCGAGTGGGCCCAGGCGAACGGCTACGAGGTGGCCGAGCGAGGCCGCCTGTCGAGCGAGATCATCGCGGGCTTCGAAGCCGACCAGGCGGCGGCCGCGGAGCCGGCCGAGGCGAAGCCGGCCCGCAAGCGCGCGACGCGCAAGAAGTCCTGACGCCGGGAACCGGTTGCCGGAGAAGGAGCAGCCCCGCGGTCCCGCCGCGCGTAAGCGCGTGAAGTGGGCTGGTGGGGTCCGGCCGGTTTCGCGCGCCCGGAGCAGGGGAGCTCCCGGCGCGCGAAATGGGGCCATCAGGCCGGGTCCGCGGTGGGGCACGCGGCCAAGCTGACCGGAAGCCGCGCTGGCGCAGGGCCACGCCGGCGCGCTCAAAATTGGCGTGCGGCTGGGCTGGCGCGTTGCGATCTGGTGTGCGGCTGGGCCCGCGCGCGGCGAAACCGGTGCAAGGCCAAAGCCGGCGCGGATCAAGGTGGCGCGCGGCTGTGTCGGCGCGAGGCAAAGCCCGCGCGAGACGAAACCAGCGTGCGGCTGAGTCGGCGCGAAGCTGAAACGGCGCAAGGTCAAGGCCGTGCAAGGCTCACCTGCCGCCGGACGGGCCGCACGGTCGCAGGTGACATGACCCTCCGGCCACGACCGTCCCACCCGGTCTGATCCGACACCCGGCTGCCTCCGTCGCGTGTGGATCTTCGCCCGATCCCGGACCGCTGCGTAGCCGGAAGTCACACGCCGTTGCCCCCGTGCGAAAAAGCCACGGCACGCCGACATTTCCCCGCCGGTAAAGCTTGTCGGAGGGTGGCTCCGATCGCCAGACTGTCAGGTGCTCCGCGCGGCCGGTACCGCGTCGGAGCACGGCCCGGTGGCCGCCTCCTCCCTCGATGGCCACCGGGCCGCCTTCCGGCCTGCGAACCGGCCTTCAGGTCAGCTTCGAGCTGGCCGCCTTCCGAACCGGCCGTCGCGCCGGCTTCGAGCTGGCCGCCTTCAAGTCCGCCTTGCGAACCGGCCTTCACGCCGGCTTCGAACTGGCCGCCATCAGGTCCGCCCCCGAACCGGCAACCTCAGCCCACCTTCGCCGCGAAGCGCTTTCCCAGCCCGATCAGGCGCAACCTGTAGACAATCGACCACAACGAGCGCACACTCGGACTACTCCATACTGCATACAATCGTCAGTCGAGAGTTCCGAGGAGGCGGTCACGATGGCCGAGGTCCGTGAGCTCCGGGACGTCTACGGACGGCGGTACCGCGTCGGCGAGTCCGACCGGGAGCTGCTCGGCCGGCCGCGGACCTGGATCACCTGGCTGGCCGGCGCGGCGATGCTGGCCGCCGGGGTGCAGCAGTACGGCTTCGGCGCGCTCGTCCCCACCCTGACCCGGGCGCACGGCTGGACGTTCGGCGTCATCGCGCTCTCGCTCGCGGGGTGGGCGATCTGCCAGGCCGGGGCCGCATTTCCGACGGCGTGGCTGCGCGAACGCGGCCTGCTCCCCGCGCCCGCGGCGATGGCCGCGGGCGCCGTGCTCTGCGCCGCCGGGCTCGTGACGCTCGGCCACGCGACCAGCCTGCTCACCGTCTTCCTCGGCTACTCCGTCCTCGGCGGCCTCGGCACCGGCCTGGTCTACGCGACCTGCGTCGGAGCGGTCCTCGCCTGGTTCCCGGACCGCACCGCGCCCAGCGCGGGCATCGTCAGCGGCGCGTTCGCCTACGGCAGCGTGCCCTTCGTCGTCCTCGCCGTCGCCCTGCCGGCCGCGCGTCCGGTGCTCCTCGACGTCACCGCGGCCGTCGTCCTCGTCGTGATCGCCGGCTGCGCCCTGCTCCTGCGGTACCCGCCGCGGCACTGGTGGCCCGCGACGACCGAGCCGCGCGCGTGGGCCCTCGACCGGGCGCACAACCGGCGCCCGGCCGTCCGGCACTACCGGCCCGCGGAACTGTTCCGGTGCGGGACGACCCCCGCGCTGTACCTCGTCGTCGTGCTCGCGGCCGCGGTGCTGCTGTTCGACCTCGCCTACCTCGCGACGTTCGTCGCCGAGCGCAGCGGGCCCGGGCTCGCCGCGGCCGCGCTGGCGCTGCTCGCCGCGGCGACCGGCAGCGGCCGGGTGTCGATCGGCAGGCTCGCCGACCGGCTCGGCCGGCACCGGATCCTGCGGTTCGCGCTGCTCGCGGGCGGGGTCGCGCAGTTCGTCCTCTTCTATTCGGGCGAACACCGGCACGCTGCCGGGTTGTTGCTGGGCGTCGCGCTCGCCGGGCTCGGCAACGGCTGCTGCTACACCCTGCTCGTCGGCCTGGTTCGCGAGTACTTCGGCGAGGAGTCGGCCGCGCAGAACTTCGGGATCCTCTACTCGGCCAAGGCCGTCGGCGCGGTGGTCGGGATCGGGCTCGCGGCGTTCGTCGTGACGTCGCACGGCTTCGTCGGCGCCTTCTCCGCGGCGGGAGTGCTGAGCCTGACCGGCGCGGTGCTGTCCGGGCGGCTGACCCAGCCGGGCCGGCCCAAGTCGCTGCTGCCGGCGGCCTGACGTGGGGCGGATGACGAGCCGGCGCCGCGTGGTGCGCGTCCACGACGGCGGGCACACCGCGCGGCCGGACACGCTGACCGTCGAAGAACCCCTGGAAATCCGGGTGGCCGGGAAAGCGCTGTCCATCACGATGCGGACCCCCGGTGACGACTTCGACCTCGCCGCCGGGTTCCTGGTCGGCGAGGGCGTGGTGCGGGCCGCCGCGGACATCCACTCGATCCGCTACTGCGCCGGCGCCACGGCCGGCGGCGGCAACACCTACAACGTCCTGGACGTCGTGCTCGCGCCGGGCGTCGCGCCGCCGGACGCGTCGCTGGAGCGCAACTTCTACACGACGTCCTCGTGCGGGCTCTGCGGCAAGGCGAGCCTGGACGCCGTCCGGACGACGGTGACGTGGCCGGTGGCCGCGGACCCGTTCGGCACCGACCCGGCGACGCTCGCCGGGCTGCCGGACGAACTCCGCGCGGCGCAACGGGTCTTCGACCGGACCGGCGGGCTCCACGCCGCGGGGCTCTTCGACGCCGACGGCAAGCTGCTGTGCCTGCGCGAGGACGTCGGCCGGCACAACGCGGTCGACAAGGTGGTCGGCTGGGCGACCCGTGAAGGCAGGCTGCCGCTGTCGGGGACGGCGCTGATGGTGAGCGGGCGGGCGTCGTTCGAGCTGGTGCAGAAGGCGGTGATGGCCGGGATCCCGTTGCTGGCGGCCGTTTCCGCGCCGTCGTCGCTGGCGGTGGACCTGGCGGCCGAACTGGGGCTGACGCTGGTGGGGTTCCTGCGCGGGACGTCGATGAACGTCTACACGCGACCCGACCGGCTCGGTCTTCAGCCGAGCTGAGCGAGCACCGCGGCGACCGCGGGGGAGAGGTCGCTCCGGTGCACGACGCCCAGCTGCCAATCCGGCGGCCGGTCGAACCGCCGGACGGTCAGGTCGGGAAACCGCGCGGCGGCCGAGGCGGGCAGCACGCACGCGGCGAGCCCGGCTCGGACCAGTCCGGCGGCGACGGCGAGATCGTCGGTTTCGAGCGAATGCCGGCGGCGGGGGAAGGCGCGGTCGACGGCCTCGCGGACGGCCCAGCCGGCCGGGAAGTCCACGAGGGACAGCTCGGACAGATCGGCGGGCGCCGAGGGCGACCCGCCGGGCGCGGTGGCGAGGACGAGTTCTTCGCACGCGAAGGGGGTGACGGCCAGTCCCGGCTCGACGTCGCGCGTCGCCGGGACGGTGCTCGAAGGGGTGGAATCGTCCGACCGGCGGTCGCACGCGACCGCCGCGGCACTCGAACGAGGGGCATCGTCCGATGGCGGGACGCTCGGGCGGAGGCCCGGAGCGACCAACGTCAGCACCGCGTCCACAGTGGACTCCGCCACGGCTTCCGGCCCGGCGCAGGCCGGAACCTGCCGGACCTCCACCGCGAGCCCCGGGTGCACGTGCCGCAGCGTGGCCAAGACCCGGTGCCAGTCCGCCAGCAGCCCCGGGCACACGCCCAGCCGGACGTGCCCGCATACCGGTGCCACGGCCGCCCGCGCGCGGGCGGCCGCCTCCAGCGCCGCGCGCGCGGCGGGCAGGAACGCCTCGCCGGCGGGCGTCAGCTCCACCCGGTGCGTCGTGCGGTGGAACAACGGTGCCCCCAGGTCTCGCTCCAGCGCGCGGACCACTGTGGACACCGTCGACTGGACCGTCCGCAACCGGTGCGCGGCCGCGGTGAAGCCGCCCTCCTCCGCGACCGCGACCACCACCGCCAGCTGGCGCAGCTCCATCACGGCACCTCTTCGAGCGCCCCGGTCCGGTCGTCCCGGACCGGGGCGGTGACCGTCGCCGAGGTCATCCCAGTGCCTCGCGGGCCAGCGCCGCCGTCTCGCTCGGGGTGCGCCCGACCCGGATGCCCGCCGCTTCCAGCGCTTCCTTCTTCGCCGCCGCCGTCCCCGCGGAACCGGAGACGATCGCGCCCGCGTGGCCCATCGTCTTGCCTTCCGGCGCCGTGAAGCCCGCGACGTACCCGACGACCGGCTTCGACACGGTGGCCCGCACGAACTCCGCGGCGCGCTCCTCCGCGTCGCCGCCGATTTCGCCGATCAGCACGATCAGGTCCGTCTCCGGGTCCTTTTCGAACGCTTCGACGGCGTCGATGTGCGTCGTGCCGATGATCGGGTCGCCACCGATGCCGACGCACGTCGAGAACCCGATGTCGCGCAGTTCGTGCATGAGCTGGTAGGTCAGCGTGCCGGACTTGGACACCAGCCCGATCCGGCCCGGGCCGGTGATGTCGGCCGGGATGATGCCCGCGTTCGACTTGCCGGGGGAGATGATGCCCGGGCAGTTCGGCCCGATGATCCGGGTGCGGCCGCCCGCCGCGACGGCGTGGGACCACAGCCGGGCGGTGTCGTGCACCGGGACGCCCTCGGTGATCACCACCGCGAGCCCGATGCCGGCGTCGACCGCTTCGACCACGGCGTCGGCGGCGAACGGTGGCGGCACGAACAGCACGCAGACGTCGGCTCCGGTCGACGCCATCGATTCCGCGACGCTGCCGAACACGGGAAGGTCGGCCGAGCCGATCGAGACGTGCTGCCCGGCTTTGCGCGGGTTGACGCCGCCGACGACGTTCGTGCCCGCCGCCAGCATCCGCCGCGTGTGCTTGGCCCCTTCGGAGCCGGTGATGCCGGAAACGACGACCCGGCTGTTCTCGTCCAGGAAGATGGCCACGGTTCAGACCTCCGCGATCGCGAGCTTCGCCGCCTCGCGGGCGGCGTCGTCCATGGTGGCCACCACGGTGACCAGGGGATGGGCGGCGTCGGCGAGGATCCGCCTGCCTTCGGTGACGTTGTTGCCGTCGAGCCGGACGACCAGCGGCTTGGTGGCCCGGGAGCCCAGGATCTCCAGCGACCGGACGATCCCGGTCGCGACGGCGTCGCACGCGGTGATGCCGCCGAAGACGTTGACGAACACGCTGCGCACCTGCGGGTCGCCGAGGATCACCGTCAGCCCGTCGGCCATCACCTGCGCCGACGCCCCGCCGCCGATGTCGAGGAAGTTCGCCGGGCCGCGCGCGCCCGCCTCCGCGGCGGCCGCCGCCACGACGTCCAAAGTGGACATCACCAGACCGGCGCCGTTGCCGATGACGCCGATGTCGCCGTCGAGCTTCACGTAGTTGAGGCCCTTCGACCGCGCTTCCCGCTCCAGGGGATGGCCGTCCGAAGTATCGTCGAAGGTCACGGACCGGCGGAACAACGCGTTGTCGTCCAGGGTGATCTTGCCGTCCAGGGCGAGGATCCCGGTCGAGGTGCCGGCCAGCGGGTTCACTTCGACCAGCGTGCAGTCCTCGGCGACGAACACGTCCCACAGCTTTTCGACGACGCCGGCGACCTCGTCGCGGACGTCGGCGGGGAACGCGGCGGCGACAGCCGCGGCGTCGACTCCGACCAGGGGGTCGACCGGAACGCGGACGAGGGCGTCCGGCCGGGACGCCGCGACCTCCTCGATCTCCATCCCGCCTTCGGTCGACGCCATGGCGAGGAACGTGCGCCCGGCGCGGTCCAGCAAGAAGGACAAGTAGTACTCCTCGGCGATTTCGCTCGCTTCGGTCACCAGGACGCGGTGCACGGTGTGGCCCTTGATGTCCATGCCGAGGATGTCGTCGGCGGCCTGTTCGGCGTCGTCGGCGGTCCGCACCACGCGGACACCGCCCGCCTTGCCGCGGCCGCCGGTCTTCACCTGGGCCTTGACCACGACGGGGCCGTCCAGGGACGCGGCCGCGGCCCGGGCCGACGCGGGGTCGGCGGCGACCCGGCCGCGGGGGACCGGCACACCGTGCTTCTCGAAGAGCTCGCGGGCTTCGTGTTCGAAGAGGTCCATGCGGGGGCGTCCTTTCCGCGGCGGGGCAGGGCGAAGGGCGTGGAGTGGTGGTCCGCGGGGGCCGGCTCCGAGTGCCGGAAAAACCCTGCGGATGGCCCTGGACACGGGCTGCTTGAAGAGTGACTATATGCCTACCCCATACGGTATGCAATCTACAGTCTGCCGTGAAGAGGCCGCTGACCTCGATGGACGCGAGCGGCGGCACCGAGCGGACCGGAGTACGGACCGCCGGACAAGAGAGATCCGGCGGCGGACCAGAGGAGTTGAGCAATGGCGCTGACAACGACCGGCACCACCGCGGGGGAGAGTGCCGCGGCGACGAACGGCGCCGAGCCCGCGCCCGCCGAGATCTCGGGTGGCCACCTCGTGGCGAAGGCGCTGAAGGCCGAAGGGGTCGACACGATCTTCACCCTCTGCGGCGGCCACATCATCGACATCTACGACGGCTGCGTCGACGAGGGCATCCAGGTCATCGACGTCCGGCACGAGCAGGTCGCGGCCCACGCGGCCGACGGCTACGCGCGGATCACCGGTAAGCCCGGCTGCGCGGTGGTCACCGCCGGGCCCGGCACCACCGACGCCGTCACCGGCGTGGCGAACGCGTTGCGCGCGGAGAGCCCGATGCTGCTCATCGGCGGCCAGGGCGCGCTCACGCAGCACAAGATGGGGTCGCTGCAGGACCTCCCGCACGTGGACATGATGACGCCGATCACCAAGTTCGCCGCCACCGTGCCGCACACCGCGCGCGTCGCCGACCTCGTGAGCATGGCGTTCCGCGAGGCCTACGCCGGCGCGCCCGGCCCGTCGTTCCTGGAGATCCCGCGCGACGTCCTCGACGCGCGCGTGCCCCTGGCGCAGGCACGCATCCCCGAAGCCGGCCGCTACCGCGCGTCGACGAAGAACGCCGGCGACCCCGCCGACGTCGAGAAGCTCGCGGACCTGCTGGTGCACGCGAAGAAGCCGGCCATCCTGCTCGGCAGCCAGGTCTGGACGACGCGCGCGACCGAACCGGCCGTGGACCTGGTGCGCACACTCAACATCCCGGCGTACATGAACGGTGCCGGCCGCGGCACGCTCCCGCCGGGCGATCCGCACCACTTCCAGCTCTCCCGCCGCTACGCCTTCGACAACGCCGACGTCATCGTCATCGTCGGGACCCCGTTCGACTTCCGGATGGGCTACGGCAAGCGGCTGTCCCAGGACGCCACCGTCGTCCAGATCGACCTCGACTACCGCACGGTCGGCAAGAACCGGGACGTCGACCTCGGCATCGTCGGCGACGCCGGCCAGGTGCTGGCCGCGGTGGCCGAGGCCGCGTCCGGCCGCGGCGACAACGGCGCTGTCGGTCGCAAAACCTGGCTCGAAGAACTCCAGGCCGTGGAGGAGAAGGCGAAGCGGAAGCGGCTGCCGCTGCAGCACTCGGACGCGAGCCCGATCCACCCGTACCGGCTGGTCCACGAGATCAACGAGTTCCTCACCGAGGACTCGATCTACATCGGCGACGGCGGCGACATCGTCACCTTCTCCGGCCAGGTCGTGCAGCCCAAGTCGCCCGGCCACTGGATGGACCCCGGTCCACTCGGGACGCTCGGCGTCGGCATCCCCTTCGTCCTGGCCGCCAAGCACGCGCGCCCGGACAAGGAGGTCGTCGCCCTCTTCGGCGACGGCGCCTTCAGCCTCACCGGCTGGGACTTCGAAACCCTCGTGCGGTTCGACCTGCCGTTCGTCGGGATCGTCGGCAACAACTCCTCGATGAACCAGATCCGCTACGGGCAGGCCGCGAAGTACGGCCTGCCGCGCGAGCGCGTCGGCAACACCCTCGGCGACGTCCGCTACGACGAGTTCGCGCGGATGCTCGGCGGCCACGGCGAAGAAGTCCGCGACCCGGCGGACATCGGGCCGGCGCTGCGGCGCGCGCGGGAGTCCGGCAAGCCGTCGCTGATCAACGTCTGGGTCGATCCCGACGTGTACGCCCCCGGAACCATGAACCAGACCATGTACAAGTGAGCGGAGGCCAAGGCATGGGTAAGGCACTGGAGGGCGTCCGCGTCCTCGACATGACGCACGTGCAGTCCGGACCGTCCTCGACGCAGCTGCTCGCCTGGCTCGGCGCGGACGTGATCAAGCTCGAAACCCCCGGCCGGGGTGACATCACACGCGGGCAGCTGCGCGATCTCCCCGGTGTCGACAGCCTCTACTTCACGATGCTGAACGCCAACAAGCGCAGCATCACGCTCAACATGAAGAGCGACGAGGGCAAGGAGGTCTTCGAGAAGCTCGTGTCCGGAGTGGACGTCCTGGTCGAGAACTTCGGCCCGGGTGTGGTCGATCGGTTCGGCTACCCATGGGAGAAGCTCGCGGCGCTCAACCCCCGGCTGATCTACGCCTCCATCAAGGGCTTCGGCCCGGGCCGCTACGCCGGCTTCAAGGCCTACGAGGTGATCGCGCAGGCCATGGGCGGCGCGATGAGCACCACCGGGTTCGAAGACGGCCCGCCGACCGCGACGGGCGCGCAGATCGGCGACTCCGGCACCGGCATCCACCTCGTGGCCGCGATCCTCGCCGCGCTGTACCAGCGGACCTCCACCGGCCGCGGCCAGCGGGTCGCGGTCGCCATGCAGGACGCCGTGCTCAACCTGTGCCGCGTCAAGCTGCGCGACCAGCAGCGGCTGGCGCACGGCCCGCTCGGGGAGTACCCGAACGACCAGTTCGGCGACGAGGTCCCGCGGTCGGGCAACGCCTCCGGCGGCGGCCAGCCCGGCTGGGCGGTGAAGTGCGCGCCCGGCGGGCCGAACGACTACATCTACGTGATCGTCCAGCCACCCGGCTGGGCCCCGCTCGCCCGGCTGATCGGCAAGGAGGAGCTGGCCGAGGATCCGGCCTGGGCCACCCCGGAGGTCCGGCTGTCCAAACTGGACAAGATGTTCGCCCTCGTGGAGGAGTGGACCGAGAAGCACACCAAGTGGGAGGTGATGGAGAAGCTGAACGCCCACAACATTCCCTGCGGCCCGATCCTGTCCACCAGGGAGCTGATCGAGGACGAGACCCTGGCCGAGCTCGGCTCGGTCGTCGAGGTCGCGCACCCCGAACGCGGCAGCTTCAAGACCGTCGGCTGCCCGCTGAAGCTGTCCGACTCGCCGGTCGAGATCGAACGGTCGCCGCTGCTCGGCGAGCACAACGACGAGGTACTGGCCGAACTCGGCTACAGCGAAGCCGAGCTGGACAAGTTCCGCGCCGCGGGGGTGATCTGAGTGGGGGATCGCGCGGCGGTCGAGAAGATCCTCGCCGAGGCGGCGGCCGAAGGCCGGTCCTCGCTGACCGCGCCCGAGGGGCGTGCGGTCTGCGAGGCCTACGGCATCCCGACCCCGGCCGAGCGGCTGGCGACCACGGCCGCCGAAGCCGTGACGCACGCGGAAGCCATCGGGCTGCCGGTGGTGCTCAAGATCGTCTCGCCGGACATCCTGCACAAGACCGAGGCCGGCGGCGTGCTCGTCGGTCTGCGGGACGCGGAGGCGGTCAAGGCGGGGTTCACGACGATCGTCGAGAACGCGAAGGCCTACAACGCCGACGCGCGCGTGCTCGGCGTCCAGGTGCAGCAGATGCTCACCGAAGGGCAGGAGGTGATCATCGGCTCGGTCACCGACCCGACCTTCGGCAAGGTCGTCGCCTTCGGCCTCGGCGGTGTCCTGGTCGAAGTGCTCAAGGACGTCACCTTCCGGCTCGCGCCGACGTCCACCGAGGAAGCGCTGTCGATGGTCGACGGTATCCAGGCGGCGGAAATCCTGAAGGGTGTCCGCGGATCGGATCCGGTCGACCGGGACGCCCTCGCCGCCGTGATCACCGGCCTGGGGGACCTGGTCACCGACTTCCCGCAGCTGTCCGAAGTGGACCTCAATCCGGTGCTCGCCACGGCGTCCGGCGCCACGGCGGTCGACGTCCGGATCCTGGTCGACCCGGACGCGGCGAAGGAGCCGCACCGGTTCACCCAGGAGGAGATCCTCGCGTCGATGAACCGGATCATGAAACCGGCGTCGGTCGCGGTGATCGGCGCCTCGGCCGAGGCCGGCAAGATCGGCAACTCGGTGATGAAGAACCTGGTCGACGGCGGCTACGCGGGGGAGATCCACCCGATCAACCCCAAGGCCGCCGAGATCCTCGACCGCAAGGCCTACGCCAGCATCACCGATGTCCCCGGCGACGTCGACGTCGCGGTCTTCGCCATCCCGGCGAAGTTCGTCCCCGCGGCGCTGGAGGAGGCCGGCCGCAAGGGCGTGGCGGGCGCGATCCTCATCCCGTCCGGCTTCGGCGAGACCGGCAACATCGAGCTGCAGGACGAGGTCGTCGCGATCGCTCGCGAGCACGGCGTCCGGATCCTGGGGCCGAACATCTACGGCTACTACTACACGCCGGAACACCTGTCGGCGACGTTCTGCACGCCGTACGACGTCAAGGGCGGCGTGGCGCTGTCGTCGCAGAGCGGCGGAATCGGGATGGCGATCCTCGGCTTCAGCCGCTCGGCGAAGATGGGCGTGTCCTCGATCGTCGGCGTCGGCAACAAGGCCGACCTCGACGAGGACGACCTGCTGACCTTCTTCGAGCAGGACGACAACACCCAGCTCGTCGCGATGCACCTCGAAGACCTCAAGGACGGCCGGTCGTTCGCGGAGACGGCCCAGCGGGTCTCGAAGCGCAAGCCCGTCGTGGTCCTGAAGGCCGGGCGGACGGCGCAGGGCGCCAAGGCGGCCGGCTCGCACACCGGCGCGCTGGCCGGCGACGACAAGGTCTACGACGACATCCTCCGCCAGAGCGGCGTGATCCGGGCGCCCGGGCTGAACGACATGCTCGAGTACGCCCGCGGCATCCCGCTGCTGCCCACGCCGAAGGGCGAGAACGTCGTCATCATCACCGGCGCCGGCGGCTCGGGCGTGCTGCTGTCGGACGCCTGCGTCGACAACGGCCTGAGCCTGATGGAGATCCCGCCGGACCTCGACACCGCGTTCCGGAAGTTCATTCCGCCCTTCGGCGCGGCGGGCAACCCCGTCGACATCACCGGCGGCGAGCCGCCCTCGACCTACCGCAACACCATCGCGCTGGGCCTCGAGGACGACCGCATCCACGCCCTGATCCTGGGCTACTGGCACACCATCGTCACTCCGCCGATGGTGTTCGCCGAACTGGTGTCCGAAGTGGTCGAAGAGTATCGCGCCAAAGGGATCCGTAAGCCCGTTGTCGCGTCCCTGTCCGGTGACGTCGAAGTCGAGGAGGCGAGTGACTACTTGTACGACCGCGGCGTCGTCGCGTACCCGTACACCACCGAGAAGCCCGTGGCAGTGCTCGGCGCGAAGTATCGTTGGGCGCGGGCCGCGGGTCTGCTTTCGAACCTGAGTCAACGGTGACGAAGGAGAACTTTCATGACCGCAGCCACATACCAGGAGATAGTCGACGAGAACGGAAGAATCTACCGGGTAGGCGAGTCGCCGCAGGACATCATGGGGCGCTCACGCAGCTGGATGGTCTGGCTGCCCTGGATCGCCATGATGGCGGTCAGCGTGTTCGAGTACGGCTGGGGCGCCGTCGAGGGCACCCTCGAAGAGAAGTACGGCTGGACGCTCTCCGACGCGTTCTGGCTCGCGAGCATCTGGGCGGTGTTCCAGGCCGGGGTGGCGTTCCCGGCCGGGCGCCTCCGGGAACGCAACGTCGTCTCGGCGAAGACGGCGATGCTGCTCGGCGCGGTGTTCAGCGGCATCGGCTACTTCACCATCGCCCACAGCGGGAACCTCACGCTGGCGTTCATCGGGTACTCGGTGCTCGGCGGCACCGGCGCCGGGCTCGTGTACGCGACCTGCATCAACATGGTCGGCAAGTGGTACCCGGAGAAGCGCGGCGCGCGGACCGGGTTCGTGAACGGCGGCTTCGCCTACGGCTCGGTGCCGTTCATCTACCTGTTCAGCGCGTTCCTCGGGCACGAAAACGTCACCGGGGTGCTCGACGGCATCGGCCTGTACATGCTGGTCGTCGTCGGCGTCTGCGGGTTCCTCTTCAAGGACCCGCCGAAGAGCTGGTGGCCGAAGGAGGTCGACCCGATCTCCTGGGCGAAGGGCAAGACCGGGGTCAAGAGCCTGGCGAAGAACCCGCCCGCCGTCCGCCAGTTCACGCCGATGGAGGCGATCCGGACCGGCATGCTCCCGCTGATGTGGGTGTGCCTGGTGATCATCGGCGGGGTTTCGCTGTTCGGCATCAACTTCCAGGTGCCCTTCGCGAAGGAAAGCCACTTCGGCGCGTTCGTCGCCGCGTCCTCGGCCGGCGTGCTCGCCATCGTGAACGGCACCGGCCGCGCGGTCGTCGGCTGGGCGTCGGACAAGCTCGGCCGACGGCAGACGCTCACGCTGGTGCTGGTGATCGCGGCCGGCGCGCAGTTCGGCGTGCTGTACGCCGGCAACACGCACAACCTGGTGCTGTTCATGGTGTTCGCGTTCCTGACCGGGTTCGGTGGCGGCGCGTTCTACCCGCTGTTCGCCGCGCTCGTGCCGGACTACTTCGGCGAGAACAACAACGCGTCGAACTACGGCCTGGTCTACAGCGCGAAACTGGTCGGCGGCGTCGGCGGCGGCGGGCTCGCCGCGGGCGTCATCAGCGCGTGGGGCTACACCGGCGCGTACATCCTCGCCGGGTGCATCGCGCTCCTGTCCGCGGTGCTGACGCTGTTCCTGCGCCAGCCCGGCCGGACACGCCACCAGCTCGCCGAAACCGAGCTGGTGGCGCGGCCTTCCGCCGCGGCGGGCGGCTGATCCGGTACCCGCTCCCCGGTCCTGCTGCCATCAGGATCGGGGAGCCTCCGGACGTTCGTGGTAGGCCTGGCGGGTCCGTTCGGTGTGGTTGGCCATGATCTTCTCCGCGGCCTCGGCGTTTCCCCGCGAGATCGCGTTGATCAGCTCGTCGTGCTCGTTCCACGCGTCCTTTCCGCGAGGCCGGGCAATCGGCGTGTAGTACCAACGGACCCGCCGGTCGACGAGACCGATCAGCTCCGCCAGCACGGCGTTCCCCGACAGCTGCGTGATGAACGCGTGGAGCGCGGCGTTGGCCGCGACCAGGCCCTCGGTGTCCTCGGCCCTCAGGGCCGTGATGCCCGCTTTCTGCAGCTCCCAGAGCTGTTCGACGTCGTCGGCCGTCGCGTTTCCGGCGGCGAGCTTCGCCGAATGCGTCTCCAGCACGCTGCGGACGCTCAGCAGCTGGTCGGCCTCCTCGTCGGTCGGCAGGTGCACGAACGCGCCCTGGGCGGGCCGGAGGTCGACCCAGCCTTCGCTCTGCAGGCGCTGCAGGGCTTCGCGCACCGGCTGCCGGCTCACGCCGAGGTACTCGGCCAGATCGGCTTCGACCAGGTGCTGCCCAGGTTCGAGGGTGCGGTTGATGATCAGCTCGGCGAGGGCCTCGTAGACGACCTGCCGCAGCGGCGCGGGCCGTTCGACGCGCTTGGCGGCGGTCGAGCTGAGCGAGCCCTTGGCCGTGCGGCGACCGGTCGGGCCGCGGTCGGGGAGGGGAGAAGCGGGCTGGCTCATGGGACACCTCGAAAGGGAGAGGAACGCGACGACCGCTGTCCAGGATACAGGTTTTGGTATGCAAAATCCCAGAGGCTCACCCTGCAGGGAGTTTCACGTCGGCTCCGGACTCAAAAACCTGGTCTCCAAACCGGATCCAGGATACTGTATGCAATCACGTGTTGGACCGAACTCGGAGGCACATCATGAAGGTGGCTGTTCTCGGGGCCGGGGCGATCGGTGCCTACGTCGGGGCCGCGCTGCACCGCGGCGGGACCGAGGTGCACCTGATCGCGCGGCGCGCGCACCTCGCCGCGATGCGCGAGCACGGCGTCCGCGTGCTCAGCCCCCGCGGCGACTTCACCGCGCACCCGCACGTCACGGACGACCCGGCCGACGTCGGCCCGGCCGACTTCGTGTTCCTGGGCCTGAAAGCCAACTCCTACGCTTCGTGCGGGCCGCTGCTCGCGCCGCTGCTCGGCCCGGACACCGCGATCGTCGCGGCGCAGAACGGCATCCCGTGGTGGTACTTCCACGGCCTGGCGGGACATCCGCTCGAGGGCAGGCGGGTCGAGACCGTCGACCCGGGCGGCTCGGTGACCGCCGTGCTCGAGCTGCGGCGCGCGATCGGCTGCGTCGTCTACTGCTCCACGGTCGTCGAGGAACCGGGCGTGATCCGGCACCTGGAAGGCACCCGCTTCTCCCTCGGCGAGCCGGACGGCGAGATCTCCGCGCGCTGCAAGGTGCTGAGCGCGGCGATGATCGCCGGCGGGCTGAAGGCCCCCGTCGAACCCCGGCTGCGCGACGACATCTGGATCAAGCTGATGGGCAACGTCGCCTTCAACCCGCTCTCGGCGCTGACCCGGGCAACCATGGCCCAGATGTGCGAGCACGACGACACGCGCGCGCTCGTCGCCACGATGATGACCGAGACCCTCGAAATCGCCCGTGCGGCGGGCAGCGACCCCGGCGTCTCGGTCGAGAAGCGCATCGACGGCGCCTGGCGCGTCGGCCACCACAAGACGTCGATGCTGCAGGACCTCGAAGCGGGCAAGCCCCTCGAGATCGACGCCATCATCGGCGCGGTCGTCGAGCTGGCGGGCCTCACCGGCGTGCCCGCGCCGGCCCTGCGGCACGTCCACGCCGCCATCTCGCTGCTCGACCACACCAGCAAAGTCCCCGTTGGGGCGCACTGAACCGGAGGTGCCCGTGAAGCGCAGGAACACCGAGCCGTACGTCCGGCTCACCCAGCCCCTGGTGCGCGACTCCGGTGTGCTGCGGCCGGCCACCTGGGAGGAAGCCCTCGACCGGGCCGCCGCCGGGATCCGCCGCACCCTGGAGACCCAGGGACCCGAGGCGTTCGGGATGTTCTCGTGCGCCCGGGCGACCAACGAGCTGAACTTCGTCGCCCAGAAGTTCACCCGTGCGGTGATCGGCACGAACAACGTCGACTCGTGCAACCGCACCTGCCACGCGCCGAGCGTCGCCGGGCTGGCCCGGGTGTTCGACAGCGGCGGCGGGACCTCGTCGTACCAGGAGATCGAGGACGCCGACGTCATCGTCATCTGGGGCGGCAACCCCCGCGAAGCGCACCCGATCTTCTTCCAGCACGTGCTGAAGGCCGTCCACAAGGGAGCGAAGCTGTTCGTCGTGGACCCGCGGCGGACGAGCACCGCGAGCTGGGCGCACCGGCAGCTGCAGCTGGAAGTCGGCACCGACATCCCGCTGGCCCACGCGATCGCCCGGGAGATCATCCATTCCGGGCTCGCCAACACGACGTTCGTCGAGCGCGCCACCGAGGGGTTCGCCGAGTTCGCCGCCTCGGTCGAACCGTGGACCCTGGAGGTCGCCGAGAAGACCACCGGCGTGCCGGCCGAGCTGATCCGCGAACTGGCCCACGCCTACGCCCGCGCCGACCGCGCGCAGCTGTCGTGGACCCTGGGCATCACCGAGCACCACAACGGCACCGACAACGTCCTTTCCCTGATCAACCTCGCGCTGCTGGCCGGGCAGGTCGGCCGCTACGGAGCCGGCCTGAACCCGCTGCGCGGCCAGAACAACGTCCAGGGCGGCGGCGACATGGGCGCCATCCCGGACCGGCTGCCGGGCTTCCAGGACGTCCTCGACGCCGGCGTCCGGGCGAAGTTCGACGCGGCGTGGGGCTCGGCGATCCCGCCGCACCAGGGCCTCAATCTCACCCAGATGCTCGAAGCGATGGAACGCGGCGACCTGACGTGCGTGTACATCATCGGCGAGAACCCCGTCCAGTCCGAAGCGGACTGCGAGCACACGGTCGACCGGCTGTCCACCGTGGACCACCTGGTCGTCCAGGACATCTTCCTGACCAAGACCGCGCAGCTGGCCGACGTCGTGCTGCCCGCCTCGGCGGCCTGGTGCGAAAGCGACGGCACGTTCACCAACTCCGAACGCCGGGTCCAGCGCGTTCGCAAGGCCCTCGAGCCGCCGGAGGGCGCGCGCGA
This sequence comes from Amycolatopsis sp. NPDC003865, assembly GCF_053605345.1. Taxonomy (NCBI): domain Bacteria; kingdom Bacillati; phylum Actinomycetota; class Actinomycetes; order Pseudonocardiales; family Pseudonocardiaceae; genus Amycolatopsis; species Amycolatopsis sp. NPDC003865. The sequence continues at coordinate 65,367 of NZ_JBSGJA010000017.1, read as the reverse complement.
CGACATCGAGCTGCTGTCGGAACTGGCCCGCCGGCTCGGCCACGACTGGCACTACACCGGCGGCCAAGACGTCTGGGACGAGCTGCGTTCGCTGTCGCCGATGCACGCCGGGATGTCCTACGCGCGGCTGGAAGAACTCGGCGGCATCCAGTGGCCGTGCTACTCCGAGGACACCCTCGAACCGACGTTCCTGCACGGCCGGCTGTGGGCCGGCGACCCGGCCGAGCGCGGCCGCCCGGCGCCGTTCACGGTCATCGAGCACAGCCCGCCGGTCGACCTGCTCACCGAGGAGTTCCCCATCCGGCTCACCACCGGACGGCGCCTGGACTCCTACAACACCGGCGTCCAGTCCGGCGGGTTCCCGTCGCCGCTGCGGCGGGGCGAGACCCTCGACCTCTGCCCGGAGGACGCCCGCTCGCTCGGCGTCGAACCCGACGAACTGGTCCGGATCTCCTCGCGGCGCGGCGAGATCGTCGCACCGGTCCGGCTCGACAAGGGCCTGAAACCGGGGCTGGCGTTCATGACCTTCCACTTCCCGGACGAGGTCGACGTCAACGTCATCACCATCGAAGCGACCTGCCCGATCGCCGGGACCGCCGAATACAAGGCCGCGGCCATCCGGGTCGAGAAGCTCGCGGAGGTCTGAAGTGGACCTCAAGCTCCTGGACGCCGTCGCGTCACGCGAGGAGCGGGAGGCGGTCGCCGGCTTCGAAGGTGGTGGCCGCGACCAGCTGCTGCCCGCGCTGCACGCGGTCAACGACCGGGTCGGCTGGATCAGCCAGGGCGCGCTCAACCTCATCTGCGAGGCGCTGCACGTGCCACCCGCCGAAGCCTACGGCGTGGCCAGCTTCTACTCGCTGTTCGCGCTGGAGGAGCGCCCGGAACGCGTGGTGCACGTGTGCACCGACCTCGCGTGCCGGCTCAAGGGCGCGGACACCGTGTGCGACGTCCTCACCGAGCACGTCGGCGCCGCGGGGAAGGCGCGCGGCGGGGTCACGTGGCTGCGCAGCCCGTGCCTCGGCGTCTGCGAACGAGCCCCCGCGGCGCTGACGTTCCAGGCCGGCGCGCCGGCCACCACCGAACTGCTCGCGCCGGCGACCGGCGCGGCGGCGGTGCTGGCCGCCCACCGGGAACCCGCGGGCGACGGGCCGCCGCCGGTCGTCCACCAGACGGCGGGACTGCGGCTGCTGCGCCGGGTCGGCGTGGTCGATCCGTCCAGTTTGGACGACTACCGCGCGGCCGGCGGCTACGCGGCCCTGCGCACCGCGCTGCGCATGGGCGAGGCCGCGGTGATCCGCGAGGTCACCGACTCCGGCCTGCTCGGCCGCGGGGGCGCGGCGTTCCCGACCGGGCGCAAGTGGGCGGCCACCGCCGCGCAGCCCGCCGGGCCGCACTACCTGGTGTGCAACGCCGACGAGAGCGAACCGGGGACCTTCAAGGACCGGGTGCTGCTCGAAGGCGACCCGTTCGCGCTGGTCGAGGCGATGACGATCGCCGCGTTCGCCATCGGTGCCCGGCAGGGGTACATCTACCTGCGCGGCGAGTACCCCCGTGCGCTTCGTCTGCTGCGGAACGCGCTGGACGTGGCTCGTGAACGCGGGTTCCTCGGCGTGGACATCATGGGGCACCGCGGTTTCTCGTTCGACATCGAGATCCGGCGGGGCGCGGGGGCGTACATCTGCGGCGAGGAGACTGCGATCTTCAACTCCATCGAGGGCTTCCGCGGCGAGCCGCGCAGCAAACCGCCGTTCCCGGTGGAGCGGGGTCTGTTCGGCAAGCCGACGGTGGTGAACAACGTCGAGACTCTGGTCAACGTGCCGCTGATCCTCGCCGAAGGCGCGGCGGCCTACCGGGCGATCGGCACCGAAGGCTCGGCCGGGCCGAAACTGTTCTGTCTGTCCGGCAACGTCGAGCGGCCGGGTGTCTACGAGGTGCCGTTCGGCACGACGCTGCGTTCGCTGCTCGAGCTGGCCGGGGGAGTACCCGAGGGCCGCTCGCTTCGCGCGATCCTGCTGGGCGGCGCGGCGGGCGGGTTCGTCCGGCCGGACGAGCTGGACCTGCCGCTCACCTTCGAGGACGCGCGGGCGGCGAAGACGACGCTGGGCTCGGGGGTCGTCCTGGTGCTGGACGACCTGGCCGACCTCGGCGGGTTCCTGCTGCGGATCGCGGAGTTCTTCCGTGACGAGTCGTGCGGCCAGTGCGTGCCGTGCCGGATCGGGACCGTCCGGCAGGAGGAGGCGATCCGCCGCGTCCTCGCGTCCGGTTCGGAGGAGCGGCCGCTGCTGCGGGAAGTGGGCGGGGTGATGCGGGACTCGTCGATCTGCGGCCTCGGCCAGACGGCGTGGAACGCCATCGAGTCCGCCATCGACCGGTTGGGAGCACTGCAGTGACCATTGTGGACATCGGGATCCCGAAGCGGCTGGTCGAGTTCACTGTGGATGGTGAGACGGTCCGCGTGCCCGAAGGCTCGACCATCCTCGACGCGTGCACGGCGGCGGGCAAGGAGATCCCGACGCTGTGCTACGGCGACACCCTGGAACCGGCGAACGCCTGCCGGGTCTGCATGGTCGAGGTCGAGGGCTCCCGGACACTGGTGCCGTCCTGCTCACGCAAGGCCGAGCCGGGGATGGTGGTGCACACCGATTCGGAGCGGACACGCACGAGCCGCAAGGTGGTCCTCGAACTGCTGGCCTCGGCGACGGACCTGTCGACGACGCCGGGCGTGGCGGAGTGGCTCGCGGAGACCGGAGCCGACCCGGACCGCTTCGGCCCGGACGCGGCCACGGTGGCGCAACCGGCCATTGTGGACAACGAGCTGTACGTCCGGGACTACGCGAAGTGCATCCTCTGCTACAAGTGCGTCGACGCGTGCGGCGACCAGTGGCAGAACTCGTTCGCGATCAGCGTGGCCGGCCGCGGGTTCGACGCGCGGATCTCGACGGAGTTCTCGAACCCGTTGCCCGACAGCGCGTGCGTGTACTGCGGCAACTGCGTCGAGGTCTGCCCGACCGGGGCGCTGAGCTTCAAGCGCGAGTACGACAAGCGCGAGGACGGCACCTGGGACGAATCCCGCCAGACCGAGACGACGACGGTGTGCACGTTCTGCGGGGTGGGCTGCACTTTGACGCTGCACGTCCAGGACAACGAGATCGTCAAGGTGACCTCGCCGCACGACAGCTCGGTGACGCACGGGAACCTCTGCATCAAGGGCCGCTTCGGCTGGCAGCACGTCCAGAACCGGTAGCGGCACCCCGTCCGCCCGAAGGCGCCGTGGCTCGACGAGTCGCGGCGCCTTCGCCGTCCGGGCGTTGACCGCGCCGCAGGTCAGCAGCTATTCTCGATATGCGAAAGAAAAATTCCGGATAGCGAAATTCGAGGATGCGATGCCCGAAGAAGGTCACTCCCTGCCGTACGTCGCCAACCTGTCGATCCTGTTCAAGGAGGTACCGCTGCTCGACCGGGCGGCCGCCGCGCGGGAGGCCGGGTTCACCGACGTCGAGTACTGGTGGCCGTTCGACACCGCGGTCCCCGCGCGCGACGAGGTCGACGCCTTCGTGCGAAGCCTCGACGGTGTCCGCCTGCGCGGGCTGAACTTCTACGCCGGCGACATGGCGGCGGGGGAGCGCGGCCTGGTGTCGTGGATCGGCCGGGAGGCCGAGTTCGCCGACAGCCTCGTCGTCGCCCTCGGCATCGCCGAACGGACCGGGTGCCGCAGCTTCAACGCGCTCTACGGCAACCGGCTCGACGGCGAAGACCCCGCCAAGCAGGACGACCTGGCGCTGGTCCACCTCGCGACGGCCGCCGAGGCCGCCGCGAAGCTCGGCGCGCAGCTGGTCCTCGAACCGCTCTCCGGCGCGGACCGCTACCCGCTCAAGACCGCCGCGGACGCCGTGACCGTGCTCGACGACCTCGGGCGCGACAACGTGCGGCTGCTGGCCGACCTGTACCACCTGGCAGTCAACGGCGACGACCTCGACGCCTTGGCGACACGGCACACCTCCCGGATCGGGCACGTGCAGATCGCCGACGCACCCGGGCGCCACCAGCCCGGCACCGGCTCGCTGGACATCGAGGGACACCTCGCGAAGCTGCAGAACGCGGGCTACGCCGGGTTCGTCGGGATCGAGTACGTCCCGGAACCCGACACCCTCACGTCGCTGGCCTGGCTGCCGAAGACCCGAAGGGGACGAGCATGAAACTGGGATTCATCGGACTGGGCGTGATGGGCGCCCCGATGGCCGCGCACCTCGTGGCGGCCGGGCACGACGTCAGCGGCTACGACGTCACCCCGGCCGCGGGGGAGAAGCTCGCGGCCGCGGGCGGGCGCGCCGCGACCGGCGTGGCCGACGCGGTCGCGGGGGCGGACGTCGTCATCACGATGCTGCCGAACCACCCGCAGGTCGAGGAGGTCGTGCTGGCCGCGGGCGGGGTCCTGGACTCCGCCGAGCCCGGCGCGCTCCTGATCGACATGAGCACGATCCGGCCCGAGACGTCGATCGCGGTCGCGGAAGCCGCGCGGGACCGGAAGATCCGCGTGCTCGACGCGCCGGTGTCGGGCGGTCAGGCCGGGGCCGAACAGGCGTCACTGTCCATCATGGTCGGTGGTTCCGAAGCGGACTTCGAGGCCGCGAAGCCGGTGTTCGACGCGCTCGGCAAGACGATCGTGCACGTCGGCCCGCACGGCGCCGGCCAGGTCGTGAAGGCCGCCAACCAGCTCGTCGTCGGCGGCATCTACGGGCTCGTCGCCGAGGCGATCGTGCTGCTCGAAGCGTCCGGTGTGGACGCCGCCGTCGGCTTGGACGTGCTCGCCGGTGGCCTCGCGGGCAGCCGGATCCTCGAGCTCAAGCGCCAGTCCATGGTGGAGCGCCGGTTCGCCCCCGGCTTCCGGATCGACCTGCACCACAAGGACATGGGGATCGCGCTCGCCGCCGCCCGGCAGGCCGACGTCGCGCTCCCGCTCACCGGGCTGGTCGCCCAGCTCGTCGCCGCCGGCCGCGCCATGGGGTACGGCGCCGAAGACCACTCGGCCTTGCTGAAGGTCGCCGAACAGTTGTCGGGCCGCGTCCCGGCGGAGGTGTGACATGCCCCGGATCCCCGCGATGCAGGCGGTCGTCGACGTCCTCGAGAGCGAAGGCGTCGACACCGTCTTCGGCTGCCCGGGCGCCGCGATCCTCCCGCTGTATAACGCCCTACAAGGCCGGGCGATCGAGCATTTGATCGTCCGTCACGAAGAGGGCGCGACGCACATGGCCGACGGCTGGGCGAGGACGAACGGCAACGTCGGCGTCGCCATCGGCACGTCCGGCCCGGCCGGGACGAACATGATCACCGGGCTCTACACCGCGCACGCGGACTCGATCCCGATGATCTGCATCACCGGCCAGGCGGCGACGACCAAGCTGCACCAGGAAGCCTTCCAGGCCGTCGACATCGTCGAGATCGCCAAGCCGGTGACGAAGTGGGCGGTGCAGGTCAAGGAGGCCGCGCAGCTGCCGTGGATCTTCCGTGAGGCGTTCCGGGTCGCCCGCTCGGGCCGGCCCGGCCCGGTGCTCATCGACCTGCCGATCGACGTCCAGAAGCAGGACATCGAGTGGGACTCCTCGATCGATTCGCCGCTGCCGGTCACGGCCGTCAAGCCCGCGCCGGCACGGGTCGAGCGGGCCCTCGACCTGCTGCTGGCGGCCGAACGGCCGATCATCCTGGCCGGAGGCGGGGTCGTCCTCGGCGAGGCGAGCGAGCGGCTGCGGGCCGCCGCCGAACGCCTCGACGTCCCGGTGCAGGTGACGTTGATGGGCAAGGGGAGCTTCCCCGAGGACCACGAGCTGTTCGCCGGGATGGCCGGCATCCAGACGTCGCAGCGCTGGGCCAACGCGGCCTTCCTGGAGTCGGACCTGGTGCTCGCGCTGGGCGCGCGGTTCGGCGACCGGCACACCGGCGAGCTGTCGGTGTACCGCGGCGACCGCAAGTTCATCCACGTCGACATCGAACCCACCCAGCTGGGCAAGGTGTTCGGGCCCGACCTCGGGATCGTCTCGGACACGCGCGAGTTCCTCGACGCGCTGCTGGCGGCGTTGGAGAAGCGGGAAACCACGCCGAGGCGCGAGTGGGTCGGCCGGATCGCGGAGCTGAAGGAAGCGCTTCCCCGCCGCGAGGACTTCGACTCGCTGCCGATCAAGGCGCCGCGGGTCTTCAAGGAGATCAACGAAACCTTCGGCGAGGACACGTACTTCGTCACCGCGATCGGGCTCTACCAGATCTGGTCGGGCCAGTTCCAGAAGGCGCACAAGCCGCGGCACTACCAGGTGTGCGGCCAGGCCGGCCCGCTCGGCTGGGAGATCCCCGCCGCGATCGGCGTCAAGAAGGCGCGACCGGAGGCCGAAGTCGTCGGCGTGGTGGGGGACTACTCGTTCCAGTTCCTCGTCGAGGAGCTGGCGGTGGCCGCCCAGTACGACGTCGGATTCGTGCTGATCATGCTCAACAACGAGTACCTCGGCCTGATCCGCCAGGCCGAGACCGGCTACGACATGAACTTCGAGGTCGACATCCACTACGACTCGAACGGCACGGACAACGTCAAGATCATGGAAGCCTACGGCTGCTCGGGCACCCGCGTGCTCGAGCCCGGGGAGATCCGGACGTCCCTGGAGTGGGCCCGCAAGGAAGCCGAGCGCACCAGCCGCCCGGTGCTGGTGGAGATCATGATCGAGCGCGAGGGCAACGCCGCGATGGGTGCCGCCCTCGACGCCGTGAAGGAGTTCGAGCCCGCGTAACACCCGCGTGACCACGGCCGCCGCACGAGACCCCGGCCTCGTGCGGCGGCCTTTCCGCGTCCGCGGTCGGGGTGTTGTCGGAAAGTACAAACCGGGGCCCTAAATTCACCCGTCTTTCAGGGGTTTTGCCGTGGTCCCGGCCACACCCGAGCGTGTGTACTCCTTGACGAAGCACCCCCGAAAGGACGTCCACAGTGGAATTCCTCCGACCCGCCTCGCTGGCCGACGCGCTCGCCGCGCGTGCCGCGAACCCCGGTGCGGTCCCGATCGCCGGCGGCACGGACGTGATGGTCGAGCTCAACTTCGACCACCGCCGCCCCGGCGCCCTGCTCGACCTCGGCCGCGTCGCCGAGCTGCACGAGCACGGCACCGACGGCGGCCGGATCCGGATCGGCGCGGCCGTGCCCTACGCCCGGATCATCGCCGAACTGGGCCCGAAGCTGCCCGGTCTGGCGATGGCCGCGCGGACCGTCGGGTCCCCGCAGATCCGCAACCGCGGTTCCGTGGGCGGCAACCTCGGCGCGGCTTCGCCGGCGGGCGACTCCCACCCGGCGCTGCTGGCCGCCGGCGCCGAGGTCGAGATCGCTTCGGTCCGCGGCACCCGGGTCGTCGCCGCGAAGGACTTCTACACCGGCGTCAAGCGCAACGTCCTGGAGCCGGACGAGCTGATCACCGCGGTGCTGCTGGCACCCGCCACCGGACCCCAGCAGTTCAGCAAGATCGGCACCCGCAACGCCATGGTCATCGCGGTCGCCGCGTTGGGCCTGGCGCTGCACCCCGAGAAACGCCGGGTCGGCACAGGCGTCGGCTCGGCCGCCCCCACCCCGCGCCGGGCCGTCGAAGCCGAAGACTTCCTGGCCGCCGAGCTGGACTGGGACGCCCCGAAGGCCCTGAACGACTCGGTCAAGCGCCGCTTCGGCGACCTGGTCGCCGCGGCGGCCGCGCCGATCGACGACGTCCGCGGCAGCGCCGCCTACCGGCGCCACGCCCTGGGGGTCATGGCGCGAAGGACGCTGACCTGGGCCTGGACCGAATACTGCGGAGGGAGCCCGAAATGCGCGTGAACGTCACCGTCAACGGCGAGCAGCGCCGCGCCGACAACGTCTGGGAAGGCGAGAGCCTGCTCTACGTGCTGCGCGAGCGCCTGGGCCTGCCGGGCTCGAAGAATGCCTGCGAGCAGGGCGAATGCGGTTCGTGCACGGTCTACCTCGACGGTGTCCCGGCGTGCGCGTGCCTGGTCGCGGCCGGGCAGGCCGAGGGCCGTGCCGTCGTCACCGTCGAAGGCCTGGCGGAGGGCGACGACCTCGACCCGGTCCAGGAGTCGTTCGTCGAGCGCGGCGCCGTCCAGTGCGGGTTCTGCACGCCGGGCCTGCTGGTCGCGGCGCACGACCTGATCGAGCGCGTCCCGGACCCCAGCGACGTCGAGATCCGCGAGGCCCTGGCGGGGAACCTCTGCCGGTGCACCGGTTACGAGAAGATCCTCGACGCCGTCCGCGACGCCGCGGCGAAGAAGGCCGTCCAATGAGCGCGCCGGCCCGCTCGCCACAGGAGCTGCAGGACACGATCGCCGGCGGTATCGGGGAGAGCCCGCTGCGCCCCGACGGCACGCTCAAGGTGCGGGGCGAGTTCGCCTACTCCTCGGACCTGTGGCACGAGGACATGCTGTGGGGGGCCACCCTGCGCAGCCCGCACCCGCACGCCCGGATCGTCCGCCTCGACGTCTCCCGCGCGCTGGCCCAGCCGGGTGTGCACGCGGTGCTCACGCACGAGGACGTGCCCGGCGAGAACGTCTACGGCCTGAAGTACCAGGACACCCCGGCGCTGGCCGACGGCCTGGTCCGCTACCAGGGCGAGCCGGTCGCGATCCTGGCCGCCGACCACCCGGAGATCGCCCGGCAGGCGCTCAAGGAGATCGTCGTCGAGTACGACGTCCTCGAGCCGGTCACCGACCCCGAGCGGGCCGCGCACGACGACACCCTGCCGAAGCTGCACCCCGGCGGGAACCTGGTCCGCCACCAGCGGATCGTCAAGGGCGACCCGGCCGCGACCGCGGACGTCGTCGTCTCCGGCGTGTACGAGATCGGCATGCAGGACCAGGCGTTCCTCGGCCCGGAGTCCGGGCTCGCCGTCCCGGCCGAGGACGGCGGCGTCGACCTCTACCTGGCCACCCAGTGGCTGCACGTCGACCAGCGCCAGACGGCGAAGGCCCTCGGCCTGCCGCTGGAGAAGGTCCGGCTGACGCTGTCCGGGGTCGGCGGCGCGTTCGGCGGACGTGAGGACCTGTCCATGCAGATCCACTCGTGCCTGCTCGCCCTGCGCACCGGCCGTCCGGTGAAGATGAGCTACAACCGCCTCGAATCGTTCTTCGGGCACGTCCACCGCCACCCCGCGAAGATGTACTACGAGCACGGCGCGACGAAGGACGGCAAGCTCGTCTACGTCCGGGCGAAGCTGTACTTCGACGGCGGCGCGTACGCCTCCAAGACCCCGGTCGTGGTCGGCAACGGCACCACGCTGAGCGTCGGTCCCTACGACGTCCCGAACGCCCACATCGAGGGCTGGGGCGTCTACACCAACAACCCGACCTGCGGCGCGATGCGCGGGCTCGGCGCGGTGCAGCCGACCTACGCCTACGAGTCCCAGATGGACAAGCTGGCGTCCGCTCTGGACATGGACCCGGCCGAACTGCGGATCCGCAACGCGCTGAGCGAAGGCTCCACTGTGGTCACCGGCCAGGTCGTCGACTTCCCGGCGCCGGTGGCCGAGCTGGTGCAGCGGGTGCGCGACCTGCCGCTGCCGCCCTCACGCGGCGAGCACGTCGACATCCGCGAGCTGCCCGGCGGCGCGTCCAACACCACCCACGGCGAAGGTGTCGTCCGCGGTGTCGGGTACGGCGTCACGATCAAGAACATCTCCTACGCCGAAGGTCTCGACGATTACTCGACCGCCCGCGTCCGCCTGGAAGTACTCGGCGGCGAGGCGGTGGCGATGGTGCACACCGCGGCGGCCGAAGTCGGCCAGGGCCTCGTCACGGTGCAGCAGCAGATCGCCCGCACCGAACTCGGCCTGACCCGGGTGAGCGTGCACCCGGCCGACACGAGCGTCGGCGACGCCGGCTCCAGCTCGGCGTCGCGCCAGACCTACGTCACCGGTGGCGCGGTCCGCAACGCCTGCCGCGCGGTCGCCGAGGCGGTCTACGCGCGGCTCGGCGTGTCCGCCGAAGGCATGTCCCTGACGGGCGGGAAGGTCGTCGCGGCCGACGGCGAAGTCGTCGCGGACCTGGTCGAGCTGCTGGGAGACACCGCGATCGAGGAGACCCGCGAGTTCCACCACCGCCCGACCCAGCCGCTCGACCCGCAGACCGGCCAGGGCGACGCCCACGTCCAGTACGGGTTCTCGGCCCACCGCGCGGTGGTCGACGTCGACCTGGACCTCGGCCTGGTCAAGGTCGTGCAGCTGGACTGCGCCCAGGACGTCGGCAAGGCGATGAACCCCGACGCCGTCGTCGCCCAGATCCAGGGCGGCTCGGCGCAGGGCCTCGGCCTCGCCGTGATGGAGGAGATCCTCGTCCAGGACGGCAAGGTGCGGAACCCGTCGTTCACCGACTACCTCATCCCGACCATCCTCGACATGCCGCCGATGCGCGTCGACGTCCTCGAACGGCCCGACCCGCACGCGCCCTACGGCGTCCGCGGCGTCGGTGAACCGCCCACGATCTCCGCCACGCCGGCGATCGCCAACGCCATCCGCGCGGCCACCGGCCTCGAGCTGCCGCGCGTCCCGATCCGCCCCGAGCACATCACCGGAGTTTGAGATGACCACCTCGATTTCCCTCGAGCAGGAGTGGCTCGGCGAAGCCATCCGCATCGCGGAGACCAACGTCGCGAACGGCGGCGGCCCGTTCGGCGCGCTGATCGTGCGCGATGGTGAAGTAGTCGCGACCGGCGTCAACCGGGTCACCGCGAACCTCGACCCGACCGCGCACGCCGAAGTGGTCGCGATCCGCGCGGCGTGCCAGGCGCTGGGCACGTTCAAGCTCGACGGGTGCGTGCTCGTCTCCAGCTGCGAGCCGTGCCCGATGTGCCTGTCCTCGGCGCTGTGGGCGCGCGTGGACAAGGTCATCTTCGCCGCCGACCGCGATGACGCGGCCAAGGCCGGCTTCGACGACCGTGCCTTCTACGAACTGTTCGACCGTCCGCGCGAAACGTGGACGGTGCCCGTGACGCGACTGTCCGCAAAGGACGGTTTCGCCCCCTTCGCGGCCTGGCTCGACAAGGCCGACCGCACCGACTACTGACCCACAAGGCCAGCTGACCGGAGCACAACCGAATCGAACGTCCCGCTCGGCCAGGCACGGCGTAGTGCCTGGCCCTGGCCGAGCACACCCACCGGCAAGGGCAGGACGCATGACCCAGACCGAAGTCCCCACCCCAGTAGTCGACGAAGCACCTCCGCAACGCCGTTCGCTCCTCGACAAGCTGTTCGAGCTGCGGGCCCGGCAGACCACGATCGGCCGTGAAGTCCGCGGCGGCGTCACGACGTTCGTCGCGATGGCCTACATCGTGTTGCTCAACCCGCTCATCCTCGGCGCCTCCGCCGACATCACCGGCGCCCGGCTCTCCGCGGCACAGGTCACCACCGCGACGGCGCTGGCCGCCGCCGTGATGACCGTCCTCATGGGACTCGTCGGCAACGCGCCCCTCGCGCTGGCCGCCGGGCTCGGCATCAACGGCATCGTCGCCTTCCAGATGGCCCCGTCGATGACGTGGGCGCAGGCGTTCGGCCTGGTCGTGCTCGAAGGCGTGTGCATCGTGCTGATGGCCGTCAGCGGTGTCCGCGAGCGCATCATGAACGCCATCCCGCGGCCGCTCAAGATGGCGATCACCGTCGGGATCGGGCTCTACATCGCCCTCGTCGGGCTGGTCAGCGCCGGGTTCGTGACCCGGATGCCGGACTCGGCGCAGACCACGGTCCCGGTGCGCCTCGGGGCGAGCGGGCACCTGCACGGCTGGCCGATCGTCGTGTTCTGCTTCGGTCTGCTGCTGATGATCGTGCTGATGGCCCGCAAGGTCCCGGGCGCGGTGCTGATCAGCATCGGCGTGGCGACGGTGTTCGCGGTCGTGCTGCACGAGGCGTTCGGCGTCGGCGGCTGGGGCCTGACCGCCCCGGCCCTGCCCGATCACGTGGTGGCCGCCCCGGACTTCGGGCTCTTCGGCCACATCGACCTGTTCGGCGGCTTCGCCTCGGCGGGCGCGCTCGCGGCCACGGTCTTCCTCTTCACGCTCGTGCTGTCCGGCTTCTTCGACGCCATGGGCACCATCACCAGCGTTTCGGACGAAGCCGGTCTGTCGAAGAACGGCAAGGTCCCGCGGATGGGCCGGATCCTGCTGGTCGACGGCGCGGGCGCGATCGCGGGCGGCGTCACGGGCTCGTCACCGAACACCGTGTTCCTCGAGTCCGCGGCGGGCGTCGGCGAAGGCGCCCGAACCGGTCTGGCCAGTGTCGTCACCGGGCTGCTCTTCGCGGGGACGCTGCTATTCACCCCGCTCGCCGGGGTCGTCCCGGCCCAGGCGGCGGCCCCCGCGCTGGTCGTCATCGGCGGCCTGATGGTCGCCCAGTGCCGCCACATCCCCTGGCACGACCCGGACTACACGATCCCGGTGTTCCTCACCGCCGCGCTGATCCCGTTCACCTACTCGATCACCAACGGCGTCGGCGCCGGCCTGATCGCGTTCGTGCTCATCAAGATCGGCCGCGGCAAGTGGCGCGAGGCCGGCTGGCTGCTGTCCCTGCTGGCGCTGGTGTTCGCGGTGTACTTCGCCGTCGACGGCGTCGAAGCCCTCTTCCGCTAAGGAGAATCCCCGTGGCCCTGATGTTCTTCAACGGCGGCGCCATGCGCGGCGAACCGCTGCACCACCTCCTCGACGGCTCGCCGTTCGTCGGCACCGCCGAAACGGCCGCGAAGTACCGGTTCTACGCGGTGGGCGACCAGTGCCCGGCGCTGTACCCGGTGTCGCACGGCGGCGCCCCGGTGACCGGTGAGGTCTACGACGTCTCGCTGGACGACCTGCGGGACAAGGTGCTGCCGTCCGAGCCGCACGAGCTGGAGCTGGGTGTCGTGGAACTGGCGGACGGGAGCTCGGCGTTCGCCATGCTGCTGCGGCGGCCCTACACCTCGCACGTCGCCCTGCGCGACATCACCGAGGTCGGCGACTGGCGGGCGTACCGGGCGAGCGCGTGAAGATCCTGGTCGCACCGGACAAGTTCAAGGGGTCGCTGACCGCGGCCGAGGTGGCGTCGGCGGTGGCGGCGGGCCTCGCCGACGTCCACCCCGGCCTCGCGGTGCGGGAACTCCCGGTGGCCGACGGCGGCGACGGCACGGTCGACGCCGCCGTCGCCGCCGGCTTCCGCCGCGTCCGGGTCCCGGCGCGCGGGCCGACCGGCGTCCCGCTGACGGCGTCGTACGCGGTCCGCGGGGACACCGCCGTCGTCGAGCTGGCCGAGGCGTCCGGGCTGCACCGGCTGCCCGGTGCCCCGGCCCCGCTCACCGCGACCAGCGCGGGCACCGGCGACGTGATCGCCGCGGCCGTGCGGGCGGGGTGCCGCCGTGTCGTGCTCGGACTGGGCGGCAGCGCCTGCACCGACGGCGGCGCGGGCCTGCTGACCGCGCTGGGCGCCCGGCTGCTGGACGACTGCGGCCGCGAGCTCCCGTTCGGTGGCGCGGCGCTTTCCCGGCTCGCGGCACTCGACGTGTCCGGCCTGTCCGAAGTGGACATCGAGCTGGCGAGCGATGTGGACAACCCGCTGTTCGGGCCACGCGGAGCCGCTTCCGTCTACGGCCCGCAAAAGGGAGCGTCCCCCGGCGACGTCGCGACGCTCGACGCGGCGTTGCGGCACTGGGCGTCGATCGCCGGCCCGGAGTTCGCCGAGCGACCGGGTGCCGGGGCCGCCGGGGGAGTGGGCTTCGCGGCGATGGCCGTGCTGGGCGCCCGGGTGCGGCCGGGCATCGAGCTGCTCCTGGACCTGCTCGGGTTCGACGCGGCCCTGGCCGGAGCCTCGCTGGTCGTCACCGGCGAGGGATCCCTCGACGAGCAGACGCTGGCGGGCAAGGCGCCCGCCGGGGTGGCCCGGGCCGCGGCGGCGAGGGGCATCCCGTGCGTCGCGGTGTCCGGCCGCTGCCGGCTGTCCTCAGTGGACCTGACGGCGGCGGGAATTTCGGCGGCCTACGCACTGACGGACCTGGAACCGGACCCGGCGCGCTGCATGGCGGAAGCGGCACCACTCCTGCGCCGCCTCGCGCACCGGGTGGCGACCGGCCATCTCGATATCTGATACCACAGTTTTGTTATCATCGGAACCATGGCAACGAAGACGGCGGTGGACACCCGCGCGCGCATCCTCGAGGCAGCGGCGGCGCTGCTGGTGGCGGAGGGACGCGACGGTCTGTCGACGCGCGCGGTGAGCGCGGCGGCGGGCGTCCAGCCCCCGGCGCTGTACCGCCTGTTCGGCGACAAGGACGGCCTGCTCGACGCGGTGGCGGCGTACGGGTTCGACGAGTACCTGACGAGCAAGCGCGCGCTGGGCTCGACGGGCGACGCGGTCGAAGACCTCCGCCGCGGCTGGGACCTGCACATCGAGTTCGGGTTGTCCCGCCCCGAGTTCTACGTGCTGATGTACGGAGACGCACGCCCGGGCCGGACGTCCCCGGCGGCGCGCGAGGCAGAGGCAATGCTGCGAAGCATCATCGAGAGGGTGGCGGCGGCGGGCCGCCTGCGGGTGAGCGTCGACCGGGCGGCAAGACTGGTCCACGCAACAGGAATGGGCGTAGTGCTGTCATTGATCGCGACACCGGAGGAGGAGCGCGACGCGGAGCTGTCCCAAACGGCCCGCGAGACGGTGCTGACCCGAATCCTGACCGGCACGCAGGAGCAGGCGGGATCGGACCTGCCGGAGCGAGCGACAGCGTTGCGGGCGGGTCTGGAGGGCGCGGCAGCGCTGACGGAGGCGGAGCGGGTCTTGATGGCCGAGTGGCTGGACCGCATCGCCAACGCATAACCAACCCACGCCACAACAGAACCGAAGGTCCCCTGCGAAACCCAACCCCCTCGAAACCCAGGGCCCCCCGCAACCCCGATCCGAAGCCGAAACACGGCCGGCAGCGCCGGGTCAAGGCACGCTTTCCCGCCTTGACGCGGTGTTGCCGGCCGTAGTCACAATCGCGCTTCGGGGTGGCGGAGCAGCCAGCGGCCAGTCCGCTCCCCGCGCACCCGAGTGATCGAACCGGCCGACGCCGCCCGCCGAGGGCTGGATCGATAAAGTCCGATCGGACATTGCCTCCCACTCACCGGTGCCCCAATATGTTGCGGCCCACAACATATCCGCGACAACGCCGTCGGAGGCTCGGAATGATCAGGTGGAAAGCGGTCCTGGCCTGCGCAGGAGCAGGAATCCTGCTGGCCGGAGCACTCCCGGGCACAGCACAGGCCAGCGGCACGGCGACCGACTGCTGCGGCGGCGGAGCGTCCTGGGCGACGGGCAACAAGTCCGCCCTCGGGACGTCGACGACCACCGCGAGCCCCGTGTGGTTCACCGTGGCCAACGGCGTGACGTCCGAGGTCTTCTACCCCCGCGCCGACGTCCCGAACACCCAGGACATGCAGTACGTCGTCACCGACGGCAGCACGTTCGTGGACCTGGAACGCGACGCCACGAACCACGTCGTGACGATGCCCGACGAGAAGGCGCTGCAGTACACCGTCACCAACACGGCCAAGAGCGGCAAGTACCGGATCACCACCGACTACGTCACCGACCCGGCCCGCGCGACCCTCGTCACGAACACCCGCTTCCAGTCCCTCGACGGCGGCAGCTACCGGCTCTACCTCCTGGCCAACCCGTCGATGGCCGGCGGCGGGTCGAACGACAACGCCTGGTGGGACGGCGCCGGTCTCCTGGCGAGCGGCACCGAGACGCTCTTCGGCGGCACGGCCACCACCGTCGTGCAAGCGCTGCGCGTCTCGACCGGTTTCACCGCGCACGACAACGGCTACAGCGGCGCGGGCAGCGACTGCCTGGTCGACGTCCGCGCCGACAAAACCCTGAACAACCAGTTCGACAACGTCTCCGGCACCGGCAACGTCGTCCAGTGTGGACAGATTCCGGTCGGCACCGACACGACGTTCACCGTCGCGCTCGGCTACGGCAGCACCGCGGCCGCGGCCACGTCGAACGCGAGCGGTTCGCTCGGCAGCGGCTTCCCGTCGATCGCGACGTCCTACCGCGGGGGCTGGAACTCCTACGTGGGCGGTCTGAAACCCGCACCGGCCAGCGTCTCCGGCGACACCCAGCGGCGGCGCGCCTACTACGTCGCGGCGATGGCGCTGAAGACCGCCGAGGACAAGCAGCACCCGGGCGCGAGCGTCGCGGGCCTCGCGACTCCCTGGGGCGACTACACCAACGGCGACCACCTCAACGACGGTTACCACCGCGTCTGGGGCCGTGACCTCTACCAGCAGGCGACCGGCCTCCTCGCCGCCGGCGACAGCGCGCAGGCCAAGCGGATGGCCCAGTTCCTCTGGAACTCCCAGTGGATCGGCAGCCCGACAGCGGGCGACGGCACGACGTACCCGGCGGGGTCGTTCCCGCGCTACAGCCCGGTTTCCGGCGTCGCCGGGGCGAGCGCCCAGCAGCTCGGCTGCTGCGAACAGCTCGACCAGGACGCCGACGCGATCCTGCTCGCCTGGCTGACCGGCCTCACCGACGCCTCGACCTACACCAAGGTCAAGACGACGGCCAACCACATCGTCTCGACCGGACCGGACACGACCGAGCGGTGGGAGGAGCAGTACGGCAAGTCGCCGTCGTCGGTGGCCGCCGAGATCGCCGGCCTGATCGCCGCGGGCGCGCTCGCGCGGGCCAACGGCGACACCGCGAGCGCGACGTCGTGGGAGTCCACAGCGGACTCCTGGCGCACCTCGCTGGCCGGCTGGACCGTCACGACGTCCGGCTACTGGAGCGGGCACACCTACTACGAACGCCTCGACCGCGCCGGCAACCCCAACGACGGCGCGACGATCTGCTTCGACGAAGGCTGCTTCTACGAGCACGACGTCACCGACTTCGGCTTCCTCGATCTCGTGCGGCTCGGCATCCGCCCGGCGGGCGACGCGACGATCGCGAACTCCGTCGCGCCCACCGCCGCCGCGTCCGACGGCAACTCCCCGGTGCAGGTCACGCTGCCCAACGGCGACGTCTACTTCCACCGCTACCCGCACGACAACTACGGCGAGAGCACGGCGAACTGCAGTGGCTGGCCCGCGAACGGCGGTCAGCGCTTCGGCCGGCTGTGGCCGGTGCTGTCGGGGGAGCGGGGGCAGTACGAACTCGCCAACGGCCGCTCGGCCGCGGTCTACCTGAAGTCCATGGCGGACTCGGCCAACGACGGCTACTTCGTGCCCGAGCAGGTCTGGGACCGCGCCGACGTCGGCTGCTTCGGCCTGGGCCGCCCGACGGGCAGCGCGGGACCGCTCATGTGGGCCGAGGGCCAGTACCTGCGGCTCGCGCAGAGCATGGACGCCGGCCACAACCTCGACACGCCGTCGATCGTGAAGTCCCGCTACGGCACCTGATGACCCCGCCGGTCCGGCACGCCCCCTCGGTGTGCCGGACCGGCGGTCACCGCACCAGGCGGACGGTCTTCGCCGCCGGGACGAAGGTCGCCGTCTGACCGCGGGTGAGGGCGACCGCGTCGGACTCGAGGCCGTCGCCGAACGCGACCAGGCGATCGGACTCGACCTCGACCGTCAGCGGCGCGCGCGTCAGTTCTCCTTCGGTGCAGGTGGTTCCGGTCGCCGGGGACGGCCAGGCCTCGCGCACGAACCAGACGAGCCGGGCCTCGCCGGGCGCGGGCAGGCGAAGCGCGCTGCCGCGTTCACGCCAGACCGACCCGCACCAGCCGGTGGCGCCGGTGCCCGTCCCGACGAGGATCCCCGAGGACGCTTGGCGTTCCGCCGGCCCGCCATCGACCCCCAGCCGGTAGCGGGCCGTCTGGTGCCCGGCGTGCCCCAGGTAGATCTCGTTGAGCGCGAGCAGCCGCTGGCCGTCGTCCGCGGTCAGCTCGGCCATCGTCCGGTGCTCGACGTCGCCGGTGGACCGCACCAGGTCCGCGACCGCCGCCGGCGGGTGCCGCACGAGCACCCCGGGAGCGCCCGGCGCGATCCCGATCACCGGCTGGCCGTCGAGGTACTTGGCCACGTTCGCGACGAGCCCGTCCTGGCCGACCACGACGACGACGTCCTCCGGGGTGAACAGGAACCGGTCGAGGTCCGCCCGTTCGACCTCGCCGCGGCGCCAGTCGAGCGGGATCGCCGCCGACGCCGCGGCGAGCGCCGCGCGCACGGCGGCGTCCGCCTCGGTCACCTCGGCCAGGTCGCGCCCGCGCGTGCGCAGGAAGAACTCGGCCTGACCGCGCGTGCCGTGCCGGGCGAGCAGCTCGGCCAGCTCGGTGCGCCGGTGCACCAGCACGACGCGCGGGGCGAGGCTCACGACCGCACACCCAGCTTCGTCAGCAGTGGCGCCAGCAGGTCGGGCGTGACCGTCAGGCTGTCGATCTGGGGCAGGTTGCCCGCGAGCTCTTTGAGCGCCAGTCCGGTGAGGACGCCCTCGGGCAGGTCGCGGTACGCGGCCAGCCGCGCGGCCTCCCCGGCCGCTTCCGCTTCGCCGAGCGCACGCTTGCCGTCGGCTTCCACGAGCGTCAGGCGCTCCTTGCGCGAGGCCTGCGCCTCGGTCTCGATCCGGCTCGCCGCCGCGGCTTCTTCGGCCTGGCGCCGGGCGTTCGCGCCGCGCTGGGTCAGCAGCTGCTCCTCGCGGCGGGCCAGCTCGATCTGGTTCTGCAGCTCGTTCTCGCTGATCGCGCGCTCGCGTTCGACGGCGAGTGCCCGGCGTTCGTAGGTCGCCCGGTCGGCCTCCTGCTGGACCTTCTCCCGCGCGGTCGTCTGCAACGCCTTCTCGACCTCCGGCTCGGCCCGGATCGCGACGACCCGGACGTCGACCACGGCCGAGCCGGTCTGCGCGAGCCGGGTGTCCTCTTCGGCGAGCCCGGCGCGGATCCGGTCGCGGACCGCTCGGACACCGTCGACGAGTGCGTTTTCGAGGGGCGTGCGGGTCAGGACTTCGACGGCGTACTGCTGGACGTTCTCGGTGAGCAGCCCGCTGATCTGGGCGAGGGGATCGCTTCTCCAGCGCCCGGTGTCCGGGTCGATGGAGAAGTCGATGCGCTGCGCGGCCAGTTCGGGGTTCTCGATCCGGAAGGTCAGCGCGAGCTGGACGGTCACGTCCTGGAAGTCGGCCGTGCGGGCGTGGAACAGCAGCGGCAGCTCGCGGTCGTCGACCGGGACTTCCGAGACGACCGCGGTCAGCGGCCGGTACCAGAAGGACAGCCCGACGCCGTCGTGCGCGAGCTTGCCGCGGCGGTAGTGGCGGATGTGGACGGTCGGTGCCCCGCGCAGGTGGCGGAACCCGAAGCGGCGGTCGATGTCGGCCATGGAGCCCTCCTCTTATCGTCGAGGTGACGATATGCGCACCGACGCCTAATCGTCAAGCTGACGATTACCGGGTAGGGTGGTGGCATGGGTCACCCGCCGTTCGCCGTCACCGTCGACCTCGTCGTGCTCACCCTGACCGGGGACGAGCTGTGCGCCCTCGTCGTGCGCCGGGGCATCGAGCCGTACCGGGGGGAGTGGGCGCTGCCCGGCGGGTTCGTCCGCGAGGACGAGGACCTCGCGGACGCGGCGCGCCGTGAGCTGGCCGAGGAGACCGGGCTCGCCCCCGGGACCGTCCACATCGAACAGCTCGCCGGCTACGGCGCGCCGGACCGGGACCCGCGGATGCGCGTGGTCACCGTCGCCCACCTGGCGCTGGCGCCGGATCTGCCGACGCCGAGCGCGGGCACGGACGCGGCGGAGGCGCGCTGGACACCGGTGCGCGCACTGGCCCGCGAGCACCTGGCGTTCGACCACGACCGGATCCTGGCCGACGGGGTGGAGAGGGCCCGCGCGAAACTGGAGTACTCGCCGCTGGCCACGGCGTTCTGCCCACCCGAGTTCACGGTCGCGGAGCTGCGCCGGGTGTACGAGCTGGTGTGGGACACCCGGCTGGACCCGCGCAATTTCCACCGGAAGGTGACCGGCGCGGAGGGGCTGCTGGAGCCGACCGGGCGCACGACCACCCGGGACGGCGGGCGGCCCGCGCAGCTGTACCGGCGGGGGAAGGCGGAGCTGCTGTACCCGCCGATGTTGCGCGCGTGACGCTCAGGCGAGGGCACGTCCGGCCGGGTGGCGGGTGTGGGCCCACGCGGGCAACGCGGTGAGCAGGCCGACCGCCACCAGCACGCCGAGGGCGGCGAGCGGCTGCCCCGGCGTCGGCGGGGGAAGGCGGAGCTGCTGTACCCGCCGATGCTGCGCGTGTGACGTTCAGCCGAGGGCACGTCCGGCCGGGTGGCGGGTGTGGGCCCACGCGGGCAACGCGGTGAGCACGCCGACCGCCACCAGCACGCCGAGGGCGGCGAGCGGCTGCCCCGGCGTCGGCGGGGGAAGGCGGAGCTGCTGTACCCGCCGATGCTGCGCGCGTGACGTTCAGCCGAGGGCACGTCCGGCCGGGTGGCGGGTGTGAGCCCACGCGGGCAACGCGGTCAGCACGCCGACCGCCAGGAGCACGCCGAGGGCGGCGAGCAGCTGCCACGACGCCGGTGGAGCGACGAACTTGGGGTTGAGAAAGCCATACAGCGCGGTCCCGCCCCAGATCCCGATGAGCACCGCGAGGAGCGCGGGCAGGAGCTGTGCGGTGCACAGCGCGGCGACGACCTGGCCGGGCGTGGCGCCGAGGGTGCGGCTGACGGCGAGCGCCCGGCGGGCCTGGACCGCGCTGCTCCAGCCGACGAACACGGCGTTGAGCGTGGAAAGCGCGGCCAGCGCGAAGGTGACGCCGAGGGCGACCTGGCCGATCCGGGCGTTGATCACCGCCATGGCGGGATCGGTCAGGCCGGTGCTCGTGCCGTGGGCGACGGTGGTGCGGAAGGCGAGCAGGGCGGAGACCGTCACGCTGACGGCGACCGTGCCGAGCGCGGTGAGGGCCGCGCGGCCGGGCCGGCGGGCGATCAGCCGGACCCCGAGCAGGAGCGACGTCGGCAGGTACGCCGTCACCGCGGTCAGCCGCGGGTGGCGCCCGACCGGCTCGGCCAGGGTCCGCGCCGTGCTCGTGCGGGCGGCCCGCAGGACGGGCCCGAGCGTCCCGGTCAGGACCACCAGCGCGCCGAGGACGAGCACGGCGACGACGGTGCCGGCGTCCGGCGGCCGGGTCGTCACGAGCAGGCCGGCGCTGGGGTTGGCCAGCGCGGGCGCGGCGAGCGTCCCGGCGGTCAGCCCGAGCGCGGTGGCGAGCGCGGTCGGCAGCAGGTACTGCGCCAGCAGCACGGCGGCCACGGTTCGCGGCCCGGCCCCGACGGCCTTGAGCAACCCGGCCCGCCGCCGGTCGCGGCCGGCGCGCACGGCGGCGAGCGCGGCGAGGGTGACGATCGCGGCCGCGGCCAGCAGCCAGCCACCGATGACGAGGGTGGGCTGGGTGTCCTTGATCATGTTCCGGTCGCCCTGCAGCACCGTCCGCCAGTCGTGGGTGTTGACCCAGGCGGCCCCGCGGTCGGTGAAGTCGGTTTCGCGCCACTCGACAGTGCGGTCCGGGTCGGTGAGCTTCACGTGGATGAGGTGGACGGCTTCCGCGTCGCCGGCCGCGGCGTGGGCGTCGACGTCGGTGAACCAGAGGCGGCCACCCCGGTCGGTCGGCCCGGCCCCCTGCGCCCAGTCGCTCCACGGGTAGACCGGTGTCGCGGCGCTGACCGCGATGCCGACCACCGGGTAGGCGTGGTCCCGGAAGGTGATGCTGTCACCGACGTGCACGCCGTAGACGTCCGCGAAACCGCGTTCGACCACCGCGCCGCCCGGGCGCACCCAGGAGCCGTCGGTCACGAGTGGACGGTCCACAGTGGAGGGCCGGACCGCCCGCCCCTCGATGGAGGTGTGCGCGTCGCGTCCGTGGATCCGGACCACGGCGTCGAAGGCGAACACCGGATCGGCCTGCTCGGCGACGCCGGGCGTGTCCGCGATCCGCCGGGCCACGACCGACGGGTCGGGCGCCGTCGTGATGGCCGTGATGTCGGGGCCGGCGGTGGCCGCGCGGGTGTTCTCGTACCCGGTCGTCACGGCGCTGCCGATCGCCAGGCCGAGGGTCAGGGCGGCGGTCGCGGCGGTGACGGCGACCAGGAACAGCGCGGCCTCGCCGGGACGGCGGCGCAGGTCGCGCGCGGCCAGGCGCCACACGAGCAGCAGACGCCCCACGGCTCAGCCGCCCCAGCTCAGCAGCGCGCCGAGCGGGGCCGTGGCGCCGTCGAGACGGGTGTCGTCGACGAGGGCGCCGTCGCGCAGCGAGACGACGCGGTCGGCGGTGGCGGCGACGCGGTCGTCGTGGGTGACCACGACGAGGGTCTGGCCGGCGGCGCGCAGCTCGTCGAAGAGACGGAGGACGTCGCGGGTAGCGGTGCTGTCGAGGTTCCCGGTCGGCTCGTCGGCGAGCACGACGAGGGGCTCGTTGACCAGCGCCCGGGCGACGGCGACCCGTTGCCGCTGGCCACCGGAGAGCTCGGCGGGCAGGTGGCGGGCGCGGTCGCCGAGCCCGACGCGGTCGAGCAGCGCGGTGGCGCGGGAGCGGGCTTCACGCGGTGAGGCGCCGGCGAGGAGGGCGGGCAGCTCGACGTTCTCCGCGGCGGTCAGCTCGTCCATGAGGTGGAAGTCCTGGAAGACGAACCCGGTGGCCCGCCGGCGCAGGCGGGCGAGGGCGCGTTCCCCGAGGTGGTCGATCCGGCGGCCGCCGAGCCGGACCTGGCCGCGGGTGGGGCGGTCGAGCCCGCCGAGCAGCTGGAGCAGGGTGGACTTCCCGCAGCCGCTCGGTCCGGTGACGGCGAGCGTCTGCCCGGCGGGGACGTCGAGGTCGATGCCGTCCACGGCGCGGACGAGGGTCTCGGCGCGGCCGTAGGTGCGGGTGAGGCCGATCGCCTGGAGGACAGGTGCTTCCCCGCCGGGCCGCGGTGGCGCGGTCGTTCGTCGTTGCCGCGTTTCCCCGAGCCGCCGGCCGTCTCCCGTCATGACTTTCCGCCTTTCCCGCGGGCGGACCACGTCCGCTCGCACGCCTCCAGCCAGCGCAGCTCGGCCTGCCACCGCAGCGTGATGCCCTCCAGGAGCAGACCGGCTTCCGAGTCCGTTTCCTGGGCGAGCGCCGCGTGCTGGGCGTCGGCGAGGCTGCGGAGCAGCTCTCGCCGGCGCGCGTCCACCAGCGCCACCGGGTCGGCCAGGCCCGACTCGGCCGCGGCGACCAGTTTCAGGTGGAACTCCGCGACGTCCGCCTTGGGCCCGGCGCCCTCGGCCAGCCACGCGACCACCCGCTCCTGGCCGGCCGCGGTCAGCGCGTACACCTTGCGCCGCGGACCGCGGACCGGCGCTTCCTCCCGCTCTTGGACGACCAGCCCCGCCTTCTCCACCCGGGTGAGCGTCACGTAGATCTGTCCCACGTTCAGCGATTCCCCCACCGGTCCGAGCGCCGACACCAGCCGCCGCCGCAGGTCGTAGCCGTGCGACGGTTCCTTCGCCAGCAGAGCCAGCACCACGTCCTGCACGGCCCAATAGATAGCGGTTAGTCAAAGGGTGTGTCAAGCGGGCACGAGCCGCCGCGCGGCCGTGACCAGGGGCAGCAGGCGCGTGCCGAGGTTGCGGGCCGCCAAGCCGCCGCGGGTGGCCGGGATGAGCAGGGCCGCCGCCGTGGAAACGTTGCGCTGCTTGGGTTCCACCAGCTTCCGGTGCACTGCCTCGTACCGGCGGAACGCCGCCGCCGCGTCGCGCGGGGTCCGGGCCAGCTCCTCCGCCAGGGTGTGCGCGCCGGCCATCGCCAGCGTCGAGCCGTCGCCGAACAGCGACACGCACGACGCCGCGTCCCCGGCCAGCGTGATCCGCCCGGCCGACCAGCCGGCCATCCGCACCCGGCTCACCGAGTCCAGGTACAGGTCGCCGGCCTCGCGCACGCGGTCCAGCAGCTCCGGCACGCGCCAGCCGGCGCCTTCGTAGGCCACGGCGAGCATCCGCTTGTGCAGCCCCGTGTCCCGGTGGTCGAACCCCGGGACGGTGGCGCCGCGGAACATAAACGCGGCGATCCCGCGGCCGCGCGACGGGTGCACCGCGACCGCCCGTCCCGGCGAGTTGTACATCACCAGCTCGGTGCGGTCGGCGGGCGGCTCGGCCAGCGGCAGCGTCGCGATGTAGACGCCCATGTGCTCGACGAACGCGTGCTCCGGCCCGAACACCAGCCGCCGCACGGCCGAGTGCAGGCCGTCGGCGCCGACCACCAGGTCGAAGCGGCGGGGAGCGCCCCGCTCGAACGCGACGTCGACGCCGCCGGCGTCCTGGCGCAGCTCGGTGATCGAGTCGTGGAAGACGAACTCCGCGTCCTCGCGCGCGGCTTCGTGCAGGATCGCCGCGAGGTCGGTGCGCGGCAGCTCGATCCCGCCGTCGCCACCCATCGCGACGCGGCCGGTCCGGCGCCCGGCGTCGTCGACGAACTTCAGCGACCGCACGGTGGTGCTCGCCTCGCGCAGCCGCGCGGTGATGCCCATCCGGTCGGCGACCCGCGCGGCCGGCCCGCGCACGTCGACCGGGCTGCCGCTCGAACGCGGCCCGGCGGCGCGTTCGACGACGGTCGGCCGGAAGCCGGCGCGGGCCAGCCAGTACGCCAAGGTCGGCCCGGCGACGCCCGCGCCGGAGATCAGTACGGTCTGCTCGGTCATGGTGAAACCCCCATCGAAGTCCTGACCATCGGTCAGTCACGACCGTACGCTCCTGTCCAACGGTCAGGCAAGCGGCTAGGCTCGCACGATGACCGACGACACCCGCGCCCGGATCCTGCGCGCCGCGCTCGAGGAGTTCTCCGAGCGCGGCTTCCACGCGGTGTCGGTCCGGGAGCTGGCCGAACGCGTCGGCGTGACCAAGACCGCCGTGCTATACCACTTCCCCGGCAAGGCGGACATCGTGACGGCGCTGGCCGAGCCGCTGCTGGCCGACCTCGAAACGGCCGTGGCGAAGGCCGCGGACGCCGCCGACCCGCGCGCCGCCGCGATCGAGGGACTCCTCGACGTGTGGCTGAGCCACCGCTACCTGCTCCGGATGAACCTGCGCGACCTCGGGCTCACCGCGTCGAAGACGGTGTTCGACCGGTTCCGCGACGGCATGCTCAAGGCGAACCACCTGGTGGCGGGCCCCGCCGCGGACCTGACGGGCCGGGTCCGCGCGGCACAGGCGATCGCGATGCTCAGCGACCCGGTGGTGCTGTTCGCCGACGCGCCGGCGGACGAACTGCGCGCGGCGGTCCTCGACGGCGTCGACCGGCTGTACGCAGCCGCGGAGCCCGAAGCGAGGCGACGCGGCCGCCGCGGCCGTCCGCCGGTGATGAGCCCGGAGACGATCGAGGCGGCCCGCCGGCTCTACGACGCCGGCCACGCGCCTGCCGACATCGCGACCGCGCTCGGCGTCTCCCGCGCCACGATCTACCGGCACCTGCCGGGAGTGGATTAATGAGACGAATTAATGAGACTTATTGAGACGTGACCTCGATCGCCGGCAACGCCGAGAGCTGGGCGGGCGTCAGCTTCGCCGCGGCCGCGAACACCGTCTGCTGGTGGTCCTTGATGCGCTCGTCCACCAGCCGGCTCAGCTCGAACGCCAGCCGCCCGGTCTGCTTCACCGTGACCTCGTCCACCAGCGGCCGCGCGGCCGAAGTGATGACCACTCCCGAAGCCTCGCCGGCCGAGGATTGGGAGACGCCGACCGCGTAGGCCTCGCGCGGGTTGACCGGCCCGTCGATCGCAAAGTCGCGGATCCGGCCCAGCAGCGCGTGCCATTCGGCGACCTCGCCCGGCACGCCGGTGGCTTCGACGTCGCCGACCGTCAGGTGCAGGCCGCGGTCGCCGGTGCGGAAGCAGCGGGCGTAGGAGTTCAGCGCGGACACCCACAGCGCCTCGACGACCACGGCGTCGACGCGCGGGCGGGCCAGCTCGGCCACCAGCCGTTCGCAGCACTCCAGGGTGAACTGCAGGTCGTCGAAGAGCGCGACGAGATCGGCCAGGCCCAACGCGCCGGGGGTCGCGAGCTGCCGGGCGCTCGTGGGGGTCGTCGTGGAAGGGGTCATCCGGGACGCTCCTGCCGTCGGTCGGACCTCCACGACACCGCATCCGGGCCCGCCCCGGGGTCTCAATTTGCGACAGTGCCCGCCACGGGCCGGAACGACAGCGTGAACGACGTCTCCCGCGGCACCAGCCGGTACCGCGGCAGCACGCCGGGCCCGCAGGCCGCCGTCCCGAGGCCGTGGTGGGCCACGTCCAGCGTCAGGTGGACGAGCGAGCCGGACTCCAGCTCGTCGGTGTGCCGCGCCGCCTCCAGGGCCGCCGCCGTCCAGCGGCGGGCGGTGAAGTCGAACGCCGGGTCGCCGTCGATGCGCAGGCCGGTGCCGTCCGGGCCGGTGAGGCGAGCCCAGCGCACGTCCGTCCGGTTGCCGTTCTCCTGTGGGAAGACGTACGGCGTCTGCAGGCCGTCGACGCTGCTGGAGAACCGCCCGATCCGCACCGCCCGGCGGCTGTCCGGGTACGCCTCGCCGGGGCCGCCGCCGAACCACTCGGCCGAGCCGAACGTGCCCGGGACCGCCATCGTCAGGCCGAGCCGGGGGAGCGTGCCCGGGAACTCGCCGTCGGGAGTGACGTCGACCCGCAACCGCAGGCCGCCGTCGAACGCCGTCCACGTGTAGTCCGCGAACAGGCCGAACGGCTGGGCCGGCGGGGCGACGCGGGTGCGCACCACCAGTTCGCCGCCGTCGGCGTCCACCGCGCTCACCCGGTGCTGCATCCGGTGCAGGCCCGCCGCCCGCCACCGCGACGCTTCGGACGGCCCGGGCGACGAGCCGCGGTCGTTGTCCGTCGTGGCGCGCCAGACGTCCAGCCGCGGGCCCTGCACCGGGAGGCCGCCGAGCGTGGTCAGCGTGCCGGTCGCCGGGTCGAACTCGCCGTCGCCGAGGAGGAGCCGTCCGGACGTGCGGAACACCGGACCCCGCGGCGAAGGCGATGCACGGGACGGCGGGGGCGAAACCGGCAGCTGGCCCCAGCCGACGACGTGCCCGGCAGGCGCCCACGCGGTCCCGGACGTCAGCGACGCCGAGACGGTCAGCCACGACTCGCCGCCCGTGCCGGGCAGCGAAGGCAACGACACCACCACACTCTGTCCTGAAGGGACGTTCGGCACGTCGAGAACGCCTTGAGCGACGCCGATTCCCTCGTCTTCCAGGACCCAGGTGAACGTCAAGTGCCCGGTGCCGGCGAAGTCGTAGTGGTTCGACACCCGGAGGCCGGCGGGATCCGCCTCGATCCGGACCGGCTCGATGATCTTCGCGAACTCCGTCAGCCCCGGCGACGGCGTGCGGTCCGGGAAGAGCAGCCCGTCGATGACGAAGTTGCCGTCGTGGATCGTCTCGCCGAAGTCGCCGCCGTAGGCGAAGTGACCGGGCGCGGCCAGGCCGTGGTCGATCCACTCCCAGACGAACCCGCCCTGGCAGTTCGGGTACCGCTCGAACAGCTCGCGGTATTCGAGCAGCCCGCCCGGCCCGTTGCCCATCGCGTGCGCGTACTCGCACAGGATGAACGGCAGCTCCCGGCGACGCTGGTTGTCGTCCTCGCGGCGCCCGATCCGCTCCACTTCGGACGGTGTCGCATACATGCGGCTGTGGACGTCCACATAGGAGCAGTCGTGGTCGCCTTCGTAGTGCACCGGCCGGCTCGGGTCGCGCTCACGCACCCACTCCGCCATCCGCGCCAGGTTGTCGCCGGTGTGGCTCTCGTTGCCCAGGGACCAGAGGATCACGCTGGGCCGGTTCTTGTCCCGCTCGACCGTGCGCCGCATCCGGTCGAGGTAGGCGTCCGTCCACATCGGCTCGGAGCTGGGGTTGCGATCCCAGCCGAGCGGCCCGAACCCGTGCGTTTCGAGGTCGCACTCGTCGACGACCCACAGACCGTACTCGTCGCACAGCTCGAGGAACGCGGGATCCGGCGGGTAGTGGCTGGTCCGGACGGCGTTGACGTGGTGGCGCTTCATCGCCAGGACGTCGGCCAGCGCGGTCTCCCGCGACACGACCCGTCCGGTCCGCGGGTCGTGCTCGTGCCGGTTCACCCCGCGCAGCAGCAGGCGCCGCCCGTTGACCTTGAGCTGTCCGTCCTCGATCGTCACGGTCCGGAAGCCGATCCGCACCGGCACCCGTTCGGCCACAGTGGACAGCGTGCCGTCGTACAACGTCGGTGTCTCGGCGCTCCACGGTTCGACGGGCAGTTCGAGGGGCTCCCCGGCCGGGTGGCCGGCGACGCCCAGCGACGGGATGTCCAGCACGACGTCCGGGGCGGTGTCGACCCGGACCGTGCCCAGCCCGGTCGTGTGGTCGTAGTCCGCGTGGAGCCAGTAGTCGGCGATGCCGCCGGCCGGCCGGGCGAGCAGCGTCACGGCCCGGAAGATGCCGGACAGCCACCACATGTCCTGGTCTTCGAGGTAGCTGCCGGCCGACCACTGGTGCACGCGCACGACGAGGACGTTGCCGCGCGGCTCCAGGAGTGACCCGACCTCGAACTCCGCCGGCAGCCGGCTGCCCTTCGTGACACCGAGCTCGGTGCCGTTGAGCCAGATCCGGCCGCAGGAGTCGATCCCGTCGAAGCGCAGCAGCGCCGGCCCGGACGGCCAGCCGGGCGGCAGGTCGAACCGCAGCCGGTGGTCACCGGTCGGGTTCTCCGACGGCACGTGCGGCGGATCGACCGGGAAGGGGTAGTGCACGTTCGTGTACGCGGGCGCGCCGTGCCCGTGCAGCTGCCACAGCGACGGCACCGGCAGCTCGTCCCACGCGGAGTCGTCGAACCCGGGGTCGGCGACGTCCGGGGGAGCGGCGGCGACGCTTGGCGACAGGCGGAACCGCCATGCGCCGGTCAGCGACAGCGCCGGCGCGTCGGAGCCGAAGGCCGAGCGCGGAGCCACTGAGCCGTAGCCCGGTCCCGGGTCTTCGACGTACGCCATGACACCTCCCGTGAGCGTTCCCGTGAACGTTCACGGGCGCCGCCGCAGTGTGCTGACCGCCGGGTCGGCGTGTCAAGGGATCAGGCGGATTCCCGCAGGTGGAGCCCGGCGCGGACGACCAGTTCACCGCGCTGCAGGGGCGCGGCACCGGTCACGAGCCGCGCCGCCTGCTCGACGGCCAGCGCGCCGAGGCCACGGGTGTCGATGGCGACGCTGGAGAGCTCCGGGTCGACGAGGGTGCCGAGAGCCAGCCCGTCGAAACCGATCACGGCGAGGTCGTCCGGGACGCGCAGGCCGAACCGGCGGGCTTCGCGCAGGGCGCCGATGGCGATCACGTCGTTGAAGGCGAACACGGCGGTGACGTCGGGGTGGGCGGCGAGCAGGCTCGCGAGGGCCGCGCCGCCGCCGTCGACGGTCTGGGCGGCGCGCCCGATCCACCCGGGAGCGACGGCGATGCCGTGCTCGGCGGCGGCCCGGCGGAACCAGACCTGCCGGACGCTGGGCTCGGGCCGGTCGTCGTCGAGCATCCCGATCCGCCGGTGCCCGCGCGCGACGAAGTGGGCGACGGCCTCGCGGACGCCGTCCTCGCCGTCGATCGAGATGCCGCTGAAGCGCGGCAGGCGCGGCTCGCGGCCGACCAGCACCACCGGGACGCCGGGGGTGAACCGGTCGAGGTCGTCCTCGGACCGGCTGAAGTAGCCGACGACGGCGTCGACCTGGGTGCCGATGACCCGGAGCGTGGCGAGCTCCTGCTCGTCGTCGCCGGCGGTGTCGTAGACGACGACGTGCCAGCCGCGGGCCCGGGCGGCCGCCAGCGCCCCGGCGGCGACCTCGGTGAAGAAGGGGTTGAGCAGGTCCGGCACGACCAGGCCGATGGTGGTGGTGTCCGGCCGGACCAGGCCGCGGGCGAACCGGCTCGGCCGGTACCCCAGTTCCCGGGCGGCGTCGAGGACTCGCTGCTTGGTCGTGCCGTCGAT
The DNA here is from genome assembly GCF_053605345.1 of Amycolatopsis sp. NPDC003865. Lineage (NCBI taxonomy): Bacteria > Bacillati > Actinomycetota > Actinomycetes > Pseudonocardiales > Pseudonocardiaceae > Amycolatopsis > Amycolatopsis sp. NPDC003865. Next base: position 35,436 of record NZ_JBSGJA010000017.1, on the reverse strand, counting down.
TTCGGCCTTGTCGTTCAGCGCGCGCGAGACGGTCTGCCGGGACACCCCGGCCGAGCGGGCGACGTCGTGGATCGTCACCCGCCGGGGTTCCGTGCTGCTCGTGGCCATCCGCCGAGTATGCCCGCCCCGGCGGGGCGCTAGAAGATCGACCAGCCGGTCAGCGTGGTGAAGCGGTCCAGCGCGGCTACGCCCGCGACGGAGTTGCCGCGCGCGTCGAGGCCGGGGCTCCACACGCAGACCGCGCAGCGGCCCGGGACGATCGCCAGGACGCCCCCGCCGACCCCGCTCTTGCCCGGCAGCCCGACCCGGTAGGCGAATTCGCCCGCGGCGTCGTAGGTGCCGCACGTCAGCATGACCGCGTTGATCCGCTTCGCGGCGCTCGGGGCCAGCAGCCGCGTGCCGTCGTTGCGGATGCCGTGCCGGGCCAGGAACAACGCCGAGCGCGCGACGTCCGCGCAGCTCATCGCGATCGAGCACTGGCGGACGTACTGGTCGAGCACCGACGGCACCGGGTGGCGCATGTTGCCGTAGGACGCCATGAAGTAGGCGAGGGCGCGGTTGCGGTCGGCGTTCCCGGCCTCCGACGCGGCCACTTCGGGGTCGACGCCGATGTCCGGCCGCTCGCTCTCCTCGCGCAGGAAGGCGAGCAGCGCGTCGGCCGCGTCACCGTGGCGGGCCAGCTCGTCGGTCACCACCAGCGCGCCCGCGTTGATGAACGGGTTGCGCGGGATGCCGTCCTCGTGTTCCAGCTGCACGAGTGAGTTGAACGGGTCGCCGGACGGCTCGCGCCCGACCCGCGTCCACACCCCGTCCCCGCAGGACAGGACCAGCGCCAGGGTGAACACTTTGGACATGCTCTGCACCGAGAACGGCCGCCGCCAGTCGCCGACGCCGTGCAGTGCACCGTCCACTTCGGCCACCGCCATGCCGAACGCGCGCGGCTCGATCCGCGCCAGGGCGGGGATGTAGTCCGCGACGGCGCCGCGGCCGACCTCGGGCGCGACGTCGACGGCGATCCGGTCCAGCAGCGCCGCGAGATCCACGGCCGCAGCTTAGAAGCCGGGCCCACCGCGCCGCGCGGCACCCCCTGTCAAATCGAAACCCGCCGGCACCAACGAAAGCGGGTGGTGATCTCCGGCACACCTTAAGTCTTCCTTAGTGTGCTTGGTGACTTGCCGCACAACCTCTAGCGTCTGGCAACCATGGATTCCTCGCTCCTCACCGAAAAAGGTGAAAGCTACTCGAAAGCACTGGGCAACCGCCAAGTGCAGATGATCGCCATCGGCGGCGCGATCGGCGTCGGGCTGTTCCTCGGCGCCGGTGGCAAGCTGCACCAGGTCGGCCCGTCGCTGATCCTGTCCTACGCGGTCTGCGGGGTGGCCGCCTACTTCGTGATGCGCGCGCTCGGCGAGCTCGTCCTGCACGAGCCCAGTTCCGGCAGCTTCGTCACCTACGCGCGGAAGTTTATCGGCCCGTGGGCCGGGTTCGTGTCGGGCTGGATGTACTGGGTGAACTGGGCGATGACCGGGATCGCGGAGATCACCGCGGTCGCGATCTACGTCCACAAGTGGCTGCCGGACGTCCCGCAGTGGATCACCGCGCTGGTCGCCCTCGGCGTGCTGATCGCGGTGAATCTGCTGAGCGTCAAGCTGTTCGGCGAGCTGGAGTTCTGGTTCTCGGTGGTCAAGGTGCTGGCCATCGTCGTCTTCCTGGTCACCGCGCTCGGCCTGGTGTTCACCAGCGCGGACATCGGCGGCACCCCGGCCGGGGTGCACAACCTGACCGGCCACAGTGGATTCTTCCCGGCCGGCATCGGCATCGCGCTGATGACGCTGCAGGCGGTCATCTTCGCCTACTCGGCCATCGAGGTCGTCGGCATCGCGGCCGGGGAGACCAAGGACGCCCGCAAGGTGCTGCCGAAGGCGATCAACGGCGTCGTGTGGCGGATCGGCGTCTTCTACGTGGGGTCGGTGCTGATGCTCGCGATGCTGCTGCCCTGGCCGTTCTACAACGGCGACGAAAGCCCGTTCGTGACGGTGTTCAGCCGGCTGGGCATCCCGGGCATCGGCGACGTCATGAACGCGGTCGTGCTGACCGCGGCCCTGTCGAGCGTCAACTCCGGGCTCTACTCGACCGGCCGGATCCTGCGCTCGCTGGCCGAAAAGGGCGAGGCGCCGTCGTTTGTCAGCCGGATGAGCGGCCGCCACGTGCCCTACGGCGGCATCCTGTTCACCTCCGTCGCCTACCTGCTCGGCGTGGTGCTGAACTACCTGGTGCCCAAGGACGCGTTCGACATCGCGATCGCGGTCGCCTCGCTCGGCGTGATCACGACGTGGGCGACGCTCGTGTTCTGCCAGCTGCGCCTGCGTCAGGCCGCGCTGCGCGGCGAGCTGGAACGCCCGTCGTACCGGATGCCGTGGGCGCCGTACTCGGGCTGGGCGACGCTGGGGTTCCTGGTGCTGGTGGTCGTCCTGATGGGCTTCTCCGACGGCGCGGAGAAGGTCGCGTTCTACTCCATCCCGGTGCTGGCCGTGGTGCTCGCGGTGGGCTGGCGGTTCGTGGCGAAGCGGCGTGCCCCCGCCGCTCAGCGCAGGTAGTTGTAGACGCTGGCCCGGGAGATCCCGAGCAGGTCGGTCAGCGCCGGCACCGCGTTCTTCAGCTCGAGGAACCCGCGTTCCTTCAGCGTCCGGACGAGGTCCTTCTTCGCGGCCGGCGGCAGGCTGCGCGGGGTGTGGCCGCGCTCGGTCGCGTAGTCCTCGACCAGCGCGCGCAGCTCGTCGCCGGTGCGGGCCCGCAGCGACTCGGTCAGCGGCGCCGGTTCGTCGGCGCGGGCCAGCCGCGTCAGGGCGCGGGCCGCGGAGCCGAGCAGGGAGACGTCGAGGTTGAGGCACAACGCCGCGACGTACTCCCCGCTCGCGTTGCGGATGCCGATCGACGTGCTCTTCGCGGGGCGTCCGTCGGGGAAGCGGTTCGGGTAGTTCTGCAGCACGTCCGGGAAACCGGGGTCGGCGATCCGGGCCAGGCCGAGTTCGGTCGCCGGATCGCCGACCGCCCGCCCCGACAGGCTGCCTTCGATCGCGCGCACGGCGTGGGCCGGGTCGCGCAGGTCGTGCAGCACGACCTCGCACAGCCCCGGGAACATCCGGCCCACGGCGTGGGCGATCTTCTCGGCCTCGCGCAGCAGGAGCTCGTCCTCGGTCATCCGATCAGCTCCCGCAGCTTGTCCGGCGTCTTCAGCCCGGACCCGGTGAGGACGACGACGGTCGTCTCGCCGGGCCGGATGGCGCCACGTTCGCGGAAGACGTCGATGGCCGCGGCGGCGGTCGCGCTCGTCGGTTCCGCGTAGAGACCCAGCGACGCCAGCCGGCGGGCCGCGGCGGCGATGGCGTCCTCTTCGATCGCGACGGTGTCGCCGCCGGACCGGCGGATCGCCGCGACGACCTCCGGGAGCCGGACCGGCTCCCGGATGGCGGTCCCCTCGGCGACGGTCGGGGCGAACGGCGGTGGCTGCCGGTCGTGGAAAGCGGCGTCGAGCGGGGAGCAGTTGAGCGGCTGGGCGACCAGCAGGCGCGGCCGCCGGGTGATCGACCCGGCGGCGAGCAGCTCGCCGAAGCCGAGGTCGCAGCCCAGCACGATGCTGCCGGCCCCGGCCACCGTGACGACGGCGTCCGGCGCGCGGAAACCGAGGTCCTCCCACAGCTCGTACGCCAGCGTCTTGGTGCCCTGCAGGAAGAAGGGGTGCCAGTTGTGGCTGGCGTAGGTGGTGCGGGCCGAGCGGCGGACGGCTTCGGCGGCGGTGTCGTCGCGGGTGCCGGGGACCAGTTCGACGTCGGCGCCGTAGGCCCGGACCTGCACGACCTTCGCCGGTGAGGTTCCTTCGGGAGCGAGGACGGTGGCCGCGATCCCGGCCGCGGCGCTGTAGGCCGCGACCGACGAACCGCCGTTGCCGGAGCTGTCCTCCAGCAGCTCCGTGACCCCGGCGCCGGCCAGCGCGGAGACCAGCACGCTGGACCCGCGGTCCTTGAAGCTGCCGGTCGGGCTGAACCACTCGAGCTTGAACCGCACGTCACCTTCGCCCCACGGCCGCGGGACCAGCGGCGTGCAGCCTTCGCCGAGCGAGACCGGACGCAGGGCGCCGGGCAGCGCGGCCCGGTACCGCCAGAGCGACCGGACGCCGAGGTCGACGTCGCCGGGGGCGAGGCCGGCGAGCGGGGCGACGGTCAGGGGTGCCCCGTCGTCGCCCCGCCACCGCAGCGGGTCTCCGGGGTAGCGCGTCCCCGACCGCTCGTCGGTGTACCAGTACTCCACGACCACCTCCACGCTTGGACAACTGGTCCAAGTGTAGACGAAGAGTCCAGAGCTACCGACGAGTATGCGAATCCCTTTCAGCTTTTTCTAAGGAAAATCTGTCACCGGAGAGTGGAAAATTCTTGTCGAAGAGCCCAGGGTGAGGGACTGGAGGTACCGAAGGTGTCCGGCCGAATACCCGGAGTCGTGCTGGTCGGGGGCCGGTGTGGCGCACCCGTGGCCCGTCCGGGGCCGGAATGGGCGAGGTCGCGTGAGCACGGTGAACCCGGGACATCCGGGAATCCACAGTGGACAGCCGGGCACCGGCGACGCGAATCGGGCCGGGCCGGATACTACTTTCGACTGTGGGTAAAAATGCCGGGAGAATAGCGGACGCGCAATCCGGAATTCCCCGGGATTCCCGATTGCCGGAGGGGTTCGTTCGTCGTGGCGGTTTTCACCGGCACGGCGCTTCGGTGTGCGCGCCGGAAACGCCGGGACCACCGGACGTCGTGGTCCGGTGCGGTCAGTCACACTGCGTCCGCCGGGTGAGAAGGCTTGCCCCATCCGGTGGTGTGTGCCAAGTGGACCGCAGCTGGGGCCGTCCCGTCCGGCGGAACGTGACGGCGGCGTTAAATTCTTGCGTCATCCGGCTGGTCCATCCCGAATTTTCTGAACCGGCACGACGAAATCGTGGTGGGTTGTTGACGGCGGCGGTCCGAACCCGCTTAAGTACTCCCCGTTGCCATCACCCTTTCGTGTGTAGCGGGGGTTCCCATGCGTGTCCCGAAAGCCGACCGCGGATCGGCCGGCCTGATCGTCGCCGTGTCTCCGGTGCGGTGGCCGTCGGCGCGCGCGGTCGCCGCCGCCGCGCGCGGAGGCGGGCTCGGCGTCCTCGACCTGACCGGCGGCCCGGCCGCCGCGGACGAGCTCGCGCTGCTCACCGAGTGGGGTGTCCCGGACTACGGCGTCCGGGTGGCCGGCCCGGTGGCCGAACTGCCCGAAGCCGCGACGACCGTCCTGCTGACCGAAGATTCCCCGTGCACCGCGCGGGACTTCCCGGGCCGCCGGGTGCTCGCCGAGGTGACCAGCCGGGCGTCGGCCGCGCGAGCCGTCGACGGCGGCGCCGTCGGCCTGATCGCGCGCGGGTACGAATGCGGTGGCCGGACCGGGGAGCTGAGCACGTTCGTGCTGCTCCAGGCCCTGCTCGAGGACTTCGCCGTGCCGGTGTGGGCGGCGGGCGGGATCGGCCCGCACACCGCGGCCGCGGCGGTCGCCGGTGGCGCCGCGGGCGTCGTCGTCGACACCCAGCTCGCCCTGCTGCCGGAAGCCGAGCTGCCGTCGGCGCTCACCCGCGCCCTCACCGGGCTGGACGGTTCGGAGACGACGGTCGTCGACGGCGTCCGCCGGCTCGTTCGGCACGGCCGCGAACCGGTCGAAGCCGGCCAGGACGTCTTCCTCGCCACCCGCTTCCGCGACCGGTGGGGCACCGTGACCGCGGCGGTGCGCGGGCTGGCCGACGCCATCGGCGACGCCTTGCGCGCCGAGACCCCGGTGCTGGGGCCCGGCAGCGCGGGCAGCCGCGCGCTCGGCACGGCGTTGCCGATCGCGCAGGGCCCGATGACCCGCGTCAGCGACCAGCCGGCGTTCGCCGCCGCGGTGGCCGGGGGTGGCGCCCTGCCGTTCATCGCGCTGGCCCTGTCCGGTCCGGAGCAGACCCGCGACGTCCTGGAACGAACCCGGGAAGCCGTCGGTGCCGCGCCGTGGGGCGTCGGCGTCCTCGGCTTCGCCGCGGAAGACGTCAAAGCCGCGCAGCTCGACGTCATCCGCGAGCTGCGGCCCACGCACGCCATCATCGCCGGCGGCCGCCCCGCGCAGGCCGCGGCGCTGGAAGAGGCCGGGATCTCGACGTTCCTGCACGTGCCGTCGCCGGGACTGCTGAAGCAGTTCCTCGAAGCGGGGGCCCGCAAGTTCGTCTTCGAGGGCTCGGAATGCGGGGGCCACGTCGGGCCGCGCACGAGCTTCCCGTTGTGGGAAGCGCAGCTCGGTGTCCTCGCCGACTTCGCCGCGGCGACCCCCGGCGCGGCCGCGGACCTGCAGCTGCTGTTCGCGGGCGGGATCCACGACGAGCGGTCGGCCGCGATGGTGGCCGCCCTCGCCGCGCCGGTGGCCGCGCGCGGCGCCGCGGCCGGCGTGCTGATGGGCACCGCCTACCTCTTCACCCGCGAGGCCGTCGACGCCGGCGCCGTGCTCCCGCTGTTCCAGCGCAGCCTGCTCGACGCCGAGCACACCGACCTCCTGGAGACCGCGCCGGGCCACGCGACCCGCTGCGTCCGCAGTCCCTTCACCGAGGAGTACGCGGCCATCAAGGCCGACCTGGCCGACCAGGGCGTGCCCAGCCGGGACGCCTGGGAACGGCTGGAGCAGCTGAACGTCGGCCGGCTTCGCCTGGCCAGCAAGGGCATCGAGCGCGTCGGCGCCGAGCTGCGTGCCGTCGGCGAAGACCGCCAGCTCGCCGAAGGCATGTTCATGGCGGGCGAGGTCGCCGTGCTGCGCTCGGCCGTCACCACGATCGCCGACCTGCACACCGCCGTCGGCGAAGGCGCGAACGCGGTCCTGCGCGAGCGGGCGGCCGCCTTCGGCGTGGTGGCACCCGAACCCCCGGCGCCCGCGCCGCTCGACGTCGCGATCGTCGGGATGGCCTGCATGTTCCCGCAGGCCCCGGACCTGGCGTCGTTCTGGGCCAACGTCCTGGCGGGCGCGGACGCGGTCACCGAGGTGCCGCCGCAGCGCTGGGACACTTCCCTCTACTACGACCCCGAGGGTCAAGGTGAGAAGACGCCGTCGCGCTGGGGCGGGTTCCTGCCCGAAATCGGTTTCGACCCGCTGAAGTACGGCATCCCGCCGTCGTCGCTCGCCAGCATCGAACCCGTGCAGCTGCTGGCCTTGGAGGCCGCGCACCGCGCGCTCGCGGACGCCGGGTACGCGGACCGCCCGTTCGACCGGGCCCGGACGTCGGTCGTGTTCGGGGCCGAGGCGGGCAGCGACCTGTCGAACGCGATGTCCCTGCGGACGGTCCTGCCGTCCTATGTGGGCGAACTGCCGTCCGCGGTGGACGACCAGCTCCCGCGGATCACCGAGGACTCCTTCCCGGGCGTGCTGGCCAACGTCATCGCCGGCCGGATCGCCAACCGGCTCGACCTGGGCGGTGCGAACTACACCGTGGACGCCGCGTGCGCGTCGTCGCTGACGGCCGTCGACGTCGCCTGCAAGGAGCTGACGGCGGGCACCAGCGACCTCGTGCTGTGCGGCGGCGCCGACCTGCACAACGGCATCAACGACTACCTGCTCTTCGCCTCGGCGCACGCCCTCTCGCCGACCGGCCGCTCGGCGACCTTCGACAGCGCCGCCGACGGCATCGCGCTCGGCGAAGGCGTCGCCTGCGTAGCGCTGAAGCGGCTCGCCGACGCCGAACGCGACGGCGACCGCGTCTACGCCGTGATCAAGGGCGTCGGGGCGGCGTCGGACGGCCGCGCGCTGGGGCTCACGGCGCCGCGGCCGGAAGGCCAGCACACCGCGCTGACCCGGGCGTACCGCAACGCCGGCGTCTCGCCCGCGCGCGTCGGGCTGGTCGAGGCGCACGGCACCGGGACCGTCGTCGGCGACCGGACCGAGCTCGCGACGCTGACCAAGGTGTTCACCGAAGCCGGCGCCGCGCCCGGCGCGTGCACGATCGGATCGGTGAAGTCGCAGATCGGGCACACCAAGTGCGCGGCCGGGCTGGCCGGGCTGATCAAGACCGCGCTCGCCCTGCACACCGGCGTCAAGCCGCCGACCCTGCACCTGTCTTCGCCGAACCCCGCGTGGGACGCCTCGACGAGCCCGTTCGTGTTCCAGACGGCCCCGCGACCGTGGGCCGCGCCGCCGGCCGAGCGGATCGCCGGGGTGAGCGCGTTCGGCTTCGGCGGCACCAACTTCCACGTCGTGCTCACGGCGCACGACAGCGTCCCGCCCGCACTGGCGGCGGACGAGTGGCCGGCCGAGCTGCTCCTCTTCGGGACGGACGCGGCGGTCCGCGACCTGCTGGCGCTGGCCACGGAGGTCCCGGCGGGACAGCAGCCGTGGCGGCTGCGGGACCTCGCGCTTTCGGCGTCGCTGCGCGCTCAGGGCCGTCCGGTCCGGCTCGCGGTGGTGGCGTCCACTGTGGACGAGCTGACCGGCCTGCTGCGGCAGGCGCTCGCGGGCCGCGACGCTCCGGGGCTGTACCGCGCCGGCGGCGGCGAACCCGGTGAGGTGGCGGTGCTGTTCCCCGGCCAGGGCAGCCAGCGGCCGGGCATGTTCGCCGAGCTGTTCGTCGCCTTCCCCGAGCTGCAGCGGTACCTGCGGCTGGACCCGCCGACCGCCGACGTCGTGTTCGGCCCGGCGGTGTTCGGCGAGCCCGCGCGGCAGGCCTTCGCCGACCGCGTCACCGACACCCGCGTCGCCCAGCCCGCGCTCGGCCTCGCCGGACTGGCCGCGTTCCGGCTGCTCACCCGCGCCGGCGTCCGGCCCGCGATGCTCGGCGGGCACAGCTACGGCGAGCTGACGGCGCTGGCCGCGGCGGGCGCGTTGACCCCGGAAGCGCTGCTGACCGCCAGCCACGCGCGGGCGGCGGCGATCCTCGGCGCCATCCCGGCGGGCGACCCGGGTGCGATGGCGGCCGTGTCGGCGTCGGCGTCCTCGGTGGACTCGGTGCTCTCCGGGGCCGCTGTGGTGCTGGCCAACCACAACTCGCCCGCGCAGACGGTGATCTCCGGTCCGACCGCGGAGGTGGAGGCGGCGGTGGCGCAGCTGCGCGCGGCGGGGTTCGGCGTCAAGCGGCTCCCGGTCGCGTGCGCGTTCCACAGCCCGCTCGTCGCGGCGGCGGGGGAGACGTTCGGCCGCGACCTCGACGCGCTCGGCGTCGTGCGGCCCGCCGTCCCGGTCTACGCGAACCGGACCGCGGCACCGTACCCGGAGTCCCCGGACGAGATCCGCGGCGAGCTGGCCGCGCAGGTGGGCTCGCCGGTCCGGTTCGTCGAGCAGATCGAGGCGATGTACGCGGCGGGCGCACGGGTGTTCGTCGAAGCGGGGCCGGGCGGGGTGCTGGCCGGGCAGGTCGGCGCGATCCTCGGTGACCGGCCACACCGGACGGTCGGGTTCGAGCAGCCGGGCCGCCGCGGGCTGCCGGGCTTCCTGGCCGCGCTCGCGCAGCTGGCGGTGGCCGGGGTCGACGTCGAGACGGGCTGGCTGTTCCGCGGCCGCGACGCGGTCGACGCCGCGACGGCCCCGCGGCCGAAGCGTCCCGGGTGGACGGTCGACGGCCACCTCCTCCGCACGGCCGACGGCGCCATCCCGGCGGGGGCGCTGCGGCCGGCGTCGCGCGTCACGCTCGGGTCCTCGGCCGCGGTGCCGGAATCGACCGCCGAGGCCATGGTCACCGACTTCCTGCGGACGAGCCGGGAGATGATCGCCGCCCAGCGGGACGTGCTGCTGGGGTTCCTCGGCAGTGAGGCGCCGGCCGCGGTGTCGGCGCCCGTGCCGGTGCCGGTCATCGAGGCGCTGCCGGTGACGCCGGTGCCGGTGCCGGCCGAACGGCCGGTGCTGGCGACGATCGTCGAGGTGATCGGGGAGCGGACCGGGTATCCGGTGGAGATGATCGAGCCGGACCTCGACCTGGAAGCCGACCTGAGCGTGGACTCGATCAAGCGGGCCGAGATCGCGGGCGAGCTGGCCACCCGGCTGGGCTTGGCGGGCGGCGACGTCGAGGAGTTCGCGAAAGCCCGCACGGCGGCGGCGATCGCGGACCTGGTCAGCGCACAGCGTCCCGAGGCGGCCTCCGTCGAGGGCGGTGGTGGGGGCATCGGCGGCGCACCCGAGGCCACATCGGGGCGCTCGGTCTTGGCGACCGTGGTCGAGGTGATCGGGTCGCGCACGGGGTATCCCGTCGAGATGATCGAGCCGGACCTCGACCTGGAAGCCGATCTGAGCATCGACTCGATCAAGCGGGCCGAGATCGCCGGTGAGCTGACGGTTCGGCTCGGCGCCGGTGACGTGGAGGAACTCGCGAAGGCTCGCACGGCCGCGGGGATCGCCGAGATGTTCGGCGCGGCGGAATCGGCGGACGAGCCTCCGGTGAGCCACTCCGGACCACAGCCGGTGATCGTCGCGCCGAAGCGGTACGTCATGTCCGAAGTGGACCTCGCGCCGGCCGGCACTCCCGACATCGCCGGGAGCCGGTTCCTCGTGCTCGGCGCCGGTCCCTCGGCCGAAGCCGTCCGCGCCGAACTCGCCGCCCACGGTGCCGGAGCCGAAATCGGTGACGACGTCCGGCCCGGGTTCGACGGCTACCTCCACCTGCCGGACGGCGATCCCGTCCTGCCCGCCGCCTTCCCCCGGTACCAGGCCATCCTCGAACAGCAGCCCCGGTGGTTGCTCACGGCCGGCCCCGCCGAGGGCCTCCGCGGCTTCTACCGCAGCGTCTCCCGCGAGTACCCCGGCACCCTCGCCCGGGTCGTCGAACGCGCCGGACCCGCCGAGCTGGTGGCCGAGCTGTCCACCGTGGACCGGGAGCCCGTCGTCATCAGGGACGGCGCGGACCGGCGCGGGCTCACGCCCGCCGAACAGCCACTCGGCCTCCTCGGCAGCAGCGGCGCGGGACCGGCCGGCGACGGCGCGGCCGAAGCGGCCGCCATCGGCCTCGACCGGGATTCGGTCGTCCTGCTCGTCGGCGGCGCCAAGGGCATCACCGCCCGCTTCGCCACCACCCTCGCCGCGGCGGCCCGCTGCCGCGTCGAGCTGCTCGGCCGGACCCCCGTCCCGGCCGGCGAGGACGAGTACCCGCACGCCCACGACGCCAAGGCACTCCGAGCCGCCCTCATCGAAAAGGGACTGAAGAGTCCCGCCGAGATCGAGAAGACCGTGCGGCGCCTCCAAAGCGAACGCGAGGTCCGCGCGACGCTCGACCAGCTCGAAGAGCTCGGCAGCCCGGTCCGCTACCAGTCCGTCGACATGCTCGACGCCGAAGCCGTGCACCGCGCGGTCAAGGAGATCCACGCCGAGTACGGCCGGCTCGACGGCATCGTCTACGCCGCCGGCGTCATCGAGGACAAGCTCGTCGCCGACAAGACGAGCGAGTCGTTCGCCCGCGTCTACGGCACCAAAGTGGACGGTGCCAGGACGCTCCTCGAAGCCACCGCCGACCTGCCCGACGAACCGAAGTTCGTCGTGCTCTTCGGCAGCATCGCCGCGACGCTCGGCAACCGCGGCCAGTCGGACTACGCCGCCGCCAACGACGCCCTCGAAACCCTCGGACGGCGGTGGCCCGCCGGCCGGGCGGTGACCGTCCACTGGGGACCGTGGGCGCCGACCGGCGACCACGACGGCATGGTCACGCCCGAGCTGATGCGCGACTACGCCCGCCGCGGCATCGAGCTGATCGACCCCGACGAAGGCACCCTCGGCCTGCTGCGCGAGCTCGCCTGGGGCCGGCCCGACGTCTCCGCCGTCGTCCACACGGCCTCCGGGTGGTGACGGACGTGCGCGTCGCCATCGTCGGGATGTCGGTGCTGCTGCCCGGCGCCCCGGACCTCGCGGCGTACTGGCGCAACCTCGTCGGCGGCGTGGACGCCATCACCGAAGTCCCGCCCGAGAAGTGGGATGACGTCCACTATTCGCCCGGCGAGCGGCGCGCCGACCGCGTCTACTGCCGCCGCGGCGGGTTCGTCGACGAACTGGCCGAAGTGGACGTCACCGGCTTCGGGATCATGCCGAACTCGGTGCCCGCCACCGAACCCGACCAGCTGATCGCGTTGCGGGTCGCGGCGCAGGCCGTCGCCGACGCCGGCGGCCCGGACCGGCTGCCGGCGGATCGGGCGAAGGTGGGTGTCGTCCTCGGCCGCGGCGGCTACCTGACGCCCGGGCTGGTGCGGCTCGACCAGCGCGTCCGGACGGCGAGCCAGCTCGTCCGCACGCTCGGCGAGCTCCTGCCGGAACTCGGCGAAGACCGGCTCGACGCCGTCCGGCGCGCCTTCACCGACCAGCTCGGGCCGGAGGCGCCGGAGTCCGCTATCGGGCTCGTGCCCAACCTCGCCGCGTCCCGGCTGGCCAACCGCCTCGACCTGCGCGGCCCGGCGTACACAGTGGACGCCGCCTGCGCGTCCTCGCTGATCGCCGTCGACCACGCCGTGCGCGAACTCGCCTCCGGCCGCTGCGACGTCGTGCTCGCCGGCGGTGTCCACCACTGCCACGACATCACCTTCTGGAGTGTGTTCACCCAGCTCGGCGCCCTGTCGCCGTCCGAGCGGATCCGGCCGTTCCACCGCGACGCCGACGGCGTGCTCATCGGCGAGGGCACCGGCGTCGTGGTGCTCAAGCGCCTGGCCGACGCCGAGCGCGACGGCGACCGCGTGTACGCCGTGATCACCGGCACCGGCGTCGCCTCCGACGGCCGGACCGCGAGCCTGGCCAACCCGGATTCCGGCGGCCAGGTCCGCGCGGTGCGCCAGGCGTGGGCGGCCGCGGGCCTGGACCCGGCCGCACCGGACTCACTCGGGCTCCTGGAAGCGCACGGGACGGCGACCCCGGCCGGCGACGCGGCCGAACTCGCCACCCTGGAAGAGGTCTTCGGTCCCGCGGGCGCCGCGGTCCTCGGCTCGGTGAAGTCGATGATCGGGCACACCATGCCCGCCGCCGGGATCGCCGGGCTGGTCAAGGCCGCGCTGGCCGTGCACCACGGCGTCCTGCTGCCCACCCTGCACTGCGACGACCCGCACCCCGCGCTCGCCCGGACCCGCTTCTCCACTTTGGACACGGCGAAGGAGTGGGACGCGCCGGTGCGGCGAGCGGGGGTCAACGCGTTCGGGTTCGGCGGGATCAACGCGCACGTCGTCCTCGAACAGGCACCCGGGCGCGCCACACCGGTCGTCGTCCGGGAGCCCGAACGCGTGCTGCGGCTCGCGGCCCGCAGCGTCGACGAGCTGCGCGACCTGCTCGACCGGCCCGGCGCGCGGGTGACCGGCGACGGGCCCGTCCGGCTGGGCGTCGTCGACCCGACCGAGAAGCGCCTGGCGCTGGCCCGGAAGGCGGTCGGCCGCGGGAAGCCGTGGCGCGGCCGCAACGATGTCTGGTTCGCCGACCGCCCGTTGCTCGGGCCGGGCGGGGGCAAGCTGGCCTTCGTGTTCCCCGGCCTGGAATCGGAGCTGGCGCTCAACTGCGCCGACGTCGCCCGCCACTTCGGCCTGCCGTGGGACCACGACGACGTCGAGGTCGGCGACGTTGGCCGCCAGGGCACCGCGGTGTTCGAATTGGGCCGGCTGCTCCACGCCGCGCTGGACCGGCTGGGCGTCGTGCCGGACGCCGTCGCCGGGCACAGCCTGGGGGAGTGGACGGCGATGGCCGTTGCCGGGGTGCACGCCGAAGAGGAGGTCGACGCGTTCCTCGCCGGGTTCGACCCGGACGCGCTCGTCGTCCCCGGCCTCGCGTTCGCCGCGATCGGCGCGCCCGCGCCCCGCGTCCTCGACGAGCTGGCCGGCCGCGCGGACGTCGTGCTCTCGCACGACAACTCGCCCAACCAGGCCATGATCTGCGGCCCCGCGGCGGCGGTCGACGAGCTGGTCACGCGCTTCCGGGACGCGGGAATCGTGGCCCAGGTGCTGCCCTTCCGGTCCGGGTTCCACACGCCGATGCTGCGCCCCTACCTCGGCCCGATCCGCGACGCGGCCGCGTCCTTCACCCTGCACCCGCCGCGGGTACCGCTCTGGTCGGCGACCACGGTGTCGGAGTACCCGGCCACCGACGCGGGGATCCGTGCACTGTTCGTGCGGCACCTGCTGGAGCCGGTCCGGTTCCGGCCGCTCGTCCGCGCGCTGCACGCGGCGGGCGTCCGGGCGTTCGTGCAGGTCGGCGCGGGCCAGCTCGGCTCGCTGGTCGGCGACACCCTGCACGGCGAAGAGCACCTGGTCGTGGCCGCGCACTCCGCGCACCGGCCCGGGCTCGCGCAGCTGCGCCGCGTCGCGACCGCGCTGTGGGCCGACGGCCTCGAGATCGACTTCACGCGGCTGCCCGGCGATCGCCCGGCGCCGCACAAGGCCGTCAAGCTGGATCTGGGCGGCCGGCTGATCTCCCTGGACGACGAGGTCCGCGCGCGCATCGCGTTGCCCGCCGCCCGCAGGTCCACTGTGGACGAGCTGGCCGCGAAAGGCCCGCTCGCCGCGGAGTTCGCCGCCCTGCTGGCCGACACCGCCGACCTGGCGTCCACTGTGCTCGCCCGGCCGAGCCGCCGCCTGCCGGCGCCGAAACCGCTCGACACCACGCTCGCCGTGTCGGTCGAGGCGATGCCGTACCTGCTCGACCACTGCTTCTTCAAGCAGCCGCCGCAGGCCGAGGCCGGGGACCGCTGGCCGGTCGTGCCGGCGACCACCGTGATCGACCACCTGATGGGCTTCGCCGAGCAGGCCGCGCCCGGCCGGCGCGCGGTCGCGGTGCACGACGTCCGGCTGACCCAGTGGATCACGGCCGTGCCGGCGGTCACCGTCGGCGTCCGGGTCCGGCCCCAGGGGCCCGGCCGGGTGCTCGCGGCCCTCGACGGCTATTCCCAGGCGACCGTCGAACTCGCGCCGGCGTACCCGGCGGACGCGCCCGCACCCTGGACGTTCCCGGCGTCGGCCGAACAGGTGCCCGAGACCACGGCGGCGCAGCTGTACGACGAACGCTGGATGTTCCACGGCCCGCGCTTCCAGGGCGTCACCGAGCTGACGGCGGTCGGCGAGCGGCACGTCCGGGCCGTCCTGACCACGCCCGCCGCGCCCGGCGCGCTGCTCGACAACGTCGGCCAGGTGCTCGGCTACTGGATCATGTCCCGGCTGACCGAGCGCACCACCGTGTTCCCCGTCGGCATGCGCGAGATCCGGTTCCACGGCCCCCACCCGGCGCCGGGGGAGCGCCTGGACTGCCTGGTCAAGATCACCGGGCTGACCGGCGAGTTCCTCGACGCCGACATGCAGCTGGTCCACGACGGGCAGGTCTGGGCCGAGTTCACCGGCTGGCGCGACCGCCGCTTCGACAGCACCCCGCACATCCGCCAGGCCGACCGGACCCCGGAACGCTCGACGCTGTCGGTCGAGCAGCCGGGCGGCTGGGCGCTGGTGCACGAGCAGTGGCCGGACCTGGCGACCCGCGAGCTGATCATGCGCAACTACCTCGCGGGCGCCGAACGCGACGACTACGACCAGCGACCGCCGCGCGGCCGGCGCCAGTGGCTGCTCGGCCGGATCGCGGCGAAGGACGCCGTCCGCCAGTTCCTGTGGGCGCGTGGTGAAGCGGAGATGTTCCCGGCCGAGCTGCGCATCGGCAACGACGCCACCGGCCGCCCGCACGCGACCGGGGCGTACGGCCGAACGCTGCCGCCGTTGACGGTTTCGGTGGCGCACCGCGGCGAAGTCGGTGTGGCGATCGCCCGGCACGCCCGGTGCGGCATCGACGTCGAAGAGGTCGCCGCCCGCACCGGGTCCACTGTGGACGCCGCGCTCGGTGCCGGCGAGCAGGCGCTGTTCGCCGGGCTCACCGGCGACCCGGAGCGCTGGTTCGCCCGGTTCTGGACGGCGAAGGAAGCCGTGGCGAAGCTGCTCGGCACCGGGCTGCGCGGCGAGCCCCGGCACTTCGAGGTCGTCGCGGCGGCGCCGGACGAGCTGACCGTCCGCGCCGCCGGCGAGGACTTCCTCGTGCACTGCACCGACGTCGAAAGCCTGCCCGGCGCACCGCCGCGCCGCTACGTCGTCGCCTGGACCGAAGAGACGAAGGAGACCGCGGAATGAGCATCGAGACCACGGCCACGGACGAAACGACCGTGCTCGCGCAGCTCAGCGGCATGCTGCGGGAGCTGCTGGAGGAGTACGGCCTCGACGACGCCGAAATCACGATGGACACGACCTTCCACGACGACCTCGAGCTGGAGAGCGTCGACCTGGTGGCGCTGTCCGGGCAGCTGCGCGAGCACTACGGCGAGCGCGTCAACTTCGCGACCTTCATCGCCGAGCGCGACCTCGAGGAGATCATCGCGCTGACCGTCGGCGAGCTCGTCCGCTACATCGTCGCTTCGCTGCGGGCGACGGCGTGAGCAAGGTCCGCGCCGGCGAGCTGGACGTGCACGTCCAGCGGCTGAACGCCGAGGTGCCGCTCGACGGCGACGCCCCGCTCGTCGTCTGCGTGCACGGCCTGCTCACCGACAGCCTCGCCAGCTACTACTTCACGCTCGGCCCGGCGTTCGCCGAGCGGGGGCTCGACGTGCTGATGTACGACCTGCGCGGACACGGCCGCACGACCCGCCCGGCGGCCGGGTACCACCTGGAGGAGTTCGTCGCCGACCTGGTCGCGGTCCTCGACGCGTGCGACGTGACGCGGCCGGTGCACGTCGTCGGCAACTCCTTCGGCGCGTCGGTGGCGTTCGGGCTCGCCGCGGCCCGGCCGGACCGGGTGGCGAGCGTCGTGGTCATCGAGGGCGAACCGCCGACGGAAGAGTGGACCCGGCACATGGCCGACGGGCTCGCCGACGCCAAGACCCGGCTGGCGATCGACGAGGTCATCGGCTGGATCGCCGACAACCACGGCGCGCACACCGCGCGGCTGTCGAAGGCGGCGAACAAGATCCTCCAGACCACCACGATCGCCGAGGACGTCCCGCGCAGCGCGACGATCGCCGCCGACCTCTCGGCCGTGCGCTGCCCGGTGTTCGCCATCTTCGGCGGCGACTCCGGCCTCGCCGAGCAGGTCTCGCACTTCGAGGCGCACCTGGACCCCTGCCGCTGCGTCGTGCTGCCCGACCAAGGCCACTCGGTACTGGTCGAACGGACCGCCGAGGTGATCGAGCTGATCTTCGGCTGGGTCCGCGACACCTCGCGCGTCCCGGCGCGGACGCGGTAGTGGCCCGGTTCCTGTTCGTCGTCCCGCCGCTGGTCGGGCACGTCAACCCGGCCGTCGGCGTCGCCGCCGAACTCGCCGCGCGCGGCCACGAGGTCGCCTGGGCCGGGCACGAGGACCTGCTCTGGCAGCTGGCAGGCCCGGACGCGCTCGTCTTCTCCTGCGGCCTGCCGGCCCGGGCTCCCGCGCGCCCGGCGGCGCTCAAGGGGCCCGCCGCGCTGCGGTTCCTTTGGGAGGACTTCCTCGTCCCGCTGGCCGACGCGATGGCCCCCGGCGTCGCGGCGGCGATCGACGCCTTCGCCCCGCACGTCGTGGTCGCCGACCAGCAGGCACTGGCCGGCGGGCTGCTGGCCGAGGCCCGCGGGCTGCCGTGGGTGACGTCGGCGACGACGTCGGCCGAGCTGGTCGATCCGCTCGCGAGCATGCCGAAGGTCGCGGACTGGGTCGGCTCGCTGATGCACGACCTGCGGGCGCGGATCGCCGGCGGCCGCGGCTCGGCCGACCCGCGGTTCTCCCCGCACGGCGTCCTGGCGTTCACCACGCGTGAACTGCTCGGCGCGGCCACGCTCCCGCCGCGCGTGCGGCTCGTCGGGCCCGCGCTCGGCCCACGTCCGTCCACAACGGACTTCCCGTGGGAGTGGCTCGACCCGCCCCGCCCGACCGTGCTGGTTTCCCTCGGCACGGCGAACACCGACGCGGGCGGCCGGTTCCTGGCGACCGCGTCGGAGGCGTTCGCCGGGCTGGACGCGCGCGCGGTGCTCGTCGACCCCGGCGAGGCGCTGGGCCGGGTGCCACCGAACGTCCTGGCGCTGCCGCGGGTCCCGCAGCTGGCGCTGCTGCCGCGGGTGGACGCGGTGCTGTGCCACGCGGGCCACAACACCGTGTGCGAAGCGCTGTGGCACGGCCTGCCGCTGGTGGTCGCCCCGATCCGCGACGACCAGCCCATCGTGGCCGCCCAGGTCGTGGCCGCGGGAGCGGGCATCCGGCTGCGGTTCGGCCGCGCCGACGCCGATCGAATCGCGGCGGCGGTCGGGGAGGTGCTCACCGAGCCGTCGTACCGGCGGGCGGCGGAATCCGTGGCTGCGTCCTTCCACGCCGCGGGCGGAAGTGCCGCCGCGGCAGGCCATCTGGAGCAGCTCGCCTTGGAAGGCCTGGCTCGGCTACGGCCCTGAAGATCGAGGTTTACTCCGAAAAACACGCGGTTACCGTGCTGGGTATGACTGTTTTCGTCGGTGTCACCGAAGACGTTCCCGAACTCGTCGCCTCGGCCGCCGCGCTGTTCGCCGAGGACGCCGGAAGCCGCGACCCGCGGATGGACCTCGGCTGGCCCGATCGCGAAGGCGCGGCGTACTACCAGGGCCTCGTCCGGGACGAGAAGGCGTTGTGCCTGCTGGCCCGCGCGGAAGACGGTGCGGCCGCCGGCCACTTGATCGGGCGGCTGCTGCCGGTCAGTTCACTGCGTCCGACAGCCGTGCGGGCGGCACTGGAAAGCATGCGGGTCGCCGCGGAGCACCGGCGTGAAGGAGTGGGGGAGGCGCTGGTGTCGGCGTTCGTGGACTGGGCCCGGGAACGCGGCGCGAACGAATTGATCGTGCAGGCGTACGCGGCGAACGACGGTGCGGTGGCGTTCTACCGGGCGCAGGGCTTCCGTCCGTTCGAGGTGACGCTGACCAGGGAAGCGTGAGCTCCCCGGCTGGGTCACACTGGAGCACATGGGAATCCTGGACGGACGGGCGGTCGTGATCACCGGGGCGGGGCGCGGGCTCGGGCGGGCGTTCGCCCGGCACGCGGCCGGGTCGGGCGCCGCGGTCGTGGTCAACGACATCGACGCCGCACCGGCCCACGAGACGGTGGCCGCGATCGAGGCGGCCGGCGGCACGGCGGTGGTGAGCGTCGGCTCGGTGGCCGACGCGGGCTACGCCCGGGAACTGATCACCTTGTGCCGCAACCGGTTCGGCAAGGTCGACGGGCTCGTGAACAACGCGGCCGTCGGCTACCACGCCCCGCCGTGGGAGGACGACGACGCCGAGCGGACCCGGGCGCTGATCGAAACCAACGTCCTCGGCCCGCTCCACTGCGGCACAGCGGCCGCGAAGGTGATGGTTGCCCAGGGCAACGGTGTTCTCGTCAACGTGACTTCGGGGTCGATGATCGGGCAGCGCGGGGCCGCCGCCTACTCGGCGTCCAAGGGCGCGGTGGCGTCGATGACGTACTCGTGGGCGGCCGACCTGGCCGAGCGCGGCGTGCGGGTCAACGCCGTCAGCCCGATCGCCTGGACCCGCCTGATGGCCGCCGATCCGCGCGGAAACCCCGGCGCGCAGCCGCCGGAGTGCGTCGCGCCGCTCGTCACCTACCTGCTCAGCGACCTGTCCGCCGGCGTCACCGGTCAGGTGTTCCGGCTGGCGGACGGCCACCTGCACACCGTCCGTCAGCCGGCGATCATCCGCCCGGTGCTGCACCGGGACGCCTGGACGCCGGAGGAGATCGCCGCGGCCGTCGACGGCGAGCTCGTCCTCGAAACGCCGCCGCGGGCGCGCTGGACCCTCTGACCGGCGCGGACCACCGGAACGGGTGGCTATCCACAGTGGACGGCGCGCACTAGCCTCGGAGGCCGAGCGAGGAGGGCAGGACATGACGGCCACCGCGGAGGTCGCCCACGAGCCGGGGCCCGCACCGCTGAGCAAGGCCCGCGTCAACGCGGTGTTCGGCGCCGTGCTGCTCGGGATGCTCCTGGCCGCGCTGGACCAGACCATCGTCGGCACCGCGCTGCCCACCATCGTCGGCGACCTCGGCGGCGCCGGGCACCTGTCCTGGGTCGTCACGTCCTACCTGCTGGCCGAGACGATCATGACCGTCGTCGTCGGCAAGCTCGGCGACCTGTTCGGCCGCAAGCTGATGTTCCAGCTGTCGGTGATCGTGTTCGGCGTCGGCTCGTTCTGCGCCGGGTTCGCCGACAGCATGGTCTGGCTGATCGTCTGGCGCGCGGTGCAGGGCCTGGGCGGCGGCGGGCTGATGGTCACCTCGACCGCGTTGATCGCCGACGTCGTCCCGCTGCGCGAGCGCGGCAAGTACCAGGGCGTCCTCGGCTCGGTGTTCGGCGTGGTGACCGTGGCCGGCCCGATGCTCGGCGGGTTCTTCGTCGACCACCTGTCCTGGCGGTGGGCGTTCTACGTGAACATCCCGCTGGTCGTCGTCGTGCTCGTCGTCGCGTCGTCGGCGATGCCGAACGCGCGCGCCGCCGTCAAGCCGGTGATCGACTACCTCGGCATCCTGCTGATCGGCCTCGCCGCCACCGGGCTCACGCTCGTGACGAGCTGGGGCGGCACGCAGTACGCGTGGGGCTCACCGGTGATCATCGGGATGGCGATCGGGTCGGTGGTGCTGCTCGCCGCGTTCGTCTTCGTGGAGCTGCGGGCGAAGGAACCGATGCTGCCGATGCGGCTGTTCCGCAACCCGGTGTTCACCGTCGGCGGGATCATGAGCTTCGTCGTCGGGTTCGCGATGCTGGGTGCTTTGTCGTACCTGCCCACCTACATGCAGTACGTGCAGGGCACGTCGGCGACGACGTCCGGGGTGCGGCTGCTGCCGATGGTGCTGGCGCTGCTCGTGGCCTCGATCGCGGCGGGCAACGCGGTCAGCAGGACCGGGCGCTACAAGATCTTCCCGCTGGCCGGGGCGGCGGGCATGACGATCGGCCTCTACCTGCTGTCCCGGCTCGACACCGATACGGGCTTCTGGGAGGCATCGGCGTACATGGCCGTGCTCGGCCTGGGTATTGGGCTGGGCATGCAGGTGCTGACCATCGCCGTGCAGAACACCGTCGACTACGCCGACCTGGGTGTCGCGACCTCCGGCGTGACGTTCCTGCGCTCGATCGGCAGCTCGTTCGGCGCGGCGATCTTCGGGACGGTGTACGCCAACCAGCTGACGCCCAAGCTGGCCGCGCTGCCGGTGCCGCCGGGGGTCGACCCGCGGGCGCTGCAGGTGCCGACGGCCTTGCACGCGCTGCCGGAGGCGGTGTCGGCGCCGGTGATCAAGGCCTACAGCGACTCCCTGCACGTCGTGTTCCTCGCGGCGGCGCCGGTCGGCCTGGTGGCGCTGGTCCTGGCCTTCTTCCTCAAGGAGGTCCCGCTGCGCGACACCGCCCGGGCGGCGGCACCGGACCTCGGCGACGGCTTCGCGATGCCGGAGGCCCGCACGGACGACCGCGAACTGGAACGCGCGGTCGCGACGCTGTTCTTCCGCGAGCGCCGCGAGGTCGCCCCGGCGATCGTGTCGCGGGCCGGGACCGACCTCGACGAGGGCGGGATCTGGTGCCTGCTGCAGGTCCACCTGCGTGACCGCCGCGGCGAGCCGGCGACGCTGCGGGCGATCGGCGAGTACTTCGGCGTCCCGGCACCGGTGCTGGAACCGGCGTTCAACCGGCTCGAGCTGACCGGCCACCTGCGCTACGCCCGCGACGGCTGGGAACTGACCCCGGCGGGACGGTCCGAATTCGACAAGGTGGTCCGCGGCTGGCACGACTGGCTGGCCGACCGCCTCGGCGACTGGGGAACGGGCAACCGCGCGGACCTGGACGCGGCGATCGGCCGGGTGGCGGCGAGGCTGCTCGACCAGAGCGCGGAGTCCCGCGCCTACGGCCGCCACGCCCTGACCTGACGCCGGGTCAGCGGCGCCAGAAGTCGTGCGGGGTGCGGCCCGGGCGGAAGCCGCACGACTCCACCAGGGCCGCCGCCTCGGCGAAACCGTGGCCGACCAGCCCCGGCTCGTGCGCGTCGCTGCCGAACGCGACCGCCTCCCCGCCGGCCGCGAACCACCAGCGCACGACGTCGCCGGGCAGCGGCACCTTCGTGTTGACCTCCAGCGCGCGCCCGCTCGACGCCAGCGCGCGCAGCACCGTGCGGAACTCCTCCTCGAACTCCGCCGCGGCGAACGGCGGCCCCTCGGCCGGCCACGACCGCAGCGCGTAGTCGATGTGGGCCAGCACCGCGAAGTCCGCCGTCGACTCGACCAGCCCGAGCACTTCCGCCAGGTACGCCCGGAGGAGGTCGCCGGGCGGCCGGTCGGCCAGGACGGTGACCTCGTGGTGGTGACCGCCACCGGGCAGGGAGTGCACCGAACCCAGCACCCGGTCGAACTCGTGCGCGGCGAGCAGCGCGTCGGCACGCGGGCGGTGCCAGTGCGGCTCGCTCAACTCGACCCCCGAGAGGATCCGCAGCGACGGGAACCGCTCCCGGCACTCCTCGACGCACGCCAGGTAGCCCGGCACGTCGAGGTCCGGCGGCTCGAGCACGCCGTCGGAGCGCAGCCGCACCCGGAAGTGGTCCGGCAGCAGCGGCCGGACGGGCTCGGGGATCAACCACGGCGTCAGGTCCGCGTGCTCGGTGAACGCCACCGACGGCAGCCCCAGCTCCAGCGCCCGTTCGCAGGACCCGATCATCGATCCGGTGACCGTGTCCCAGGACCATTCGGTGTGGACGTGCCCGTCCGGCGGGAGGCTCACCAGGCCACCGTAACGCCGGTTTTGCACTAGCGTCTGACGCATGGCGCAGAAGTCTCCGTCGGTGGAGCTGGAGGTCGGCCCGCACCCGGTCCGGATCTCGAACCCGGACCGGGTCTACTTCCCGGCCCGCGGCGAGACGAAGCTCGACCTGGTCAACTACTACCTCTCGGTGGGTGACGGCATCGTCAACGCCCTGCGCGAGCGGCCGTGCATGCTGCACCGCTTCCCGTCCGGCGTTGCGGGGGAGAAGGTCCACCAGAAGCGCGTCCCGAACGGCGCGCCGCCGTGGCTGGAGACGGTCCGGGTGACCTTCCCGCGCTACAACCGGCACGCCGACGAGCTGTGCGTCACCGAGCTGGCCCACGTCGCGTGGGCGGTGCAGATGTCCACAGTGGAGTTCCACCCGTGGAACTCGCGGCGCGCCGACACCGAAAAGCCCGACGAGTGGCGGATCGACCTCGACCCGATGCCCGACTGCGGCTACGACCGCGTCCGGCGGGTCGCGCACGTCGCCCACGAGATCCTCGACGAGCTCGGCGCGGTCGGCTGGCCCAAGACCTCGGGCGGGCGCGGTCTGCACGTCTACGTCCGGATCGAGCCGAACTGGGGGTTCACGGACGTGCGCCGGGCGGCGCTGGCCTTCGCCCGCGAGGTCGAACGCCGGGCGCCCGACGACGTCACGACGACCTGGTGGCGCAAGGACCGCGACCCGAGGCTGCTCTTCGTCGACTACAACCAGAACGCGCGCGACCACACGATCGCGAGCGCGTATTCCGTGCGCGGCAACCCGGAAGGCACGGTCTCGACGCCGATCCGCTGGGAGGAGATCGACGACGCCGAGCCGGGTGACTTCACCATCGCGACGGTCCCCGCCCGGTTCGCCGAGCTGGGCGACCTGCACGCCGGCATCGACCAGGCCGTCTTCTCGATCGAACCGCTGCTGGAGTGGGCGGAGCGCGACGGCCTCGAGGAGCCACCCGAAGACTGACGTATTTTCCCGGCGGGCTCGCGGCTCTCCCCGGGGTGAAGGTCGTGCTGTCGGGATTGGACGCCGGGGCGTGGAGCCTCGTCGCGTTGCAGGTGGTCCTCGAACGCGAGGGGCACACGGTGTGCGTGGCGGCCGAGGCGCTCGAGACCTGCCGCCGTGAGCGCCCGGGCTGCCTGGTGCTGTCCACTGTGCTCGGCGCGTCGGGGACGGACGTGCTCCGCCGCGTGCGCGCGGAACCCGCGCTGGCCGCGCTGCCGGTGGTGCTCGGCGGCCGGCTGGAGAAGACGCGCGCGGAACTGCTGGCGCAGGGCTTCGACGAGGTGTTCCCGGTCGCCGCCGCGGATCCCGGGGGAGCCGTGGCGGCGCTGCGGGCGTACCTGACCCGTCAGTCCAGGCGCTCGATGACGGTCGCGTTGGCGAGGCCGCCGGCCTCGCACATCGTCTGCAGGCCGTAGCGGCCGCCGGTCTGCTCCAGCACCGACAGCAGCGTCGTCATCAGCCGGGCGCCGCTGCCGCCGAGCGGGTGCCCGATGGCGATCGCGCCGCCGTTGACGTTGACCTTGGCCAGGTCCGCGCCGATCTCGGCCTGCCAGGCGAGCACGACGCTGGCGAACGCCTCGTTGACCTCGAACGCGTCGATGTCGGCCACCGACAGCCCGGCCCGGGCGAGGACCTTGCGCGTGGCCGGGATGACGCCGGTCAGCATGTACAGCGGGTCGTCGCCCGCGACGGCGAAGCTGTGGATCCGCGCCCGCGGCCGCAACCCGAGCGCCTTCGCCGTCTCGGAGCTGGTGAGCAGCAGGCCCGCGGCGCCGTCGTTGATCGGCGACGAGTTGCCGGCCGTCACGTGCCAGCCGAGGTCCGGGAACCGCTGCTCCCAGACGTCGGCGCGGAACGCGGGCTTCAGCCCGGCGAGGATCTCCGGGGTGGTCGACGGCCGCACGGTTTCGTCGGTCGTGACGTCGACGAGCACGCCGTCCGGCCCGGGCGCCTTGAGCGGCGCGACCTCCCCGGCGAACTTCCCGTCCGCCCAGGCGCGAGCGGCCCGCTGGTGGCTTTCGGCGGAGAACTCGTCGAGCTGCGCCCGGCTGAAGCCCCACTTCGCGGCGATCAGCTCGGCGCTGATGCCCTGCGGCACCAGGCCGTCGGGGTAGCGGGCGGCGACGTGGCTCCCGAACGGGTCGCGCCCGGCCACCTGGCTGCCCATCGGCACCCGGCTCATCGACTCGACGCCGGAGGCGATCACGACGTCGTACGCGCCGGCGATGACGCCCTGCGCGGCGAAGTGGACGGCCTGCTGGCTGCTGCCGCACTGCCGGTCGACGGTCACCGCCGGCACCGACTCCGGCAGCCCCGCGGCGAGCGCGGCCCAGCGGGCGGTGTTCATGCTCTGCTCGCCGATCTGGCCGACGGCGCCGCTGATCACGTCGTCGATCCGGGCCGGGTCGACGCCGGTGCGCTCGACGAGCGAGCGGAGCGCGTGGGCGTGCAGGTCGACCGGGTGCACCCCGGCCAGTGTGCCGTTCGGCTTGCCCTTGCCGATCGGGGTCCGTACCGCGTCGACGATCACCGCGTCCGTCATGGCGTCTGCCTCCTCGCAGATCGGGGATCTCTCCGGTATACGCCCGGTAAGTTGGATTACACAACTCACTTGTCCGCCAGGTCACAGACCTTGACGTGCTAGGTTGGATTTTCAACCCCAGGGAGGTGGCATGGTCCGGCGTGGTCGTGAATGCTCGGTCGCCGAAGCCCTCGAGGTCGTCGGCGAGCGGTGGAGCCTGCTCGCGCTGCGCGAGATCATGCTGGGGGAGCGGCGGTTTAACCAGATCGCCGAGAACACCGGCGCCAGCCGGGACATCCTGGCCACGCGGCTGCGCAAGCTCGTCGACGCGGGCGTCCTCGAGAAGCGCCGGTACGAAGACCACCCGCCGCGCTTCGAGTACCACCCGACCGAAGCCGGCCGCGCGCTGCAGCCGATCCTGCTCGGCCTGATGGCCTGGGGCGACAAGTACGTCCACCAGGGCGAACCGCCCACCCTGTGGCGCCACGCCTGCGGCGAGGTGCTGGAACCGGCGACCGTCTGCGCGCACTGCGGCGAGCCGGTCAACGCGCCGGGCACGCACGCGATCCGGCTGGGCGCCGTCCACTCCTGACCGAAGCCGCCAAGGCCTCCTCGCATCCCCCGCGAGGAGGCCTTTTTCGCGCCCGGGCGTTGACTTGAGACCCCCGTCACGGTAACTCTTGAACGAATCAGTGCAAGAACCTGACAACAGTGCGAGAAATCGCAGCAGACGTCAGGAAGATCCCGCCCAGCCCTCAACGAAGAGGTGCCCATGACGGCTGTTCCGTGCTGCCCGCGCGCACCCCCGGACCCGGTCCGCGCCTGTCCCGTTCCCCGGTTCCGCACGTCCCCGCGCCGGGGCGTGCGTGCTCGACGCGTCTCCCCTCCTCCCCGGATCAGAGGACCCCATGAGAACGAAGCGACTCCTGTCGCGCGCGGCGACCTACGCCGCCCTGTCCCTCCTTCTGGCCGCGCCCGCCGTCGTGGCGAGCGCCGCCCCGGCCACGCCGGTGGGCGCCGCCGTGCAGCCCGCCGCCCAAGCCGCCTCCGCGACCTACACCGCCAGCAGCCAGCTCGCCGGCTACCCCGTCGCGAACGTGGGCGACGGCAACCAGGACACCTACTGGGAGAGCACGGGCAACGCCTTCCCGCAATGGGTGCAGGCCGACCTCGGCGCCCCCACCGACGTCGCGCGGCTCGTGCTGAAGCTCCCCGCCGCGAACTGGGGCGCCCGCACCGAGACCTTCAGCGTGCAGGGCAGCACCGACGGGACGAGCTTCACCGACTTGAAGGCCTCGGCCGGCTACGTCTTCGACCCCGCCAAGGCCAACACGGTCACCGTGGACGTCACCGGCAAGCCCCGGTACGTGCGGCTGAACGTCTCCGCCAACACCGGCTGGCCCGCCGCGCAGCTGTCGGAGTTCGAGGTGCACGGCCCGGCCGGCGGGGACACGCAGCCGCCGTCCGCGCCCGGCAACCTCGCCTACACCCAGCCGGCGAGCGGCCAGATCCGGCTCACCTGGTCGGCTTCGACCGACAACACCGGCGTCACCGGCTACGACGTCTACGCCAACGGCCAGCTCCGCGGCAGCGTCGCGGGCACCGTGCTGACCTACACGGACAGCCAGCCCGACGGCACGACTGTCGCGTACTACGTGCGGGCGAAGGACGCGGCCGGCAACGAGTCCGGGAACAGCAACACCGTGACCCGCAACGGCACCCAGGCCGGCACGAACCTCGCGCCGGGCAAGCCGATCACGGCGTCCTCGACCGAGTGGACGTACGTCGCGGCGAACGCCAACGACGACTCCCTGACCACCTACTGGGAGGGCGGCGGCGGGACCTACCCGAACCTGCTGACCGTCGCCCTCGGCTCGAACGCCGACCTCACCCAGGTCGTCGTCAAGCTCAACCCCGACTCCGCGTGGGGCCCGCGGACGCAGACGATCGCCGTGGAAGGCCGTGACCAGGCTTCGAGCACGTTCGCCACGTTGTCCGCCGCGCAGACCTACAGCTTCAGCCCGGCCAGCGGCAACACCGTGACGATCCCGCTGAGCGGCCGGGCCGCCGACGTCCGCCTGCGCGTCACCGCGAATTCGGGTGCCGGCGGCGGGCAGGCGGCGGAGTTCCAGGTCTTCGGCGTCCCCGCGCCGAACCCGGATCTGACCGTCTCGGGGGTGTCGTGGTCGCCGCAGAACCCCGTCGAGACCGACTCGATCACCGCGTCGGCGACCGTCCGCAACGCCGGGACGGCGGCTTCGGGCGCGACGAACGTCAACCTCTACCTGGGGACGACGAAAGTCGGCACCGCGAACGTCGGCGCCCTCGCGGCCGGCGCCTCGGCGACCGTGTCGGCGAACATCGGTACCCGTGACGCGGGCAGCTACCAGCTGACGGCCAAGGTCGACGAGGCCAACGCCGTCATCGAGCAGAACGAGGCCAACAACTCCTACACCGGCTCGGCCGCCCTGGTCGTCAGCCCGGTGCAGAGCTCCGACCTCGTCGCGGCCACGGCGTGGTCGCCGACCAACCCGTCCGCGGGAAACTCGGTCACGTTCACCACGACCCTGCGCAACCAGGGCACCGTGGCGAGCGCGAGCGGCGCCCACGGCGTCACGGTGACGATCACCGACCAGAGCGGCGCCGTCGTGAAGACGCTGACCGGCAGCTACACCGGGGCCATCGCGGCGGGCGCCACCGCTACGCCGGTCACCGTCGGCACCTGGACGGCCGCCAACGGCCGGTACACCGTCAAGACGGTCGTCGCGAACGACGCCAACGAGCTGCCGGTGAAGCAGGCCAACAACACCAGCACGCAGGCGCTGTTCGTCGGCCGGGGCGCGAACATGCCCTACGACATGTACGAGGCCGAGGACGGCGTCGTAGCCGGCGGGGCGTCGGTGATCGGGCCGAACCGCGTCATCGGCGACCTCGCGGGCGAGGCGTCGGGCCGCAAGGCCGTGACGCTGAACTCGACCGGCTCGTCAGTGGAGTTCACCACCCGCGCGTCCACGAACACGCTCGTCACGCGGTTCTCCATCCCGGACTCCGCGGGCGGCGGCGGGATCACCTCGACGCTGAACGTCTACGTCGACGGCACGTTCCTCAAGGCCATCGACCTGACCTCGCACTACGCGTGGCTCTACGGCGCCGAAACCGGCCCGGGCAACTCGCCGGGCACCGGCCCGCGCCACATCTACGACGAGGCGTCCGCGATGCTCGGCACGACCGTGCCCGCCGGGCACAAGATCAAGCTGCAGAAGGACGCGGCCAACAGCACGAACTACGCGATCGACTTCGTGAACTTCGAGCAGGCCACCGCGGTCGCGAACCCCGACCCGGCGCACTTCGCGACGCCGGCCGGGTTCACCCAGCAGGACGTGCAGAACGCCCTCGACAAGGTCCGGCAGGACAGCACCCTCACCGGCGTCTACCTGCCGGCCGGGAGCTACTCGCTGTCGAGCAAGCTGAACGTCTACGGCAAGGCCGTCACGGTCACCGGCGCCGGGCCGTGGTTCACGAAGTTCTCCGCGCCTTCGGGTCAGGAGAACACCGACATCGGCATCGACGTGCAGTCGAGCGCGAACGGCTCGACGTTCAGCGGGTTCGCCGTGTTCGGGAACTACACCTCCCGCATCGACGGGCCCGGCAAGGTGTTCAACCTGACCAACGTGGCGAACCTGACGATCGACAACATCTGGGTCGAGCACCAGGTGGTCATGGTCTGGGGCACCAACGTGGACAACACCACGATCAAGAACTCCCGGATCCGCGACACCTTCGCCGACGGCGTCAACCTCACGAACGGGAGCACCGGCAACCACGTCACCAACATCGAAGCCCGGTCCACCGGTGACGACAGCTTCGCGCTGTTCGCCGCCACGGACATCAACGCGGGCAACCAGTACGACAACGTGTTCGAGAACCTGACCGCGCTCACCCCGTGGCGCGCGGCCGGGCTGGCGGTCTACGGCGGGTACAACAACACCTTCCGCAACCTCTACATCGCGGACACGCTGACGTACTCGGCGGTCACGATCAGCTCGCTCGACTTCGGCTACCCGTTCCTCGGGTTCGGTCCGCAGCCGACGATGGTCCAGAACGCCTCGCTCGTCCGGGACGGCGGCCACTTCTGGGGCCAGCAGACCTTCCCGGCGATCTGGCTGTTCTCCGCGTCCAAGGAGTTCCGCGGCATCCGGGTGTCCGATGTGGACATCCAGGGCCCGACCTACAGCGGCATCATGTTCCAGACCAAGTACGACGGCACCACGCCGGAGCACCCGGTCGAGGACACGGTGCTGACGAACGTGTCGATCACCGGGGCGCACCGCAGCGGTGACGCCTTCGACGCGAAGTCGGGGATCGGGATCTGGGCCAACGAGCTGCCGGAACCGGGTCAGGGCCCGGCCGTCGGGTCGGCGACCTTCACCGGGCTGACGCTGAGCGACAACGACCAGGACATCCGCAACACGACGTCCACCTTCACCATCGTCCGCAACTGAGCACACCGTGTGGTGCCCGCCGGGAAACCGTTTCCCGGCGGGCACCGCCGTGCCAGGATGACGCCGGAGGTGGTCGACGTGCGGATCCTGGTCACCGGCGGCACCGGGCGGCTCGGTTCGGCGGTCGTGGCGCGGCTGCGGGCGGCGGGCGAAGAGGTCCGGGTGCTGAGCAGGCGGGCAGGTCCGGACGTAGTGCGCGGCGACTTGCGGAGCGGGCGCGGCATCGACAGCGCCGTGGCCGGCGTCGACGTCGTCGTCCACTGCGCCACCGACTACTTCGGGCGCGAAGCGGACCTGGCCGCGAGGCTGGTCGAAGCGGCCCGCTGGGCCGGTGTCACGCACCTGGTCTACGTCTCGATCGTCGGCGTCGACCGCGTCCCGCTCGGCTACTACCGGACCAAGCACGAGACCGAAGAACTCATCGCCTCCTCCGGTCTGCCCCACACGATCCAGCGGGCGACGCAGTTCCACGGCCTGGTCCGGACGCTCCTCGCGGGCGCGACCCGGCTCCCGGTGGTGCCGGTGCCGCGGGTCTCCTTCCAGCCGGTGGACGTCCGGGACGTCGCCCGCCGGCTGACGTCGCTGGCGCGGGACGACCCGGCGGGCCGGGTGCCCGACTTCGGCGGCCCGGAGATCCTGACGGCGACCGAGCTGGCCCAGGCGGTCGGCGAGGCGAACGGGCGGTTCCGGCGGATCGTGCCGCTGAAGGTGCCGGGGGAGACGTTCCGGGCCTACGCCGACGGCGGTCACCTGACGCCCGAGCACCGCGAAGGCGAGATCACCTTCCAGGAGTACTTGATCGAGCGCGCTCGTAAGTAATCGGATTAATTACGAAGAATCTTGACCTCGGATCCGGATAGGTCATATGTTTGGCGGGCTGCACGCCGGTCCCGCCTTCAACGCCGAACGGATCCGACATGTCGAACCCTCCCTCTCGCCGTACCTTCTTCAAGCTCGGTGGCGCGGTCGGCGCCGGTCTCGCCTTCAGTGGCGTTCCTGCTTTCACCGCAAGCGCTGAGGTCTTGCGTCCGACCGAGGCGGACCTCGTCCCGGACGCCCGGGCGACGACGCTGTGGTACCCAGCCCCGGCGGCGGAGGACAAGATCATCGAACAAGGCCTGCCGATCGGCAATGGTCGGATCGGTGCCCTGGTCGGCGGTGATCCTGCCGCCGACTTCCTCTATCTCGCCGACGCGTCGCTGTGGACCGGCGGCGCCAACGACGTCCTCGAAGACGACGGCCAGTTCCCCTACGAACGCGAGAAGTTCGGCACCCTCGGGCTGCTGGCGAAGCTGCGGATCTCGGTGCCCGCGCACACCAGTGTCACGGACTACCGCCGCACGCTCGACCTGAGCAACGGCGTCGTCGTGATCACCTACCGGCACCGGGGCGTGCGGTACCGCCGCGAGTACTTCGCGAGCCACCCCGACGACGTCGTGGTGATCCGGCTCAGTGGCGGGCCCGTCACCGGCTCGGTCTCGCTGGAGCCGACCCGCGGCGAGACCGCGACCGGCCCGGCGGCGTTCGCCGGCAAGTTCGCCAACGGCCTGAAGTACGCGTGCACCGTCGCCGGCGACACCACGTTCGGCGGCAGCCGGGAGGTGGTCATCGTCGTGAGTGGCGGCACGAACTACGTGCCGGACGCAGCGCGGAAGTTCCTCGATGCGTCCCTCGACCCCGCGGCGCTCGCGAAGCGGAAGGCGTCGAACGCCCTGCGGGCCGGGGGAGGCGCGCTGCTGGCCACCCACGTCGCCGACTACCGGCGGCTCTACGACCGGATGACCGTCGACCTCGGGCAGTCGCCCCCGGCGAAGCGCGCGCTGGACACGTGGTCGCGGCTGCTGGCCCGCCACGACGACCCGGCCACCCCCGACCCCGAGCTGGAGGCGAGCTACCTGCAGTTCGGGCGGTACCTGACGATCACGGGTTCGCGCGACGGGCTGCCGATGGGCTTGCAGGGACTGTGGCAGAACACCAACACGCCCGACTGGATGAGCGACTACCACACCGACATCAACGTCCAGATGAACTACTGGCTGGCCGACCGGGCGGCGCTGCCGGAGAGCTTCACTGCCCTGGCCGACTACTGCCTCGCGCAGCTTCCCGTGTGGACGGACAGCACGAGCCGGCTGTTCAACGACCCGAGGAACCGCTTCCGCAACACCAGCGGCAAGGTCGCGGGCTGGGCCGTCGCGTTCTCGACGAACATCTACGGCGGCTCCGGCTGGTGGTGGCACCCCGCCGGCAACGCCTGGCTGTGCAACTCGCTGTGGGACCACTACGCGTTCACTCAGGACAAGGCGTACCTCGCGAGGATCTACCCGCTGCTCGAGGGGGCGGTCGAGTTCTGGGAGGCCCGGCTGGTCCCGATGACGGTCGACGGCCGCGAGGTGCTCGTCGACGACCATGACTGGTCGCCCGAGCACGGCCCGCAGGACACCCGCGGCAACACCTACTCGCAGGAGATCGTCTGGGACCTGTTCGAGCACTACCGCGAAGCCGTCGCGGTCCTGGGCCGCGACCGGGCGTACGGCGACCGGATCGCGGGGCTGCAGCGGAAGCTGTACCTGCCGAAGGTGAGCCCGGCGACCGGCTGGCTCGAGGAGTGGATGTCACCGGACAACCTCGGCGAAACGACGCACCGGCACCTGTCCCCGCTGATCGGGTTCTTCCCCGGCGACCGGATCGCCGCCGACACCGCGCCGCGGGAGCTGCTCGACGGGGTGCGCGCACTGCTGATCGCGCGCGGGATGGACAGCTACGGCTGGGCGACCGCGTGGCGCTCGGCGTGCTGGGCGCGGCTGAAGGACGCCGACCGCGCGTACCAGCTGCTGCTGACGGTCCTGCGGCCGTCGGTCGGCAACGGCAACGGCACCGCGCCGAACTTCTTCGACATGTACAGCCAGGGCAGCTACACGATCTTCCAGATCGACGCGAACCTCGGCGCGCCGGCGGCGATGGCCGAGATGCTCGTCTACTCGCGGCCCGGCGTGCTGGAGCTGCTGCCGGCGCTGCCCTCGGCGTGGGCGCGGTCGGGCCGGGTGACCGGCATCGGCGCACGTGGCGGCTTCGACGTCGACCTGGCGTGGCGCGACGGGAAGGTGACGCGTGCGGTGATCCGCAGCGTCGGCGGGACCCGGACGGAGGTGCGGGCCGGGGTGTGGCGCCGGGTGATCACCCTGCGGCCGGGGCAGTCGGTCACGGTCCAGCCAAGTTGAGGAGTAACCTCCGGAAAGTGATGTAGTGTTCAATCACTTTCTTCGGACCGGAGGTCATCGTGAACGTCGTCCTGTGGATCGTGTCGGGTGTGCTCGCCGCGCTGTACCTCGGCGCCGGCGGCATGAAGCTCGTGACGCCGCGGGAGAAGCTGCTGGAAAACCCGAACATGGGCTGGACAGCGGACTTCTCCGCGGCGGCGATCAAGGGTATCGGGGCCGTCGAGATCCTCGGCGCGCTCGGGCTGATCCTGCCCTGGGCGCTCGACATCGCGCCGGTGCTGACGCCGCTCGCGGCCACCGGGCTGGCGGTGGTCCAGATCGGTGCGATCATCGTGCACGCACGGCGCAAGGAGACCAAGGCGCTGCCGATGAACGTCGTGCTGCTGGTGCTGGCGGCGTTCGTGGCGGTGGGCCGGTTCGCCGGCTGAGGTTTCCCGGTGGACGGCGGCGGGTGGTCAACCCGCGACCGAAGCGGTTGCCCGACGCGCACGCTCAGCAGTTCGCCGGGGAACCGCCGTGGCGCACCTCGACGTGCCGGGCCGGGAACAGCCCTGCCCACAGCGCCGCCCGATGACGGGGTTCTTCCCGTCGCCTCGGAGCCGGCCGGGGCGGCCCGGCCCGGTATTCCATCTCCACCAGCACCCAGTCGTGGATCCAGTCGCCGCGCATGGTCTCTTCCTCTCGTCCGACGACCTCCACGGTCGTCCTGAGGGCGCCGTCACCGCATGGGGTGAACGCGCACTCTCCGGCGGCGCGATCCCTTACTAGGCTCGGCGGCGTGCCCCCGACCACTTACCTGTTCGTGCCCGGCGACCGGCCCGACCGCTTCGGCAAGGCCGTGGCCAGTGGCGCCGACGTCGTGATCGTGGACCTCGAAGACGCCGTCGCCCCGGCGGACAAGGACGCCGCCCGCGCGGCGGTCGCGTCCTGGCTCGAGACCGGCCGGGCCGCGGTCCGGATCAACGCCCCCGGCACGCCGTGGTTCGAGGCCGACGCCGCGCTGGTCGCCGCGCGTGGCGTCCCGGTCGTCGTGCCGAAGGCCGAAACGCCCGGCGTTCTCGCCGGGTTCGGCGAGGTCGTGGCCCTCGTCGAGACCGCGCGCGGCGTCGAACGCGCCGGTGAGCTGGCCGCCGTCCCGTCGGTGACGCGGCTGGCGTTCGGCAGCGTCGACCTGGCCGCGGAACTCGGCGTCGCACCCGAGGACCCGGAACCGTTCGCCTACGCGCGTTCCCGGCTGGTGATCGCCTCGGCGGCGGCCGGGCTGGCCCCGCCGGTCGACGGCGTCACCACCGACCTGCGCGACGACGACCGGCTCGCCGCCGACGTCCGGTACGCCCGCCGGCTGGGGTTCGGCGGCAAGCTCTGCGTCCACCCGAGGCAGCTCGAGCCGGTCCGCGCGGGCTTCGCGCCGAGCGAAGCCGAGCGGGAGTGGGCCCGCCGGGTCGTCACGGCGGGGGAGTCGGCGTCCACTGTGGACGGGGCCATGGTGGACAAGCCGGTGCTCGCCCGGGCGCGGCGGATCCTGGGCACGTAGGGCAGTTCCGGGGAAACGCCTGCGGAGCGGCCGGTCGCGGTGCGAGACTGCTGCGATGGCTTCCGAATACGTCCAGAGCGACCGGTTCCGCGGTGCCCGCATCCACCTGTGCGACCTCGCGGGTCTCGAGATCCGCGACTGCGAGGTGACCGGCCTGAAGATCGTCGACTGCTACGGCGGCGACATCTCCCTCGGCGGCGCCTTCGAGCGCGTCGTGGTCAACGACGTCGACGTGACCGCCTATGTCGAGGCCGAGCTGGACCGCCGGTACCCCGAGCGGGTGCTGGCGCGGGACGCGGCGTCTCCCGAGGATTACCGGACCGCTTGGGACGCCATCGAAAACTCGTGGAACGCGACCCTCGCCCGGGCGCGGCAGTTGCCCGAGGCCCAGCTGCACGAGCGGGTCGATGGCGAGTGGTCGTTCGTCGAGACGCACCGGCACCTGCTGTTCGCCTGCGATGCCTGGCTCGGCAACGCCGTGCTCGAGGAGGAAGCGCCCTACCATCCGCTGGGCTTTCCCGCCGGGGGGACGCCGCCGGAGGAGGCGGCGAAGCTGGGCTTGAACCTCGACGCGACCCCGACGCTCGACGAGGTGCTCGCGCCGCGGCTCGCCCGCATGGCCGTGATGCGGCGCGTCGTCGACGGGCTGACCGCGGCCGAGCTCGACCGGGTGTGCGGCCGCAAGCCGGCCGACCCGTACCCCGAACAGGACTACGTCGTGCGCCGCTGCCTCAAGGTGGTGCTGAAGGAAGAAGCCGAGCACCACCGGTACGCGGTGCGCGATCTCGCGGTGCTCGAGGCGGGTGCGTCCTAGGTGTATTGCCCTGTGAGGTTGGGGACGCGGCTGGCGGGTGGGTGGCCTGCGAGTGCGGTGTGTCCGCGGTGGTGATTGTAGGTGTGTAGCCATCGC